>CAVXCK010000001.1:0-397620 GCA_963760315.1 uncultured Chloroflexia bacterium
GAAACGTCGCTTTCCCGAAAAGGTGGACTTCATCACCTCCGCCGGCTACCTGAATGGAAAAGGTGGGCGGGAGAAAGCTGGATTGCGCGGCAAGGGCCCCATCGGTGTGGTGACCGACATCGGGCTCATGGAACCCGATGAAACCGGAGAGCTGGTACTGACAGCTCTGCACCCCGGCAAAACACCGGAAGAGGCGGTCAACAATACCGGCTGGGTATTGAAGGTGTCCGCTCACCTCCGCTTTACGGAGCCGGTCACGGATAAGGAACTCAGGATATTACGTGAGGAGTTGGATCCGGCCGGAATTTATTTAAAAGGCGGATAGAATAAAGAGTCTCAGAAAGGAGCGAGAAAACAACACTCGCTCCTCTTCCTTATTACATATTACTCCTACAACCCATCTTACCTTATCGTCGTATGTAGAGATAATCACATGATATGGAGAGGACCCTATGACTACAACTACTCACAATCGACTCCGCCGGTCCAAGGATAATCGTGTTGTCGCCGGTGTCTGCGGCGGTATGGAGGAATTCTTCGGCATTCGCGCCTTCTGGTTCCGTCTGGCTTTCCTCATTGCCCTGATCCCCGGTGGCGTCCCAGGTTTTCTCACCTACATGCTTTTCTGGCTGATTGTCCCCTAAGCGTACGATTGATGGATAACGGTTGCCTAACAGTAATTTAATCGCCCAACCTCCCGGCCATATCCAAAACAGGCACGGTTGATTATTGTCTTTTCCGGACAACTCTGTAATATTGGGCGAACAAGAGAGACTTTTCCTCTATCCTAATTCTTTGAAACAAATCGAGGGGATGCGAGAAATGATTTAAATCCTTCTTTGCAGACTATAATTCATTCATATGTCCAAGATTAAGGTTGTCTTTTTTGACCTGGGCTCCACCCTCGTTTATTCAAAGGACCCCTGGCCGCCTATTTACGAGCAGGCTGACCGGGCTCTGGTTGAAATGCTTTCCGCTTCGGTATCGGATTGACCCGGCCGCTTTCTACACCGAGTTCGGCGGTTTCATCCGCTCATATTATGATAAACTCACTCGAAGACAATTTTGAGCAGACAACATACAACGTCCTGCGCGACGTGCTTATCCCAGAAAGGCTTCCGGAATGTCCCGGATCCGGTCCTGCGTGCTGCACTGGCGGCGATGTATGCCGTGACACAGCAGAATTGGTTTCTCGAAGAGGATGCAATTTCGACCCTCGAAACGCTAAAATCCCGCGGCTACCGTTTGGGTTTGATCTCCAATACATCGGATGACAAGAACGTTCAAGGAATTGTGGACCGCTGGGGGCTGCGTCCGTTTTTCGAGACCATCATTACTTCTGCCGCGCTGGGCATCCGCAAACCGGACGTGCGCATCTTTCAGGTCGCGCTGGATCGTTTCCAGGTTCCTCCAGAAGCTGCGGCAATGGTTGGCGATATGTTGAATGCAGACGTGCTGGGAGCCAACCAGTCAGGCATTTACAGCATCTGGATCACGCGCCAGGTCCAGCTCCCGGAAGAAGGGGAATTGGCGATCCAGCCGCAAGCGGTCGTTTCAGCTCTCCATCAAATCCCTGACTTGCTTGCCGAGATTGAAAACGATCGCCTCTAATAGCTTGCCTGGGATATTTATTCATAATGATATCGTTTTCTTTTTTTAATTCTTAAATCGATCCCGAAAGGAACCCATCATGCCCAGCAAAGTTTATTTCGGTTCTGCCCGCCAATCCCGCCTGGAAGCAAAGGAGACCTTACCAGCAAAACTCGACCTGATCCTTGAAAAACTACAAATCCGCGATCGTGTCAAAGATGAGATGGTGGTCATCAAAATGCACACCGGCAATAACATCGGCTATTCGACCATCCACCCGGTCTTCGTGCGGCGCGTGGTCCAGGCAGTCAAGGACGGCGGCGGCAAACCCTTCATCGCCGATGTGAACTGGGACGTAGCCGGAGCTGAGACACGCGGCTATACTCAGGAGACCATCGGCTGCCCAATTTATCCCGCTGCCGGCCCGGATGAGAAATACTTTTACGAGTACGAAAAACCTTATAAAAGTATAAAAAAATGGAAATTGGCCGGCATGATCCATGACGCCACTTTTCTCATAAACTTTTCCCATGTCAAAGGACACCCTTCCTGCGGTTTTGGCGCGGCCTTCAAAAACCTGGCGTTGGGTTGCATGGCGGGTGAAACCCGCGGCGACATGCACCGTGCCACCCATTTCGATCAGTACTGGTTCCCTGAAAAATGCCCGGATGCCGAGATGATCAAAAAAATTGCCGCTTCCTGTCCATTTGAAGCCATCGTCGAAGATAAAGAACAGCCCGGCCAGATGCACCTGCACATGGAACAATGCAACCAGTGCGGGCGCTGTCTCAAGGTGGCTCCGCCCGGAAGCCTGAAGATTGACGCAGCCAATTTCAACACCTTCCAGGAAGCCTGCGCCATCTCGACCAGCATAACCCTATCCACCTTCGACCCAAAAAAGGTCACCCACCTCTCCCTGGCCACCCACATGACCCCGGTCTGCGACTGCTTCGGGTTCACCTCCATGCCCATCCTGCCGGATGTTGGTATCTTTGGGTCCGATGATATCGTCGCCATCGAACGCGCCGTGCTGGATGCCACAGCCGGGATGCGTCTGATCGAGGAGAACCTGCCGCTGGTGATGGAAATCCATACCCGCACTGGCCACCCCTTCCAGCAAATTCACGGCCCGCTCAAGGACCCGTACATGGTCACCGAATATGGAGAAAAACTCGGGCTCGGCAGCCGCGACTATGAACTGGTGGATATCCTCCCACTGGAAAAGGTCGAACGCTCCGCCCTGCAATATATATCCTGCGTAAATAATTTGTTTCGACAATAACAGTCCCAGTCTCTTTGGGATTTCGGTGACTAAAAGGTTTATAATTCATCTCCATGCCCGATCTGTTTGACCACGCCATGCAGCAACGCATGAATAACGAAGCCCCGCTGGCTGCCCGCATGCGCCCGCGCACCCTTGATGAATATGTCGGTCAGGAACATATCATCGGTCCGGGTAAACTTCTACGGCGCGCCATCGAAGCTGACCGGCTTTTCTCGTCCATCATCCTGTGGGGTCCACCCGGAACCGGCAAGACCACCCTGGCCCAGGTGATTGCCAATCGCACCCAGTCCCATTTTGAAACGCTTTCCGCTGTCCTGGCAGGCAAGGCTGAACTCAAGGAAGTCATAGACGCCGCCCAGGAACGAAGACGCCTTTACCAAAAAAAGACCACCCTGTTTGTGGATGAAGTCCATCGCTGGAATAAGG
Organism: uncultured Chloroflexia bacterium; assembly: GCA_963760315.1. GTDB lineage: Bacteria > Chloroflexota > Anaerolineae > Anaerolineales > Villigracilaceae > UBA877. Next base: position 3,302 of record CAVXCK010000001.1, read on the forward strand.
CCCAGCAGGATGCCCTTCTGCCGCATGTGGAGAACGGCACAATCCTGCTCATCGGCGCCACCACCGAAAATCCCTATTTTGAAGTAATTGGCGCGCTGGTCTCCCGCAGCCGCGTCTTCCAACTGCTCCCATTGACCGGCGAACAGACCGGAATAATCCTGGACAGAGCCCTCGCAGACCCGGAGCGTGGTTATGGCAGCCGCCGCGTCGTTTTGGACCCGGATGCCCGCTCTCACTTAATTGATGTTTCCGGCGGTGACGCGCGGAATGCGTTAAACGCCCTCGAACTGGCGGTGGAATCCACACCCCCTGACGACGATGGTATCATCCATATCACCCTGGATGTTGCCCAGGAATCCATCCAGCGCCGCGCGGTGCTTTATGACAAGGATGGCGATGCGCACTACGATACGATTTCCGCCTTCATCAAATCCGTCCGTGGTTCAGACCCGGATGCGGCTCTTTACTGGCTGGCGAAAATGCTCTATGCAGGGGAAGACCCACGTTTCATCCTGCGCCGTCTCATCATCCTGGCTGGGGAGGATATCGGCCTGGCCGACCCGATGGGTACTCGTGGTGGCTGCCTCCGCCATGCAGGCATTCACCTTTATCGGCCTGCCTGAGGGCGTTTATCCGATTGTCGAAGCTACGCTTTATCTGGCTACTGCTCCCAAATCCAATACAGCCACATCTTATTTCAAAGCCTTCGAGCGTATCGAACAGGAAGGTGTGGGTGACGTGCCAAATCATTTGAAAGACAACACCCGGGATGCGGTCGCTCTTGGGTCACGGGAAAGGTTATGTTTATCCCCATATGTCCGAAGACCATTTCACCCCCCAGCAATACCTGCCGAAGGAGTTGTTAGGAACATATTTCTACAAACCTTCCAGTGTGGGTTACGAGGTCGAAGTCGCAGATCGACTGTCCCGCTGGCGCGACGCCCAACGCAAGGCTCTTGGCATCACTCGTCTCGAAGAAATTCCCGACCTGACCCAGGAACAAATTGACGAGATGAAGCGGAAAATTAAAATAAGATCCGATGAAATGAAAAACTCCCAGCTTTTCGACTATGTGCTGGGACGAGATAATGAGCAAGATACTTTAGGAATTTCATTGTGGTCTGGGGACTTGCAAGGTTTTGTAGCTTAGCCTAATCCAATTTATCGGTCAATTCTACTTCCGGAGAAATTCACGCAGAGCCTTTAAAGAGATGATGATGTCTGCCTGGGGTATAATTCAAACAATGGAAAATCGGCCAAATTCCTCCTTTCGCCCATACATTGCATCGAGCATCATTCTATTTTTCATCGGGTGGGGTGGTTCAGCGATCGCCGTTTTTATGCTCACCCCCACGGTCTGGGCACGTTGGCTGCTATTCTTTGGAAGCACACTTGGTCTCACCAGCCTGGCCCTGCCCGTTACCTGGTTCCTGAATTTGCGTTTTCCATCCAATCCGCCCGTCGGTGCCACAGTCATTATGCGCCAGGCCATTTGGTTTGGTGTGTACGGGGCATTGTTGACCTGGCTCCAGCAGGAACGCCTGGTTACGATTTGGACCGGCCTCGGTTTGGCTGCTGGACTGATTGCCATTGAATACTTCGTCCGCATGCGAGAGAACGCACGCTGGCAGCCCCCCACGAATTTCCCTTCGAGTACGGGTGGGCAGTCTTCGGTGGAGAGCGACCAGTCGAAAGAATGAATCTGCACGGACTTCCCATCAGTAGAACAACTTCTCCAAACCCCATTTGCGGCTGAACTCATCGCGAGTTACGGCCGCCCGTTAACATTACAATCCATCCGCACTTCCCTTGACGAGGTGCGGAGCAGCATCTTCGAAGAGCAGGCGAGGCCAAACTTGCCGGATCGGGAAGTCCTCCTCAGCCAGGCTGCCTCCTTGCTGCAATTGTGGACGGCCCCCACGCTGCTGCCCGTTATCAATGCCAGCGGTGTTATCTTGCACACCAACCTGGGTCGTGCCCCCCTTTCAACTGCTGCTGTCCAATCCATGCTGGCTGTTGCGCATGGTTACTCGAATCTTGAATTCGACCTCGAAACCGGGAAACGCGGCAGCCGTCTGATCCATGCCGAGACTCTGCTCCAGCGGTTAACCGGTGCGGAAGCTGCGCTGGTGGTCAATAATAATGCCGCGGCGTGTTCTCTGGTCCTGTCTGCACTTGCCAATAAGAAACGTGTGATCATTTCCCGTTCACAACTGGTCGAAATCGGCGGCGGGTTTCGCATCCCCGATGTGATGAAGCAATCGGGGGCTAAACTGGTCGAAGTCGGCACCACCAACCGCGTTCATCTTTCAGATTATGAAGAAGCCCTCACCGAACCAACCGCGTTGGTAATGCATGCCCACCACTCGAACTTTAAAATGATCGGCTTTACCGAAGAGCCTGATCTAGCAGAAATCGCGGACCTCGCACACAAAGTCGGGGTTATATTCGCAGATGACCTGGGCTCCGGGACACTGCTGGCAACTGAACGCTTTGGGCTGGCTCATGAGCCTGCCGTGCAAGAGTCGCATCACAGCTGGTGCAGACTTGGTCTGTTTTTCCGGAGATAAGTTACTCGGCGGCCCGCAGGCAGGCATCATCATCGGTAAAGCTGACCTGATTGGAAAGATCAAGAAGCACCCATTGGCCCGTGCTGTGCGCGCCGATAAACTCTGCCTGGCCGCGCTGGCAGCGACTTTGCTGCATTATCTCAAGGATGAAGCCGAGCGTGAGATCCCGATTTGGCGCATGATCTCGCAATCACCAAGGCAGGTGAAAGCGCGTGCGGAAATCCTGGGCAGCTAAACTGGGTCAGGGAGAAGTGCTTGCCAGTGAATCCACTGTTGGTGGCGGGAGCCTGCCAGGTGAGTCCCTGCCGACCTGGGTTCTTGCACTTGACGGTTAATGGATCAGACACGTTTTTGGAAAAATTGCGCCAGGGAACAGCCACCGATTATCGCCCGCACCGAAAATGACCGCATCCTGCTCGACCCACGCACCGTCCTGCCTGAGCAGGATGGAGCATTGCTGGTCAATTTGGCAAATGTCCTTCATATCTTACAAAACGCAAGCGCAATCCTTGAGAAATCTTTTGTCATACTGGTAGATAGGCCTATGACTTTGCATGCCGACCATAACTCGCGTCCTGAAAGAAAACAGCCGGACGTTTTTTATTCCAATTGCCCGCTTGCCTGCCAGGCTTCAGGAGGCGGTTGCCGGTGCCTATTTATGCATGCGGGCGATTGACGAGATCGAAGATCACCCCGATTTGGATGATACCAAAAAAGCAGCCTTGTTACACGGACTGGGTCCAATTCTGCAGGCGCATATAGGCGTGGGGAATGCGCATACCAGTCTCGCTGAATTGGATTTCTTTTTCTCTCCTTATCGTTCCATCCTTCCGGAAGTCACTTTGCGGATTGGTGACTGGCTCTTGAGTGCGCCTAGCGATATTGCCCCGCGCGTCTGGGACGCGACCATTGCGATGGCGGAACGCATGGCCTATTGGGTGGAAAACCATTGGCAAATTCAAACTGAAGCCGACCTGGATGGGTATACATTCAGCGTGGCAGGCGCGGTTGGATTGTTGATCTGCGATATCTGGGGCTGGTTCGACGGGACAGCCATTGATCGGATGTGCGCCGTCCAATTCGGGCGCGGCCTGCAGGCGGTCAACATCCTGCGCAATCGCAAAGAAGATACCGACCGCGGCGTGAATTTCTTCCCGACCGGCTGGACAGATAAGCAAATGTTCACATATGCCAGGAAGAACCTTGACCTCGCCAGAGCGGGTGTCGCTTCCATGCCTAAAAGTTCCTTTAAATATTTTGTAGAGATCCCCTTGCTTCTGGCAGAGGGCACTCTGAATGCGATCGAAAACGGGGTGGGGAAACTTTCACGCGAGCAGGTCTTGCAAATCGTGGGGCAAGCCTACGTAAACACAAACATCGCAAAAGGGTGCAAGATGAGGGAAAAAATAGCAGATGGCCGTAGAAATCATTGAAGGTTGAGATAATTCATAATGAGGATACGCTCAACCAAAGTCCCATGGGTTATCCTGGCTTTGATGGTAGGCGGAGCCATCCTGCGGATCGCGCATCTCTTCACAATTCCTTTCGATGCTCCGTTTCATCTGGGCGGTTTATTCTACGAATTTTCCCGCCAAATCATCCAAAATCATTTCGCCCTGCCCGAAACCATCCCGTATTATTCGCTTGGAGGCATCCCTTTCGCTTACCCGCCGCTCGGTTTCTACCTCCAGGCGATCGTGATAAAGTTGTTCGCTCCTCCGCTTTTCGTGTCCGTCAATCTGCTACCCCCGCTGGTTGCCGTATTTTCTTTACCCGCCTTCTACTGGATGATCACAGCGTTCACCGATGACAACCGACTGAGGACTGCGGCTTTGTTCTCCTTCGCATTGATGCCGAGCGCCTTCGTAAACCAGATCGAAGGCGCCGGACTGGCCGAAGCGTGCGGGACTCTGGTACTGCTTTTCTACCTGGGTTGGCTGTTTCGCTTCGAGAAGAATTCCTCATCCTGGTCCCGCTCTTTGGGCCGGACTCTTCCTCGGCCTGAGTGTTCTTTCCAGCCCCGGCAGTGCCTATGGCGGCGTGATCATCTCTATCCTCTTCTTCCTTAGATTTCTTGGGCAGGACCTGAAAAGGCGTTCATTCAAAAGGTCTGCTTGGCTGTTGTTGACAGGACTGACTGGTTTGATTATCTCCGCACCCTACTGGTTGACGATCATCCTGCACCACGAATTCGGTGGCTTCACCATCGCTTTTCTAACACAACAGGATGCCTCTTCATTGCTTAACCAGATCAGATATATGATCACCTTCAAACCCGCGGATATGATTACTTTCGTAGCTGACGAGGGAATTTATGGGTTCCTGTTTGACTGGTTGGTCTTTGCCGGGCTGATATGGACTGTGTTGAACAAGCAGGCCTTCCAGGCTGTGATCTTTTTTGCTGTCTGGCTGATCCCGCGCGAAGGATGCTGGCTGGTTGCCATTCCAGCCGCCTGGCTGGCAGCCTCAGGAATTGTCCATCTTATCTGGCCGCTTCTTCAAAAGGCCTTCTCGATCAGCGGCACTAACAGCAGGCCACCGCTGGCTCCCGGGTTGTTGGCGATGGTTCTGGTGCTGTTGATTATAGCCAGTGCTGTGAATACTCTGCACGACTTACAGAATCAGGCGGAATTGCAGATCAGCGCCGCGGCAACTGAGACCATGCGTCAGGAGCGTCAAATCATTCCTGCCGGCGCACACGTACTTATCGCCGGCAATGGCGCCCTCCGTGAGTGGGCTCCGGCACTGTTGGAACGTGAAGTCTTGAATTGCGAGTTCGGGCTGGAATGGCAGCCGGACGAGTTAAAACAGGTCTATCTCATCAATGACGCACTCCACATGAACGACCTAGCCACAGCAATGGCAGTCGTCCAAGGCTACAGCGGGGATAACAGCATCTGGTTGGTGGGGAATCCAGACCAGGTCGGAAAACTCGCCGCGGATGCCGGCCCGTCGCTTGAAATCTCCACCCAAGTCCATACACCAGAGCTTGTTTTTGCCATTATTCAAACCAAATAGTAATCCTCGATAAACCGACTCTCAAGGAGCACGCTAATATGAAATCCGACCTCGACGCTCACATGCAAACGAAGAATCTCGATGCTATCCTCGTCATCGGCGATGCCACCCACAACCCGCCCATGTATTACCTGACCGGAGGTGGGCACGTTAGCGGGGCGACCCTTATCAAGAAGCGCGGCAGTGAACCCGTACTATATTGCAATGATATGGAACGCGAAGAGGCCGCTAAATCGGGATTAAAGGTCATCCCATACAGCACCTACAATTTCGACTCCCTTTTAAAGGAAGCTCAAGGTGATATGGCGCTAGCTTCGGCAATCCGGTATAAACGCATGTTCACCGATCAGGGTATGCACGGACGGGTTGGCATCTACGGCAACACGGATTTGGGGTCGGCCTTCGCCATCTTTGCCCATTTGCAGAAACTGATGCCGGAGTTCGAACTGGTTGGCGAAACGCGTGACAATTCGCTCTTCATGTACACCATGGAGACGAAGGACGAGGCCGAAGTGGCCCGTATCCGCAAGATGGGCAAAGTCACCACCACGGTCGTGGGGCGCGTCGCCGAGTATCTCACCAGCCGCGAGGTCCGAAAAGATGAAGTCTTGTTGAAAGAAGATGGTTCCCCGTTGACCGTTGCAGATGTCAAATCCCGTATCAACCTGTGGCTGGCCGAACTGGGCGCTGAGAACCCTGAAGGGACAATCTTTGCCATCGGTCGCGATGCGGGTATCCCCCATTCAGCAGGTACACCCACCGACCTGCTGCGTCTGGGCCAGACCATCGTTTTCGACATTTACCCGTGCGAAGCGGGCGGCGGTTATTTCTACGATTTCACCCGCACCTGGAGTCTGGGCTATGCCACTCCCGAGGCGCAGAAACTCTATAACGAGGTAAAGGCCGTTTTTGATAAGGTTCAGGAGAATCTCGACCTGAATGCGCCATTCAAAGACTATCAACGCCTGGTATGCGAAGAGTTCGAGAAGACCGGACACACGACCCCGCTCAACACCCAAGCCCCGATGGAAGGCTACGTCCACTCGCTGGGACACGGCGTTGGGCTGAACATACACGAACGGCCTTGGTCTGGCTTGACCGCGGCGGACGACAACATCCTGAAACCAGGCGTGGTTATAACCAGCGAGCCTGGCCTGTATTATCCTGAAAAAGGTATGGGGGTCCGCATCGAAGATACAATTTTGGTTCGCCCGGATGGGACTATGGAAATCTTGGCCGAGTATCCTTATGATTTTGTACTGGAAATGAAGAAGTGGAAGATGTAAGGATTCTGTTGTTGTTGAAAAAGGAACCGTATCCGCCCAAGCGTTGACGTCCAAGCGGATGACGCTATAATCACCTCGATGACCAAATTAAAACCCGCCCGCATCCTCTCCATCGAAACCTCCTGCGATGAGACCGCCGCAGCCGTGCTCGAAAACGGACGTGCGCTGCTGGCTTCCACCGTCGCCTCCCAGATGGATATCCATGCCCGTTATGGCGGAGTTTACCCGGAAGTGGCTGCACGCCAGCACGTCCTGTCCATCCTGCCGGTCATCGAGCAGACACTGGCTCAGGCACACCTGGCACTTGCAGATATCAATGCCATCGCTGCCACGCGTGGCCCTGGTTTGGCCGGATCGCTGGTGGTCGGGTTAACGCGGCCAAAGGTTTGGCACTCGGGGCAGGTTTACCGCTGGTAGGCGTGAACCACCTGGAAGGCCATATTTACTCAGCCTGGGTATACAACGAAGGAGATACTCCAGCTCGCGAGCCGCATTTCCCGTTGATGGCCTTGCTCGTCTCGGGCGGGCACACCGAACTAAATCTGATGGATGCCCATCTATCTTACAGGCGCCTCGGCGCCACTCTCGATGATGCAGCCGGCGAAGCCTTCGATAAAGTTGCCCGGCTGCTGGGACTCCCCTACCCCGGTGGGCCGTCTATTCAGAGAGCCGCCGAAGAGGGAGACCCGACAGCGTTCAAATTCCCGCGCGCCTGGCTGGAAGGGACTTGGAATTTTTCCTTTTCCGGTTTGAAGACCGCTGTTCTCAAAGAAACGAAAAGACTGGATGGCAGGCCCCTGCCTGTGGCAGATCTGGCTGCCAGTTTCCAGGCGGCAGTCGTTGATGTGCTATTCAACAAAACATGAATGCGGCCCGCGAGTTTAACGTAAAGCAAATCGTCGTGGGCGGAGGTGTCTCAGCCAATAAACCCCTGCGTGACGCATTTCTGGCGCAAACAGGAATTTCCGGTCAACATCCCGCCTTTGTCGCTCTGTACTGACAACGCTGCCATGATCGCTGCAGCAGGTTATTTCCGCTACGCTCTCGGTCACACCGATGGGCTGGAGATTGATATTCTGCCAACCTGGCCATTATCTTAACTGTCCCATTAAAAACACAAACCCCTGGGGGGACTGGCCCTAGTCCCGGCGGGGTTTGTTAAGGAGGAGAATTAATTATTATTATATGCTTTGAGATAAGAACAAGATGAATAAAGGTTAAGTTGCAGATGAGAGAATTAGGGCGGGAAATGATGGGATTGAACCGAAGAAATGGATCAGACTTTTAGACCTGACACCTGCCAGGATTTCACTTTTGGGGATCGGTCCTGCGCGCAAAACTTGCGGCTCTGCACCAACACAATCCACCACGGTGGATGGGACTCCGCCTGGTGTCTTGCCGCCGTCGATGATCAGTGCGATTCGCCCACCGAGCTGGGCAAAGACTTCCTGCGCCGTAGTGGGACTTGGCTGACCGGAAAGGTTGGCTGAAGTGACAGCCATCGGTCCTGCCAGGCGCAGCAAGGCACGCGCCACAGGATGGTCCGGGATGCGCACACCGACTGTCGGCGTGGCGGAGACGGCTTCTGGCAGTTCTGGGTGTTTTGGTACCACCAGGGTCAAAGGTCCGGGCCAAAAACGGGCAGCCAGTCTTCAGGGCAATTTCCGGGACTTCAGCAGATACTTTCACCAGATCATCCACATCTCCGATTAAAATCGGGATGGCTTTTTCCACCGGGCGATCCTTGGCCGTATAGATACTTTCTACTGCCGCTCCGTTAAAAGCCAGCGCACCCACACCATAGACCGTGTCGGTTGGAAAAGCCACCAGCCCACCCATTTGCAGGATTTCGAGGGCACGCGGCAGGGCAAATGGGTCTTGCGCCGATAAAATGACCGTCTTCATACTTGTACTTCCAACAGCCGGTCGTGACCGGCAAGGTCTTTATGCAATTGGATCCGGGCATTCGGAAAAGCATCAGACGCCAATGATAGCACCGACAGACCTTCGGAGGCTTCGATTTCCATAAGGAACATGCCTCCGGAGATAAGCAGGTGGGAGCATTCTGCCAGGAACCTGCGGATGATCGCCAGCCCGTCAGGACCGCCATCCAGAGCCAGGGTCGGTTCGCGGCCATAAACAGGGATATTGTACAGGGTGTTGGTTGGAATATAAGGCGGGTTGGCGACGATCAGGGAGAAGGGATCAGGGATGGTCGGATTGGGAAACAGGTCAGCTCTCGAGAAAAGTGATGCCGCCGGAGACTTTCATTTTTTCGGCATTACGTCGTGCCACATTCAAAGCAGCCGAGGAAATATCGGTGGCGGTGATGGAAAATCCCCGGTACATTGACCGCCAGGGAGATGGCGATGCAACCAGAGCCAGTGCCCACATCCATCACTCTCAATTCACCGCCTCCCGGGTTCCGACTTTCTCAACCAGGTAATCGCCCGTCTCAACCAGTAATTCGGTCTCCGGGCGGGGGATGAGCACATCGGGTGTCACTTCGAACTCCAAGCCGAAGAATTCCCAAGTGACCTAGGATGTACGGAAGTGGTTCGCCTCCTTCCAAGCGCGGCAACCAGTGTCTCCAGCGTTGCATTTTGGTTTCCAGTAAGAGGCGCTTCGGGATGGGCCAGCACCCAGGAACGCGGTTTGTCCAACAGGCATGCCAACAGCACCTGGGCATCCAGGCCCGGCATATCACTGGTCATTCTCCAAACGGGAAGTAGCCCGTCGAGGGTTTCCCCAATGGTCTGTCCCCCAGTCTTACTTGGTCATCATCCTCCACCCCGCTGGCAGACAGGCGGTCAGCCTCGTCACGGGAGGAGAGTTCCTCGATAAACTGATCAATGCTCCCCTCCATTACGGCCGGAAGGTTGAAGATCGAAACGTTGATGCGATGATCGGTGACGCGGTTCTGCGGATAATTATAGGTGCGGATCTTTTCGGACCGTTCGCCGGTATCCCACCTGTGAGCGGCGGTCGGCATCCTGGGTGGAGCGTCGTTTTTCTTCCTCGATTTCGTACAGACGCGCCCGCAAAATGGACATGGCGCGCAGTTTGTTCTGCAACTGTGAGCGTTCATCCTGGACGGCGACCACCATGCCGGTCGGCAGGTGGGTGATGCGGATGGCAGTGGCATTCTTCTGGACATTCTGACCGCCCGCGCCGGAAGAGCGGAAAACGTCAATTTTCATGTCGGACTCGGGGATTTCCACATCCACCTCCTCCACTTCAGCCAGAACGGCCACGGTGGCAGTGGAAGTGTGAATCCGACCTGAAGACTCGGTGGCAGGGACCCGTTGGACACGGTGCACACCCAGACTCATATTTGAGTTTCGAAAAAGCGCCCTTGCCTTTGACCTGGAAAACAACTTCCTTGAAACCACCCACGCCGATGGCATTCGAGTCCATCAACTCGACTTTCCAGCCCTGGCGTTCAGCATAACGCGTATACATGCGATACAGGTCGGCGGCGAAAATGGCTGCTTCCTCCCCACCCGTTCCGGCGCGGATTTCGACAAACACATTTTTATCGTCGCGCGGGTCCTTGGGCACAAGCATCTGCTTGAGTTCTTTTTCAAGCACTTGCCGCCTGTGGTTCCAGATCGGCAATTTCCGGACTCGGCCAGAAGCCGCATTTCAGCATCTTCTTCAGACCCGGCAATTGCACGGGCTTCTTCCAAGCGCGCCATGTCGCGGCGGTATTCTTTCGATTTTTCGACCATGGGTTCCAGGTCGAGGCGTTCTTTGTTCAGTTCGGCGGCGCGTTGATAATCGTTGCCCACTTCCAACAAGAGGCGATGAAGTTCTTCGTAGCGTTTTTCAATTCCAGCAAGTTTATCGAGCATAAACGACCTTTTCTCAGTATGACGGATACACATTGCTATCCGTCTTATTCTTGTGTCCCGTCTTTTAGGGATATTATCCCCGCTGGATATCATCCCCGGCAGGGGTACCATGCCTCGGGAAGCATGTCATTCCCGAATGGGAATACCCGAATCATGCCCAAGGATAGTAATATCCTTGCTGGGAATCGCCTCAAAGATGTCACCGTTACTTGATCGTCAGCGACAGACACATGGTTAAGAGAACAATCACCGAGATAACAATAAAAATTACCCGATACGTCCGCGTTTGCCGTTGCTCTCTGGTTAGTTTTTTTCGCATTTTTACCTTTTGCCATCTTTTCTTCCTCACTTCATTGGTCATGTTCAAATATGGACCAATGATTTATTATTCTCCATGGCTAATGCCTTTTTCATGCGCTTCAGTTCCTCGGACTACCGGTTTGGTCACGTAGCATCGCACCAAGATCCATGGCTTGATCCACTATCAAGTCGCAGCTTCGGTGGAAAGCATGACGACTGGGATATTCCAAATCCTGCGTGAAAATTCCAGAAAGTCAATCCCGCTCACCCGGCATATTGATATCCAGGATGACAGGTCGGCGTCCCATCAAAGCCTGGTGCCCGGCGAGAAGAAATATCGGCTTCGCAATCCAGCAATTTCAGCATCAACCGAGCAGATCATTTCTTCATCATCATCTACAATCCAGATAGTTTTATCATTCCAATTGCGCCTTGATACTTTCAGCCAATGCCTTGTTAATTCCCGGCACGGCGCTCAATTCTACCACTGATGCTTCTCTAATCTTATCCACAGAACCGAAATGTTTCAAGAGGGCTTTCCGTTTGACAGGGCCAATGCCAGGCAGAGAATCCAGAGCCGAGGCCATGCCCTGCTTCGTCCGCCGCGCCCGGTGCGCGGTAATGGCAAAGCGATGTGCTTCGTCGCGGATGCGCTGGACAAGATAAAGCCCTTGCGAATGGCGCGGCAGCAGCAACAGAATCAGGCTTGTTGGGGAAAAAAATCTCCTCCTTCTGCTTGGCCAGGCCCACCACCGGCACTTTATCAAACAATTCAAATTTTTGGAGGACATCCATCGCCCGGGATAATTGTCCCTTGCCACCATCCACGATCAACAGGTCTGGGAGAAAGGCAAACGATTCGTCCGGCTTGGACCCGGGTGCTGCCGTTGGCGCGATGTCGAAGGGTCGTATCTCCTGAGCCACACTCCCAGCGCTTGAAGCGGCGCGTTAGCACTTCCTCCATGCTGGCGAAATCATCAGGAGCGCCAATCGACCCTTCAACATTGAACCGGCGGTAGAGTTTTTTATCCGGTACGCCTTGCGTGAAAACAACCATGCTCCCGACGGTTGCCACTCCCTGGGTATGGGAAATATCATAGCATTCGATGCGGTTGGGAGGATTGGGCAATTGCAGGGCAGACTGCAACTCAGCCAGCGCCTGTTCCTGCTTGTGAGTGTCCGCCTGCCACTGCGTCCGCAAGGCTTGCAAGGTCTCGGCGGCATTTTCGGCAGCCATCTCGACCAGGTCATGCGGCTGGCCATTGCGCGGAACAACCATCTCGGTTTTCTCACCGCCGCGACGTGAGCGCAGCCACTGGCCGATGATCTGGGCCTCCTCGATCTCCTGAGGCAGGAGCACCTGCTGCGGGTATTTCCGCCGCTTCAGTATAAAATTGCTTGACAAACTCCGCCATCACTTCCTTATCAGCGGTATCTTCCGTGCCTTCCAGCACGAAATATTCACGTCCGATCAGTTTGCCGCCCCGGATGAAGAAGATCTGCACACAAGCTTCATTATCGGCGCGCGCCATGGCAATTACATCCGAATCCTTGTAATCTGCCGCAAAAACAACCTTCTGGCGTTCAACGATGGATTGCATGGCCTTCAACTGGTCGCGCAAGGCCGCAGCCTTCTCGAAACGCATTTCCTCTGCCGCTTTTTCCATTTCCTGCTGGACACGTGCAATGATCGGCTCAGAGTGGCCGTTGAGGAACTCCTGCAGGTCGGAGATCATCTGGCGGTATTGCTGCTGGTTCACTGCGCCGATGCAGGGCGCCAGGCAGAGTTTGATATCGTAGTAAAGGCAGGCGCGTTTATCCTGGCCGGTGATCTCCCGGTCACAGGTCAGGTATGGGAAGACGCGCCGCAACACATCCAGGGTCTGGTAGACGGCCCAGGCGGAAGTGTATGGCCCAAAATAGCGCGCCCCGTCATCCAGCATCAGGCGGGTCACGGTGACTTTGGGATACGGCTCATTCCAGTGGATTTTGATGTATGGGTAGCGTTTGTCATCTTTCAGCCGGATGTTGTACTTGGGCCGGTGTTTCTTGATGAGGTTCATCTCGAGGATAAGCGCCTCGAGTTCGGATCCGACCAAAATCCATTCGATGTGGCTGATCTCGCGCACCAGGCGGCGCGTCTTGTGATCATGGCTGGAATCAGCATGGAAATACGAGCGGACGCGGTTCTTCAGACTGATCGCTTTGCCGACGTAAATGATCGTCCCCTCGGCATTTTTCATCAGGTAACAGCCGGGCTTGGATGGGAGGGTCGCCAGAATCCCCTGAAGGTGTTCGCTAATCTCCATGCGGGTGATTTTAACATGTTCTGGAAACCGGGCACATCCAGGGCCGAGGGAGACGTAGGGTTTTCATCAAGTCGATGTTCTGTGGTTGAACAATGAAGACGATTTATCCATCAAGGAATAAAAAAACACCCGCAGTCGAGTAGGAATTGAACTGTGGGCGTTTTGATTCCTTGCCCGCACTCAGGGAGTAGGTGTGGAGGTTTCCGGCACGTAGGTCGCCCCGACCAGGCGGGCCATTTCCTGGTTGAACTGCGTGTGCAAGGACTGCGCTTGGGCAATCCCCTGGGCGACGGTCTGGTTTTTCGTGTCGCGCACCTGAACGAAGACCAACAGAGTGTTGATGAAGGTGTTCATCTCTTGCAGTTGCAGGGACTTCAACGTCGACAGGCAGTCCGGGACCTGTTGGTCCTCGGCCCGGCGGCGGACCGCCTGTAGGGACGGGATGACATTCACCAGCTGGTCAACCTGGACGACTGCCGCCAGCTGGGCGGCGTCGTCGAATTCACGCATCAGGTCGTTGATCGGTTTGATCTCGACGACACGGTTCTCGGGCGCACATCGATCATAGGGGGGCGTTTCGGTCGGGGTGGCGGTCGACGCTGCGGGGGACGTTGCGGTTGGAGTGGCGGTCGTCTCCCCACAAGCCGCCAACAGGAGCAGGACTGACAGGGATGATATTACTTGGATGATGAATTGTTTGGTGGATTTCATAAGCCCTCAATGAATAACGATGAGGGACGGCGGTCGCCGTCCCTCAGGATTGTAGCACGAAACCGGCCGGCCTATTTCTTGATCAGTACGAACACGCCGGTGAAGTTGACAGTCGCCTTAACGTAATCGCCCAGGGTGCGCGTCCCCGAGAAGATGCGCATCCCGTCGGCGGGGTCGGCATCTGGATGAAGAGCGTACCCCAGCGGGACACCATCTAGGCGTTCAGCGTACTTGGGCAGTTCCACCCAGCCTCCGGTCCCGGCTTTGGCAGTCGGGTCCCAGTATAGGATGGCATAATGATCGTTCGGGGTGGCACCATCAGGCAGCTTGAAGGCCAGGCTGAGAGAGCTGCCAATGGGTAAGAGAGTGACCTGTTGATCTCCATCCATCAAGATGAACTGGAAGGCGGAAGCAAACTCCGTTCCCTGAGGGATGGCACCAGGTAAAGCCTCCTGGAGCAGGGCCAGCAGGTTGGATGAACCGGTGGCCGGGCATTTCAGGGTGGCTCTGTCCTCACCCGGGAGGACCAGCACGGTGCCAATGTAATCGGTGCAGTTCTGCTCGACCGGCTCACCACCCGTACCGGGCACATCCACCACATGGTAAGGTTTCTGCTCCGGCTCGGACTTGGGCTCTTCCGGTGCCGGGCAGGGGGAAACGCTGTTTTTCACAACGATGTCGTAGATACTGGGTCCGATCGCACCACCATTATCTCCGAGCAGGGGGGGACGACCGTCGTCAGCGTGCCATCCGGCCCAATGGCGGCGTAGATGCCATAACCGCCGTTCGTCTCGTAATCGCCGCTGTTCAGGCTGACATTTACCCCGCCTGTGGTGGTCCCGCAGGGCGCCAGGTATTCGATGTATGCGCCCTTCAAGCCGTTGCCAATGGCGGATACGCCCAGGAGGGTGACATCTGGATCCGTGGCAATGCCGGTGGATTTAATGTAGAGACCTTTTTCGGCATTTCCATTAAAAATACTTCCCATGATCGTGATCGATCCATCCATGTTGCCGACGATCGCACCGATTGCCTGGTTAGGACCAGCGAGCGAGGTGGTGGCAACTATACCCGCGAGGGGAACAGGTCCCAGCAGTGTCGTGGCATCTACACCGTTGGCAACTACATCAGTGAGGGTGACGGTTCCCTGCATCGTTCCAGCTGCCAGACCGACATAGCCGTTATCGGAAAAAGTAGAAGCAGCAACATTCACGTTCCCCTGCTCGCTGCCGACCGTCGCGCCGATGTCGTTACCGGTGGCGGTCACGAAGCTCAGGCTGACATCCCCCAGGCTCGTACCAGCCTGCAGGCCGATGCCGGGATATTCTGGATCCGAAGTACTGTTGTTATCGAAGGTGCTCGCTGAGATCGTGATATTCCCCGCATCTGTTCCAACGATCGCGCCGTACTGGTTGCCCGAAGCAGTTACATTGCTCAGGATGACGTTCCCCGAACCTATGCCGGCCTGCAATCCATAGAAATTATTGTCAGTGAAGGTACTGGCGTTGGCGACCGAGATTACACCGCTATCGGCGTTCAGATCGGCGCCGGTGGCATTATTGTCAGCGCTGACCGCATCCAGAGTGATCGATCCGGACGAGTCAACAAAGACCCCAGTTCCAGCATTGCCGGTGAAGGTACTGCTGGTGATAGAGACAGTGCTGGTAAGCATGCAAACCCATTCGGTGATGGCAGGATCCGGATTGGCATCTATATAGCTATGACAGTTTTCCAGACGGGCACCGTCATATCCAGCACCCGTTACATCCACATTGGATACGGTGATGTTTCCATCAGTTCCAACATCGAGACCGTAGGAGTTCGGGTGTATAGGAAGTCAGATCGATGTTGAGGTTGCCGATGTGAATATCACCCCACCATTCTGCGATAAAAACAGGTACTGTCAGTGTGGCAGCCGCGCCACCGCCGGTATCGCCGACGATGGCAAGGTTGTCCAGGTTGGCTACTCTATCATCACCACCATTAATATAAATATCATCCGTATGGTAATCAGTCGTGAAAAAGATTGTCCCGTCTCCATTATAGGTAGGATCTCCGCTGATGGTGTTCAACAGATCATCCACCGTGGCCTGAGATGGCGTGCAGCCATTCGCACCGGGTGTCGGTGTGGTTTGTACGGCCGGGCACCAGATCGGATCGCTGGTGGCGATCGCCTCCGCCGCCGCCTGGGTGGCGAGTGGTTCGATCGAGCCGTCCGTGTTCAGGACGACGATCTCGGTCCCCTCCGGGGCTTGATCGAGGATCTCCGGAACGGTCGGGACCTCCTCAACAACCGCCGGAGCAACCTCGGTCGGATCCGGAGGCGGGACTTCCTCAACAACCACCGGAGCAACCTCGGTCGAATCCGGAGGCGGTGCTCCGTCATCCGCCCGGACGACGACAGGCGTCATCAACTGCAGGACGAAGGTTAGAATGACCATGCTGGGGATTAGAATCCGTTTGATTAACATAAAATATCCTCCTCAAAAGAAGATCGGCGCAATTTCACAGCGATCGTGAGATTCAGTACCAGTATACAATTATTATTTGATGAACACAATAGTCCCGACAGTCCTTACAGGATTGTAAAGTGATCGGGAAAAAATCTAGGGTTTTAAAAAGCAGTATAATCCGCCTATGTCTGAAGACTTGGAAGTCACCATTGGAAACCTGCTGCGCCTTCGCGGCCTGAAACTTGCCACTGCCGAATCCTGCACCGGTGGTCTGGTAGCGGACCATATTACAGATGTTCCCGGCTCATCCGATTACTTCGTGGGCGGGGTTGTAGCCTATGCCTATGAGGCCAAAGTGGCCCTGTTGCACGTTTCGTGGGATACCCTGCGCCTTCACGGTGCAGTCAGCCGGGAGACCGTGATTGAAATGGCACGCGGTGTTCGCACCGCGCTGGGTGCGGATATTGGAATCAGCGTGAGCGGTATCGCCGGGCCTGCCGGTGGGTTGCCGGAAAAACCGGTCGGTACCACCTGGATCGGCCTTTCGGCGCGTGATGGCGACTGGGCTCGCAAGTTCGATTGGGGCGGTGACCGCCGCGCTAATAAAGAGTCCTCGGCGCAGGCTTCGCTGCGGTTTATTCTGGATTACCTGGATAACAAACTGGAAAATGGGTGACCAGCGTATCATCGTATTGATCTCGGCCAACTCCGAATGGCGGGCAATCAAAGAGATCCTCACCCCATCCCATGTAGAATCCACTCCGTTAGGAGAGACTTTCGAAGTTCCACCTGTGACATATTTCCACGGCGGCTGGGGCAAGATCTCCGCCGCGGCGACTGACGCAGGTTGTCATTGATCACCTCCAGCCCGACATATTAGTCAACCTGGGAACCTGCGGCGGATTCGAAGGCCGAATTGCGCGCGGGACCATCATCCTGGTTACAAAAACGATCGTTTATGACATTCTCGAGCAGATGTCCGACCCGGAGGATGCCATCACCTACTACTCCACCGAACTCGACCTTTCCTGGCTACCCGAATCCCTCCCCTTCCCCGTCCAGCGCGGGCTACTCAGTTTCCGCTGACCGGGACATTCTCCCAGCGGATATACCCGGGTTGGTTCATAAGTATGGCGCCATCGCTGCTGATTGGGAGTCCGGGGCTATCGCTTGGGTGGCACATAGAAATGGGATAAAATGTCTCATCCTGCGCGGGGTCACCGATCTGGTAAGCCCATCCGGGGGTGAAGCGTATGGCAATATCAAGTTGTTCCATGAGAACACAAAGTCAATCATGAAATCGCTGGTTCACCAGTTGCCAGTTTGGCTGGAAAGTATTAAATAAAGCCTGACCACTTTCCGATTCTTCTGTTCCTATCACTGTACGTTGCTCGGAGTAAAATACCTGGCTTGATTACAAGTATCCTCGTTCTACGCGTTTCCATTTATGACCTCCGCTGATCCCGACTTTTCCGAAGAAACCCGAAAGCGCAACTTCCGCTACGTCCAGATAGATGCCATCGGCGTCAGCATTTCGAACGTAGCCGCGCCGTTCCTGCCGGTTTTTCTGACCCGTCTCGGTGCCAGTAATTTCCAGGTCGGACTGCTTTCGTCCATGCCGGGAATGACCGGGCTCATCCTCGCCATCCTGGTGGGCCGCTTCCTTCAGGCTCGACGGCGCATTGTCCCATGGTTTAGCCTGTCACGCTTGATGGTCATCTCATCATACGCGTTTACAGGCCTACTGACTCTGCTCCTCCCTCAGAGTTCCATGGTGGCCTCCACACTCGCCATCTGGGCTTTTGCCTCTCTACCCCAGACTGCCCTGGCAGTGTCCTTTTCGGTGGTGATGAACGCCGTGGCTGGACCGGAGGGACGCTATGCCCTGCTCAGCCGGCGCTGGGCCATCTTCGGACTGACTAGCGTGATCGGCACTTTTATCATCACCCGCGTGATTAACCTGGTAGATTTCCCGTTGAACTATGCGTTAATGTTCCTGGGATTGTCGCTGGGTGGGCTGATCAGCTTCTATTTCTCGAGCCGGATCACCCTGCCCGACCAGAACACCCAGCCGCTTTCCACCAGTAAATCCCCGAAGGAAACCATTCGCAACTACTTGGTCCTGCTGCGCAGCAACCCGGCCTTTGTTTCGTTTGCCTCCAAGCGTTTTGTATATTTCTCAGCGCTGGCTTTGAGCGCCCCCATCATGCCGTTATTTCTTGTGCGGGAAGTCGGTGCCTCGGACTCGCAAATCGGCAGCATAACAATGATCTTCACCCTGATAATGCTGGTGGGATACTTCCTCTGGCCGCGCATTTCGAAGCGCCGCGGTGGACACTTCGTCCTTTTGGCGACCACCCTGGGCATGGTGCTCTACCCGGCGCTGACCGCAACCACCCACCACGTGGCTTCGATCATGTTTTTCGCTGGTATTGCCGGGTTTTTCCAGGCTGGTCTTGATCTGGTCTTCTTCGACGAATTGCTGAAAACCATCCCCTCCGAATACAGCGCCACCTTTGTTTCAATTGCGCAGTCCACGCAGTATCTCTCCATCGTGATTGCTCCGGTGGTGGGTACATTCCTGGCAAATTATGTCGGCTTGGGCGGGGCGTTATGGCTGAGCGCAGGTCTGCGGCTGTTGGGATTCTTGCTGTTCCTGGGACGGGGAAGAACAATAATCGTACCAGGTGGCTAGCAACCCGAGATCTCCTGCGAAGGTTTTGGGCATGACTGATCTAATTACGAATAATAAGCGACCACTAATAAAGCGGGTCGCTTATTATTCTTGGTTTACTTTCCCAGCCTCGCCCGTTCCTCTTCAATCACACTTTCTTCCAATTTCTTGAACAGTGGCACAGGCTGGTTGAGTTTCGCACCGGGCTTCAATTCGCTCGCCTTCCACTGCATCCCGTCAACGCCGCGATACTTCAGTACGATATGCTCGCCAAGCGAATCCTTAACCGTCTCGGTGGAAGGTTCGCCAAACAGCGGACTTACATACCCAAGAAATCCATTCAGTTTCTCACTGGTGAATGGCAGGAACGGTGCAAAGAGCACCTTGAGCGAGTCGATCGCTTTCAGGGCAGTATAGATGGTCAAGGCAGCTGATTCCTTGTCTGTCTTGACTGCTTGCCATGGCGCCATCTGGTCGAGGTACTGGTTGACGGTTGTCGCTAGGCGGAAGGCCTCCTGCAAGGCAGCTCGTAGTTTCACCCCTTCCAGCAGTCCACCTACAGACTGGAATCCGGCATCGATACCTGCCAGCAGCTCAAGGTCTATGGAACGTAGGGGTGGTGGCTCGTCCTCGCGCACCTCGAACGACGGTACATATCCTTCCCAGTGTTTATAACAAAAGGCAAGTACTCTGTTTGCCAGGTTGCCCCAAGTGGCTACTAGTTCGCCGTTATTCTTGGCGACAAATTCCTTCCAGTCCCAGTCAGAATCGTGATTCTCCGGCATGTTGACCGTCAAGTAGTAGCGCAGGGCATCCGGTTCGTAGCGGCTCAATGCATCCCGGCCCCACACTGCCCAGTTGCGCGAACCGGAGATCTTCTGGCCTTCCAGATTCATGAACTGGTTGGCAGGCACGTCATAAGGCACATTGAGCGCACCTTCCTCTTCGGCAAAGATCTGCAGGAATTGCTCCCCGGCGCCCATCAACTCAGCCGGCCACATCGCGGTGTGGAAGAATATATTATCCTTGCCGATGAAATAGAAAGCCCGCGCAGACGGGTTGACCCACCAGTTTTTCCAGGCATCGCGGTTGCCGCTAATCTGAGCCCACTCGATCGCCGCCGATAGGTAGCCGATGACCGCCTCGAACCAGACATATAGCCGCTTGTCGTCCCAACCCTCCACCGGTACCGGGATGCCCCAATCCAGGTCGCGCGTGATGGGCCGCGGCTTGAGTCCCTCGACTTCGATTTTCCGTAGCGATTCGCCTAGCACCGTCTCACGCATGTAGCCTGAGCGTTCACGTAGGAAACTGGCAACCTCCGGTTCGAGTTTTGAGAGGTCAAGATAGAAGTGCTCGGTCTCCCGCAATTCAGGGGTGGAACCATCCACTTTCGATTTCGGGTTGAGCAGTTTTTCAGGTTCAAGCACGTTGCCACATTTATCGCACTGGTCCGAGCGCGCCTCCGGGTCGCCGCAAATGTAACAGGTGCCTTCCACATAGCGGTCCGGCAGAAAACGTTTTGCACCTGGTGAATACCACTGCATGGATTTCCGGGTGAACAGGAAGCCGTTCTTCTGCAACGCCAGGAACATGGACTGCGCCACTTGGAAATGGTTTTCAGTGTGGGTGGTGGTGAACAGGTCGTACTGGATGCCCAATTTCTGGAACAGGTCAATAAATCCGTTGTGAAATTCCTTATAGACTTCTTCGACAGGTTTACCTTCTTGGTCCGCCGCAATAGTAACCGGTGTACCGTGCGAATCCGTTCCGGAGACCATCAGCACGTTATCCCCTTTCAAGCGATGGTATCGGGCAACGATGTCACCGGGCAGGTATGAGCCGGTAATGTTGCCAACGTGGATCTCGGCATTGGCGTAAGGCCAGGCGATGGCGATCAGGATGTTTTCATTCATAGGTCACTCCGTTAATGGTGAATTGTCGGTAGATCTTGCGAGTCTCGAAAAGTTCAATTCCCGAAGGCATAATTTAATGGGCACCGCACTTCCAAACAAAAAGGCCGTCCTTCCAACGGACAGCCCTTTGGGTTGGCAAACAAAACCTTACGCTCCCGGTACGGCTATCCGTGCGTGGCAAGGCATTGCCATGGGCATGATCATCGAAAGGGAAAAGATAGGAGCTTTCATTGGATTGAGTTTACTATGTACTGCGCCAAGTTGCAAGCTCTAATTTGCAGGCTTTACCTTTAAGTCTACTCCAATAAGGACTGCCCGATTGCAAGGTTTCAAATTGAACTGCATTCGGATTTACACAGATTAAGAAACTGGTTGTACAATCTCCTCCGAGGTCAATGATGAAACCTTTCCAACTCATTCTTAACTATGCCCGTAAATACACCTTCTCGCTGGTCGTGACAACTGTCAGTATGTTAGCACTGGTGGGCATACAACTGCTCATCCCTTGGATAGTTAAATTACTGGTTACCGAGGTGACAACCCCCGCCGCTGGTATGGCAGAGATGAGCTATATCACTCGACTGACAATCATTGTCTTGATCGCATTTATTGGGCGTGCCGGCCTGCAGTTTGTCCGCTCGTACGTGGCCCACGAGGCCGGCTGGGGCGTGGTTGCCGACGTCCGCAAGTACATTTATGAACATATGCAGAGACTTTCACTTCGTTTTTATGAGGACAAACAGGTTGGGCAGTTGATGTCCAACGTGGTCAATGATACCGATCTTTTCGAGCAATTTATCTCCCATGCCATCCCAGACGTGGTCGTTAACGTGGTCACCCTGTTAGGTGTGACCGCCGTTCTGCTCAGCTTGAATTGGAAACTGACCCTGCTTAGCACCCTCCCCATTCCGCTGGTCATCCTGTCCCTGCAAATATATGCCAAACACGTCCGCCCGGCTTTCCGCAACCGTCAGATGGAACTCGGCAACCTGAATGCCCTGCTAAACGACAATCTCTCGGGAATTCGCGAAATCAAGGCTTTCACTCGTGAAGAAGATGAGGCAAAACGCGTTCATATCGGGATTGACAACTATCGCAAAGTCTCTGCTTACCGCGCTGAAACTGATGGCAACTTTTCAGCCGTTCGTGGAATTCACTTCCTCGATTGGGACACTGATCGTCATCTTCTTCGGTGGTCGGCTGGCCCTTCAGGGCAAGCTGCCGGTCGCGGATCTGGTGGCCTTCTTCCTTTATCTTGAAAGTTTCTACTCCCCGGTACGCAACTTGAGCGGCGCTTGGGAGGCGGTCCAGTCATCGCTGGCCGGTGCAGACCGGGTGGCTGGTCTGTTGGCGGAGCCCCGCGAACCTCAGACAGTCCATGGTGCCGAGCGGGTGACGGGTCGGGTGCGCGGCGAATTCGTCTTTCACCACGTCAGCTTTGAATATTCCGAGGGTATTCGTGTGCTGGAGGATGTCTCGCTTGAGATACCAGCCAAATCGGTGGTGGCACTGGTGGGGCCCACGGGTGTGGGCAAGACCACTCTCGTCAGTCTCATCCCGCGCTTCTATGATGTCACCAGTGGATCTATTACGCTGGATGGCCGTGACCTGTGCGATTACACCCTCGACAGTCTGCGACAGCAGATCAGCATTGTCCTGCAGGATGTATTCCTGTTTTATGGAACGGTGCGAGAGAATCTGCTCTTCGGTCGTCCGAATGCCGACGAGGCTGAGATGATTACCGCCGCAAAAACAGCCAATGCTCACGACTTCATCGCCGACTTGCCTGAGGGTTACGACACACTCATTGGTGAGCGCGGCGTCAAACTCTCCGGCGGGCAGAAGCAGCGCCTGTCCATTGCCCGAGCCATACTAAAAAACGCCCCGATCTTGATTCTCGATGAAGCAACTTCCTCGGTGGACACGGAGACCGAGCAGCTCATCCAGCAGGCGCTCGATCGCCTGATTCAGGGGCGAACTACCATCATCATCGCCCACCGGTTGTCCACCATACGCAACGCAGACAAGATTGTGGTTCTGGAGGATAAATCCATCCGCGAGATGGGAACACACGAGGAATTGCTCGAGCTGGACGGGTTGTATAAAAGGTTGTATTCCGTGCAAAAATGAAGATAGCAGGAGCGCCTTCGCAAAGCACCCTTAGGGTTGGTCGAAGAAATAAGATCATTAGTGACGTCCTTGGTCGCTTGTACCAACTGAAATTGCTACTACTCATCCTCAAAAGACGTTAGAGACAGCCTCCCCATAAGGGGAGGCTGTTTTTCCTAGAATAGGAATTCGTTTTTGTATCTGCTTTTTTCCATTTCTGAATCACCAATTCCTTACACCTCATAAATATTCCTTCAACTGTCTCGCCCTTCTTGGATGGCGTAATCTCCGCAAAGCTTTCCCTTCAATCTGCCGGATGCGTTCGCGGGTGAGGCCGAACTTCTCCCCCACCTCTTCCAGCGTGAATGGGACGCCTGTGTCCAGACCGAAACGCAGGCGCAGGATGCGCGCCTCGCGCGGCGTCAAAGTGCCCAATACTTCGTCAATCTTCTCCTGAAGCATGGATTGGTGAACGCTCTGCATCGGTGAGGGGGTTTGTTCATCTTCGATAAACATACCCAGTTCGGACTCTTCGTCATCCCCGACCGGGCTCTCCAGCGAAAGAGGCAGCCAGGAAACCTGGAGAATCCACTGCAACCTTGTGCAGATCCAAATCCAATTCCACCGCTAACTCTTCGAGGGTAGGAACACGGCCCAGACGCTGTTCCAAGTCATGAGTGGCCTTATATGTCTTGCGTATGCGGTCGCTCATATGGACCGGGACACGGATGGTTCGTGCCTGGTCAGCGATGGCACGTGTTACAGTCTGCCGGATCCACCAGGTGGCGTAGGTTGAGAAACGAAAGCCTTTATGGACATCGTATTTCTCAACCGCCTTCATCAAGCCGAGATTGCCCTCCTGGATCAGGTCCAGGAAAGGCACGCCGCGTCCTATGTATCGCTTGGCGATGCTGACCACCAGGCGGGTGTTGGCTTTAATGATATGCTCACGGGCCATAATCCCATCTTGCACGAGGGCTTCCAGACGCTGCCGTTCTAGACTTCGTTTGCGGCCGTGCGTGCGCAGCAAATCGTCTTTGGCCTTGCGACCATCCTCAATACGGACAGCAATCTCAAATTCCTCATCCGCTTTGAGCAGTGGTACGCGCGACATCTCCTTGAGATACATCCCCACGGTATCGTCGCTTGAATAATCATTGACCACAGGCTCCGGTTCAGCCCAGGGTTCCAGACCCGGTACGACCAAAAGGTCAGCTGGAGGGGTGTCCATTACTTCGGGATCCACCACATCCACACCCCGGTGACGCAGGGCCAGCATGATAACAGAAAGCCGTTCTGCATCCTCTCCCACTTCGGGAGAGACTTCCAACAGGTCGTCAGTAGTCAAGTAGCCTTGCACGGAAGCTTTCTCCAGGAGCAGGCTCAAGACTTCCCGGTTGCGATGTAGTCGGTCAAGTGGCGCCAATTATTACCCTCCTCATCAGGCGCGTTCTATTTCAACAGATCCTTCAACGCCGCGAACGGCGAATCGGGCTCAAGCCGGTGTCCACAGGCAGTCTGGTTCAAGTTCTCACCGCAGACCGGACACAAGCCTTTGCAGTCCGGTTTACACACCGGGCTGATGGGAAATTCGAGCAAAGCATATTCGCGCAACAACGGCTCCAGCTCAATCTGGGCGTCCTCTGGCACGAGCAATCCAGAATCGGTGATATTGCGTTTATCGAACGCATACAAATCGGAGAATGACCATATAAGAGGTTGGGAAAAGGTTTCCAGGCAGCGGACGCATTCCAGGTCTGCGGCTGCCTCGAACTTGCCTTGGAGCAGCAGTCCTTGCTGGGTGCGGTCAAAGCACGCCGTGCCCGAAAAATGAACCACAGTCAGATCCTCCCCCAGGCGAATCTTTTCGTAGTCAAAATTAAAATCACGGCGCGTACCGATCGGCGATTTGATCAGAAATCCAACGTTGAGCCGCAGAGGACGACGAAGGTTAGTCACATGAATACTTCTATACGCAAGTTTGGGAACGTCTACATTCTAGCACAGCGGAGACTCGAAGTCAAGAATTCTTTAAGATTCATCCACGGCCTCCTTAAAAGCCAAAATACCTTAAGAGTGGGAATATATTATTGACTTTTCGTAGGATTGTCTCTATACTATTAATTAATATCGCCAATATTATTCACTGAGGAGGAGGAAGCAAAATGGATGCACATCCCTGGTTAGCACATTACGATAAAGGAGTCCCGCAAACGATTAGTTATCCTTCTGTTCCTATTTTCCATTTCCTGGAAGAATCTGCAAGGAAATATCCCAATCAGCCCTGCACCATCTTCAAAGGCGAAGCGATATCCTTCCGCGAAATGGATGCCATCACCGATAAATTGGCTGCGGCCCTGGCAGGCTTGGGAGTCAAGAAGGGCGATCGCGTGGGGATCTTTATCCCCAACACACCCCAATTCGTCATGGTCTACTTTGGTATTCTCAAGGCAGGTGGGGTGGTCGTCGCCATTGACTCTCGATACACCGCGCCTGAGATTGTTTATCAGGCCAATGATGCTGGTATCGAGACCATGTTCGTGATGAGCAATTTCTATAAAACTATGAAGGTCGCCCAACCTAAGACCAAGATCAAGACGCTGATCGTAACGAACATCAAGGAAACATTGCCACCCATGCTGAAAGTCCTGTTCACAGTGGCCAAGGAGAAAAAAGGCGGCTTTCGTGTACAGTTGGAACCTGGCGACCTCTGGCTTCAAGATCTGCTTGCCAAGTACAAACCCGAAGACCGCCCCAAGCTAGATATTAGGTCAGAAGACATCGCTTTGTTCCAGTACAGCGGTGGCACTACCGGTGTCTCCAAGGGAGCGGTGGCCATGCATAGCAACCTGGTTGCTGATACCCTCCAAGTGGATAATTGGATGCCCAATTTGTTACCCGGGAAGGAGATCGTCCTGATGGCCATCCCACTTTTCCACGTGTACGGCATGGTGGTTGGTATGCTCTTTGGCATCTCCATGGGTGCACCATTGGTGATGGTCCCCAACCCGCGTGATATGCCCGATTTACTGGGAAATATCAAGAAATTCCATCCCATCGGTCTTCCCCGGCATCCCCATGCTTTATAACGCCATCAACAACCATCCGGATGTCATCGCAGGAAAATATAATTTGAGCTGCATCAAAGCCTGCATCTCCGGCTCCGCCCCATTGATGCGTGAAACAAAGGAACGTTTCGAAGCGCTCAGCGGTGGCAAGGTCTTCGAAGGCTACGGGCTTTCGGAAGCCCCAACCGCTACCCACTGCAATCCGCAATTGGGTATCAATAAAACCGGCTCGATCGGCATGCCCTTCCCCGATGTGGATGCAAAGATCATCAGCCTTGAAGACGGTGAGACAGAAATGAAGATCGGAGAGATTGGCGAACTGGTCGTTTGCGGCCCGCAAGTAATGAAAGGCTACCACAACATGCCCAGCCGAAACAGCAAACACCCTGCGTAAATTGAAAGATGGCAAGGTGTGGCTCTTCACCGGCGATATTGCCCGCATGGACGAGGATGGCTATTTCTACATCGTGGACCGCAAGAAGGAATTGATCAAACCCGGCGGTGAGCAGGTCTGGCCGCGCGAAGTGGAGGAAGTCATCGCCGCCCATCCGAAAGTTTTGGAAGTTGGCGTGGCTGGCATTCCCGATCCTCTCCGCGGCGAGGCAGTCAAGGCATGGGTGGTGGTCAAGCCCGGCGAAAGCCTGACCGAGGACGAGGTGAAGGATTGGTGTAAAAAGAGCCTGGCGATATACAAGATCCCCAGGCAGGTCGAGTTTCGCTCCGAACTACCTAAGACCACCGTCGGTAAGGTCCTGCGCCGCGAATTGGTAAGGCAGCATAATGAGGAGGAAGCCAAGAAGAAACAAATGAGGGGGCAGTTGCCTGTGAAATCGCTATAAGAAAACCTCCCGCAGGATCGAAATACCTGCGGGAGTTCTTTTAATTCTCGGGTTTTCTGAGAATCGCTCCACCGATAGGATAAAACAGGGCAGTTCATTGGCGATTTTCCCTATTAATTATCCCCGTGCTCTCCTATTCCCGGAAATATCAGAGACCCTTAGCGAATCTTGAACATGGTCATTAATTTCATGGCCAGGTTCAGGTCGCCAGCCAGTTTGAGTTTGCCTCCCATGAAGGCCTGCATGCCGTCCAGTTCGCCGGTGAAGATTTTGACATAGTCGGCGGAATCAGCAGACAGGGTCATCTTGGGGCTGGGGTGCACGCCCTGTTCGGTGGTGCATTTGCCGTTCTTTATCGTGGCGAACCAGTCGCCCGCTTCCGCACCGCTGAATTTGAACTGGATGACCGCATCCAGCCCGGGGGCTTTTTCCGGAAGGAACGCTTTCGGCATTTTGGACATGAGTTCAGCAACTGTTAGAGTCATTATTTTCTCCTAGGTTTCTTGTGTAATTACGAAGGTGTCTTTCCAGCGCATCCGGGCGAATGGACATATGGTTATCTGCAAGTTTTCGAATATGGCCGCCGCGCCCATGCCTCCGCCGATGCACATGGACACCATGCCATACTTCGACTTGCGGCGCGCCATCTCGTAGATCAACTGGGTGGTCAAGTTTTGCTCCGGTGCAGCCAAGCGGATGGCCGAGGGCGATCGCGCCGCCGTTGACGTTGACCTTCTCCATATCCAGACCAACTTCGCGCGCCACAGCCACAGACTGAGCAGCAAAGGCTTCGTTCAGTTCGATCAGGTCAATGTCGTTCAGCGACAGCCCGGCCAATTTGAGCGCCTTCGGGATGGCGACCATCGGTCCGATGCCCATCAACTCCGGCGGGACGCCGCCGACCGCAAAGTCCACAAAGCGCGCCAGCGGTTTGAGTCCCAGCGCCTGGGCTTTTTCGCCAGACATGATGACCACCCCCGCTGCACCATCAGACATTTGCGAGGAGTTGCCAGCCGTCACCGTGCCGCCTTCTTTGAAGGCCGGCTTGAGTTTGGCAAGCGCTTCCAGGCTGGTATCGGCGCGCGGACCTTCGTCCCGTTTGACGGTGAAATTCTTCGTCACTGGTTTGCCGTCCGCTCCCAGTTCCTTCAGTTCCACATCAATCGGAACCAGTTCAGGGTCAAACTTGCCTGAATTGACCGCCGCAGCAGCCCGCTGGTGGGAACGCAAGGCGAAGGCGTCCTGGTCCTCGCGGCTGATCTCGTATTTCACCGCCACATTCTCAGCGGTCAGGCCCATGTTGGTGTAGTAATGGGGCAGTTCTGCTGCAAAGTAGGGATTCGCCGAGAATTTATAGCCCATCATCGGCACCATGCTCATCGACTCGACTCCGCCGGCAATTGCCACATCCATCTGGCCAGCCTGGATGGCATACGCCGCGTGCGCGATGCTCTGGACGCCCGATGAGCAGTAGCGGTTGATGGTCTCGCCGGGCACCGAATCCGGCAGACCGGCGCGCAGGGCGACCATGCGCGCCATGTTCAAGCCCTGTTCGCCCTCCGGGAAGGCGCAGCCGAGGATCACATCGTCGATCTCTTTTGGATTCAGACCCGGGGTCCGGGCGAGCAGCGCTTTCACCACCGCTGTGGCCAGTTCGTCCGGGCGGACAGTCGCCAGTCCGCCGCGTTTGCCTTTCCCAACGGGGGTGCGTACAGCAGATACAATTACAGCTTCGCGTGTCATTGTTACCTCCTAATTCCGTAACGGCTTTCCGGTCTGGAGCATGTTGAACATGCGCGCCTGGGTCTTTTCCTCACCGCACAGGGAGAGGAAGGCTTCGCACTCCAGGTCGAGGATATATTGCTCGCTGACCCAGGTTGGGCGGCTCAGGTCGCCGCCGGCCATGATATTGGCAAGTTTCCCGGCGATGACACCTTCGTATTCGGTAATGTACTTGCCTTCTTTGAATGTCCAGGCGCCAATCCGCAGCGCCGCCAGGGATTCGCGCCCACCGGCGTAGATCAGTTCCGGCGCAGGCGGATGGTAACCCGCCGCGGCCATGTGCATGGCTTCGCGCTTGGCTTCCGTCAGCAGGTGTTCGCGGTTGATCACGATCCGGTCCGCAGGACCCAGGAATACCCATCTGGCGGGCTTCCTCGGCGCTGGTGGCCACCTTGGCCTGCCCGATTATGCTCGAAGACTCGCTGCAGGGATGGGAAGATGTCAACTCCCGGAATGCGCATGCACGGGTTGATGATGCGGCGCATCAATTCCTTCGTGCCGCCGCCAGCCGGGATGACGCCCACGCCCAGTTCGACCAGCCCGATATACGTCTCTGCCGCGGCCACAACGCGGCTGCCGTGCATGGTCACTTCGCCAGCCGCCGCCCAGGGCCATTCCCGCCGGGGCGACCACCACCGGCTTGGGGAAGTAGCGCATGCGCATGTTCATGTTCTGGAGTTTCTTCACCACCTGGGTTAAGCATCTCCCATTGCTGGGACTTGGCGCCCATCAGCATCAAGTCCAATGTTCGCGCCGGCGCAGAAATTCTCGCCCTCGTTGCCAATCACCAGGCCGTCGAATTCCTTTTCGGCACGGTCAAGCGCCTCCATCGGTGATGGCGAAGATATCATCATCCAGGGCATTCATCTTGGTGTGGAACTCCACCAGCGCCACACCGTCGCCGATATCATACAGCGACGCGCCGGGGTTTTCGCTGATGACCTTTTTGGCTTTCTTCAATTCACTCAATACGATCAATCCCGGGGTTTTGGGGATGGAAACGTATTTCTGCTTGGCAACATCGTAAACGCCAACCTTGCTGTCGCCCTTGTACTTGTAGAACGTTTCGCAGCCCGCCTTGAGCATTTCTGCCACCCAGCTGGCAGGGGCAAAACCCGCGGCTTTCATTTGTTTGACTGTTTCCTTCACCCCCAGCATGTCCCAGATTTCGAACGGCCCGGCCTCGTGCATGAAGCCCCAGCGGACGGCATCATCGATCGGCTTGGGTGTATCGGCAACTTCGGGGATGATGACCGAGGCATACTGGAAGTCCCTGGAAGGTCAGGTCTTTGATTAATTTTGCGGCCCGGTCGGATTCGCCCAGGATCACCTTCAACCGTTCACCCAGGCCTTCGATATCCTTCGCCTTCCCGACCGAGTCGAAGCGCGGCTTGGACGGAGCGGCATGTTCCAGGGTTTTCAGGTCAAGCGACCAGAATTCCTTTTTGCCTTCATCGGTGCGGACTTCCTTGTAGAAGCCGACCTTCGTCTTGTTGCCCAGCCAGCCGCGCTCGATCAAGGTATGCACAAGTTTGTTCGGCTTTTCGGCCGTCAGGGATGGCATGGCAAATTTGTCGTACGGGATGGCTTCCATCAGGTTCGTGCCCACGTGATCCCAAACATCCACGCCGACCAGATCGATCAGCCGGAAGGTGGCGGTTTTCGGGTGACCCATCAAGGGTCCGGTAAGGGCATCCACTTCATCCACGGTGTAGCCGTTTTCGAGGATGTAATTCAAGGCGAACGCGCCCGTCCCAAAGGCAACCCGGTTGCCGATGAAGTTGGGCGTGTCCTTGCACAGCACGATGCCTTTGCCCAGCCGGAACTCCCCGAACCAGGCCATGAACTTGGTCACTGCCGGCAGGGTGTCACCGGTTGGGATGATTTCCAGCAATTTCAAATAACGCGGCGGGTTGAAAAAGTGCGTTCCCAGGAAGTGTTGCTTGAAACCTTTCGAGCGACCTTCGGCAATATCCTTGATCGGGATGCCGGAGGTGTTGGTGGTGATGATGGCTTCCGGTTTGCGGACGGCGTCGATGCGCTTCATCAGGTCCTGCTTGATTTTCAGGTTCTCGACAATGGCTTCGATGACCCAATCCGCCTTGGCGATGGCATCGAAATCGTCTTCGAGGTTGCCCAGTTTGACGAGGGTCGCCAGGTCGGAAGCCATCAGGTTGGCCGGGCGGGCTTTGACGCACCGATCCCAGCCCTCGTTGACGATGCGGTTGCGGACCGCCTTGTCCTTCAGCGTCAGTTTCGCCGCCTCTTCTTCAGGCTTGAGTTTGTTGGGAACGATGTCCAGCAGCGTCACTGGTACGCCGACATTGGCCAGATGCGCGGCGAGCGCCGCTCCCATCGTCCCCGCGCCGACGACCACAGTGGAATGAATTTTGTAGGTCATGTTTCCTCCTCACTTACCGATCACCCCTTGCTCCTCTCCATTAGTGGAGAGAGGGGTCTGGGGTGAAGGTGAATAATCTATCTCAACTCACTCGAGCGGTAGCCCAGGATCTGCCGCGCCACCACCAGCCGGTTGATCTGGCCGGTGCCCTCATAGATGTCGCTGATCTTGGCATCCCGGAACCACTTCTCCAGCAGAAACTCGCGGCTGTAGCCGAGCGGTCCCATGATCTCCACGGCCTTCTGGGTGATCCTGTTGACCACATCGCCAGCGCGGACTTTGGACATCGAAGACTCCAGCGAATTCGGCTTGCCGTTGTCCATCATCCAGACCGCCTTGAGAACCAGCCACCAGGCTGAACGTAGCTGGATTTCCATTTCGATCACGTCTTTTTCAATAGAAGTCAACTTCTGGCGCGGCAATCCATAGCGGATGGTGACTCCCCGCTCGGCCAGCATCTCCTTGAGCATTTCCAGAGTGGCGCGTGCCAGGCCGATGGCCTGCGCAGCGACGATGGGCCGGGTGGCATCGAAAGTTGCCATGGCACCCTTGAAGCCAGTGGTGGCCTTATCGGTGGTAACCACTTCCGGGCTGCCGAGGATATTCTCGAACGGGACGCGGCAATCCTGCAGGACGATGGAAACTGTGTCGCTGGCGCGGATGCCGAGTTTATGCTCCATCTTCGTGACCTGGCAGCCGGGTGTCTTGGCCTCGACCACGAACGGGCGCATCCCGGCGCGTCCAGCCTTCGGGTCAATCGTCGCCCAGACGACGATAAAGCCTTCCGAGTCGAGCATGGCTTTATGCCCGGCGGTGACAAAGATCTTCTCGCCGTTCAACACCCACTCATTTTTCTCCTTGTCCAGCACCGCCGTGGTGCGGATGGCCGAGGTATCCGAGCCGCATTGCGGTTCGGTCATGCACATGGCATCGAAGACCGGCTTCTCACCGCGGAAGCGCTTGAGAAAGCGTTCCTTTTGTTCAGGGGTACCGGTGGCCGAGACTGCCGCCGAACCCAGCATGCCGCCGGGCGTGTCCAGGTAAATTCCAGCATCACCCCAGGAGAGCATTTCCACCATCACCGCCAGGCGTTGAAAGCCAAAGCGCGGGCCTTCCTTCTTGCCCTCGCCCGGAGCCATCGAGGTGCCTCCCATCGCCTTCGTGGCCGTGTGCATGAAATTGATGTAATCCCAGGGGATCTCATGCTCGTGCTCGTCGAAATAGCGCGAGACCGGGCGCATCATGTTGACTGCCACCGTCTCGACGACCAGGCGGGTACCAGCAATCTTTTCGGGAATTTCAAAGTCAATCATAGTAATCCTCCTTTGGCGCTATACCATGGCAAGTCCGGTGAAAGTCGCGAACCCGCGTCCATTGCGCATCCACAGTTCGACCGGGTGTTCGCGGATGTATCCGTGACCGCCCAGGATCTGCACGGCGCGGTCGGTGACCATCATCGCCATATCGATCGCACCGGTCACGGCGAGATAGGCTCTCTGGCTGGCATCTTCTTTCTTGTTGTCAATCGCCCAGGCTGCCTCCCAGACCAGCAGGCGGATGGCTTCGATCTCGGTCGCCATCTCGGCCAGCATGAAGGCGATGGCCTGTTTTTGAGCCACTTTCACTCCGAATACGTCGCGGTCCTTGGCATAGTCACGCGAATATCCAAATGCCGCCTTTGCCACGCCAATAGCCATCGCCGCCACAGCCACGCGGCTGGCATCCAGCACCGGTGCAAAATCGCCTGGCAGGAGATTGGCCTTGGGGACTTTCACTCCATCCAGTGTGACCTTGAAAAATGGGACAGCGTTCAGCCCCATGAATTTCTCGCGTTCCTCCCCCACCTTCAACCCGGCCGCGCCCTTTGGGACAATGAATGCCTTTGTCTCTTTCTCCAACCTGGCGTAGACGATCATCGCCTCGGCTTTGTCGGCAAATGGGACAAAGGTCTTTTCGCCGGTCAGGATGTAATCACTGCCTTCGGCTTTGGCAGTTGTCTTCAATTCATTGGGGTCAAAGTCGAAAGATGGCTCGATCAGAGCGGCGGTGTAGGGTTTCCAATCCGCTTCAATGACCGGGGGCAGGTACTGTTTCTTCTGCTCCTCGCTGCCGGCCAGCAGGATGGGCAGGGCGAACAGGCCCGGTGTTCCAACCGCCAGCGCCCCGGCCAGGTCACCGTAAGCCAGTTCCTCGGCGGCCAGCGCACCCGTCACGGCGGAGCGTTCCCCAAATCCGCCGTAGGCTTCAGGGATGGATGCCTGCAGAACGCCCAGTTCCCAGCCTTTGCTGATCAACTTGGGCGGGAGTTCTTTATTCTCCTCGGCATCGTGAGCCGCTTTCCGCAAGTCGTTGGTGGCATAGCGGCTGACGGCATCAATCAGCATTTTTTGTTCATCTGATGGTTCAAAAGAATACATGGCTCCTCCTTTAGGTATGGGTTGCAGATTTACAGAATCAGGTTATGACTTTCTATTAGTTTCCAGCGCTGCTTTTCTCTCGGGCAATGCTCCTCCGGACATATTCCGGCGCTCGGAGAGGTTATCAATTTATATAACTTTCGTAGTGACCGGATCATTAATACGCCGGTAGCGGGTGACCACCGGGCAGTTATCGGATTCCAGTTCATCCAAGTTGACAATGCGCAGCCGGCCGCGCTGGTGAAGATATTCCACGTGCGCGCCGGCCTCCTCGATCGCCAGCAGGACATGGTAACCCATTCACGCTCCCAAAAAGTTCCTTTGAGACCTCCGCGATGGTATGCGGCTCGGCCAGGAAATCCAGTGTAAGTTTCAACCGGGAGGCGTGCTCCTGGCGAATCTCGGCCAGGCGCATCGGCAGATTGGGGATCGGGTCGTCGTGACCGGCCAGGGTAAGAGGCTGAACCACCGGCCCACTTTTCGAGCAAGGTCAGCGAATCAAGATAATGTCCCAACCCGGTGTAGAGTGTCAGCCGCTCGGGACTTTGGTGGGGAGAGATTCTGCCGAGTACATGATCACCGCTGAAGAGGATGTTGTGCAGGCGGATGACAACATGCCCGGCACAGTGCCCCGGTACATGCAGCATTTCGAAAGAGTCGAGGCGCATCCCTTTGGCTTCGTAGGTGAAATCCACCTTCACTGAATGGAAGAGCATCTTATTGACGCGGTACATGTTGAGGATGCCTTCGCGCTTGTCCTCCAGGACGCCGGCCTCGACCAGGTAGGCCTTCAGCCGGTTCTCGGCGATCGCCACACGTTCCTCGTAATTGGTCAGGTTGCCCATGTCGAGTTCGTGGATGCCGATGAGGGCATTCGTGCGTTCGCGCAGGAAGACCAGCCCGCCAAAATGGTCAATGTGGCCGTGCGTGATAAGGATGTGGGTCAGGTCTTCGATGCGGATTTTCCGCCCGGCCGCGCTGTCTGGCTTGATCGAACCCGGCTTCCAGGTGGGCATTGGAATCGCCGAAACCGGAGCCAGTGTCTATCAGCACAATGGAACCATCCACCAGGACCAGGTAGGCATACGACCATAAGTCCGGGAAAACGTTCATGGGGATGCGGAAAATGCGTGCCCCGCCGGAGGTCTCGAAGGATTGGAAGGTGTGAGGAGTTTTGGTGGAGACGGATATCCATTGTCAACGCCCTCGCAGTCCATCCAGGAAGAGCGCGGCAAAATTGTCGGAAATCTGCCCGATGGAATAGCAATCCATCCGGGCGGTACCAGGTGATCGTCCAGTTCATCACACCCAGCAGGGCACGCGCCGTCATGGACGGATCGGTATCTTGGAACACGCCGCTATCCACGCCCTCCTGAATCAGATCGCGCCACAACCGTTCAAATCGGTCGCGGCGCGGGATATGGCGATCATGATATTCCGGGTCGAGCGAGCGGTGTTCGAGCAGCAGGACTGACGCCAGGGCAGCGTGCTCGTCCAGACATCCCAGATAGACACGCATTGCCTGGCACAATTTCTCGTCAGCGGGCATGTCCTGGGTAAGAACGGCTGAAACACGCTCGATCAGCAGATCAAGGGCCTGATCAAGAAGTGCGAGCAGGATTTCCTGTTTGCTTGAAAAATGGTGGTAGAGACTGGCTTTTTGCAGATTGACCGCATCGGCAATATCCTGCATCGAGGCAGCATGATAGCCTTTTTGACGGATGATTTGGGCAGAGGCTTCAAGGATCATGGTCACGATTCATAATTTGTCTACCGACCGGTCGGTAAAATAAGAATACCAGAATTGGAATTCAGAGTCAATAGGCAGTCGTCAGATTTTCAGGATATTCGTAATGTCTAGCTTTAATCCCCACCCTGAAGGCAATCGCACTCTGAATAGATCGGAATAACGATGCAAAAAAAGCCCCTTTCCATAATTTGGAAGGGGGTAAGGAGAGATAGTGTTATTTGCCCATTTTCTTCTTGAACGCCGCAGTCAGGGCGGGGACGATCTGGAACAGGTCGCCGACCACGCCGTAGCGCGCCAGCTTGAAGATGGGCGCTTCAGGGTCCTTGTTGATGGCAACGATCACTTTGCTGGTGCGCATGCCGGCCAGGTGCTGGATCGCGCCGGAAATGCCGAGGGCGATATATACATCCGGCGAGACAACTTTACCGGTCTGCCCCACCTGGTGAGCGTAGGGAATGTAGCCGCCATCCACCGCGGCGCGCGAGGCGCCAACGGCTGCCCCCAGCGCCGCGGCCAGGTCTTTGACCAGCGCGAAACCCTGCTGGGCGCGCCAGATTTCGGCTTGTTTTTCATCCAGACCGGCCGGTGGTGTGAGGGCCGGGTTGTTCGAGACGCCGCGCCCGCCGGAGACGATCACATTCGCATCCGTCAGGCTGACGCCGACCTTCGCTGGTGGTGTAGCCTTCTACTTTGGTGGGGAAATCGCCGGTGGCAGCAGGAACCTTGGTGAGCGTCCCGGATTTCCCGGCCTGCTGCGCTGGTTTCGGGAAAGCCCGCCCGCGCAGGGTGATGATCTGCGGCTTGGACGAGCAGGTTTCCTTGGTCAGCAGTTTTCCAGCGTAGATCGGGCGAGTGACCGTGATCTTATCGCCGCTAGCCTCCAAGGCGGTCACGTCGACCATCACACCGGTCTTCAGGTCGATGGCGACCATGCCAGCCAGCTCACGGCCGCGTGTTGTGGTCGGGAACAGGAGCAGGTCCGGGGTCCGCTCCGCGGCGAGTTTGCTCAGAGTTGTCGCATAAGGCTTCAGCGCGGTAATCAGCCAGGGCGGCATCATCTGCCAGAAGCACTTCGTCCGCGCCGAACTCGAAGGCGGTTTTTGCCAGCGCTTCGACGCCAGAGCCAAAGACCAGCGCAGTGACATTGCCAAGCGTTTTTCCAACGCCGATGGCTTCCCACGAAGCGGGGAGGGCATTGCCTTTGAAGTGATCGATATAATACCCAGGTGTTCATAGGACTTTCTCCGCCAGGATTTTATTGGCCAGTGTTTCAGCGATCTCTTCCGGACTGCCGCCGGTGATGAACTCGCATGTGACTTCCCGGCTGGGCGGGTTCATGATCTCCGGCCAGGCGATGACCGAGGCCGGGGCGGGGATGCCCAGCTCGGCCAGCGACCAGGTCGGGATTTCAGCGCGGGAGGCTTTGCGGATGCCCATGAAGGATGGGTAGCGCGGCTCGCCGAAATCTTTTGTCAGGCTGAAGACAGCGGGCAGTTTGGCCGTGACGATCTGCCGCCCTTCCTCGATGCTGCGTTCGACCCGGACGTTGCCCCCCTCGATCTTGATGACCGAGGCCAGGGTCAGCGCAGGCCAGCCCAGCAGACGGGCCGTCTGCACCGGGACCAGGCCAGCGTCGCCGTCAATGGCCTGGCGACCAAAGAAGGCCATGTCCACTCCGCCGGTTTTCTGGATGGCAGCCGCCAGGACCTGGGCGGTAGCCTG
Organism: uncultured Chloroflexia bacterium; assembly: GCA_963760315.1. GTDB lineage: Bacteria > Chloroflexota > Anaerolineae > Anaerolineales > Villigracilaceae > UBA877. The sequence goes on from CAVXCK010000001.1 coordinate 40,481, forward strand.
GGTATCCATATTGCACCAGGGCGGGATCGCAGATCAGGATGGCATCATCGGCTCCCATGGCAAGGGCGCGCTTGAGCGCTTCCTTGCTGCTCTCGTCACCGATGGTAACAGCCGTGATGGTGCCGCCCAGCGCCTCTTTTTGCTGGAGAGCGGCCTCCACGGCATATTCATCCCATGGATTCATGATCAGGGGAGCGTCGCCCCAGGATACCCTTCCCTGCTCAACAACGACTTTGGCGGTTGAGTCGGGCACTTGTTTGATACAGACGACAATTTTCATGCAAATATCCTCCTGATAATTAAGATTTTCTGCCTGTTCCTGAATAAATAAGATCATCCTTCAATTCAATAATTATACAACACTCCCCAAAAGCCTTGATAGTTCGCGCATGTGCATCAGTTGATGACCATAGATGGCGACGATCATTGTCTCAACATTCACATCCCCCAATACCGGATGCCGTCCGATCATATCCAACTTGTCTTCATCAAGGGTTCTGACCCACTCGATGGTCTGCTGCCGGGCTTTATCCAGCAGTTCAAGCAGGATTGGCAGCGATTGGCCTTCCAGCCGGTTTTGCTCATCGGCATTAAAGCGATTAATATCAAAATCAGGCGGGGCGCCCGTGCCACCGGCTGCAACGGATCTGGGCCAGGGCAAGGAGCTGTCTCTCTGCTGATACAAAATGCGCCAAAAGATGACGCACCTGCCATGTGGGTTCGTGATAAAGCGGTTTCTGCCATTGTTCCGGCGTCAAAGCGGTAAAAATCTCAAAGGTCTTTCTGTCGACCTTTCTCCAATCTGGCTGCCAATTCATTTGCTCGAGGTTGTATCATGGCACAAGTTGTCGTCCTTTCTTTTCAGTGCTGAATTCTTACTTTCGATGGAGCCCGATCATAAATTTGTTTGCGTGCTTTGACGTTGGAGTTTCATTTCGAATAAGTTGCATGTCTCCACATCCGGGTAAATCATTTTTCCTAATACCATCTGAATGCACTTTTCACTGACTTCACCTTGCTGAACCGATTTCCAAGACATTCCCATGCGCAAGTAACCGCGCCCGCTTGCAAAGCGATCGAAGGGTAACAAATGGTTTAACATCCCTCTTTTCGGAAGCAAGCGACCTGAATTAAAAGACGCCTTTTCAGGCGCCTTCGAGTTGCGGGGGCTGGACTCGAACCAGCGACCTCCAGGTTATGAGCCTGACGAGCTGCCACTGCTCTACCCCGCGACGGGTCGAACGAGCGGCTATTGTATCACCCCCGCAGGGGCAAGTCAAGGACTGAGGTAAACTTCCAAGCTGTACAGGTACATCGTACCGCCAATACGCTCATCCGGCTGGCGGACTACCAGCAGCGCCCAGGTTCCGGTGGAAATGGAATAAGGCAGGTCAATCTGAAATGGCACATAGCTGTCGTCAGGGGCAGGAGAGATAGTCACCAGTCGTGAAGCAATAATTTTGTTATCCCGGGATATCAACTCGATCACCAGAGGCAGGCTGTTGAAAGGGCGTATCTCCCCGGCTGCTGTCAGCGTTCCTCCAGCGATGCGGCGCCCGGGTGCCGGCTTATCGATGATACAGCGCTCTTTCAGGTCACCTGGTGGGTTGATCATTGCTGAGCCTTCGGTCAGCAAAATAAGATGTACCGAATACACGGCTGTGAGCCTTCCATACTGGTCCTGCGTGCTCATCGTCAGCCGCGCCAACTCCCCGACCCCCTGGATCTCATAGGATAGAGGGATATAAAAATACGCCCAAGTGTTGGCGGTGTACAGATAAATAACCTTCGAATCCAATATGCGGCCATCTTCGCCAAAAAGGGAGAGGTGCCCTCTATTATTGAAACCCGGGATGGCGTACCCGTAAACCGTGACTGGTGAGACAAGTTTCGATTGCGGTCCCGGACTGAAGATCTGTAGCACGCCCGACCCAACAGACGGCTGCGGGATGCTGGTCGCTGCCATGGTGGGAGGCAGGTCGAAAGTCGGGAGCGGGCGGATGGTTTCGGTGATGATTGGTTCGAGAGTGGGAGAAATTTCTGGAGTCGATGTATATTCCTGTGTCGGAGAAACGGTTTCGGAGGGCGGGAAACTGGTTGCGCTTTCAACGGGCAGCGCCGGGGGTTGGATCGTGGCAGGCGAAGCCATGGTCCGGGTCGATGTTGGAGAGGAGGTCGCTGTTGTAGGTACGCAGGCAGTCAGAAAGACGAGCAAGGTACAGGTCAGGAAGAAGCGGCGTTGCATATCAAAATTATACTCGTAAATAAGAGACGCTCCATCCGGAGCGTCTCAGTGTTCTACTGGTCTTAGATTTCGCTGGTTTTTTGGTGAGGCGGCTTGCTTGGGCTCCAGGCGTTTGAGCAACGCCGGTTGATCACCGCGCGCATCCGCTCCGTCTGGGCATGTAGGTTTGCTGGTCCCAATCAAGCAGGGCTGCCGCGCCGGTCAGGTCGGTGATCTCTCCCAGGAGGAATTTGAATTCTTGGAGTTTGGCTTCCTTTCCCATGGATACTCCTTATATCGCAAAGATGATTGGATTAGTGTCTTGCAGTCCTTGTGCAGCTTGTCCGCAAATCCAGCGGATGCGCCTGCGCAGGCGACGTTCCGCCTCGACCCGCATGAGGCGATCATTATGATCGAACCCCCGCGGAAGGAACACCCGGGAAACAACTCCCGACCACCCGAGTTATCCCCTCGGGCAGCTAGGAGTAAGGTGAACGGATCGCCTCCCGGGAACTAGCGCATCATCCCAGGTATGTGCTGTAACCGAAATTCACGTCATGGATCGCCGCACCCGATCCCACGGTGACCGTGGTGGGCGGGGTCTTGTTGCTGTAGCTGATGAACGGGTCGGGAGAGACATCCACGCAGTAGGTGCCCGGGTTGACGGTGAGCTTGTAGACGCCCGAGGCATTTGACAACTTCGTGTCAACCACGGCGCCGGGCGCGCTGCAGGAACCCACGCGGGCCCGCACATATGCACCTAAGAGGCGAACCGAGTGCGAATCCAGGACGAGATCGCCATTAATACCGTCGTTGAATACAACCCCGGAAATGGTACCCGCTAGGATCGGGGTAGGCGTGGGCGAAGGGGTGGGCGTGGGCAAAGGGGTGGGTGTGGGCGGGACCGGGCATACCCCCGGCTCACTGCCGGTTGGCGTAAAGCCCACCCCCCAGCGGCATGTATTATCCACTTCCGCAAATGCCTTGATCGGGTAATACTTGGTCAATTCGGTAAGCGGCGAGCCTGCATCTGCGATGGTGAAATGGTCATTGTAATCAAACCAGGCTGGGTTAAACATGCTCTCGCTCATCGCCCATGCGCCCCAGGTGAAATGGCCACTATCGCTGATGACTCCGCGTTTGAAAGCGATTTGAACACTGTTCGGGTCAGTGGGCGAAATACGCGCCCAGGCTGCATCGGGATCAGTCCCAACCCCCTGGTCAAAAACGAGCGTCTCATATCCGTCACCATTCACCGGTGCATCCGACTGGATCGGATGTGCCGCGCCAACATCATGGTTGCTATCCTCCCAGACGCGCACTTCATCCGTTGACCAGGAGTCGCTGGGTTTCGCAGCCATCACCAATACCTCGCCGCGGCCATCCACATTCAAGTCCACTTCCACTCCGTAATCTCCGAGCAGTCCATTGGCCGGATTCTGCCCAACCAGTTTGATGTTCACATACACCCATTGGCTATCCCTCAACAATCGCGTCCGGGTAATATCCAGGTCCGGGAAGTATGTGTCCATTGTGTTGGCATTAAAGGGGCGTTCGTACAGGTTCATGGTGAAATTCTCGCCGCCAATAACCCGCCGTTGAGCAGCAGTCGTAGACAAATCCCGGTCGGTGATCTCGCTTAAGAAACTGGCTGGAGGCTCACCCGGTATTAGTGTATGGACGATCGGTGCCGTTGTTGGAGTCTCCGTGATCTCGGGTTGGGTTGGTTCACTAGTAACTGTGTTATTCAGCCCGCTCACTGCGGTAGGCAGTACATTCTCTCCGCTCACTTGTGTTGCGGGTGGAATAGCCTGGGAAATATTACACGCCAGAAGTGCAGTCAACAAAACTACCGCAGGCAGCCATGCAGTTAACGAATGAGATGTTTTCCGGTTCATTTCAACTCCTTATTGGCAAAATAGGATAATGGTACGGCAGTGATCTTTCTCCTGATATTCTACTCTTATCTACAGAAATAGCATATCACCCATATGTGCAAGGATCTTACGGTTATGTTTCCCATACTATTTGAAATTCTTTAGATCAAGATACCAGTTCAGCATCATCTCGTGCGCTACAGCCGGGATCGCGGCGTAACCGAATCGCCGGATTTCCCCCAATTGACAACCCATACGCTGGTAGAAGCGGCAGGCGGGGACATTGACGTTTTGCGTCTCGATCTTCATCTGCTGGCAACCGCGCTTTCTGGACCATTCGGCTGCACACCTGAAAAGCGGGATTCCCACTCCCCGATACTTCGGATGCGTGCGAAGGTCCCACAACACTGCAAGGTCGTGCCGACCTTCGAGCATGGATATTCCACTGGTATCAAACGCCACTGCCGCCGCGCCGGCCTTTCTCTCACGATCCATCGCCAGGAAGAAGCCCCAGTTGGTCACGTCGAACAGTTTTGGCCAATCGGTGGGAATTTCTCCATACGCGTCATAATCTTTGATGTAAGGCCGCTCTACTGGAATCTGGTGCAGAAGCATCCCGCCCATACCGCCGGCTACTAATTCGACCTGCAGAGTGGATTTCACTTCAACCTTGATCGGGATACTAGCATATTCCCCAAGTCGCTCAGGACCGATTTCGATGATTTGAATAGACATGGCTTTCTCCTAAGGCGAAAAAGAAACGCTCCGGTATCATAGAGATGCCGGAGTGTATTGTACTTCCATCTCGCTCAAGGACAGCTTATTCGTATCGTAGCGCTTCCACTGGTTCAAGACCGGCGGCACGGTTGGCTGGGTAAATTCCAAAGAACAGGCCCACTGCCGCCGAGAAGAGCGTTGCCAGCAGGATGGCATTCAGGCTGATGGCCGGATTGAAGGGATTCCCGGAGGCTGCCGCGATCTGTCCAACGATAAAACCCAATAACCAGCCCAGCAGGATGCCGATCATACCGCCAATCAAACTGAGCATGGAGCTCTCGATCAGGAATTGGATGAGGATGTCACGCTTGCGTGCTCCCAGTGCCTTGCGCAAGCCGATCTCACGCGTCCGCTCGGTGACAGACACCAGCATGATGTTCATGATCCCGATCCCGCCCACCAGCAGGGAAATTCCAGCAATTCCGCCCAGAAAAATGGTGAAAACACCGGTCACCGTCGTGGCAATGGAAAGAAAATCCGCCTGCGAGAAGACCGTAAAATCATCCACACCCACCGGCGTGCGGTGGCGCTGGCGCAAGATCTGCTTCACTTCGTCGGTGGCAAGTGGAACTGCCTGTGCGCTGACTGCCTGCACATAGAGTTGATCGACTTCATTCAGTAACTGAGCGATGGATCAGGCGTGTCTGTGCGGTGGTGAACGGGACGATGACCTGGTTATCCTGGCTGCCAAACGTCCCACCACCCTTGGATTGCAGGATGCCGACAATACGGAACGGCTGCCCATTGATCCGGATGGTCTCACCGACAATGCCATTACGACGTCCAAATAACTTGTCCGCCACACCCGGTCCAATGACCACCGCCGAGGCGTTTCCCTGAAGATTATCCTGGGTCAGGAAATCGCCCTCGAGCAGGGAATAATTCTGCATGATGAAATACTGCGGCGTGGTGCCGGTCACGCTCACGCTCATTGTCTGGCCGCCGGCAGTAACATCGCCCCTGCCCTGAATAATGGGTGCAACCGCCAGTACATCGGGTGCTGCGAATGGATCTGCGATCGCCTGGGCATCACCCAGGGTCAGGGGTTTGGGGTTGCGCACATCCTGAAGTCTGATTACCCGAAGAGACAAAAAGCAGGTTGGTGCCAATGCCACTGATCGCGCCGGTAATGGTGTCTTGTGCGCCCTGTCCGATCGCCAGCATGGCAATCACCGCCCCCACACCAATGACAATGCCCAGGATGGTTAGACCGGAGCGGAGTTTATTTCCGTTCAGGGTTTCCAACGCCTCGATAATGGACTGTCCGATGTTCATTTCTTCTCCTCGACCAGTCCATCGCGCAGGTGGATGATTCGTTGGGTTTGCGTGGCGATAGCCTGGTCATGGGTAACAATGATCAATGTGGTTCCGTTGTCACGATTGAGGGCAAGTAATAGTTCCAGAATCTCTTTCCCAACCTTGGAATCCAGGTTCCCGGTCGGCTCATCGGCCATGATAATGGCAGGGTTATTAACCAGCGCCCGCGCGATCGCCACACGCTGCTGCTGGCCGCCGGAGAGTTCCGTCGGCCGGTGCGAAATACGGTCACCCAATCCAACCGACTCAAGCGCAGCGCGCGCCCGCTCTTTTTTGTTCGGATACTTTCCCGGCATAGCGGAGCGGCAGTTCCACATTGGCCAGCGCCGTCGTGCGCGAGAGCAGGTTGAAGGATTGGAAGATGAAACCAACTTTGCGGTTGCGGATATCAGCCAGTTGGTCGTCGTTAAGTGTTTCAACCGCTTCCCCATCCAGAATATATTTGCCGGAGCTGGGCAGGTCAAGACAGCCAAGGATGTTCATCAGCGTGGATTTGCCGGAACCGGAGGGTCCCATGATGGCCACCACTTCCCCACGCTGGATATTACACGAAACACCCGCCAAAGCGCGCACTTCGACCTCACCCATTTGATAGACTTTCATCAAATCCTCGGCGAGGATCACCCAGTCCTTGGCCATGCTATCCTCCACCAAACATACTTCCGGCGCCGCCGCCTTGACCAGGTGTGAAATTTGCCGGGGGATTCAAAACCAGCACGTCGCCGGCAGAGAGATCGCCGGAGGTCACTTCGCTCATGGTATCGTCCGAGGCACCCAGCGTGACAGGGATCTCAAGCAGCTGCCCATTGCGCAGGATGTATACCACGCGTTGACCGTTTACCAGGTGCACCCCCTGGTTCGGGACCAGGAGCACGTTTTCCAAGGACTGGATGGTGATCGTCACCGAGGCAGTCATGCCAGGTTTGACATCTGCATCCGGATCGGTCAACTCCACCGTAACGTTAAAATTGACCACGCTCTGTACTGACGTACCCACCCGCGATACGTCAACCACCTTGCCGTGATAATCACGTCCGAGGACGGCATCAAATGTCACCACCGCCGGCTGGTCGACCGTGACACTATTAATATCCACTTCGGAGACTTGCACATCCACCAGCAAGTGCGAGAGATCGTCCACACGGAACCCCGCCGTACCTGGGGAAACCTGGTCGCCAACCATGGGATTCGGCCACAGTGACAGTCCCGGCAAAGGGCGCCTGTAAGCGGGAAAAATTGAGGGTTGCCTGGGCGGCATCCACGCGCGCCTGGGCTGCAGCCACATCGCTTGGATCCGGGCCGTTTTTCAACCGGTTCCACTCTCTCTGGGCATCCTCCAATTGCGCCTGTGCCAAAGCCAATTTGGCACGTGCCATTTCAATATCGCTTCCACTGGGAACCAGAAGGAAGTAATTCAGGTTCTTTTGTGCGTTTGTTAGCGATTGTTGGGCATTATATAGAGCGGTGATATGCCTGGGCTTTGAGTGTGTCGGTATCCGCCAGGTCTTTAACCGTGTCGTAAAATGATCTTTGCTTTATCATAAGTGTTTCTGCGCCAGGGTCAACTGCGCCCGGGCATTTTCAATGTCTGCCGACGTGCCTCCATGATTGCTTGCCAGCATACTATTCAGCGTATCATTGGCGCTATTGTAGCTTTTTTGCGCATTGACCAGGTTGAGCTGCGCCTGGGCGCGCTGGGTGCTTGATTGCAGCACGCTGTCCAGGTTTTGTTGTGCCGTCACCAGGTCAGCCTGCGCCAGGACAACATTTTGGGCAAGGGAGGTGGTGGACAGGGATGCCAGAACGTCTCCCAGCCCTACCTGGTCGCCCACGCTCACGTTGACGCTATCCACCGTACCGCTGGTCTGCCAGTTGATGATGGCCGTCTGGTTGGCACGCACGTTGCCGGTGGCGCCGATCGTGGCATGTCAAATTACCGCGTGCAATGGTCGTTGTCTGATAAGTGCTGGCTGCATTTGCACGCGCCCGGACCCGGTAGATTGACACAGATCGCCACCACCGCCAGAACGACTACCGCCGATGATCAACCAGGTTTTTGCCCTTCCTGCTCTTGCCCCCCTTTACCTTTCCTTTCCAGGGTTACATACTTCTTCATTTTCATTTTCCTTGCCATTCCATTCCTCCAAAATGTGACTGTACTGTTCAGGGTTCACCATGAACGAATTATAACGAAATCATTGCTATCACGTCCAAGCCATGTGAAAAGCCGAACTTGCTTAGAACTAATGGATTTTACCTTGCAAATGTCAAAGCCGATAGCATGACATCGCGGCATCTAACATGAAATTTGACATCACCTTTACATTGTGATTATCGTCGCAACCAATGGTGACATATAAGCCTGTATACACAGCCCAAGATTGAGTATGATACATATCAAAATAGGTATGAGTTTGTCGGTATCGGCAGGAGAGTTGCTTATGCAAACAATCCCAAGTGAATTTCTGGAAATTGATCGCAAGGCACGCGTTTACATGCCTTATCAGGACTTGTCGCTGCGGCCGCCCACGGAACGCGTCTGCGACTTTGGCGATGTGGTCATCCCGCTCAATTCCGACCGCGCCATGCTGGAAGCCTCCCGCTGTATTCACTGCCCCGACCCTGCCCCCTGCATGCTGGCCTGCCCGTGCCACAACGATATCCCCTCAGCCATTTGGCTGATCGAGCAGGGGCGCTATGTTGAAGCCGCCCAACTCTACCGCCAGACATCCTCCCTGCCCGAGATTTGCTCACGTGTCTGCCCGCATGAACAACTCTGCCAGGGTTCTTGCGTGCTGAACAAGACCCATGAGCCGGTTCTCTGCGGCCCATTGGAAACCTTCGTTACCTGCTATGAGCGTAAAACCGCCGGCGTTGCCATCCCCGTTGGCAAACCGACCGGTAAAAAGGTCGCCATTGTCGGAGCCGGACCCGCAGGTCTGGGCTGCACTGAAAAACTACTTGAACAAGGACATTCCGTTACCATCTTCGACTCCAAGCCTGCTCCTGGCGGTCTGCTGGTCTACGGGATCCCGAATTTCAAACTCGCCAAGGAAGTTTTCTTTTGCCGCTGGGGCGATTTCGAAAAAGCCGGGGCCAAATTCGTCGGCAATACTATCATCGGCAAAGATAAAACAATCGACGATTTGTTCAAAGAAGGCTTCGATGCCGTCTTCGTCGGCGTCGGCACCGGCATTGATGCCAGGATGGAAATTCCCGGCGAGGATTTGCCCGGCGTTTACGAAGGGACTGATTTCCTGATGCGTGCCAATACCGAACTTAATCTGCTCCCCGAGGGCAAACGCGAGCGCCCGGTATTGGGCAAGCGCGTGGTGGTGATCGGCGGCGGCGACACGGCCTCTGACTGCTTGCGCTCCGCCTTGCGCCTGGGTGCGGAAGAAGTGACCTGCGTCTACCGCCGCACCGAGAAGGAAATGCCGGGCGGTCGCAAAGACCGCAAAATGGCGAAAGAAGAAGGCGCCAAATACCGTTTCCTCACTCAGCCGGTCAAGTTCATCGCCGGAGAGGATGGACGCCTGACCGCCATCGAGTGCATCGAAATGATACTCGGCGAACCCGATGCCAAGGGCCGCCGCAAACCAGTCCCGGTGGAAGGTTCCAATTTCTCCATCGCAGTGGATACTGCCATCAAAGCCCTCGGCTACTGGCCGGACCCGGTGATCGGTAAGACCACTCCCGGACTCGAAGTCCACGATTGGGGTCTCATAACCGTGACCGATAAAGAGACCGGCGCCACCACCCGTGAGGGCGTTTTTGCCGCTGGCGATGGCGTTACCGGCGCTGACTTGGTGGTCACCGCCATGGTCGGTGGGCGCAAAGCAGCTGGAGCCATCGGCGAATATCTGAAAACGAAATAAGTGACCTCCATATAATAAATAAGAAATTCCCGGGCCTTGGCGCCGGGAATTTCTTATTTATCTTCCGATTACGGAGGACCTCCCCAATCAGAACCCAGGGCCACGACGATATCCTCCGGGGCATCCGGGTTGAAATCCACTTTAATTTGACTCGAGCTGTTAAACTTCATCAACGCCATCAGATACTGCATGGCGTACGGCTTCCCAGCATGGACGATGATGATCGTCCGGCCGGGGAATGGGGAATAATACTTGTCTGGATAGTCGCCCGTATTGCCAAAATCGGTCACGTTCATGCCCTGGGTTTTCAGGTAGTCGGTAGTCTTCGCGGCCATGCCGGCCACTCCGGTGCCATTGATGACCACCACGCGCGCCGCTTCAGCTTTCATCTTCTCCTCGACCGTACCAGATGCCATCGGTTGCATGGTGCCGCCGCCGAAGATTTTATCCACCAGTTCGCGGATTTTATCGGGATAAGGCCGCAGGATGGCTAATTGTTGACCATTGAGATTGTAGGTGCCATCTTGCATCATGGTGTAATCGATCACACCCTTTTGAATATTCTCCAGTGGAATATCCTTTGCCAACATTGCCAATTGCCTGACATCGTTCAAGGATAGATTCGTGTCTAATGCCTCCCGAAAGTTCACTATAAAGGGTGGGAGCTTGGGCCATCAGGTTCAAGAAATTACCTGGTGCAAGTACTTTATCGCGGATGGCCAGGATGACTTGCTGCTGGTGTTGGAGCCCGCTCCACATCGCCGTCCATAACTCCCTGGCTTACATCACGGGCACGAGCATAACCCAAAGCCAGGGTTGCCGGTCAGAGATTCAAGCCTGGTTGAAGGGTGATCGGTATTATGCGGCCCCAACGGGTCAACGACTGATCTCTGCTGGAATATCCATGTCAATTCCACCGATCGTATCGATCATCTGCTCAAAGGTATTGAAACTCACTTGGGCATAATATTGGATAGGGATTCCCAGGAAGTTTTCGACCGTCTTCATCGCCAGACCGGGCCGCCACCGGGCAGATGATATAATCGCCAAGGTAAAACGCAGTATTGATCTTGTTATAGCCAAAACCAGGAATATTGACCCACATGTCGCCGTGGGATGGAAAGCATCCCGGCTGTCTTGGTGACCGGGTCGATCGTTAAAAGGATCATCGTATCGCGAGCGGGACGCGGCCTGTCCGGTTATCCCAATCACGATAGTCCAGCCCAATGACCAGGATGGTCACCCGGCTGGCGCCATCCCAGGGTGGCGGAAGTTCAACCTGGGGTGCACTGGTGGTCGGCGTCGGCCAGTTGCACCGGCAACCGGCGTCCCTTCAGGGGTTCGTTACCGGTCCCGTTGTTTGCCCGGCACAATTGGATGGTGCGAATCCCCGGCAGGGCAGTCAGCCGCCAGCAGGTCACAAAACCCCTCAGAAAGATAAACAATCCCACCGCAATGACCAGTCCCACCCCCATCCAGATAAACTGGCCGGTCGTCGGGCGTTTCAGCGTTCGGATTTTGTTCAGGAAATCGAACTTCTTGTCAGCCATCTCACTTCATGGGCGGCGGCACAGGCAAATCTTTCTCGGCCACTTTGACCCACTTATCTCCTTCTTCGATGAGCATCACCGGAATGTCTTCCACGATCGGGTACTTGCGCCCGCAATCCTGACAGATCAACCACGAATCCTTATATAATTTGAGCAGACCGTCTTTTTCGCGGACACAAGCTGGGCAGCGCAGGATTTCGAGTAAATCTTTATTGATCATTTTATTCTCCAATTCCAGGGGCAACAGACGGCTATTTTACCACGCCTAAGTGGCACAAACCCTGGGCCACCAGCGCCTGCGGGTTTTCCGTTCCCGGGCCGTATTGATAGACACGCCTGCCATGCTTCATAATGGGTTTGGATGGTGTCGTTGAACATTGTCTGCCCGGCGGCATTATAGACCGTGCGCGTTACGGTGATATCCGCGCCATCGGCAGGGTAGTCCACCTGTTTGCAAGTACCCGCTGGGAGGTCCGGGTTTTCCTCGAAGAGCGGTTCCGGTGCAGGGACGATATTATGTAGGCCGAGATTTTGCCACTGCACAGTCCGACCATCGTTCGTCGAATAGAATTTCCAGGTCCAAGCTCATTTTATCCGGGTGGAAGTACGTTTCCATCAACAGCCAGTAGGGCCGGTCGTTGGTGAATTTCAAGTCCACCAACGGGAAAGTAAACGGTGGCATCCAGCCCGGCCAGGTTAGAATCGTGTACCGGTGGGCGTTTGCTCATAGTAGAAGACACGAAAAGCATGAGCGTGGCGTTCGACGATCGGATAACCGCCAAAAAAGGCTGTACGGAATAGGGTGGTGCTCACCTGGCAGACTCCCCCGCCTACACCGGTGATTGTCTGTCCGTTGTAGATGATGAGCGCTTCGGCATAACCATTGTCCAGCTGAAATATCCCCCAGTACATCTACCCATCGAGAAAGTGGTATTCGGTGGGACAAGCAGGCCGTGGAACTGTCTTGCAGCTGTCTCGATGTTTTGAAGACGCGCATCGCTGGAACCGCGAAAATAGCGTGGTATAGGCATAAACAAGTTCGGTAATCCCAAGTGACTGCGCCGTGGCATCATTGCCCACTTCTGGTAATGCCGTTTTCACCACGAGCGCAAAGTTGTGTTCGCCCGCCAGCAGGCCAGTCTGAATAGCCTCTATCGATGGCAGCAATATCCAGTTTTCGACCCACTTGTGATGATTTTTCGAGAAGTAATTGGCGTGTATCGCTGCCAGGGTTATCGTCAAAAGTAAAGCGTGCATTCTGCGGATTCAGGTCCACTAGCGGAGCAATCTCCCCCAGGAACTGTTCAAGCACTTGGGCATCAATCGAAACTTGGTAATGCCAGCTCGCATCGGTCTGCACGGGCTCAATCCTCAACATGCTGGCCAGGTTGAGATTGTTCCATCGTCCAGGGCCAGGATCGCCAGGTTGGGCATCAGGAATATATAGTGTCAGAGGGGCACTCAAGATCTGGCGGAGAGTCTCGGCTTGTGCCGAGGCCTCCAGCACTACCGGTGATCGTTCCTCGATGACCAGGTGCACTTCCCCATCCCGGAATGTCATGAGTTGTGCCAACAGTCTGGCAAGGGTGGCATCCATATTGAGCAATCGCCCGGTCTGGCCATGTGTGTAGACGACTTCCGTCCCGTTCAGGTGCAGGTCGGTCTCGACTACTGGCTGGTCGATCTGCTTGGCAATATTCTGGAGATATGCCTGGGCTGTGCGCTCGTCGAACACAATGATAGGCTTCAGTGCCAGCCCACCCTGCCAGGCATTGAGCTGCCCGGCCAGATCAGGTAGCAATCCGCCCTGGCGTCCAACGTTGTAAGCTCGCTGGATACTGGTCTCGGCATCCAGAACCATCCCCAGCTCGGCCGGCGTCGTTACCCATAACCGGTCCCCATCGCGAAAAACGACCTGCCCGCTGGTTGGATAAGTCAGCCGCTGCTTTAGAGAGGTTGTAGCCTGTTCCGGTGTCAGGTTGGTAAGATCCACACCTGCCATCGTGATTCCGGGGAAAATCCGGTCAGCAAAAAGTAGTTGGTATCCTCCTGTAATCAGGCCAATAGCCAGCAAAAAGAGAATCAGACCACCAATCAGGGATGCCAAGATCTGTGATGGGACGGGAGAACGTTGGGGACGGGGAATGGAGACGAAAGTCATTGCCAATGATTATACACCGTACGAGAGGAGCCTTGATTTTAGATGATTTGTTTCTGAATTAATCGCTGTACCGGAGGGGTAAACAGTGTTCATCCATATCTTTGCCATCCTCACGGGGATTTCTTTATACCAGACGATCTGTGGGGGGATTTGTTCCCTTTCAGGAACGGGATTAACATGGGCGTCGTAGTTATGTAATCGTCATAATCCTGCCCGAACTTATGCCTCAGTCTGTGCTCTTCAAAGTACGCTCCGGTGATTACATAGACCGTCAGGGAAATGTTGATCGTCAGAATGTTAACTGTCATCAGCGGCATCAACCAGATGAATGCCAGCCCAGCTGAGTAAAGCGGGTGGCGCACGTAGTGGTATAGCCCGGATGTGGTTAGTATGGAAGGCTTGTCACTTTCTCCAAGTTGACGAAGGCCGATGAATTCCCAGGCATCCGCCTGGCGGAATCCAATGACGAGCCATACCACGGCCAGCAATTCCCCCGCAATTAGAAATATCGCCCAGGGCAACGGAACGAGGTAAAGGGTCCGGTCAGGTACAAGGAACATAAGCGCCAGGACCGGCAGGAAACTTACCCCTGCGAAAACGTTGTATGCCAACCGGTAAAAGCGGTGGAGCCGCGGGCCGAAGACCTGCAGGGCCAGTTCTTTGACTTTATTCGAGGCAAAGAGGGAGTGGAGCAAACCCCAAAGCAGTACCGAAAAAACAAGCCAGAGCATATCTACCCTTTCAACGACGATCTCCAGGTCATGGTTGATACTTTACACTAACTGGCAAAATATGGCAACGGTATTTTCAGGGTAATAAATTACGGACGTTATTCCCTCCCCCATCCCTGTCAGGGCTGCCCCTGGTCATAGACACGTTGGAATTCAGCTAAATATTGCGCGGCGACATCCGCATTGTGGATGATGATTACATTCTCATCGTTGTACTCCTCAGCACTGGCGGAGAAGTTATAGGAACCAGTTATGACAATTGAACGGTCAATAATGATCACCTTGTGATGCATCAATCCGGGATTGCCGTCCCGCCGCACATTCAATCCAGCCTGCTTGAACTTATCGTATTCTGAACCCTGATTGGAATTGATCTGGTCGTCGTCCATCACCCCTGCCACGGTCAGACCGTCCGCAGCACGCCGGCAAATGGCATCTCCTAAATCGTTGGCTGTAAAGGAATAGGCCATGAAATAAATGCTTTCCTGCGCATTTTGAATGAGGGTTAGGAGTAACGTCGCAACATCGTCCTCAGGCGAGAAATTGATTTCAACCAGTGTGCCATCTATCGTGAAATTGGTGTTAGTGGTCTCCTCGCGGGTATATGGACCAAACAGGTTCTTGTCGAACATTTCATTGAACTTTGTGGTGTACTCTTCTGCTACTTGTGTCGAGCGGATTTTGATGAGGTTGTTATTGTCATCGTAAGCCCCGCTGATTGTAAAATTCATCGAGCCGGTCCAGACCTCCGAACGGTCTATCACTATATATTTATTGTGCATCAATCCTTCGCGCTGGTCACCAATGACAGGAATCCCGGCATCCAGGATCTGCTGGATTTCCTGGTTGTCCATGTTATCGCTTTCCATCACCATGCGCACCACCGCCCCGCGTTTCTGCGCGTGGATGAGGGCGTCTCGTATGCTCCACAGGTTGAGACTGTAGGCAGCTACCTCCACGGAAAGACGTGCTTGGTCAATAGCCGTGGCTAGAATTTCGTCCGGACCGCCCTCGTAGTCTGCCGCGTGGGGTGCAGCCGGGTTGGTGAAATAGATTTCCAATCTGTTGGTCGTGGATCCGGGTTCGGTCATGGATGTAACCGCAATCGGCGTGGGTAGTTCAGGGGTCGCGGGAATGCAGGCAGATAAAACCAGCGTCACCGCCAGGAACAAAATGACATATCGGCTACCCACATTATCTTGGGTCTTCATATTGATATTCCCATGATCATTGGATGGTCATGATTATACTGCTTCCTGCCAATAGATAGCACACAAGTTCCATATCGGGGAGGACATTTACTTCGGCGAGGTCTTCGCTGGGGTATAATCCTCGCTCGTGAACGAATCTTCTGGACTAGCCAATCGCCAGATTGCTCGCGCCGCCGGCACGGTGATGCTAGCCTTCATTATTAGCCAATTGACCGGTTTGGTCGCTAAAATCCTGATTGCAGGCTCTTTCAACGCCGGCGTGGAATTGGATGCCTTCTACGCGGCCAACCGCCCGTCCGAAACCCTGGTAACCATCATGGCGGGCGGTATCCTGGTTTCATCGTTTATCCCCATCTTTGTTAAATTCCTGGTTAAAGATGACCGCGGCTCGGCTTGGAAACTGGCCTCCGCCACTGCCAACCTCATCTTGGTACTCATGAGCCTGCTGGCCGGTTTGGCGGCTCTCCTCGCCGGGCCGATTGTTCATTACATCCTCGGTGCAGGTTTCTCCCCGGATAAACAAGCGCTGACCATCAGCTTATTGCGCATCCAGACTATTTCAATCATCTTCTTCGGCCTCAGCGGGCTGGTCGTCGGTGTTCTGAATTCCCATCAGAAATTTCTAATTCCCGCCCTGGCTCCTGCGATGTACCAATTGGGACAGATCTTCGGCGTCCTCGTGCTGGCTCCCAGCATGGGCATCTACGGATTGGCCTGGGGGGTTGTACTCGGTTCGGCTTTCAACCTTCTTATCCAGGTCCCCCCCCTTTAAGGCTGAAAGGACAATACCTCCCCACCTTTGGCTTGCACAATCCATCCGTCGGTGAAGTCTTCCTCTTGATGGGGCCGCGCATGTTCGGTGCAGCAGTGGTGCAGTTGATGTTATGGGTCAACACACTGCTGGCCTCCCACATGACAGACGGTTCTGTTTTTAGCCTTACAAGCGGTTTTTCCCTGATGATCATGGCGCAGGCCGCAATTGCCCAATCGGTGGCAACCGCCGTGATGCCAACTTTCTCAGCGCAATATGCGCAAGGGAAATTAGATGACCTCCGCAAGACACTCGCCTCCGCCTTGCGCGGAGTTTTCCTACTCTCCGTCCCGGCGACCGCGGGTCTCATCCTTCTGAGTGTGCCGCTTGTTACTTTCCTCTACCAGCGCGGTGAATTCACCGCCCGGACAACACAAATGGTGGCATGGGCATTGATATGGTACGCGGCCGGGTTGGTTTTCCACTCCGTCCTTGAAGTGCTGGTGCGGGCTTATTACGCCATGCACGACACGAAAACCCCGGTGTTGGTCGGGGCAGCAGCCATGACCCTGAGCATTGGCTTGAGTTTGGTCTTTGCCTGGCTTTTCCAGAATATCGGCTGGATGCCGCATGGAGGGTTGGCGTTGGCCGTTTCCGTGTCCACCGCGATGGAAGTGATCACCCTGTTCTTGATCATGCGTAAACGGCTGAACGGTATCCATGGATCAGAGATCGCCAAAGGGTTCGGCGCCGCCGCCCTCGGGACCCTCTTCATGGGCGTCGTGCTGCTGGGTTGGATGAAGGTCACACAATCCCATTCAGCCGCGCTGATAACGTTAAGCGGTGTTGTCATCGGTGGGACGGTCTATACAGTGGTATTGGTTGCTTTGCGCATCCCGGAAGTCAGCAGCTTAGTCCGGATGGCTAAACAACGGCTGTCGCGATGATTTGTTCATAGAATAAATCAGCCCCCGCAATTGCGGGGCCTGATCGATTGTTTCAACCTCGACTTCTCATTTTATCTCCACCAAAGCCAAAGGCCCATTGCCACTGCTAAGCCCAGCAGTACCCCGCCCATCGCTTCCAGGGGCGTATGCCCGATGACTTCACGCAAATGCTCTTCATTGATCGGGTGACCTTTTAATAATTCTTCCACCAGGACATTGATCTTCTGCGCCTGCATCCCGGCCTGCCGGCGGACACCCGTGGCATCATAAACGACAACCATCGCCAGGGCTACCGCCACTGCGAAAACCGGGTTATCAAAGCCGTTATGCAGGCCTACTGCCAGGGCAGTTGAAGTAACCAGGCAGGAATGCGAACTGGGCATTCCACCGGCCGCAAAGAATAAGGCCCAGTTCCAGCGGCGTTCCCGGAAAAAATCCACGGGAATTTTGATCACCTGGGCCAAAAACCACCCCGCCATTCCGGTCAATAAGGCGTGGTTTTGAAGAAGGGTGCCGAGGTTCATTGGTTTTCCTTGAAATCGTTCAGCGATTCGCCTGCCAGCGTTTGGACTTTCAGTTCAGCCTTGTCCAGCAGTTCGGCGCAGCGTTTGGTTAACGCCTGGCCGCGCTCGAAAAGGGTCATCGACTCTTCCAGTGGGCGTTCCCCTGATTCGAGCGCAGCCACGATCTTTTCGAGTTCGGCGAAGGCTTCTTCGTAGGTCAATGCTTTAATTGGTTTGGGTTCATTTTTTGCCATAATCACCTATCCATCGCCCGAGACACGGGCATCGAATTCACCATCCCGCAGGCGGACACGCAGCGCATCTCCATCCTGGACCTGGGACTTGCTGGCAACGACCCGGTTGTTTTTCATGACGACCGCGTACCCGCGTTGTAGCACAGCCAGTGGACTAAGTGCCACAAGACGGTTTTCCAATCCTCTCAGCCGCGCGGCTGCAAGTTCAAGACGGTGTGCCTGGGCAGCGTTTCCCCGGCGGCTTAATTCATCCACGCGCTGGCGGTCGGTTTGTATACGTCGTAAGGGTGAGTAGAAACGCAGACCATTCTGGAATCCCTCCAAAAGATGATGCTGTCGCTCGAAGAGTGTACCCATACTTCCAGCAAGGATTTGGGTCATCTCGATCATTCTCTGTCGTAGGTCCAGTACCGTAATCGCTGTTGCCAGCTCAGCCGCCGCAGTGGGCGTGGGTGCACGCAGGTCGGAGGCAAAATCGACCAGGGTGAAGTCCGTCTCGTGACCTACGCCGGTGATGACCGGGGCTTGCAACTCGGTCACCGCCCGCACCACCCGTTCATCATTGAAAGCCCACAGGTCTTCGATGGAGCCGCCGCCGCGGGCCAGCAGGATAACCTCCGGCACGGCAACCCGGTTCAGGGCCTGCAGCGCTGCCACCAGGGCCAGTGGAGCCTCGTCCCCTTGCACCGGCGCGGGTGCCAGGATCACTTCCGCCAGCGGCATCCGCCGTCGCAGGGTATTGAGCATATCCCGCAAGGCTGCACCGCTCGGCGAAGTCACGATCCCGATGCGGCGCGGGGAGGCGGGGATGGGGCGCTTGCGGGTTGTGTCGAAAAGACCCTCAGCCTCCAGCAAAGCCTTGAGGCGCAGGAATTCCTGGAAGAGTGCCCCCTCCCCCAGCGGACGGAGGCTGTCGGCGTACAGCTGGTATTGCCCGGCAACTTCGTAGATGCCGAGGCTGCCATGGGCTTCAATTGCCATTCCCTCTTGCGGCGCGAAGCGCAGACGGGCGGCTTCTGTTTTCCACATCACACAGCGCAGCGAAGCGCCCGGGTCTTTCAGGGTGAAATAAATGTGACCGGAGGCTGGACGTGACAGGTTGGAGATTTCCCCCTCCACCCAGATGCCTTGCAGATCCGGGTCAGCTTCCAGCAATTGGCGCAGATGACGTGTCAGGTCGGTGACGGTCCAGCGAGGGGATGCGTCAAACAGCGCCATTTGTTCCATATGCAGAGAATACTATTGTTCGGAAAGACTGTCAACTATCCAATATCTGTCTTCATGGTTCTCTCAAACTCGGAGGTGGGGTATTCCAAACTTTCATATGGTATTGCGGATATACTTGAAGCCACACTACCGTTTTTCCCATTTATTTCGATTGCTTCGGTGTAGATGTTAATGGTTGGAACAGTAGATTATATTAGAGCCCTGTATTGGCAAAGCCTTATGTCTGACCACCGGGTGAAATGGCCCTTCCCATGGCCTTTATTTTTGCTACAATAAGATATGATGAAACGACTCTGGGCGCCCTGGCGCATAAAGTTCGTCCAAACAAAATCCGCAGGCTGTGTATTCTGCGATGTACAGAAAGAGACTGATGGTCCCGAAAATCTGGTCATTTTCCGCGGAAAGCGCTGTTTTGTCATTCTAAATCGCTTCCCTTACACCACCGGGCATATGATCGTGGTGTCCAACGAGCATCGCAACTCGCTCGAAAACCTGGAAGCGGAAACTCGCGCTGAGATGATGGAACTGGCCACCCGCGGAATGACTGTGCTTCGTAGCGTGTACCATCCGGATGCCTTCAATGTCGGAGCGAATATCGGCGAAGCCGCCGGAGCGGGTGTTGCCGGGCACGTACACTTCCACGTGGTGCCGCGCTGGGCCGGCGACGCCAATTTCATGCTGACACTGGCCGAAACAAAAGTGATGCCCGAGGCGCTTGAAGATACCTATATGCGCGTCCGTGCTGCGTGGGAAAGTCGTTGATTAGCGACTGAAGTCGTTACGACGAACCTTATCCATAATTCACTTAAAATCTAGCCAAAGGAGTAATATGGATCAAAAGGTGTACGATTTTGTCATCATCGGTTCCGGTTTTGGCGGTTCGGTCTCCGCCATGCGGCTGACCGAGAAGGGCTATAGCGTTCTCGTGCTGGAGCGCGGCAAACGCTTCCGCGACCAGGATTTCCCAAAATCCAATTGGAATATTTGGAAATACTTGTGGATGCCAGCCATCCGCGCTTTTGGGATTTTACAATTGAGTTTTTTCAAGGGTCTGTTTGTCTTCCATTCCAGCGGCGTGGGCGGCGGCAGTTTGGTCTATGCCGGTGTACTGATGGAACCGGATGACGCCTTCTTCAATGCACCATCTTGGCCGCACAAGGATGATTGGAAAGTCATACTCCGCCCCCACTACGAGACCGCTCGCCGTATGTTGGGCGTGGCGACCAACCCACGCCTTACGCCCGCTGACCATGCCTTGAAAGGTATCTCAGAAGAACTCGGCCTCGACAAAACATTCCGTCCTACTGATGTAGGCGTCTTCTTCGGCAAGGAGGATGTGACTGTCCCTGATCCTTATTTCGATGGCGTAGGTCCCGAACGGACGGGCTGCAACTTCTGCGGCGGCTGCATGGTCGGCTGTCGCTACAACGCAAAGAATACCCTGCCAAAAAACTATCTGCTCTTTGCAGAGAAAAATGGGACGAAAGTGATTTCAGAAGCACAAGTAACAGATGTCAGGCCATTGACGGAAGGTGGACAGTCGCTTGATGCGAGGTACGAAGTATTATATCGGTCTTCGACTCGTCTTTTTGGTGGGAGCAGGCAAACAGTCCGAGCCCGAAATGTAATTCTTTCAGCAGGCACATTGGGCACCAACAGTTTACTGCTCCAATGCCGCGAAGTGACACGCTCCCTCCCTGAGACTTCTCTCTTCAACTCGGTCATACGGTCCGCAGTAACAGCGAAGCCTTTTTAGGCGCGTTCGTCCGCAATGGCAAAGAAGACCATTCGAAGGGTCTGGCTATCTCCTCCATTTTCCATGCAGACAGAGTGACACAAATCGAACCCGTGCGCTTTTCTGATGGCTCATCCCTGATCTACTGGATCCTCGGCGCGCCGATGATTGAAGGGGGTGGAAGCATCTGGCGTCGCCTCGGTCAAAGCATCCTCTCCATCCTAAAACGACCCATTGAATTCCTGGATATGAAATTCGGTCCTGGCCTGACAAGACGCGGCACAGCATTGATGGTAATGCAATCTGAGGATAACCTGATGCGTCTCAAACTAGGCCGCAACCTGTTCACCTTTTTCAAGCGTGGACTTACCCCTGAACACAATCCCGAACATACCATCCCAATCGACATTGAATTGGGCCGCAAGGTCGATCGCTCATTTGCAAAAAAGATCGGTGGTTATCCAGTCGGTACTCTGCCCGAAGGATTGCTCAGCATGCCAATGACCGCTCACATGTTGGGCGGCTGTCTCATGGGAAGCAATATGGATGAAGGTGTTGTAAACGAAAAGTTCGAAATACATAACTATCCCGGTTTATACGTGGTGGATGGCTCGATTGTCCCCGCCAACCCCGGCGTAAACCCCAGCCTCACCATCACCGCCCTAGCGGAGTATGCCATGTCGAAAGTGCCAGCCAAAAACAAGTAACGATACCTTTCTCTCTTTCACGGAAATTCCATAACAGGCTGGAATAATTATCTCCAGCCTGTTATGGTTCCTGCATATTCGTTGTCTGTGCTACTTTTTCCGTTTCTTCACATACACCTTCACCGCTTCGCGCATGAATCCAGCCAGATTCGAGTGCATCTTTATAAAGTTCCCCCGGAAGCGCGGGTCGTCGTTGTACATGTCAACAAGACCGAGTAATTGCTCGTCGTTGGGACTCCAGAAGTATTGCATATGCCGGTGCCACCGGGCAATCAGCGCCTGTACCGCCATGCTGGCAGTCCCCTTCGGCATGGCGGTCACTAGATCAGCATAAACGGCTTTTCCTTCAGCCAGGATGCGCTCCTTTTCAGCAGGCGGGTACGCCTTCCACTTGCGGTTGGACGCTCTCACAGTTTCGGGGTCGTACATCTGCTCCGCTTCCCGAGGCATAATTCTCCTGTTCTTCTTCGCTGAAGCCTTCGAACAATCCTTTTATATTCATGGTTTCATTTCCTTTCAGATGGTCAATGGTGTTGTCAACGGTTTGGATCAGTCGCTTCAGCCGTTCGAACTCGTCCCTGTAACGACTCTCTGTGCGATCGGAGCGCAATCAGAACGTCGAATTCGGGATTGCCAATGATGTCTTTGATCTCGTCGAGGCTCAGGTCCAGTTCGCGATAGAACAGGATTTGCTGGAGTTTCAGCAAGGCCGCTTCTCCATAATGTCGGTAACCATTTGCGCTCACCGAAGACGGCTTGAGTAGCCCGATCTCATCATAGTAATGTAGGGTGCGTATGCTGATACCTGCCATTTTCGATAGTTGTTTTACGGTATACACATTAACCTCTTACATAATATAAACCCTGACGTTAGGTTAATGTCAAGAGGGAAAATGGACTCTCCAGGAATCGCACCTTAGGGTAAATAGGAAAAAAGGCTATATAATAGAGTACTTGTATTTTCGTAAATTCTGATTGTGATTGTACCGTGAACAGATACCAGTCTGATCTTTAAAAACGGGAAACTGTTGAGGATATTTGAACACCGGTACATCCGCCTCGGAGCCTTCGGCGGCGGAGCTCCCTGCAAAGGCGGGTTCCATTTGCCAGTGGCGTTTCAAGGACTTGTTTGCAAGAAAGGAGAAACTACGATGAGTGAAAGTGGAAAAAGGGATAAAGGCAAAAAACAACCGAGGAAGAAACCCGAGCACAGTTTGAAGGAGAAACGAAAATTGAAGAACGAAAAAAAGCACAAGGATAAATTCTTACCCATTTGATGCATTTCGCACGGCACCCCAGTACATGGGAAAGGTGGAGGGGTTGTTTCAGGGGCTGCGTAGAGCGAATTGTTTATCGTCGGAAGGCGGAAGTGTTAGGATGATTGCCCCATGCTTTCGGTCCGATGATCATGCGGTGTAGGCTGTAAATAAACCAGGCAGCCTGGTTGACGTGAGTCATACCAGGCTGTCGGTCTTTTTAAATTTACTTCAGGCGGACCCGACGGGATTCGAACCCGCGATCTCGGCCTTGACAGGGCCGCATGTTTGGCCGCTACACCACGGGTCCAGAAGCGGGCTGAATATACCATACCGGTTTTACTGCGTCAAGGCGAACCGGTTCCATATAATGAAGGATCTACCGGAGTCTTCCCGGATGGGTCGTAGACATAAACGGTATCGCCGACTTTGGCCCAATCATAGAGCCAGTGTGAATCACCTAATGACATATTGACGCAGCCATGGCTCATTTCATATCCAAACTTGTTATGCCAGTATGCACCATGCAGAGCCCGTTCTTCATCAAAATACATCGTCCACGGCACATCTTCCAGGTAGTAGAAGTCGTCCGGGATGCTGTTGCTCATGGTTGTTGTTTCTAGTTTATGGTGGATTTGGAACAATCCAGGACGCGTCCAGAACCGATCAATACCGGTGGATACCATAGTGGCGAAAATGAGGCGGTTATTGTCGTAAACGGCAACGGTTTGTTCGGCCAGGTTAACTTCGATCCAGCGGCCCCCTGTCACCCCTTCTGGTGGGGTTGTCGCCGGATCCACCCGGGAGATTTGGCGCGAATCCACCCATTCGCCCGGGCCGATCAGGTTCCATGTTAGATTATCCGCACTTTGCGTAGCATAGATTTGCACAACTTCAAAGCGGTGATGGTAAACTCCGCTTTTCGGGCTGTTCACACCTGGAGCAGTGTTGGATTGGATTTCCCCCAGAACCCAACCAAAGGCATTGCGCGGCGAGGAACTGAACAGGAGGCCCTGAAAGAGCGGGTAGAACCGGGCCAGGCGGCCGCCCTCAGCGCGGATCCAGTTGCCGGAACGTAATTGATAAAAGGTGTCCTGGTTGTCTTTCACCAATTCTACATATGAGACATACAAATGTCTGCTTGGATATAAATGAAGACCAGACGGTTGGTTTGCAATGGCTGCGTCCAGGGATGAATAAAAGGGTGTTCCTTTCTCGCTGATTTTGAAATACTGGTAGGGGATGTCGTTTAGCGCGGCAGGCGGATTGTAAGCAGGTAAGGATGGGATAGGATAAGGAATACCGATCGCCGCGATTTGAGTTAAATACTCGGATGGGCCAAGCGGTAGGCAGCCATCCGGTGCAATTGCATAAACTCCTGGCGGGCATACGACAGACCCGGAGTCCGGCTCAGGCACTGCCAGTCTCCCGCTTTGAGCCAAGCCGATCGTTCTGTTCAAAGGCAGGCTTTCCAGCAGAAAAAAGACGGCAAACAAAGAGGTCAGAATACGGCGCATAGGGGCTAACTTTATGGACGGGAAAAGATTATAGCATAATTTCCTTGCTGACTATTTTGTAAGCTGCCAACCGCAAATTATATCGATAGGTAACTTGACACAATTTCTGCCCTGTGCTAAATTTACATCAGGTTTCAAGGAGGCAGTCTTGGCTAAGAATCGCTCCCAACTTATGGTTGACCGCTTGCGGGAACTTCATGCATCTTCACCCGATACTGAGGCCTCGGCTGTTATAAGTGTGGATGGGTTGACCATTGCTTCTGCCCTGCCGCAGGGTGTGGAAGAGGACCGGGTCTCCGCCATGTCGGCTGCCATGCTCTCGCTGGGTGAGCGAATTGCGACCGAACTGGGACGCGGGTCTCTTGAACAAGTGTATATCAAAGGTGAGAAAGGCTATGTTGTTCTGATGTCAGTGGGCAAGGAAGCGGTGCTCACGGCATTGGCACGTGAGCATTCCAAACTTGGACTGATCCTCCTCGATATGCGCCGCGCTGCCGAAGATCTGGCGAAACTCATCTAAGGTGGCAGAGACTATGCAGCAAATCCCAAAAAGTGGTTACTATTACACCAATAGGTTCACTCGCATCGCTCTGGATGCCTATGAAGGGATGATCGGGAAAAATGGCCTCAATGCCATATTGAATCTGGCAGGCTTGAGCTCCTTGATTGACAATTATCCTCCCGATAACCTCGAGCGTCAATTTGACTTTGCCGATTTCACTGCTATCCATATTGGGTTGGAAGAAATGTACGGTCCCCGCGGCGGGCGCGGGCTGGCTTTGCGTGCCGGGCGTGCCACCTTCAACGATGCACTTAAGAATATTGGTGCAATGGCCGGTATTGCTGACCCTGCTTTCAAGATCCTTCCCCTTCTGGACAAGGTACGCATCTGCCTTCCAGCCGCGGCTAAAATCATCTCTGAGGTTTCTGACCAGCAATCAACTGTTGATGAAACCGACAGCGCGTTTATTTGGACGATCCATCGCTGCCCAATCTGTTGGACTCGTCAGGGTGCCGATAACCCGGTCTGCTCACTATCGACAGGTCTGCTCCAGGCAATGCTCACCTGGGTCTCCGATGGATTGGAATTTCAAATTACCGAATCCAAATGCTGTGCGGTGGGCGATACTGTTTGTGAGTTCGTTATTCCAAAAGGACCCATTTCCTGAGCGTCTCGTCAGAACCAATGAAGATCGCCGCTTGGGTATATTGCTCTCAAGGACAATCCTCTTTAAATACCTTCGTCATTCTCATGTTATTCCTCCTGCACTGGAAGCAGGTGAAGCTCCCAGGGTTTTACCCAAAGAAGAAGACTTGGTCGCTGTTGAAGGTCCCTAATATTTGATTGATAATTGTCCACAGTTTAAGCAAGAACCAATAGTTCAACAATTGATAAATGGAGCAGTAATTGCATATTGTCGTCATCATTCCAACTTATAACGAAGCGGAGAACCTTCCCAAATTGGTCTCCGCTTTATTTGCGCTTCCATTGGACGTAGGCATCCTGATCGTGGATGATAACAGTCCCGACGGCACTGGCCGCATTGCTGATGACCTCTCAGCCGCGAATCCCAAACAGGTGCAGGTGATGCATCGCCTTGGGAAATTGGGACTGTCTTCAGCTTACCTCCAGGCGTTCCGCACTCTTTTCGTAAACACGGTGGATGCCATTGGCCAGATGGATGCTGATTTCTCCCATGACCCGGTTGCATTGATGGAGATGGTAAAACGTCTCGAAACCTGTGACCTGGTGCTTGGGTCCCGATATACCCCTGGCGGTAGCACCGACGCGCGTTGGCCCATCTGGCGGAAAGGCCTCTCGGCATGGGGGAATTTCTATGCTCGCAGTATTCTGGGTATGCCCATGCGAGACGTAACCACCGGATTTCGTCTCTGGCGGCGCGAGACCCTCCAGGCGATGCCGTTGGAACGCGTTAAAGCCAGCGGGTATACTTTTCTGGTTGAGATGGCCTACCTGGCATGGTGCCTGCAATTCAAGATCGGCGAAGTCCCCATTTATTTTGCGGACCGGCGTTGGGGAAAATCGAAAATGTCGTTCAAGATCCAGGTCGAAGCTGCCGCGCGGGTGTGGCAGGTCTTATGGACCTACCGCGACCTGAGGCATGCGGGTCAAAACGCAAGAGTGGGTAATAAGGGTTCGTAGAAGTCCTTTTTGAAAAGGTGTTCAAAACCTTGAGAGCACTCCGGTAGTTGTCAAAATGAGGCAGTAAGATGGTGGTGTTTGGAGGGCTTCACTCTCCTGACACCACCGTTACTCTCCTTTATCCCGGGTATTATTAAGAATTGGACTAATTGTCTCAATTGCCCTGAGAGACAGCCATATTGATATATTGAAATGAAGGATAATGGATATTCGCGATTTATCAGGATTGAAGGATTGCCGATGGCAAAAGAGAAATATTATCTGGATCTGTTCCAGACTGCATTGAGGCGGTTGAAGCCTTGCGTAAAGGTGATCTTCCTCTTTTCATTCCTCCTTTCTTCATGTCGTCCGTTAGGGCCTGTTCAGGTCTCTCCCACATCGCCGGTCGGCACTGTAGTTCCGGTTGACACACCCGTACCTTCCGCTACAGCTTCACCTTCTGGATTATGGATGGATTTGACTGTTCCTGACCAACTTAGGCATATTGCCCTTGCGGCCGGTATACCTTTAGCATCCTCTTCCCAGTCTGCCACCGCAAAGTTGGTTCTAACAAACCCTCATAATCTGCCTCCTGATTCTCTTCCCATTACTTGGATCTATGCTTTCGTTACACCCTTCCCGACTTTGGCAGAGGGAGTGGACGCCAATGATATCCACCTTGCTTGGAGCGGAAATCCTGCTCCTGCATTAGCAGGAAGCCAGTTGTGGATGGATGAATCCACTCTTGCAGTATTTACTGCTCTGTGGGGCGAGCCGGCTCTGGATGCGATAAAAACTGCCCCAGCAGGCAATTTGAGAGAGACGCTTTGGTCCTCTCGGAAACCGGTTTTTGCCATAATTCCATTTGAGAATCTGGAGCCTCATTGGAAAGTATTGACGGTGGGTGGGCAGTCCCCGATCCATAAAGAATTCGACTCGTCTGCTTATCCTCTTGCAGTAACCTTTGCTTGCAGTGGAATGGATTGTTCGAACCTGAACTTGCCTGGATCCAACCGTGAATCATCTAAACTGACTGTGGTAGTGATGACCGGTGTCACTGCGCTGGTACGCGGGACAGCCTGGACGATGGAACAAAAGGGTATCCTTTACCCCGGTAGGGATATCCGTGATTGGCTTCGTAATGCCGACATTACTCACATCAGCAATGAAATACCCTTTGCCCAAAATTGTCCTTACCCTGATCCTAATCAGGAAGCGATTAGGTTTTGCAGCGACCCTCGCTACATAGAATTGCTCGAAGATGTCGGCGCGGACGTTATTGAAATGACCGGCAATCATTTCCAGGATTGGGGTTCAAGCGCTGCCCTTTATACGATAGACATGTATCGTCAGCGGGGATTATTGTATTACGGGGGTGGTTCTGATCTGGCTGATTCTCAAAAGTCTGTCGAGATTGAGGCCAATGGAAACCGTATCGCTTTCATCGGATGCAACGCCTCCGGTCCAGATTATGCCTGGGCAACAGTATCCCAGCCCGGCGCAGCGCCTTGTGGAGACTTAACCTGGATGGTAAATGAAATCACCCGCTTGCGTTCAGAAGGTTTTCTTCCCATTGTTACATTCCAGTATTACGAATACTACACTCCTGAGCCGCGCCCAAACCAGGTGCATGATTTCGAACTGGTGGCAAATGCAGGCGCAATAATAGTCAGTGGAAGCCAGTCACATGTGCCCCAGGCGATGGAATTCTATAACGATACCTTTATCCTTTATGGTCTCGGAAACCTGTTTTTTGACCAGATGTATTATCCGATTGGGAATATTATGTCCACTGATACTCGCCAGGAATTAATTGTGCGACATATCTTTTACGATAACAAGTACATAAATACGGAGCTGCTGACTGCCATGTTGGAGGACCGTTCGCGACCGCGCCCGATGACTGAGCAGGAGCGGTTCAAGTTGTTGACAAAACTATTTACTATTTCCGGGTGGAAATAGAGAACTTGGTCATAACGGTTATCTGCTTGGCGACATTGGTAAACAAGAAGAAGTTCCATGACGGGAAATGACCGTCTGGCATACGGGTCGTTTACAAGAGTTGTGCCGCGCTTGACGTTTGATCGTGTTGGAAACTTGTAGGCTCCGCCAATTGTTACTATGTAAATGTCGCCCGAGTGTAGGGTCCCACCTGATCGAGGTTCCGTCGTGGTCGTAATGCTGAATCCGCGAGATTGATATTGAAATTGCCCAGCCGCTGGGCTGGTTTGAATGTTAATAATGAAATTGGATAACTGCGGCTATATTTCTGCACCCTGCTTACAGAGTTCCCCCCACTCTTCCAAACTGAGAGTTTCCGCCCGCCGTTGTGGGTTAATCCCGGCCGCGGAGAGCAGTTCTTCCGAATTGATGGTTGCGATCCCAAGCCCGCCGGAGAGCGCGTTACGCAGGGTTTTGCGTCTTTGCGAGAACCCGGCTTTGATTAATTTGAAGAAATTCTCCAGCTTGGCAGCGGGGATGATTGGCTCGGGATATATCTCAATGCATAACACCGCCGAATCCACTTTAGGTGGTGGGTAAAAAGCCTCTGCAGGGATGGTCGTTCCCAGGATCGGCTTCCCGTAAACTTGCACACTCAATGCGAGCAGGCTCATTTTCCCCGCACCGGCACAAATGCGCTCGGCTACTTCTTTTTGCACCGTCAGCACCACCCGTCTCGGACGTTGCTCCGCTTCCAACAGATGGCGGATGACCGCTGACGTAATGTAGTAGGGGATATTTGCTACAACAATGTACCCCGGCGTATCCATTAATTCGGATGGATTGAGTTTCAGAATATCCCCCTGCACCAAGCGTACATTCTTATATGGCGCCAGCACGTATTCCAGAGCTGGAAACAGCTTTCGATCCAGTTCGACCGCAGTCACAGAGTGTGCCGAGAGCGCCAGGTATCGCGTCAGGTTGCCCAGGCCGGGGCCAATCTCCAAGACATCCTCCGCAGGTTCCGGGTTCGCTGCACCGACGATCTCTTGCAGGGCAAGGTTGTCCTGCAAGAAATTTTGTCCCAGACCTTTGCTCGGTCGCAGGTCAAATCGTCGCAACAGCTTGGGAATGTCCAGGGGTGGGAGCGAAAGTCCGTTCATGGCAGGACGTAGGTATCCACATAATTGGCTGCAACGGGCGTCAGGAAATAAACAGTCACATAATGATTTACCCAATCCACCGTATCTGTCAGGCTGTAGCCCAAATCGATCCAGTATGTTTGGCCGAGCGCGTTTACGTTTGCCCCATTGTTATCTTCAACGGTGGCAAAGCCGTACCCGGGGACATAAAGCCGTTCATGGGCAAAGAGCAGAAACCAGGGATAAACAAATGCCGCCATTCCCTTCTGGACTGGTTTTCCAGTGGCAGTGTTGGGATGACAATCTCCGGGTATGCAAAGGGGTATGTAATAGGTGGCAAATAAATTCAATGCCCGCCAGTATGTGATCGTCACGCCGTCCACCACTGCCGTGCGGATGACGATCTCCGTCCCGATCCCCATGATGCGATCCTGCGCTGGGCGAACTAAACTCTCGCTTTCAGATACCTGCGAGACTTGCACGCCGTCCTCGCTGCGGGTGCGCAGGCGGGTAATTGCCAGGCCCGGCTCTCCGCCCTGCAGGAGCGCCCGCTGGTCAATTTCCAGGTCCGCGGAGAGTTCGGTGCGGGTTTTGAACGGGATGGCTTTTTGGGTCAGGGCAACCGACTCGACGACACGCACAACGCGGATTTGATCGTCTGCAGGAAGCGGAGCTGTTTCATGTGGGACGGCGTAATCCAGGCCAACGAGCGGAACGCCAGCCTCGGCAAGGGCCTGCGCCACCGTCGATGCCGCGGAGCGTACCTGGACCTGCCTCCCGTCCACAGTGACAATCAATTGACCCGAAGGTTGGTAGGTGACCACCAGTGCACCGGTGATGGGCGTTGCAGCAGGCGGGTCGAGCCGGTCAGCCGCGTAGAGGGTGAACCCAGCTTCCGTCAGTGCCTGGCCAACAGTGAGAGCCGATGTCTGCAAGGTTTGCGTACCTTCCGGAGTTGTGAGGGTAAGCGCTACCGCGTGCCGGACAGTGAGCGTATATGAGGCGGCTTCTGGAAGAGGTTGGTCGAGCGGGATCGGGGAGCCGAGGGATAGCAGGCGGTCATTCGTCCCAAGCGTAATCCCGGCTTCTGAAAGGATACCAGCCGGGAGACGCTCCGCCGGGATCGCAAGGTTAAATACCTGTCCATCCGCCAGGAGGGTGACGGTGCTGCTGGTTCTCTGGCAGGAGGTGAGCAGTAGCAGTGTAATCAGCGTGGAAAGAACAGGTGGCCAGGATTTCATTTCTTTTATCGCCAGTAAAGATTGGTGATGTAAAAATAATCAATACTTGTCATGATGTCTTGATCGTAGAGAACCAATCTCTCCTCGGTATTTAGCTTGGTCTGATAAATGCTAAGCGAATATTGATTATCAGGGGTCATATCGGTAAGGAAGAGTAGAACCTTATTTCCTTCAGGTGCCCATACCGATCGTGGTTTTAATGAGCCGCTCGCTCCGCTTAGGCTGCCATAATCTATTAAAATATTGGTTTTAAGATTCAGCACGTAGGTTTGCAGACGTAATGACTTCTCAAAATAGGCACTGTAAACGTCGTAGAGGATAAAGAGATTATTATTGTCCGCTGAGAAGTCATAACCACGCACATCCGGGTATATCATAAAACCGCTTTCTCTTGGGAAATAGATGATACGGCGGCTGCTGATGCCTCGGTCTGGATCTTCAAGCAGAAGGTAGCCGGTGTGGTAATAATTATCCTTGGTGGCCGCGGCAGGGTTCAGATAAGCAACTAACTTGCCGGCGGGAGAGAAGATAGGGTGGGAGAATGAATTCAGACGAGTGGCTGATTGATCCGGGCCAAGACGGTAAACCCCGCTCGATTGGCAAGAATCTTTGGATGTGCAGGTGCCAGCCTCGAAATAGCGTTCTTCATCACGCGTGGAAGGAAAAAGATTGAAAGCCCCACCGGATTCGGTTTGGAAGGGGTGGTTTTGATCTATGAAAACAACCTTGCTATCGTCACTATTCCAGTATGCATCTTGTTTACCATTGGAGAAGAAAGAATCGCTGATCAGGCTGGACGAACCGCTCACCAGGTCGATTTCATATAGACGATTGGTCTTGTTCGC
The DNA here is from genome assembly GCA_963760315.1 of uncultured Chloroflexia bacterium. GTDB lineage: Bacteria > Chloroflexota > Anaerolineae > Anaerolineales > Villigracilaceae > UBA877. The sequence continues at coordinate 72,416 of CAVXCK010000001.1, forward strand.
CAGCAGCCGTTGGCCATCCTTGCTGACGTCTTGCAGGTCAAATCCATTGCCAAGGACCGGGGTCAGTTTTTGACCAAGGGTTGCGTACGCATATACTCCCTGGGTAGTAACTGCGCCATCATGGGAAGTGGCAGTTCCAAAAAATATACAACCTCCCTTACAATCAGGCACGTTAACCTGAGGAGCGGGCTCGGGGTTGGAAGTGGCTTGTTGTGCAGGAGTGGTGGTTGGATTGAGCAATCCAGTGCTTCCATCGGTGCCTCCTTGTTCGACCGCTTGCCAGATGATATATAACGCCCGCAAGGCAAGGGTGTTCTTGAGGTCATAGCCTGCCTGGCTCAGGTGGAATCCTTCGTGGGCAGGGTCGATTCCGCCGTTGGGAAGGTATTGCGCCGCCTTCCAGAAATTGACCACCGGAATATCATAGTCGCGTGCCACGCGCACAATGGCCGGATTGATGACGTAATTGCCATTTAGCACTTCGGCAGAATCAGCCTTGGTGAGTAATATCGGGACGGTGCCACGCGCGATAACATAGTCAAGAATTTGGCGAAGATAAGCCTCGTAACGGTCCACAGTGTTCAAATCGAGCCAGGTTTCCAGGGTGATAAATGCGAAAGCCGGGTTGTTTAACCGGTATTCGCATGTGAGTGGGGTTTCACCGGGATTGCAATAATGTGGATCGGCTTGAAGAGGATTTAAGATGGAAGCGGCTGTGAATCCGCCTCGGGAAGTAACGCTCCAGCGGTTGAATGAGCCTTTGAATTGGTTAATGGCATCCCAGAGATAACTTTCCGTGCTGCTGGGCGCTAAAATACCACGCCCATAGGGTCCCAGGAAAACAAAGGGGATTGATTGGCAATCGCCAATCACAGAAAAGTTGTGCGGGTTGCGGTCTTGAGCCTGGCCTTCTTGATAAATCTGGAGGATGTGTTGACTCGCCTCTGGCATGATCGGGATATCCCGCCAGTTGATTTCTGGCAATCCTTGAGTTCCGGTGGCCAGGGAAGGTTGTGGCGTTTGTTGTTGACCGATCATCCCATTTGGAATTGGTGAGGGGTTATTTATTGGAGTCGATTGAATTCCGGGAGGATTTCCCAAGTTGCGGAGATGGTTCCGGCGATTCTGTGACCAATCCGGAGACGCCAGGGTTCGATTCCTGAGGGTTGTTGTTCTTGGGTGTGCAGGCTGTCACCAATAAAACCGAAATCGCCAGGATGGATAATTTCTTCCCGATTAATCGCATTTTGGGGGCTTTCCTTATTGGGAAATGGAATAACACTATCGAATGATGCGTTTTTATCCGTGCTTTAACCCATCTTTAACCCATTTTTACTCCACCTTCTGCGTGGCCCAACGACACCACTCGCTCCTCCGCTAGTTTGGCATGTTCAACTATGTCATTGGTCAAAGCCTGGGTTATCGTCATCTTATCTTTTTTAAGCCGCTTGACTCTGAACCGTTCCGTATAGTGCGTGACCTCCTTTTGACTTGACCCTCGTTTATGTTCACGACCGGGACCGCAAGTTGGAGGGTCTGCTCCCGACCAAAGGGTATTATCGTGATGCCGTTTGGAGTTCATATTCACCTGGACTCCTTTCTTTATCGAAATTAATTACCTCAATGGTGGGAATATTATTGCTGATTTAGGTACAATCAGTGCATGCCTGAATTGATTTCCAGTCATGCCAACCCGCTCGTCAAACAAATCCGTTCCCTGCGCCAGAAGAAGGGGCGCGAGGAGACTGGGCTATTCCTGGTCGAAGGGATCCACCCTGTCGGCGAAGCCATCGAAGCGGGCTGGCACCTGGAGACGTTGGTCTACGCCCCAGACCTGCTGACCAGCGACTTCGCCCATCACCTGGTGGACGAGCAGACCCACCGCGGCGTGCGCTGCGTTGCTCTCACACGCGACCTGTTCGCTTCCATTGCCGAGAAGGACAACCCACAGGGAATCCTCGCCATCCTCCACCAGCGGCATGTGACGCTGGAAAACGTGACATCGGAACATTTGCGTTTGGTGCCGCAGTGGTCTCGCCGCAGGATCCTGGCAATGTCGGAACGATCCTGCGCACGTTGGAGGCGGTCGGTGCAGACGGGTTATTCCTGCTGGATGGTGGCGTGGATCTCTACCACCCATCCGTGGTGCGAGCCAGCATGGGGGCACTGTTCTGGAAGCCGGTGGTACAGGTTTCATTTGATGAATTCGTGCAGTGGAGGCAAAAGAACGGCTATCAATTGGTTGGCTCTTCGGCACATGCCGCCACCGATTATCGGGAGTTTCAGCGGGGAAAAAAACCGACCATTCTGCTCCTCGGAAATGAGCAAAAGGGACTATCCCCGGAACAGATCGCGGCTTGCGACGATGTGGTATCCATGCCGATGAAGGGACGAGTCAGTTCATTGAACCTGGCAGTAGCCGCAGGGATATTGTTATACCAGATGATGGAAAACAAATAGGGGCGCAAGGGATGCGCCCCTGAAATTACGGGTCCGGGTTACGGGTTAGGAACGAGATGGGCGACAGTCCATCCTTGCCGCCCCAATTTGCTAGAATCTCATCCTCGTCTTCTTCCCAGGTGTCATCTTCCTCGTCGTCGGTTTCCTCTTCTTCCCATTCTTCCAGTTCCTCTTCTTCCCAATTTTCATCTTTGGCAGCAGCTTCTTCATTGGGAGAATAAGTGGCGCAGCCGGTATCGGGGTCCAGTTCGACCGCCGCGGCGCCGCAATAGCCGTCGTCGACGAACACACAATCAATGTAATGGCAGCGGATGCGGGGCATGAATTCCTCCTAATGTGCAGGTTGTTTGAATAGCCGGATAATGGCCAGGATAAAGATCAAAGAGATGATGACCGCTGAAGCCACACAAAATGGGCAGATGGCATGAATAACGTAAATCTCGAGCCAGGTGAGGTAGGCCGTAAAAGCCACACCTGCCAGGCTGATTCCGAAAATTGCCAGTGATCCATTTTCTTTTGCAATTTTGAACCGCGGTTCCAGCAGCAGGATGCCGGCAATGACAAGAAAAGCGACCATCCCAAACACCGAGACCGGGATCCCGCCAATTTCCGAATAAGGGCTGAAATTGACATTATGGCAACCCCCGTTGCCCAGGCACATGGCATTATTGTTTGTCAACTTATAAACGAGCAAATACGTGGCGTCCAGGACACCCAGGCAGGCAAGTCCAAAAGTTGCCCAATAGAAGGCTGGACCGGTTTTATCATTTTGGTCGGGTTTTATGCGATGGGCCATATCTCAACTTCCGAGTTTGCAGGCAGCGATTTTACACCAGAGGGCACAATCAGTAAAGCGTTTGCGCGCACTAAAGAGAAGATATTTCCGGAACCCTGGTCACCGGTCAGCCGGGCCACCATGCGGCCATTTTCCCGGCTGACAACAGCTCGCAAGTAGGATTCGCGGCCGTCAGATTCCACCGGTTCGGCCAGTCGTGCCATCTGGTGCGGGTGGGGTTGCGGTTCCAGTCCGCTCAGTTTCTCCAGGGCGGGTCTCACGAAGACTTCGAATCCAACAAAGGCCGAAACAGGATTTCCCGGCAACCCAAAAAATGGAATGCCGTGATACCTGCCAAAAGCCAGCGGTTTGCCGGGACGCATATTGACTTTCCAGAAGTCAAGTTCGCCATCTTCTTCGATGACAGACTTAACATAGTCAAATGCACCAACGCTGACTCCCGCTGATGAAACGATTACATCTGCTTTTGCTTCCACTGCCCGTTCCAGCCGGGAGCGGATATCTGCTATAGAATCCGCCGCGACGCCCAGCCGGATAAGTTCCATACCTGCCGCTTCAGCCAGTGCGGCCAAGGCATAGGAATTGGATTCATGGATTTTTCCGGGAGTGAGGGGAACCTCCACTGGCAAGAGTTCGTCACCGCTGGAGAGCAGGGCAAGCCGTGGCTGCCGAAATACCGGCACTTCTGTTGTGCCGAGCATCGCTAATAGACCAATTTCCTGTGCCCGTAAGCGCATTCCCGCAGATAAAACTTTATCGCCTGTATGCAGATCCTCGCCGCAGTGGCGGATATTTTCACCCGGCTGGATGGATTTATGAATGGTCACCGTCTGCGGGGCGGGCGTGCCTGGGGTGCGCACTTCGAAGTCAGTGTCTTCGACCATGACCACTGCCTCCGCTCCGGGCGGTAGGGATGCGCCGGTCATGATGCGGGCGGTCTGTCCGGGTTGGATGGGCGTCTCGGAGGTTTCGCCGGCGCGGATATCAGCGATCACGTTCAGGGTCCGGGGGAGGCTAAATCTGCCGCATGCAGGGCAAAGCCATCTACAGAAGAATTATCGAAAAGGGGAAGATCCGTCTCGGCGGCGATGTCGCCGGCTAGGACTCGCCCGGCTGCGTGTTCGAGTGGAACGGTCTGGGATTCGACCGGCTTGAAAACTGCCAGGATGCGTTCATGGGCATCCAATACGCTTAGCATATAATAAAGTCACCGCTCCTTCTGAAAGCGGCGACATTATACCACGCAGGTTAGGGAAATCAACTACACGTTCTTCTATTGGAACCTTTCATGAGCTTGACCAGTTCTCCGGCCACTTTCACTTACAGGCATTTATAGAGACTAGTTCATCTCGTCCGCAGAGATCAGGCTCCTCATGGTTGCAGCAGTGGACCGATACCTTCAGCCCACAGGCGGATGGCGTTCCAATCTCGGTGATCGCCCTCCGACCAGACACCGAAGAGGACGCTTAGCCGGAATTTCAGCCGATTGCTGAATGACGGCACTTTGCGGATGTCAAGTACTCCGGCGAAGTATCCCTCGCTCACCGGTCTTGCCAGGGCGCGCACCGGTGCCAGGAATTCAGCCACAAATGGCCGATAGGTCTCGCCGTTGCGCATCGCCAGCGTCATGCACACCAAAAAAGCAGCAAAAGGTTTTTGGGCCAATTCTGATTGATGCGCTTGTAGGAATTTCATGGCCTCCGGCAGCCATTGTTTGTTTTGAATCGCACTGCCCGCTACCACTGCCCGATAAGGCGTCAGGTCTTTCACCTCCTGCATGGGGAGCACGTCCACTTGTTCGCCTCTTTCGGAGAGGGTCTTCCCAATTGCTTCGGCCACACCGGTAGTAGAGCCAGCCCGGCTGGCATAAGTTACCAGGATTATATTTGTCATCATATTTGCCTTTTCGATAAATAATTCTCCAGATGCTTGGAAAACAGCAGGACTATATTCCAGCGCACAGCTGGAATGAATGGATTTCACTTATCCAGAAGAAACATCTCGTAGGTTCACCTAAGTTGCTTGCCCCTCATAAAGCAACTGCACTTGCCCGGCGAACTGTATCGGGGAAGCCGCCGTTAAAACCCGCTTCTCTAAAAGGTCTGATGGTTAAGGATGTGCATTATCTCGATTGTTCTTTCAAAGAACAACGGCCTTCGTCAAAGCAGGGAAAAGAAGTCCACTACCCATTCTTCTGCTGGAATTCTTTCATAAACTTGACCAGTTCCTGGGCCGCCGCCACCGGCAGGGCGTTGTAGAGCGAGGCGCGCATCCCGCCCACCGAACGATGACCCTTCAGACCGATCATGTCGCGCTTCTTGGCTTCACCAGCAAATTGCTCTTCCAATTGCTCGTTGGGCAGGCGGAAGGTGACGTTCATGACAGAACGGTCGGATTTGGCATGCCCCTTGTAGAACCCGCCAGATTCATCAATGGCTTTGTAGACCAGCCCGCCTTGGTCTGGTTGCGCTTGGCAATACCTTCCAGCCCGCCGATTCCCTTGGCCCATTTCAGCACCAGCCCGACAATATAGATGGACCAGCACGGCGGGGTGTTCAGCAGGGAATTTTCTTCAGCCAGGGCTTTGTAGTCGAGCAGGTTGGGCAGGTTGGCCGGAACTTTCTCCAGCATATCGTCGCGAATAATGCAGACCACCACACCTGCCGGACCTGCGTTCTTCTGCGCGCCTGCATAGAGCATGGCATACTTGGAAACATCCATCGGGTGGCTGATGAAGTCGGAGCTGGCGTCGCAGATGAGAGGCACGCCCGCCGGAGGGACGGGTTCGGTGAAGTATTCCACGCCGTGGATGGTCTCGTTGGAAGTGAAGTGCAGATATGCAGCCTGCGGATCCAGTTTGAGTTCCGACTGAGCCGGAAGGTGGTTGAAATTATCGGCCTCCAAATTGGCCGCGGCTTTGGCTGTCCCCAGTTTTTGGGATTCCTTGAAGGCTTTCTTGCTCCAGGTGCCGGTGACGATGTAATCCGCCGAAGCCCCTGCTGGGCGGAAGTTCATCGGGATCATGGCAAATTGCAGGCTGGCGCCGCCTTGCAGGAACAAGATCTTGTAGTTGGCCGGGATGCCAAGCAGGTCGCGCAGGTCCGCCTGGGCATCGGTGACAATGGCTTCGAATTCTTTCGAACGGTGGCTGATCTCCATCACCGACATCCCGGTGCCCTTGTAATCGAGCATCTCCGCTTGCGCCTGCTGGAGCACTTCCAGCGGCAGGACGGCTGGGCCGGGGTTGAAATTATGGATACGTTTGGTCATTTTCATCTCCTGTGATTGAAGAGGCAATTTTTCTGGTTCTTGCGTTCAGATTATAGTCCACACCCGGGCTTTCGCACACTAACAATTGACACCGTCTGGGTATGAAGGAAATCAGTTGACAACCAAAAAGGCCGTGTTACAATATTTTCGTGAAACAGCGGAATTCCAATAACAGAGAGACACGGCCATCCGGCTCGTGTGTCTCTGTTCTTTATTTCACATCCCAAAAAGGAGAAATATCATGAAAATCCTGATTTGCGACAAAACCGAATCCGATGCCATTGAGAAAATGCGCCTGCGCTGGGTTGACGGTGGACACAAACTTCGAGATCACCCCCGAAGAACTCCCAACATCCTGCCAAACTATGATGGTTGCGTGGTGCGTTCCCGCACCAAGATCCGCCAGCCATTGATTGACGTTTGTCCCAACCTGAAGGTCATCGTGCGCGGAGGCGTTGGCTTGGACACCATTGACGCGGATTATGCCCGCTCGAAGGGTATTACTGTCATGAACACGCCCAAAGCCTCATCCGCTTCGGTGGCCGAACTGGCGATTGGTTTCATGTTCATGCTGGCGCGCAATCTCTACAAAGCCTCTTCGACCATGAAAGCAGAAAAATGGGAAAAGAAAGCCTTCGAAGGCGACGAGATCGGCGGGAAGACACTGGGACTCATTGGTATCGGCAACATTGGCAAGGAAGTTGCCAGTGCGCGCCAAATGCCCTCGGCATGACCGTCATCGCATACGACCCATATGTCAAGGAAGCCGAAGGCGTGAAGCTGGTTACGCTGGATGAATTGCTGGCCCAGTCCGATTACATCAGCCTGCACCTTCCTAAGACCAAAGAGTCAGCTGAAATGATCGGTAAAGCCCAGTTCGAAAAGATGAAGACTGGCGTGCGTATCGTAAACTGCGCCCGTGGGGGCATCATCAACGAAGCTGCTCTCTACGAAGCCCTGACCAGTGGCAAAGTGGCTGGTGCGGCGCTGGATGTTTATGCCGAGGAACCGCCCACGGACTGGAAACTGGCCAAACTGGATAACGTCATCTGCTCACCGCATATTGGCGCTGCCACCAAGGAAGCCCAGGGACGCGTGGGCGCTGAAGTGGCAGAGAAACTGATCGAGTTCGCCAAGAAATAGATTGCTATGTTAAGGGCGCAATCCTTGCCATGACCATAGTTCGAAGGGTCTGTTGCATCCTTATGGGATGGCTCATGAAAATCTACGACGACATCGGTATCCAAATCCCCCAAATTTACCTGCCCAGGAAGGGCACAGATCTGACCAAATGGGCGGTTATCGCTTGCGACCAGTTCACTTCCGAGCCGGAATACTGGCAGGAAGTGGAAAAAATCGTCGGCATAAGGCTCCTTCCACCTATAACCTGATCCTTCCCGAAGTCTTTCTCGAAAAACCTGGGGAAGCCGCAGCGCATCCAGACCATCCAGGCCACCATGCGCAAGTACCTTGACAAAGGCATCCTTCAACCGCACGAAGGACTAATCTATGTTGAACGGACTGTCGGCGGCAGGACCCGCCGTGGCATCATGCTTGTGTCTCGACCTGGAACGCTACGATTTCACCAAAGGTTCCACCAGCCTGATCCGTGCCACCGAAGGCACGATTATCGAACGCCTGCCACCCCGCATGAAGATCCGCTCCGGCGCAGTGCTGGAATTGCCTCATATCCTTGTGCTGATTGACGACCCGGAACAGACCGTCATCGAGCCGGTGGAGAAGGCCAGAGGGCGGGCTGGAAAAACTCTACGATTTCGATTTGATGCTTGGTTCCGGTCACCTGACCGGGTATGCGGTCAATGAGGCGCTGGAGGCGCAGGTGGTCGCCTCCCTGCGCAAGCTGGCGAAACCGGAAGTCTTTGCTGCAAAATATGGTCTCGGTCAGGATAAACCTGTCCTGCTGTTCGCCATGGGTGACGGCAACCACTCGCTTGCCACGGCCAAAGCCGTCTGGGAAAGGATGAAACCCGAAGTCGGCCTGGACCATCCCGCGCGCTACGCTTTGATCGAACTGGAGAATGTCCACGATGAAGGGCTGAAGTTCGAACCCATCCACCGGGTGCTTTTTGGCTTGAAGAAGGACATCTTCGCCAGCTTGAAGTCGCATTTCGGCGCAAACTTCACATATACGCCAGTTGCCAGCGCCGAAGAAATGGTCAGATGGTGTGGACGAATGCCCATGGCCATCGGCAGGTCATCGGTCTGGTTGGTGGCGGCAGGGAATTTGGCGTCCTTGAGATCGCCAACCCTTCATCCAACCTGCCGGTCGGTACGCTGCAAACGTTCCTTGACCTGTTCATCAACGAAGGCGGCGCGGACAAGATCGACTACGTCCACGGCGAGGAGATCGTCTGCAAGCTGGGTGCGCAGCCTGGCAATGCTGGTTTCTACGTCCCTGGCATGGACAAATCCGACCTGTTCAAGACAGTCATCCTGGATGGGGCGTTGCCGCGCAAGACATTCTCGATGGGCGAGGCCAGGGAAAAGCGGTTTTACATGGAAGCAAGGAAAATATCTTGAAGTAAAGGCGGCTTCCGCACCGCAGGAATGGACAGGCATGTCGCTGAGAATATCTCGTATACCAGGTGCCTCGCATAACACCACCATAGGGTAAGCCACTGGTAATAATATTAGGAATAAGAGCCGGTCTCAGCGACCGGCTCTCAGTTTTTCCAACGCGGTTTGAAAATCTTCGGGATAGGGAGCAATAAAAGTCACCCGTTCGCCGGTGGCGGGATGCGTGAATGTCAGCGAATAGGCATGCAGGGCGGGGCGGGCAATCAAATCTGTTGCGGGGGCGCTGTAGAGTGAATCGCCAAGCAGCGGAAATCCGAGTGCATATGCGTGGACCCGGATCTGGTGCGTCCGCCCGGTGGCCGGAATGGCTTCCAGCAGACTGGTAAGCCGGTATATCGCTCCAGGACGCGGAAGGCTGTCTCGGATGATTTCCCTTTGCTGTGATCCACTACCGTACGATGGCTGTGACCCACATCCACCCGCAGCGGGTGACGGGCGGTGTGCTGATCCCATTCGGGTATGCCGACGACGATGGCATGGTATACCTTTTTCGACCTCATGCTGTTCGAATTGCATACTCAGCGCCCGGTGCGTTTCCGCCGTGCGGGCAAAGACCATCACCCCGCTGGTGATTTTATCCAGCCGGTGGACCACCCAGAGTTTCCCAGACTTGCTCCTCGAGCAGCTTGACCAGATAGGGGGCATCTTTTTCCCAGCCATCCGGCAGAACCGGCATCCCGGCGGGTTTGTTTACGATGAGGAGTTCTGCATCTTCGTGAAGGATGAGTATTTCTTTGTGAGATAGAGCTCACGTGGATAATTGTACCAGCAAGGATCAGTTGTCCTATCCTGGTTCTCCCTCTATTGCCGCGGCGATTTGTTGAATAAGGGTTGTTCGAACTTCAACGCCCAAAACCCCCAATGCTAAATTTCTATCAAACAAAAAAGGGGGCGAGAGGACATTTCGCGCCCACTTTACTTTTTTTCACACAGTTCTCGCCTCCCCAATTCGAGCTGCCGTCCCAGAAGCGGAAGGTGGGAAGTGACGGGGTCAGGTCGAATACTCACACTTTTCGAACGCTCTACCCGTAGTTCAGGGTCTACTTGACCCGCTAGGAGGAGATATTTCCTTTCGAACCGATTGCTACCCGCTGTTCGTAGCCGGCGATACTCCGTTGGATTCGACCGGAAAAATGTCTCAGTGTAACTGCGAATCCCAAACCAGCCATTTCCGCCCAGACCACCAGACTGTGGCGTTCGGGGTACAAACGCCGCAGGCGATAGCCGTCTCGCTGGATGGCATTCAGGATACAATCGAATCGGGCGCAGTACCAGACCCCCGCCAGTTTGCAGCGTAGGACATCCAGCGTGTCAATATAGCGCTTGCCTGCCTGAAAACAGGCTCTGGCTCGTTCCACTTGTTCGCGTACCCACGTACGAAAGAATTCGCTTTCAACGTCCTCCAACTGAATACCGCGCTCCTGGATGTCTTCGGCGGGAATGTTGACAAATCCCGCCGGGAGGTCTTCCAACGTATCACGCAGCATATGCACAATGTGAGCGCCAACAACCGCCAGGGTGCGTTCTTGAGTTTTGGGATAGGGGTGTCCATTGCCAATGAAATACTGGATGCCATCCATCACAGCGGTTGCAAGCCAGACCGTGTAGACGGTCAACTCGTGCCGGGTAGCCAGCCGTCCATTGCGGCTGGCATCGAACTCGATGACTGCCATGAAGTTATTAATGAAAGAACGCAGACCGCTGTCGGGACCTCGCTCGTGGGCTATCAAATCGGCGAGCATTTCCTCCTCCGGGCACAGGTCCGCAGGCCGCCTGCCCCGGTAGAGATTCTCGATGAGCATCTTTTGTCTGGCGATGAAGGCGGTCCGTTCGGCGCTGGTTTGGAAAGTGACATCGATCACATCGTCTGCCCAGCGGAAATAGGCGTAGGCGCGCAGGCAGTCATCCACCAGATCTCTGTCAGCCAGGAGCCGGGCGGTGAGATAAGATTGTTTGCTGCTGGACCAGGTGATCGAATGAGCCAGGGCTGCGGTGTTTTTCATATTGGGCATCTCCTCTCCGTCCCAAAATTCCTCAGGGTGTCAAAACGGTGTTACTTGCCGGTATCATCCAGAATACGCTGGGCGGTCAAACGGGCCGAGACAAGAACCGTAGGTACTCCCGTTCCGGGATGCGTGCTCGCCCCAACGAAGTATAGATTGCGGTAGCGTTTATGCCGGTTGTGCGGACGGAAGTAAGCCATCTGGGTGAGCTTGTGGCTCAGACCATGGGCAGAGCCGCGTGTCAGGTTATAGCGGAGCTGCCAGTCCTGGGGGGCGAAACTCACCTCCACTTTGATGTGCGACTCGAAATCAGCCATGCCAAGCTGGGCGAGGCGTTCAAGGATGAAAGACCCGGCTCGTGCCTGGATGCCCGGCCAATCCTGCGGCTTCCTGCTGCTGATATGGCCGACTGGAACGGCGACATACAGCGTGTCGTGACCGGCAGGGGCTGCAGATGGGTCAATGCGGGCGGGTGCATGAATGTAAAAGTTTGGCTGTTCCGGCATGGTCGTTCCTTTGAAAATATCTTCGAAACCCTTGCGGTAATCGCCCGAAAAGAACAGGTTGTGCGGCCCCAGTTGAGGATACTGTTTATCCAGGCCCCAGTAGAACATCACCGTTGAACAGCCATACTCTTTGCGGTCAATGCGGTCGGCTTCGCCGTCGTCGGGCAGGAGTTGGCGGTAGACATATCCCAGGTCCGCGTTCGCCACAAGGATGTCAGCGATCAATCTTTGCCCGTCCGCCAGTACAACACCGGTGGCTCGTCCGCCTTCAACCAGGATTTTTTCCACCGGAGCATTATACAGGAAACGCACGCCCAGTTTCTCGGCAATGGCGGTCAATGTTTCTGCGATGCGGTACATGCCTCCCAGCGGATAATACAACCCATCGGATAGTTCGGTGTACTGCATAAACGAATAGGTTGCCGGGGATTTGTATGGGCTGAGCCCCATGTACATATCTTGAAAAGTGAAGGCCATTTGCAGCTTGGATGTTTTGAAGAACCGGCTGGCATAACTGGTGTGCCGGGTGAGTGCTTTCAGGCGCAGGAAGATCGAGATCATGCGGGGATTGATGAACTCGGTCAGGCTGCGAAAATCCCGCTCGACCACATTGGGGAGGGAAAGTTCGTAATGGTGCCGGCCTTCCGCCAGGTAATGTAACATGCGCTCAAAACTTCCCGGCTCGATCGTCTTCCAACTTGCGCCATCATTTCGTGCAGGTCGGATGTCAGCTGAAATTGCGAGTTATCTTGAAAATATAGATGGTAGGTGGGATCAATGCGCCGCAGGTCGAGCTGGTCTTCCATGCGTTCGCCAAGGGCTGCATATGTTTCGGCATATAGCTCGGGCATCATGAACAAGGTCGCGCCGGTATCGAACCGGTGACCCTCGGATGGTCATCTGTCCGCAGCGGCCGCCGGGCTTTTCGCATTTCTCCACGACCGTCACTTGGTAGCCGTTGCGCGCCAGGCGGGCCGCAGTGGCGATCCCGCCGATGCCCGCGCCGACAATGAGAACCGTTATTCTTTCTGAATTTGCTTCCATTACTCGTCCTTGTGGAAAGAGGGTTGCAAATGCGACTCTCGTAATTTCTTCAAGAGGGGCATCACTTGAGATATACGCAATTCTATTGTATTGAGTATCAGATTTTTATACCTTGAATTCTCCCCGGTAGTACGTAAAGGTGAGAATTAATATTGCTGTAAACACCTGTATCTTAATCGCTTACGGTTCATGTTTCATACAAGAAGCATTATTATGAGGTTCAATCTGCCAAGCCGCCCCCATCCACAGGCAGGATCGCACCAGTGATGAATGAAGCCCCTTCACTTGCAAGATACAACACTGCCGAGGCGATCTCTTCAGGCCGGGCAATCCGTCCCAGCGGGCGGCTGGCCGAATTTTTCAAGAAAGCCTCTTCCGGCTCACCCAACTGATTTGCTTCGTTGCGCAGCATCGCTGTATCCGTGTCGCCGGGGGCAATACAATTGACACGGATGTTCTTCGCTCCATAATCCACGGCCAACGCTCGTGTTAGGTTCACCACCGCTCCTTTTGAAGCACAGTAGACCGCTGCCCGTGCTCCTCCAGTCAGTCCCCAGCCGGAAGCGTTGTTAATCACTGAGCCTCCACCTGCCTGTTCCATCAACGGGATGGTGTACTTGCACATCAGGAACATGGATTTCACATTGACCGCCATGACACGGTCCCAATCCTCTTCGCTGAGCTCGGTCACCGTGGCCCGCCGGATGATCCCGGCGTTGTTGAACAGGATATCCACCCCCCCCCACGCCTCCACCGTTTCCTGGATCGCGTTCCGGCAATCCTCTGCGAGGCTCACGTCTCCGCGCACGAATATGGCCTTTCCACCTGCCTTCACGATCTGCCGCACAACCGATTCGCCTCCCGCTTCATCCAGATCCAAAATGGTCACAGCCGCCCCAGCCTCTGCTAAAAGAATCGCCGCCGCGCGGCCGATCCCGCTTGCCCCACCGGTCACAATCGCTTTCTTTCCATTCAACTCATATCTTTTCATTTTGTCTCCTATGATTCATCCTGTCACCTTATACGTTACCCTCTCCTTGGACCCGGTGGGATGATTATCTGCGTTCTTGTCCTGTCTTCCGGAGGTAGGCCCGCCATGTGATCGCCCATTGCTGAGGATCATCGAATGGGTGAGGATCGATCGTGTGGACGGTGCTGTTGTGCGGCGCAGACCGCACCGAATCCGGGTCAGAGTATGCTTCTCCCGCCACATGTTCCAGAACGGCGGCATATTCGTCCAGTTCTTCTATCGAGTACGATTCGGTCGGCTCCAGGGTGCAGGGTTCGGGAACGACGTATGGGTGGTGGCTGGTCCAGTAATGCATGCCAAAATCGGCCAGGCGGATTCCGAGTTCCTCCGAGTGGACTCCGGTCTCCTCATACAATTTCTGCCACGAATAACGAACCTGTTCTACGCGCCGTTTACCCGCCGCATAGGGTGCGCTGGCTCCTCGGATCGCAAGCACCTTCTTCATCAGGTAATTGTTGTTGAGCACCGCCACTTCCGCCACCTCTCGCAAGCCGGCCGCCCCCAGTGCCATCACCCACGCGTACGCCTTCAACACCACCGGCACCGCCCCGTAGAACGGGCGGATTTTTCCGATGCTGTCCGGCAGGTCATAATTCAGAAAATATTTCTTCCCGTCGAAATCCACCATTGGCACAGGCAGGAATCGCGTCAGTTCCTGCGTCACGCCGGTCGCACCCACGGCCGGTCCACCGCATCCGTGCGGGGTGGAGAAGGTCTTGTGCAGGTTGAAATGACACAGGTCAAACCCGGCCTCGCGTGCCCGTGTGATGCCTAGCAGGCCGTTGGCGTTGGCCTGGTCGTAGGAACATAATCCGCCCGCCGCATGGATGACGCGCGGTGAACTCCGCGATCTTTGGGTTGAAAATGCCAGTATCTTCCGGGTTGGTGATCAACATTCCCGCCGTCCTTTCAGAGACGGCTGCCTTGAGCGCCTTCACATCGGGATACCCTTCAGCATTCGGATATAGTGTGATGACCTTGTATCCAGCTACTTTGGCGCACGCCGCGTCGGACGGATGAGAGAAGATCGTGGTGATCATCTCGTCCCGCTGTTTGCCTTCACCGCGCGATTCATGATAGGCGCGGATGATGGAGGCGTTGGTGTAGATCGCCGCAGAGCCCGCTCCCGGTTGTAGCGTGAAGCGGTCAAGTCCCGAGATTTCTTTCAAGATCTGCTCGAAGCGGTACATGATTTCAAGGATGCCCTGCACCGTGGATTCGTCCTGTAGCGGGTGCAGTTCGGTCATTTCTGGCATGCGTGCCAGTTGGTCGTTAACCTTCGGGCTGTATTTCATTGTGCAGGTTCCCTGGCCCACGTCAATGTTGAAATCCGCGCCTAGGTTTTCCTGCGAGAGATGATCATAATGGCGCAGCACCGCTGGTTGTGCCATCTCTGGCAGCTTCGGCGGGTCCTTGCGTCGCAACTCATCCGGGATGCCCTTCAGCGCATCCCCGACCTGGGATTTGATCCCCTCTTCCACTTCCGGGACCAGGATACCGCGCTGTCCCGGCTGACCTAATTCAAAGATGACCGGTTCATCCAGCGCGCCTGGTGAAATCGCCGCAGGTTGGGTTTGCCATTCGTGAATCGTTCCGCGGTGATGTTCTTCATGACAGCACCTCCTTAAGAGTCGATGTCAGCTGGTCCATATCTTCTTGCGTATGGACTTCAGTAACGCAAACTAGCTCGCTCTCACCCAACCAGGGGAATTCCCTGCTCAGATCCTTGCCGCCGAAGATTCCCCTGCCCAGCAGTGCTGCGTTGATGTCAGCCACTTTCCTGCCGGTACCGTCGATATTGACCACAAATTCCTTGAAGTGCGGCGCATCGAACACCTCCGTGCGCACCCCTTTGATTTTGCCGATTTCCTGCATGGCATAACGGGTGCGGTACAAAATGCCTTCGCCAATTTCCTTCATTCCCTGCGGTCCCATCAACGCCAGGTACACTCCAGCGGTAATGCCCCAGAGCGCCGCAGCCGTGCCCACCCACTCGTTGCCTCCTTCTCTTTTCGCAAAGGAGGTGCGGTCGTAAGCCACGTCACCGAAACCGTATTCCCCCGGCAACCGCGTTGGAGAAATTCCAAACAGCCGCGAGGGGTACTGCAGCACGATTTTCTCAATATCTTGAGACGCGATAAAACCAGCCTGGCCACCCCCGAACTGCATGTGCATCCCCAGCGGTTGGATGTCACCGCAAACGATATCCGCTCCGTACCGTACGGGGGGTGCCAGTACGCCCAACGAGATCGGGTCTACGCTGACAATTGCCAGCGCACCGTGCTTGTGAGTCAGGTCAATGATCTCTTTGCCGTGAATCTCAAGGCATCCAAGATAGGATGGGTTTTCAAAATATACCGCAGCACTCTCGGTCTTCAGAAGGGTTTCCAGACGCTTCAGGTCCATCCCGCCTGTCTTGGGATCGTGCTCCACAATTGCGATCTCGATCTCAGGCTTCAAGTAGTCGGTCACCTTCGAGAGCTTGTCCTGGCCAAGGATCCCGGTTAGCAGCACCCGTCTCCGGCCTGTGATGCGGCATGCCATCCGCAGGGCTGTGGCCGTGGCTTGAAAGCCGTCATAGATCGGAACGTTGACCACATCCATCTCCAGCAATTCGCCCATCATCGAGCAGTATTCAAAAAGCGCCTGGAAGCGGCCATGGTCGTCATACGGTTCGCCTGCGTAAGCGGTCAAAAACTCGCCCCGCTGGTTGACCTCGTCGCAGATGGCCGGGACATGGTGCTGGTAGCAACCCGCGCCGAGAAAATTGAGGGTTTGCTGTGTGGAGGTATTCTTGTGTAGCAGCCCTTCCACATGCCGTCGCAGGGCATATTCCGACAGGAATGGCTCCGGCAGGTCCATCTGCCCTTTGAAGCGCAGGCCTGCAGGCACGTCCGCGTAAAGCTCTTCCACGCTGGAAGCTTCCACTTCCCGTAGCATTTGTGCCTTGACTTCTGGCGCTGAGTTGGGGATATAAGGATGGACGATTTTCTTCTGAGTCATAAGCCACTCCTAGATAGGGTATTTTGCTCGCTCTTTTTGACTTTTCTATACTTGGAAACGGAAAAATGAATCCATCATTCCAATATTCATTATAAACGTAAGCGCAAGATTTGTCTGATTCGGTGGGCTAATCTTGTTGGTTCTCGCTTCCGCTTTTTCTTACGTTCTCGGTCAGGATCGCCCAAACCCCGCTTTCCTTCCCGCATTCTTTTATGGATTATTTACGGGAAGAATATGTTGCAAATATAGAACATTTGTTTTATAATTGAAGCATGATCCTTTTCCTTGGAATATCCTTCACCCTGATAAACTCGATTTACCGGAGATTATGTTACAGATAATCGCGGTTATCCTTATATATCACCTTAATGTTTATGAGCGTGTTTACTGGTATGGATACAACTAAAAAGAACGCGGTGCTCCTCTGGGCAATAAGAACGCCCTGAAAAACACTTTGTATTCTCGCCTCTATACCGAAGAAGAAAAGCGCCTCTGGAAATCTGCTGCCAGGGTCAGGTTGCAACCTGAAATCAATCTTTTTAAAATTCTGATAGCTCGTACAGCCTCTCTTCTCAGGCCCCTTGGCGATAATCCTGGGCCTACATTTCGCGAATCGCTTTCGATGCTGTATGTGGTTTCTATGGCGATCGCTCGCTTGAATAGTTTTTACTGTACAAATGAAAAAACGAGCGCGCCCAATGACGATTGTACAGTCGAATTATTCAAAAGGATGGGGTTCACCCAGGATGAAATTGACAACGAAATTTATGGCACAGGAAAAAGGATGCGCGGCGGGCAGGTTGGGAATACCAATGCCTTGAAACATGGTTTTTATGCGTCGGCGTTCAAACCGGAGGAAATCCGTAAACTGGAGAAAATGGATGGAATCGAAATCAATGATGACCTCGCCCTTTTGCGTACCCTGATAAAACGTACTTTTATCTCAATGAATGGCTTCCCCGGTCTCGAATATTACGAATATCTGAGAGGCGTCCGGGTGATAATCTTCGCTGGTTCATGTATTGAAAAACTGGAACGCACAAGAAGGCTTGTTTTCAAAGAATCGACGGAATTGGAAAATATAATGATGAATAGTCTGAGAGAGCTTAATAAAGAGGATGGGTATGATGATGTTTGATTTCACTGTTCCAAAATCATTGAATTGTTTTTCATTCGTTCCTCAAAAAAACAAATATTATTTCCAAAGGGGATACCATCCCCGTAAAGGAGGCCTGCCCGCTTTTCTAATCAAAGTGGGATCTGCTGGGGAGCAGATCCCACCGGTTCTCAGTTCCCCCCCTCAGAGGGCGAGTGCCCGTTCTTTACATTCTGTTACAGCTTGGTTAACCAGTTCAGGCGCACCCAACCTGCAGGGCTTTCCAAACGTGCCCAGTTTCCTTGGACCTCCACCACAAACACCCGCTCGTTCTTTGTCAGGCTGTCAATAAGCCTGGCTGTAGTTTCATTCGGGAGATTCCTTACCCATAGGTGCGCCCCAAGAAAGATATAAGGGCTCCCGGCAGGAACGGGGGTTGGGTCTTCAGTGGGACCGGAGACCTCTCCAAGGTGTTCCATAAAGGAGCTTTGGAAAACGCTTACATCCACAGGCTTGCCTTTCCATCCCAGGACATCCTGATAACTACCCGGCAAAATACACCTGTCACCCGTGAACTGATGACCAACGATGTTCTCTTTTGTTATACCGGTATCTTTATAGATCGGGTCGTAATCCGGCAGCCACTTATCATGCAATTCCTTCCAGGACATCTTCTTAGCAACAATGGGTTGTTTTCCCCATGCCGCAAACCAGACCTTGTATTTTCCCAGCCAGTTCTTCATGGTGGGAGCATAGCTTGTGATATACCCTCGTCCAATATAAATTCCGGTGACCGGCCATACCCTGGCAAGGGCTTCAGCAAAAGACTTGCAGTGACTATCCAGAGCCCAGGGACTGAAACACTGGTACATTTCTCCAAGGCAGCTTCCCCGTCCGGGCGGCTGTCCATTTATTCCAATCTGCCCACCACTGTTCCATGTCGCCCCATAGGGAGAGCACAGGCAGGCCGCTTGCCTTCAAAGTCTGGCCAGCATAAACTGCTTGGGCATTCCCGCTTACGATGGGATCATCCCACCAATAAGCATGCAAGCGGAGATATTTGGAATATTTCGCCACTTGCTCCCCATTCTTCTGAAAACGTGAGTCAACTGCCCCAGCCCTGATCCAGCCTTAAGGATCACGTCCGTCACACCACCATCAATGAGCTCCTGTGGCCTGAGCATCACATCCCAATGGCTGTGGTCAGTGACCAGTACCCGATCGGTAATAATTGTTGCAGGCATTTTTCCTCCTTATATAAGTATCTACAGAGTACTACCAAAATATCCAACCTACGGGGTACTGCAGATATGGCTGAACCAAAATCTCATGAAATGTGAGCAATAAGATCCTGGTATATTTTTAGATCCATGCAGGCAGCAGATATAAAGGGAACCACCTTTGACGGAATTCAGGAAAAGGTCCAAAGACGAAAATATTATAGCATACCAACCTTCTGTTCGCATGACCAGGTGCGATAAAAATGGCTAATTCAAGTCCACTGCTCCTTTGCCGGTAATTTCCTCCAGAACCGCAAGAATCAGGTGTGCAGCTCGCCCGGAAATCGGTACAATAGGCACATGACCAATTTCTCCCAACTCTCCGCAGACTACCAGCGCATCGAACAAGGCAATCCGCTTCCTGGAAGACAATGCCATCCGCCAGCCGGATTTATCCGAAGTGGCTGCCCATGTGGGTCTGAGCGAATATCATTTCCAGCGGCTGTTCACAGCGCTGGGCGGGTATCAGCCCCAAACGCTTCCTGCAATTTCTCACCAAGGAGAACGCCAAAGCGCTGCTCTCCCGGACCTCGGTCCTGACCGCAGCCTACGAGTCCGGGCTCTCCGGCCCGGGCCGTTTGCACGACCTGCTCGTGCATTGTGAAGCCGTCACGCCCGGCGAATATCGGACCAAAGGTGCTGGCGTGGATATCACCTATGGCTTCCACCCCACTCCATTCGGCGAATGCCTGCTGGCGCTGACCGGGCGCGGCATATGCTTTTTAGCCTTCGTGGATGGCGAACGCCAGGCAGCCTTGGAGCAGCTCAGACTCGACTGGGCTAATGCCAATCTTCACGAAGACCCGGCCCATCACCCGCCCGGTGGTGCACCAGGTTTTTACACCCCGACCCGGTACATACTCCTCCTCTCGGGAACCTCGGCAATAGTCCTGCACCTGCGCGGCACGAACTTCCAGATCAAAGTCTGGGAGGCGCTCCTGCGTCTGCCACCCGGTGCAGCCATCAGCTACGAGGCGCTGGCAGATCAGGTCTGCTCGGTAAAAGCCGCACGCGCGGTTGGGAACGCAGTCTCCCGTAACCCGGTGGCCTATCTCATCCCCTGTCACCGTGTGCTGCAAAAGGCGGGAGGATTTGGCAATTATCGCTACGGGCCGGCGCGCAAGCAAGCCATCCTGGGTTGGGAGATACGCTCAAAAAGAATGGTGACACACATCAAGCCGGGTCGGGATCATCCTTGCTGGCGTTTTAACAATATCTTAACAAAAACTTGGTAAAATTGGACTTCTTTAGTCTTGTTTTACCGTTTTTGTTTACAGGAGCCATACCATGGAACGCAAACTCAAACATATTGCCGTACCATCCTCCGAGATCACATCTCATAGCGCTTATCTCTCGCGCCGGGATTTTTTGAAGGCGGCTGGGATTGTCAGTGCAGCCGCATTCCTGGCAGCCTGCGGGGTGAAGCTCTCCTCCACGTCGGGGACTGGCTCAGGATCCGACGATGCCAACGAAAAGTCCGCCTGTGCCCGATAACGCTCCAGGGTCAAACAACCGACGAAATAGGCAATCCGCTTAACACATTCGATCAGATCACGAATTACAACAACTACTATGAGTTTTCCACAGACAAGCAGGCTGTCAATCCGTTATCAGCGAATTTCAAGCCTACCCCTTGGGCGGTGGAGGTCGGCGGGCTGGTTCAAAATCCGAAAACCTACGCTCTCGAAGACCTGCTCAAATTCGAGCAGAAGGAACGCATCTATCGCCTGCGCTGTGTGGAAGCCTGGAGCATGGTCATCCCATGGACCGGCTTCGAACTGGGGGATTTGTTGAATGAAGTACAGCCGATGACCAGCGCCAAATATGTGCACTTTGTTACCCTGATGGATAGGACCCAGTATGCCCGGCGAAGGGGATCCGCTCTACCCCTGGCCTTACAGCGAAGGTCTGCGCCTGGACGAGGCCATGCAGCGCCTGACGATCATCGCCACCGGTCTTTACGGCCAACCCCTGCCCAACCCGGATGGAGCGCCGCTGCGACTGGTGGTGCCATGGAAGTACGGCTTCAAGAGCATCAAGGCGATCGTCAAAATCGAACTGACCGAACAGCAGCCGCAGACGATGTGGAACACGATTTCACCGCACGAATACGGTTTCTACTCCAATGTCAACCCCCAGGTGGATCACCCGCGCTGGAGCCAGGCCAGTGAACGGCGCATCGGCGAATTAAGCCGCCGCCCGACGCTGATGTTCAACGGCTACGCCGACGAAGTGGCCAGCCTCTATGCGGGGATGGATTTGCGTGCCAACTATTAGCAGGACAAAGCTAAAAATCACCTGGCTTCAAATTGTCATCCACATTCTCGGCTGGCTGCCGCTGGCATGGATTATCTTATGAACTATTTCGCTGGCAAATTATCCGTCAACCCCATCCAGGATATCGAGCAGCGGCTTGGGCATATCGCCGTCTACTTCCTGATCGCCTCGCTGGCTTGCACCCCGCTCAATACTCTTTCTGGTTGGCGCGAACCGCTCAAACGCCGGCGCGCCCTTGGGCTTTATTGTTTCATGTATGCCAGCCTGCATGTGTTGACATTTACCGGTCTTGGATTATGGCTTCAACCTGCAGTTGATCGGTGGCATTGTTTTGAAGAAACCCTACGCCATCGTTGGTCTCGCCACATTCATCCTTCTGCTCCCACTGGCTGTCACCTCCTTCCGCTGGTGGATGAAGAAACTGGGTCGCAAGTGGACCAACCTGCACCGCCTGGTTTACCTGGCTGGAGTGCTGGACATCCTCCACTACGCCTGGGCCAAAAAAGGGAATCTATTCACATTGAGTGGCGACATTCTGCGGCCGTTTTTATGGGGGTTGCTGCTCCTGCTCCTTCTGGCCTTGCGCCTCCCGCCGGTGCGACGGTGGGCTCAGCGGATTGCGGCAGAAATCTGCCAAAGCACACCTTGATTTAAACTGTCAATCACTGTCTCTTCTCTCGTTCCGACGAATATCATTGTAACCAGAAGAAATCCTGAGATCGTTTGACTCCGCCTCCATTCTGCTATAAGATAGAGCATTGGAGCGTCTTTTTTTGCCCCACATTCCTCAGGAGAAAATCATTGTCGAAGACCACTGTCCCCATCTACCAACGCCCCGCAGAATTGCTCCAAAACCTGATCCGCTTCAACACCACCAATCCGCCTGGCAACGAGCGCCCGTGCATCGAGTACATCAATGGCCTGCTCAAAGACGCCGGGATTGAAACCACCCTCGTTGCCAAACACCCGAGCGTCCCAATATGATTGCCCGTTTAAAGGCGAAGGAAATGCTCCGCCGCTTCTTCTCTACGGCCACGTGGACGTGGTCACCACCGAAAGCCAGCAGTGGAACCATCCACCCTTCGAAGGCCGCATCGTGGATGGCTATATCTGGGGCCGCGGCGCATTGGATATGAAAAGCGGCGTTGCCATGATGCTGGCTGCCTTCCTGAAAGCCAAAGGCGAAGGTCTCCGTCTCCCCGGTGATTTAATTTTCGCTGCCACCGTTGACGAAGAAACCACAAGTGAAAATGGCGCGATATTCCTGGTTGAACAGCACGCTGATTTGTTTACGGGGATCCATTATGCGTTGAGCGAATTCGGCGGCTTCGAGCACTACGATTGGTGGCAAACGCTTCTATCCCATCCAAACCTCTGAAAAACAGGCTTGCCCAGTGCGCATCATCTTCCACGGAACGGGCGGTCACGGCGCCGTGCCGCTTCGCGGTGGTGCCATGGCAAAATTGGCTGCCGCCCTCATCACCCTCGATCGGCATCCTCTCCCTGTCCATATCTCCCCGCAAACGCGGCTGATGTTTGAAGGTATCGCGGCAGGGTTGGGCGGAGTCACCGGGATGGTTATGCGTCAATTGCTCAATCCACTTTTTACTGACCTGGTTCTCAAGGTTGTCGGACAAAACGGTGCCACCTTTTCGTCACTCCTGCACAATTCCGTCAGCCCCACCATTCTTAAAGCTGGCGGCAGTCTAAATGTAATCCCTTCTGAGGTTTCGCTGGACTTGGATGGACGCATTCTTCCCGGTTTAACCGCTGCTGAATTGGAAGGGGAATTGCGCACTCTTCTGGGGAAGGATTGCACTATCGAAGCATCCGTGCCCTATCCCAGTCTTGCCTCGACCGATATGGGGTTGTTCGAAACCCTGGCTGCATCCTTGCGTGATCTCGACCCGCAGGGCATCCCCGTCCCCTTTGTCAATTATGCCGTCACAGACGCGCGTTTTTTCTCCAAATTGGGCATCCAGACCTATGGTTATACCCCGATCAAGATTACCGAAGGATTGGCTTTAACCGGCACCATTCACGCTGCCGACGAGCGCCTCCCTGTCTCCGCGCTGGACTTCGGCGTACAGGCTATCATCCAAACAATACAAAGATTTCACTAGAGGAGGAACTAAAATGACCCCATCCGCTCTACAAGCCTTGGCCATCCTGCGGGATGGCAGCCAGTTCAAGTGGTATGTCGTCACTTTACTGGCTTTTGTCTTTTACGTATACACCGTGGAAGCCGAGAAGCGTAATTGGACCCTTATTCTTGCTGGCCTGGCCTTCTGGGGCATGGACTGGTTCAATGAAATCTGGAATTCATTGGTCCTGCATTTCACCGGTTACGCCCCGGTATGGGGCGCGCCAGGGAACACAGCCTTCCTCATCCTGGTCGGATTGAACATCGAGATTATGTTCATGTTCGCCGTCTCCGGTATTATCTGGACCAAAATGCTGCTGCCAGATAAGAAGACCAAGATCCTGGGCATCCCGAACCGGGCTTTTATCGCCGTCGCCGGGTCCGCCTTCTGCGTCTTTGTGGAATACCTGCTCAATTCGGCTGGTGCTCTCACCTGGGATTATTCCTGGTGGGGTCGCAGCGCACCTTGGCTCATCTTCCTGTTCGGCTACCTGACCTTCTTTGTCGTAGCCTTTTGGGTGTTTGATATGAAGATGATGAAAAGTAAGCTTATCACCGTCGGGAGTATCTGGACCCTGGATATTCTCGCCCTGATTGTGTTTATCCCAATTTTGCACTGGATCTAACAAGAAAGCCCGGGGGTGGATTTCGAAAGTCCGCCCCTGGTTAATTCAGGTTTGATGTTCGCTCACTGTACACTTTATGGCTGGTGCTTCCCCCGCTTAACCAGCCGCCCCTTTCCATTTCCCTCTTCTTCGTAAATCTCATATACTAGTTCCAAGGGCACCACCTTGCCAAGCATGGCCTGAGCCGGGCAATATTTGGTCGTGGATAGCTCAATGGCACGCAGCACAGCCGCCTCATCCACGGCATGACCGGTGACATGGTAAGTGATGACTGCCTGAGTGAACACTTTCGGGAAATCCTCGGCTTGGTTGGCATGGACTTTGACATCGAAATCCGGTTATTTCCTGTTTCTTTTTTTTCAGGATGGAGATGACATCCATTGCCGTGCAGCCGGCCAGGCTGACGGCCATCAGTTCCAGTGGACGGAAACCATCATCGTCACCGCCAACCTCAACGTCTGCACCGAGCGGGACTTCGAAACCGGTATCCGCTTTGCCGGTGAAACTCATTCCCTGACGCCATGCCACGGTTGCGTTCATTTGTTTTCCTCCAATAGGGGGGTAATATATTGTTCCATCATTGGCTGGTTGATCCCACCCGTCCATGATAAGCGGACAATTCCATCCCTGTCAATGACATAGGAGCTGGGGAGATCCCAATTCTTAAAAAAACCTGAGCTTTACTTTGGGGGTCAAGCCAGACCGGGAAGGTCAATCCGTAATCCTTAACGAAGGTTTAACCTTGTTAAACAATTTATTTTTGTAATATATGTTGAATGGTGGTTACAAAATCGGCTTCCGAGCCAGCCGCGAAGGGTTATAGTTAGTGGTGGAAATAATCTTCCAGGTTCAGGGTTCGGAAGAGTCGCTCGCGTACCACACCCGGGACCTCTCCCGCTTCCACTGAAAATTCATGATAAAGGGAAATGGTCTTGCGCAGGGTATCCACCACAACATGGCAATTCTGGCATTCGGCGATATGGAGTTCGATCTCTTCGCAAAGTTCTTCCCAGAGTTCCGTCCACATAATCGGACAGGGAACCCAGCAGGGATTGGCATTTGGAATGTGTCATGTTCGCTCATTCTTTACTCCTTTTTTCGAGCCGTTCGCCATAATACGTGCTGAGTTCCTCCCGCAGGCGTAAGCGGGCACGCAGCAGGCGGGTCTTGACGGCAGCCTCGCTCAAGTTAAGGCTTCGCTGGTCTCCTGGATGGATAGGCCTTCGATATCGCGCAGGATAAAAACAATGCGCTGGGTTTCCGGTAGGTGCTGGACGGCGCGATCCAGGGCAGCTTGGGATTCAGATGAAAGGAATTCATCTTCCGGCAAACAGCACCAATCGGTAAATTGGGCTGGATAATAATCGCTGTTATCATCTGTCTTCCGGAGCAGTGTCGCTGAGAGTGATCTCAGGGCGCTGTTTGCGCAGCAGCATCAGGGCTTCGTTGGAAGCGATCCGGTAGAGCCAGGTGGAAAGGCTGGAACGGCCTTCGAAATCTTTCAGATGTTGGAATGCCTTCAGAAAGGTATTCTGCAGCACATCCTCGGCATCCGATCGGAATGCCGAGCATTTTAAGCGCCAGCCGGTAGATCGGTCCGGAATAGGCATCCACCAGCCTGGAAAATTCTTCCCGATCTCCGGCGCGTAGAGCCTCGACGGATATTTCAGTCTTGTTCTCAACCATTAGATGATTTCCTCGTCCAAAAAGTTGCTGTGTCAAAGTATACTCGAATCACATGATGTTCATGACATAACACACGGACAAATGTCTAGTCTTTTAGGATGTTTGCCACTAGAAAGGAAAGGCCGTATTTGACTAATATCCTACATAATCATGAACCTCGAGAAGTACACTCACCTTGCCTTTTTCTCCGGTTTAAGCGCGGCAGAAATCCAGTTGTTGGTGCCATTTTTCGCTCCCCAAACCTGGGTGGCAGGGACGGTTGTTTTCGAGCAGGGTGACTATGCAGAATATCTCTATCTGGTGGTGTCTGGAGAATTAACCATCCGCTACAAGCCTGACGATGGGCCGGTAATGAACTTGACCCGGATCCAGCCGGGAGGTATATTTGGCTGGTCCGCGGCCATGGGCAACCCGACTTACACCTCCGGCGCGGTCTGTACGCTGGATAGCGAAGTTTTGCGCATCCGCGGTGCGGACCTGCGAATGTTATGTGGAAAGCATCCTGAATTAGGCAAGGTCATCCTGGATCGGTTGTCAGCCATCATTGCTGAACGCCAGCGAGGTCAGCAAGGCCGGGTGAATTCCATGTTGGCAAATGGGATGCGCCAGCAGTCGGATAATTGAGGAGCCATTACCAATGTCTGAGAGCGGAGTGGACCCGAAAGCCGAAATCCAAATGAAGGCACTGGTCGAACAGTTGAGCGCCTATATCGAGACCTTCCATGGCGGTTCCGCCGAATATGTTTCATTTGACGGGAAGGTGCTGAAGGTGCATCTGGGTGGTTCCTGTCTGGGCTGCCCGCTTTCCCCATCCACGCTGCATGGCTGGGTGGAGGGAACGGTGCGACAATTTTTCCCGGATATCAAGAGTGTTGAATCGGTGTAGTTCATGCTTGTATAGCTGGAAACCAAACAACCCCTCGCCTATTCGGCGAGGGGTTGTTGCATTTGAATCGGGGAAAGTCTAATTCGATCTGACTGCGCTGACTACCAGCACAATGCCTGCGATCAACAGGACACCAATCCAGGCATATTCCAGAACGCCGACAAATGGTGTGCCGAGGAAGAACCCAAGCAGGAGCAGCACCGCGGCCGGGATGAAAGCCCACTTCATCTTTGCCAGCAGGGCCACCAGCAGGAAAGTGAGTCCCAAGCCGACAAAGAACACACCACCGGTCTCAACAACGTTGAAAGCTTCCGTCAGTGCAGAAGTGAATCCCAGGGTGAGCAGCACCCCGCCAGGGATGATGGCCCACCATTGAGCCGGTTGGCGGAGGTACACAGCCCAGAAACCCACTCCAATGCCACCCAGGAAAGCCAGCCCGCCCCAGCCGATCTTATCCAATGAGCAGGGTCGAAGCGGCCATGCCGGCCAGGGTAAAACCGGGGATGGCAGCCCACCATTTCGAGCGGTCGCTGAAGAACCAGAATAGAAAGATGCCCGCACCAATTGCCAGCAATCCAGCCCAGAAGAAGTCGGTGGCGCCTTTTAGCACTCCCGTCTTGTCCAGCAGCATCAGAATGCCACCCAGGATCAATACCGCGCCGATCAGAATACGGTAATCGAAACGTTTCATTATTATTCTCCTCTAGTTAACTTCGATCGATCCAACGCCGGCATCAATGGTCATATCGACGCGGTTGGCTGCAGTGCTGTAATCGGTGGATTGATACAAGCCGCCATCAAGGCGTGGGAAACGGGGATTAACATTAACGGTAGCGATACCGCTCTTGACCCGGATGCTGGCCGCCACGCCCGAGGGAATGCTTACCTTGAGCGATGAAGCGCCGGTGTCAATATCCACGTGCGTGTTGCCGGCGTTGGCGGGCAGGGTCAGCTCGGTGCTGCTCGCCCCAGTGTCAATATCCAGGTCGGTGACTTTGAGATCGCTCAGGTCCAGGATCGAGGCACTCGCTCCGCTGTCGATTTTCAAACTCAGCGGGATATCGCGGTTAAGGCGAATGTCCCAGTCCAGGCTTTCACCCGGCCACCATGCCCAAGAATTGATGAGAGGTGCGCAGTTTGACCTCCAATCCGGCTGCCCTCCACATGGCTCTTATAGCTCAGCCCGTTGCCGAAAGTTCCGTTGATGATTTCACTGGATCCGGCACCGGAATGCAGGGTAAGCCTGCCAGCACCATGGTCAAGTTTGATAAAGGCGCTTGTACGCTCCTCGAGGGGAATGGACACCTGTTCGCCTTCCACCGGCCGATTCCGGGCGAAGAAACCGACAATCAACCAGATGCCGAATGCGATGATCAGAAGCGGCCAGAAATAGCCGAAGATGTCGCCGACAATGACCCCCATTTGCTTCAATAGGAGCAGTCCAGCCAGGACAATCAGTATGCTGCCCCAAAAAAGACTACCTCGTCTATGCATGATTCATATCCTTTCTTATTTGTGCCGCATGATGCCGCGCACGATGAGCCAGATACCCAGCACGAAGAGCAAGGCAATCGGGACGTAGGCGCTGTATGAGCCAAAAATGGTCCAGGCATTAAAGATGGTGGCAAAGATGGTAAACAAGATGGCGCAAGCTAGCAAGCAGTTTCAGACCTTCCCGTAAACTTGCCATGAAATCACCGCCGATAATGCCAGACAGGATTTTGCCTATGCCCACAAAGCCCGGGATCAGCGTCCACATATATGCCCAGGACTGCCAATTGCCGGTGGCGTTTTGATAATACAGGATGCCGCCAATCCCCGCCACGATACAGGCTGGAATAGCCATATCTGGCGCACCGACCAGCAGGCCAATGACCAGGATGACTGCCCCAGCCAACATCACCCACATCGGCCAATCAAAGGTCAGGTGGAGGATGTTCGCCAGGTCTGGGTTTATTCGGGTGGCGATCAACCAACCTGCTACCAGGATGAGGAGCAGGCCTAAAACCAACTGCGTGCGGTTTTTCTTTTCCATACATCTTCTCCTTGTAGAAAATATTGTTTCAAGTGTATGTACGCTAGAGACATAAAAAAGTTACCCTGAGTGCTATATCCGTTCTCGAGGCAAAACCTCCAATTCATCATAGCAGGTTTATTATATGGTCTATTGGACAAAATGAGCTATCAATTGGCTGATATTTCACTGACAAAAGGAAGTTGACGTTGGTCACTCTGTTAGGGAAGTTTCCTTACAGTGGATATTTGCGTTGCCGAGCCCAGGCCGCACCTATCATTATTAGGGGGAAGAGAATTGAGCCCAGACAGGGTATATGATTTCCTTGAATATCCGGTTCCGGTGCGGTTGTTGATAATTCAGTTACCGGGGAGGTATCCGCAGCCGGAAGTGGAGTCGCCAGCAGAGACTGGGATGATTGCCCATCTACCCATCGGTGGTAGAAGATGTTCAGCATGGGAAGGAATTCCTCGGTGGCCTTACGGCTGCCGATCTCGGATGGGTGGTCGTCGCCGGAAGGGTAAGCCAGGGTATTGCTTCTGCCATAAGAGTGTTCGATGATACCGTCGTTGTAGCGATGGTGGGCGTCGCGGGCTGTGAGGATGTTGTAGAAATCAAAGATTGCAACATTTGGTAGAGTGTAATTGTTCTCATCCAGCCAGTCGTCTATCAGCCACTGGTTGAAGGTACGGGCGTTTTCAGCGTAAGTGGACTCCGAAAGCGGAGGTGCAGTTATCACCACGAATAATTTATCAGGATGGGCACCAAAATATGGTAGGATTTCGTTGTAAACGTACTTGGCATGACCAACCGTCAGCCAACCATCCGCGGAAGGCGGGTCATTGGGGCTGCCTTCAAGGGCAGAGTTGGGGAAGCATGATTTGAATAAGATGATCTGGTTCTCCCCGCCGGGATCGTTCGGCAGGCGCGTGTAGGACGAGTTCTGTTCGCTCTCGTTGAAGACGGCATTCATGTAGATGGGTGTTTGATCGCTGCTGAACCATTCCGCCCAGTTGGGGATATCGGTCCGGTCGCCGATGGTTTCGGGACCCCAGCCATAATTGGTATCACTGACAAAGTAGTTGTTGTTGGCGAGTGCCTGGCCGAGTCCGCCATAATCGTCCCGAAGCCAGTTTTCTCCGGTGGAGTGATGAATGAAAATAAGTTTGATGGTGTGATCGGGTGGGTTGGGATTATCAGTTTGCTGACCGGAAACAGCAATACCCGGTAGAACGAAGGAAATAGCCAGAAGAAGAACGGTCATCACTCTCCAAACACGACACAGGGTGTATGGTGGCATGGGTTCCTCCAGATCGAATTATTAAGGATGTCCACTTGCACAAATTCTACTTATGGAGCTAGTTAACATGTCGGCTGGGTAATGGTTCATAAGCTGGGTATTAAAATAAATAGGGACGAACCAATGAAAATCAATAGCCTATATGGAAATAAGGCTCCCCGCCGAACGCGGGGGCTGGGTTGATTGAGTTTAGGCACGGACTCTGGCCCGATAATCCTTGATCATAAAAGGCAAATAGAGAAGCAGGAAAACAATAATACCGATCAATTCCATGTAGATCAAGTAATAAGGCCAGCGAGGCAATATATCCAGCAGGCTGGCTGTGGAGGGTTTTCCGTTAATATAGAGAAAATCTGTCCCCAGTAGCAGATTGATTGGGAAAATGACTGCCGCGTAGATGTTCATCCCGATCACCACCCGCCAGAAGGATTTCCATGTTGGGCGAAAACCCTCCACGGTGGTCATGTAAATACCTGAGGTGATCAATATTCCATGCGAGATCATGGTCTGGAAGATGCGGTAATGTGGAAAGCCATAAATTCCCCCATCTGGTGTCAGCAGGGCCTGCATGGCGCCGCCAATGCCAATAAAGTAGATGAACTCATAGATCGGATAGATTTTGAAGATCAACATAAAACCAGTCAGCCAGATCAAAAGGCTGCAAATGTGCAGCGGCAGCATCGTCCTGACAGTCCAATGTCCCCAATAAGCGTTCCAGATATGCCAGGAGGCCTCATCAGCCCATAAGACAATTGCCATCGTCCAGCGAACGATAGCTCTCGGGTATTCTCGGAGGATTTTCGAAAACCCAGCATTCCTACATTTAACAACGCAATGACCAGCAGGGCGACCAGGTGCCAGGTCCCGAAGAGGACGAAGGGTGCACCGGTGTAATCGTAGGCAAAGTATTGGGACATAGTTAGTATTAGGGGAGACAAAGCATATTCAGAGCACGCTAGAACGGCCCGTAGCCGAATGCAACAGCCACAGCAAGGAAAGCCACCGTTGCCAGGAAGATCCAGAACCACAACTTGAGCAGCCATTTGACCCACTTGTGGTACGGGACGACTGTCAGGCTGAGGGTGATGAGCAGGGCAGCGTTGGTCGGGTAGACCAGGTTGGAGAAGCCATCGCCGAAGCAGTAGGCGCTGACGGCGATCTGCCGGTTGACATGCACCAGGTCTGCCAGCGGCATCAGGATGGGGATAAGCAGCAGGGCTTTGGCCGAGCCGGAGGTGATGAAGAGTTCCATCACCAGCGTCAGGCCGTAGATGGCCAAGGCCGCAGTAAAGGGGTTGAGCCCGGTCGTAAGGGTCGAAGCCCAGTGCAGGATGGTGTCAAGGATGCCGCCCATCTGGACAATGTAACGTACGCTGGCGGCCATCATCAGCAGTGGGACCGCTGGGGCGATGCCCAGGAATCCATCCCAGACGGCCTTCCAGACGGCTTTCCCCACCCCAGCCATCAGTCCGGCACCAATACCGCCGATGACGAACAGCAGACCGGTGATGGGCAGGGCATAGTCTGAGAGGAAGGTGATGAACGGTGAAGCCACCAGCACGGCCAGGATGAGGACGAAGAAAATCGCCAGGAAGACGATCGCGGCTCGCATGCGCGGGTCGTCAGTCTTCTCTACCTCAAAAGAGCCGAGGCGGATGCGTTCCTTCTGGTCTTCCTGGAAGACAGGGGAGGCTTCCGGGTGCTTGTCAATCTTTTCGGCATATGCGCGCAGGAAGAGAGCAAGGATGACGTATCCTACAATGAACAGCATCACGCGCGGCAGTGCACCGGAAAACATTGGCAGCCCGGCCAGCTTCTGCGAGACGCCGATGGTGAATGGGTTGAAGACTGCCATCGAAAAACCT
Source organism: uncultured Chloroflexia bacterium (assembly GCA_963760315.1). Classification (GTDB taxonomy): domain Bacteria; phylum Chloroflexota; class Anaerolineae; order Anaerolineales; family Villigracilaceae; genus UBA877. The sequence continues at coordinate 104,299 of CAVXCK010000001.1, forward strand.
ACATTAGTTGCCAGAATGGACATACCCAGGCCAATCAGAGAATCCCAGCCGAGGGAAAAGGCCAGGGCGATGATGATAGGCACCAGTGGGATGACTTCCTCAAAAATGCCGAAGAAGGCGCCCAATGCCATGAAGAATAAGGTGATGACCAGCATCATGGCATACTTGCGTCCGCCAAATGACTTGATGATACGCGAGATGACCGATTTCAGAATACCGCTCTTGTCCATCACCGCGAAGGCCACACCAACTAGCAGGATGAATAGGATGATGGCAATAACGGTGATGTTGCCTTCCGCACCCAGCACTTCGAACGGCGCAGTGAACCAACGCCAGACTGGGTAGTTGGGCCGCTCGATAAACGTGAACGACGTGGCATCTATAACCTGCCGCCCGTCCACTTCCACCCGGGTGTATTGTCCGGCTGGAACCAGCGCGCGTCAGAATGCCCGCTGCCATCATCAGGAAGAAGATGATTGCGACTGCCTGGAGAAAGGCTTTTATGCTGATCTGTGCGCCGGATTTTGGTTGGGTCATGGTGTCTCCTTTGAATCAACAGGTTCAAACATTACAAAATAAACCCGAAGAAGCATTATGGGTTACACAACTTAACCGGTTAATTCCATACTGACCTGCCAGAGTTTTTCAGAAGTTGCCTTATCGTAGGATTCCGGGCTGGATTCAACTATTTTGCAATCCGCAAAATACTTACCGGTAATGCCCTCAACCTTGGGTGAGGCGGCCAGGTAAATGCTGGTCTGCGCACCCTCTTCAGGCTTCCGTCCAAAAAGCCGGGCGGAGAGTTTAGCAAACACCCTGAAGAAGAAACCGTTGTTGAGAGATAATCCGGTGTTTACGTAGCCGGGATGCAGGGCGTTCACGGTCACTCCGGTCTTTTCTAAGACGACGGGCAAGTTCATAAGTGAATAAGATATTGGCAAGTTTGGACTGCCCATAAGCGCGGAATCCAGTATAGTGCTTTTCACCTTGCAGGTTGTCGAAGTCCAGCCTCGCACCCATATGCATTCCCGATGCGACATTGACCACGCGTGCAGGTGCACTGGCCTTCAGCACATCAAGCAGTAGATTGGTCAGTAGGAAATAATTAAGGTGATTGAGAGCGAAAGTCATTTCCAAACCGTCAGGTGTAACTAAACGCTTGTTGAAAAAGCCCCCGGCGTTGTTGACCAAAACGTGCAACCACGTATGGCGCTGATTGAAACTAGCAGCGACCTGCCTGATGCCTGCCAGCGTAGCCAAATCCGCGGCTATATATTCGACTGGCTCCTTGGTCTCGGTGGAAATGGCTTCGGACACAGCTGCACATTTATCCACATTCCGGCTGACAATGGTCACCTCCGCGCCCAAGCGGGATAATTCACGCGCCGCCACCAGCCCAATGCCGTTGGTCGCCCCTGTCACCAGAACAGTCTTGCCATTCATTGGACCATCCATGAAAACCTCATGCAGATATCATCGTTTACTAAGAATTCCGTTGATAGAAGCAAATAGTATGGGGTGTCTGGTTGGTGAAGCCCACTAACCATGTACTATATGCCGCATCACCGATGTGATTCCCAAAGATACAAAATAGAATGGTAGAAGTTTATAGCAAAAACCCGCTTACGTCAAAGGGGCTAGAAATGGGGTCTGCTTTGTGGTAAAGTAACCAAGAAGGAGAATAACTGGAAATAGAAAGGAGAGAATATGGTCAAATCACTCTGCTTACAGAATATACTGCTTGCGGATGACGGTTCAGACCACGCCCGCGCAGCGATCCAGTTACTGCTAAAACTACATTTATCCCCGGAGACGCACATTATTGTTCTACGGGTCTTTGGCTCCCAGCAAGCAACAGAGGCTTTTCAACTGGAGGCTGCCTTGGAAAAAACTTGCTCCACATTCCGGGCTAAAGGATTTCGAGCCGATCCTGAACTGTTGCTTGGCTACCCAGCCGAGAAGATCATCGAATATGCAGACCAGTATTATCCTGACCTGATTGTGTTAGGTGCGAAGGGACTACGTGCCACATTGGGAATCCTGCTGGGCGGAGTGGCACAGCAGGTAATAGAATATGCCTCCTGTCCGGTATTGGTGGTTCGCACTCCGCTGAAAAGACTGCGGCGCATCTTGCTGGTAGTGGATGGATCCCCCAGCAGCCAGCAAGCCGCAGAATGCATGGTCACTTTCCCATTCCCGGACCAGGCGGACCTGCGTGTATTGCATGTCCTCCCCCCGCCCTACCTGCCGGTCGATTCTAAAATGTCCCAGGGAACTCCCTTTGAGCAACCATCTATCGTTTCGGAGGAGGTTGTCCGTCCACCCGCTTCTGAAGAGGATAAAGGCTACCGCATGCTGACGCAAGTGGCGGATATCCTGGCAACCACCCACCTTCAGGTTAAAACCGTACTCAAACGGGGTGACGCCGCTACTGAAATCATCGATTATGTGAGCAAGAACCAGATCGATCTAATCGTGGCCGGGTCGCGTGGTCTAAGCCGGGTACGCTCTTGGTTGTTGGGAAGTGTCTCACGGAAACTGGTGCATTATTCAGGTTGTTCAGTGCTCATCGTGCGCGGCCAGGAATGATTTTTTCCGCATCCGGGAATAAATCGGTTAAAATCAAACGCTTGGTAGGTATTCGCATACAATACCATTCCTCTCACTATCTAGGAGATATTATGGACTTTTTCAAAACAGTTGAAGAGCGCCATTCGATGCGCAAATATGCCGAGAAACAGGTTGAGGATGAGAAATTGCATAAAATCCTCGAGACGGCTAACAAAGCACCCTCAGCGGGAAATCTGCAAGGCTACGAGATTTACGTTGTCCGCAAACTGGATCAGCGTCAGGAGCTGGTCAAAGCCTCCTGGAATCAGGGTTTTTTGGCAGAAGCACCGGTGGTCTTGATCTTCTGCGCCAATCCAGGTCGCTCGGCGGAGAAGTATAAGGAGCGCGGGATCGAGCTATATTGCATTCAGGATGCCACCATTGCCTGTGCCTTTGCTATTCTGGCTGCCAAAGCACAGGGACTGGATACCGTCTGGGTGGGTGCGTTTGACGAAGCAGAAGTGAGCAAAATCGCCCATATCCCCTCCGACCTTAGACCGGTTATCATGCTCCCGATCGGGTATGCTGGGAAAGTTCCGTCGAGGCGCCCGCGACGCGAGCTAAGAGACCTCGTTCACGAGGTTAATAACAAGGCTGACGTGCTAGGTTGCCTCATTCCATTTCCCGCGCAACCTCCTTTAGAAACCAAACACCCGGATAATAGAAGACCGGGTGTTTTCTTACTTCCCAGCCTTGATCTGGCTGGCCGCATCAGAACAATCACAGGCGATGACCGTCTGATTTCCTCGCGTCAGTGTGCCCTCATAAGGGGCATTCCCAATATGGGCTATCCAGCCATCCAAGTTAAATGAGATGGCGCTGTCTGCAGGGAATCCATTCACCATTGTACTTGCGAGCAATGTGGATGTGCGTACCGGTGGCAGTACCGCCCTCGCAGGAGGGATATCCAACCGGGTCACCCACCTTCAGTGTCCGTCCGACCGAGGCGCGCCCTGCAGTTGCAACATGCATGTAAAGAATGTCCCAGCCAGTTCGTTCATCACCGTCACCGTCCAGATCGAGCATCACCACTCCTGTCTCCGAGCGTACCACCACCCCATTCGCCACAGCTGTTGTCACTTCTGATGTCGGCGTACAACCACCGACTACTGCCGGTGGACCAAAGTCGAGAGCGGCCCAGGGCAGGAGACTTCCCCAGCCCGTATGCGGACCGCCGGTAAAGACCCAGGTTTCACCCTTTGGGAAGGGGAAAGTCAATTCTGGCTGCTGGAGACTGACCGGAATGTTGGGCTGGTTAACCGCCCAGGGGTCACCAAAAAGAGCCTGGTATATTTGTGCCAAGCCTCCGGGTCCGATGGCATGGGTATAGTCTTGAGATGAATAATTTCGGGAAAAATAATATTGGAACGCTACTGTGGCCGCTGTCTGCCAAGGGTCTGGACGTTCGATGTTCCCATCGATGTGCTCGAACTCGGTCAGGCTTCCGGTACGCCAGCCATAGTAACCATTGTTGAGCACATTCGCTGCCCAAATGAGTTGCATATATAGCCCGGCATGAGTGTAATCCACTTCACCTAGGGGATAGCTTCCGCTGGGCGGCACCGGCTGGGAGAGCGCCCCGGTCTGGTATTCCAGAACAGCCAAAAGCACACGCGGGCTGACGCTGTAGTTGGTTGCCACGATATCCACGATCTCAGCTCCGGAATGGATGGCATCCACGGCGTAGAGCATGAAAATCCTTCAACCAGCCTGGGATGACTGGCGACAAAAGCTCTGGTATCGAAACCGATGGCAGCCGGGCCATTGACAAATTGACTGTCCGGTAAAATCTGGAAGGTCGTACCCCAGAATGGCAGGTAATAGATCGGGATTTTCATCGGCATGCCGGGTGGCATGGTGGTGGCATCCGCAGGAATATCCGGGTTGGCGTTCCGGATTTCCTGGATGGTGGTATTAAAACGAGCTGCCAGCGCCGGGAGTGTATCTCCGGACTGGGCAATGTAATCCACTATTTCGCCGGGATTGTACTCCGGGCGGGGCGGCAACGGTGTTGGAGGAGAACCCGAGAGTTTGGGTGGCCGTTATCGGGGCAGGCGTCAACTCTCCGCTTCGCGGCAGACAGGCTGCCAGTGATAGCGCAAGGATGAGCAGGAAGGCCATCTTTTGGTGTATCACGGGAATAAAAGTTTATTCACCTGGCTGGCGGATGATTTGCGACTCATGCGATCCTACCTGGCTGGCAGTGATCGTTTTGAGTCGCCTTTCGTTAGAGTGCCTTGACGTAATGCGCTACCAGCATGAGCTATCCAACCGCTCAATATGAAAGGGAGAGGATCTCCAGCGGCAACCCACTCACCGTTATATTTACGGGCGATATGAAGATGCGTGCCGGTGGCCGTGCCTCCTTCGCAGGAGGGGTGTCCAATATGGTCGCCGGCACTCACCTTGGTGCCGACCTGGATGCGGTCTTTGGTTGCAATATGCTGGTAAAGCACCACCCAGCCGGTCTGCTCGAAGCCATCCCCATCCAGGTCAAGCACCACGTAACCGCCTCCGGAGCGCACAATCTGCCCGGAGGCAATGGCCACCACCCAGGCGTTGGATTCTCCGCAGTCCTGTATGCCTGCCGGTGCAAAGTCCAGGGCGCCCAGGCGCTTTCCTGCTCCCAAGCAGCATGCGGGCCACTGGTGAATCCCACAAGACGCCCACTTCAAACGGCAGAGTGAAAACCGGTTGGGTCAGGATCGGGTGGGAAAAGTGGCCCAGTTTCCTGTGCACGTTCCCAGGGGTCTCCAAACATACTGGTGAAAGATCGCCGGGAAGCCGGTATCCGGATCTATGGCCTGCAGCCATTCTGGATAGTTGAGATGTCTGGAAAACATGTATTGCAGGGCTACGGTTCCAGCATTCAAATCCGGAGCAAGTCGCAGGGTGTCGCCATCCGGGAAGGTCAAAGTGGTTATTTTCCCGTCGCGCCACCCATAATACCCGGTCAGGAGTTCCCGGACCATCAGGTGTAGTTGCTGAAAACAGGCCGGGATACTGGGAATCATGATACCCAAGTGTATAAATCTTGTCCACACCGGGCTTGGGCTGACCCTGCACCCAGCCGGTGTAATATTGGATGAGTGCCAGCAACATGCGCGGATTGATGGAACTTCCGACAGCCATCTGCTGGACGCCTTCCGCATCCGGTAATGACGACTATTGGCCATGGATTCGCGGAAAGTGCTCAAATATCCCCCTTCTAGATTGACATACCCTTCGATATCAAAACCAACCGCACTGGGCGAATAGACCACTTCGCTATCCGGTGATGATCTGCCGCGGAGGGCGTGGTAGGGGTCTGCGCCAAATGATTGGGAATTACGAGGAGGGTGTCCGGTGTCAGCAAGGCGGTGGTCGGCAGACTTACTGACGATGAAATCTCCGAGACTTGCACACCAAAATGCAGGGCAACTACCTCCAGTCTGTCACCCGATTGGGAGAAATAAATAATTGTTGGGCGTGGCGTTACAGGCGTTATGACCGGTGTGTGTAGTAAACGTCGGGGAAGGGAGATTGGTAACAGCTGGAGTGGTGGACAGGGGGAGGAATAAATTCGTCGGAGTAGGTTCTGGGTCTGCGAGAACTGTCCCAATGGATGTGGGTGTAGGTGTCAGATATCCATCATAAGTCCCCCACAGGGTGGTGCCGCAAGCAGAGAGGAGCATACCAGTAAGGACGAGCAGAATGATGGCCTTGCGCATGTCGGAATTCATCGGGCAGATTATACCGCACCTGTCTAGTACCCAACTTTAATCATGTCGATCCTCTGGAATCTGCTTGACAACGGGATAAATTGGATGATTTGGGGTATTACTTTCTCTGGATCATCAAACCATGCTTATCGTTGGATTTGATTGATGGTGTTGTTCCCCTCAAAGGATTCGACAACCACACTATTTCTTGTCAGCGTACCCGACATATTCCTCGCCAGTTCCCGAAGCAATCCACCCACTGAGATTGAAAGGGACTGATCCAATCGCAGGTATCCACACACCGTTGAACTTGCGAGCCAAATGGACATGCGTACCGCTGGAAATTCCGCCCTCGCAGGAAGGATGTCCCACTGGTTCTCCAGCCCGCAGAAACGTACCGGGCTGAACTCGGTCACGGCCTTCGATATGCATATAGAGAATTACCCAACCAGTACCTTCGTTGCCATCTCCATCCAGGTCTAGGATGACCACTCCATCTCCGGTGCGGGTGACCAATCCATCCGCCACAGCCGTTACCCAGTTATTACTCTCGACACAGCCCAGAGCCTCGCCGGGTGGAGCAAAGTCCAACGCGCCATACGGGGAACCGGCATCCCATGCGAGGTGTGGCCCGCCAGTGAAAGCCCAGATTTCACCCGGACTGAAGGGCAGGAGCAACAACGACTGGGTCAGGTTGGCCGGAACAAGTGGTTCGATGGGAGTGTCAAAAGGATTTCCAAAGAGCAGGTAATACGTGTCAAATAGGCCACCAGGAGAGACATCCTGCAGCCAAGTGGAATAATCATCCAATTGGGCAAAGAAATTCTGAACACCAGCTGTCCCAGCGTTGATTGTCGGGTCAATCGGAACAAAAGAGCCATCGCCCAACACCCAGTCGGTGATACTATTCGCACGCCAGCCATAGAAGCCGCTGTTGAGCTGTATCGCGGCCCAAGCAAGTTGACGATACAAGCCCACATACCAGCTATCGATAAAACCAAAAGGTGTATCGCCCAAGGTCGTATCGGGATTGGGGTTGGTTACCCAGCCCGATCGATATTCCAGCAACGCCAGCAGCAGGCGCGGGCTGACTGAGTAGTCCTGAGCGATGAGTTGAACAACCTGGGCAGCAATCAAGGTCTTGCCATTCACCTCCTGGGTGTAATCCGCCAGATAGCCGCCGTTGCTGTCGATAAAAGCGGCTATGTCGAACGAAGCGCTCAAAGGTCCATCAACCAATTCGAAGTCGGGAACCAGCTTGTAAGCCGGGCCGGGAGCCTGGGGGGTTGCTACGGGGATGGTCAACCTCTGGCCCACTTCGAGTGCGTCGGGATTGGAAAGATGGTTGGCTTGGACAATCGCCTCCACACTTAACGCCGTAGTGCTCGGCAATGGCACTGAGCATATCCCCGGAGCGGACAATATAAATCTCTGGCCCGCCCGCTACCCCGGTATTGTAGTGCGGGACATCCGGTGTAGGTGCCAAAACGGGAGCATCGAGCGGGCGTTGGGTTGGAAGGGTGTACGAAGTTGTCGGTGTAGCCACCACGACTGTGGGGACCTGCTCCAGAAGTCCAGACCGATGCCGGGGTGATAATACTTGTTGTCGTCCAGGGACGGGCACAGGCTGTCAGTATGATGATCAGTCCAAATATCCATAGTTGTTTTTTGAGCATGGGATGATTCTACTGCCTTTTGGTTCAAATGCAAAAGTGAGTGTATCGATAACTTCTGACAATAATCTTGAATGGTGGCTTCTATAGTCCTGTACCTTAATACACCAGGCAAAGGTTATAATCACACCGATGGAACCTTCCGACTACCTCGTTTCTAAATGCGAATTGCATTAGCGAACACGGCGCACGGATGTATGTGGCTCATAAATACCTCATCTACGATTTGGCAAGCAATTTGAAATGAAATAGCGACCTGCACAAAGTGCTGCAATCCTCTGGTTAAAATCTGACTGCCGAGCTGGGCTTCCGGTCCGTGCGGACGGTCTTCGTCACGAATGTCCCATCCCATCAGTCGCTCACAGAAGTAGACCTGGAACAGTCCGGCGTCTGGATTTCGGAGTTGTAGTAACCCTTTTCGATCTACTGGAAGATTCGCGATGGAACATCATCTACCCTCTCCAACTCTTGCGGGATTTACCCGCCGTGATTTCCTGAAGATCCTGTCTATCAGTGGAGGCGCCCTCCTGCTGGGCGGATGCGGGGTACGGTCGGAGACCACCCTGCTCCCGACATATTATTCCCCCCTGCCATCCGGTACGCCACCCGTCCTGGAGTCCAGGGCGACCATCACGTCCACCCCTTCACTAGTCGATACCCCCTCCCAAATCCCCGAGCAACCACTTGAATACCTCCCTCAGTGGACGGCAGTTTCTCGACATATCCGCTGCCATCCCCGCATTTCCCCAATTTCATGCCACTCATACAGGCACTGCAAGAACGGCACTCCAGCCGGGATTTTCAACCGGATGAACTGCCGATATCGCTCCTTTCCGCCATCCTGTGGGCCGGCTTCGGTGTCAACCGGCCGGACGGCAAGCGGACGGCACCTTCGGCGAATAATGTGCGGGACATCGCAATCTACCTTGTCACTGGCAAGGGACTTTTCCGCTACGAGGCGGAGAACCACAGCCTGTCTGCCCTCCTGCCCGACAACTTGCGCCTGTATACCGGTACGCAGGGATTCACCGCCTCGGCACCGCTCAACCTTGTCTATGTTTCGGATTACAACAGAATGAACACAACGGACGAAGAACGTATGCAATGGTCCTGGGCGCACAGCGCCTTTATTGCCCAGAACGTGTACCTGGCTTGCGCCGCACTCGGGCTGGCTACCGTGGTCCGCTCAACCATTGACCGGCAGGAACTGGGCCGGAGGATGGAATTAAATCATAACCAGAACATCACCCTGGCACAAACGCTGGGGTACCCAGCGGAATGATGGAAAACGTAAAACCAAATCCCGCACTCTCAGACGATCTCGCCTTTCCCGAAACCGTCTGTCATCGCACAGTCACCAGCGACCCAGCCTTCTATCCGCAGGCAGAGTTCCATGGGCGGACAATTTATTTCTGCAGTGATACATGCCAGAGGGTTTTCCTGTCTGATCCGGAATTCTTCTACGCTGCACACAACAATCGGAGGTCTTGATGACAAAACTCTACGGAGGGTTGGAAGGCGGTGGAACCAAGTTCGTCTCCGCGGTGGGAAGCGGGAAGGGAAAAATCATCGAAGAAGTCCGTTTTCCGACCACAACGCCTGACGAGACAATCGGTCAGGCCATCGCTTTCTTCCAAAAATATGAGGTTTCTGCCATTGGGCTGGCATCGTTCGGTCCGTTGGATCTAAACACAGCCTCCCCGACCTTTGGCTCAATCACTGCCACGCCCAAACCTGGCTGGGCTGGGACAAACGTGGTGGCTGCGTTCCAGCGCAATTTTGATGTTCCGCTGGCTTTCGACCTGGACGTGAACGCGGCCGCCTTCGGTGAGTACTCTTTGATTCCTGAAAACAGGGGGCTGGAGTCGCTGGTCTACTTCACGATCGGAACCGGAATCGGTGCGGGCGTCATCATCAACAGGAAAGTTGCCCACGGACTGACCCACCCAGAAGCAGGTCATATGCGTCTACCGCACGATCGTAAAAAAGACCCATTTCCCGGCATTTGTCCCTTCCACGGGGACTGTTTCGAAGGCATGGCCAGCGGACCTGCTCTTGCCCATCGGTGGAGAAAATCTGCCGAAACGCTTCCCGATAATCACCCTGCCTGGGAGCTGGAAGCATTGTATATTGCTTACGCATTGGTGAACGTTATCCTGACGCTCTCCCCGCAGCGGATTGTACTAGGCGGAGGTGTGATGGAGCGTCAGCTGCTTCTCCCACTCCATCCGGGATAAGGTGCGGAGACTTCTTAATGGCTATCTCGCCTCACCAGTGCTTTCCGGGGGAATGGAAGAATACATCGTCCCACCTGCTTTGGGCAACCGCTCCGGTGTGCTAGGCGCTTTGGCGCTTGCAAAGCGCAGTGCCTGATTTTGTCCCGATACTCTCCGCCGGAATACCAATTCGGAAAATGTAATCCACAGGAGCAACAGATATCCGATAGCACAAACAGGGTTGAACAACATGGGTGTATCGTATGTGGGAAAGTATTCAACCTGTTGATCGTGTATACTTCTTCTGGCAGGATGGTAGGCTGTACCATAATCAGCCCTGGTGGGTGCGTGGTTCCAGACACGGTCCGACCGTTGGCAGCCTGCACCACCCACAGCGGATCGGAGATCGAAAACGCCCTCGCAAGACATTATCCCGGCATGGAACAGGCAGAAGATCAAGAGGATTGAAAGGAAGGGGTGGGAGAAAGAAATCGACCGTCAAGGGGAATTGCGGATCCGGCGTTAGATTGTTTTTTCAGCCAAGTATCTCACTTGCTGGGAATGCCAGTCGTCTGCAATCTCTTCTTCAGCTATCAGGCCGGGATTTGTTTTTCCTCTTACGGTATAATTGCCCCGTTCAAACCATCCCAATCGTCTGATTGCTTGACACCTATGTCCTCTCCCTCGTCGAATGTATCCCCAATTTTTCCGAAGCCCGCCGGCCGGAAGTGGTCGAAGCCATTGTGGCCGCCATCACTGCGGCCGGCGTGACCGTGCTCGATCGCCACTCCGATAGCGACCACAACCGCACCGTCATCACCTATGTCGGTGCACCCGCAGCGGTCGAAGAGGCTGCCTTCCAGGGCATCCGCAAGGCCGCCGAACTGATCAACCTGGACGAGCACACCGGTTCACACCCGCGCATCGGCGCCACCGACGTGGTCCCGTTCGTGCCGATTTCCGGCGTCAGCATGGAAGATGTGCATCGCCATGGCCCGCCGCCTGGGCGAACGCGTCGGCCGCGAACTAAATATCCCGGTCTACCTGTACGAGGAAGCTGCCACCCAGCCCGAACGGGTCAACCTGGAAAACATCCGCCGCGGGCAGTACGAAGGGCTCAAGGTTGAGATCGAAACGCACCCGGAGCGCAAACCTGACTTCGGTCCGGCCCACCTTGGACCCGCCGGGGCCACCGTCATCGGGGCGCGCCACCCACTCATCGCCTACAACGTTTACCTGATACCGATGACGTGTCTATTGCCAAAGCCGTCGCCAAGGTCGTCCGCCAGTCGTCCGGTGGGCTGCCGTGCGTCAAGGCGCTCGGGATGCTGGTGGAAGGCCGGGCGCAGGTCTCGATGAACCTGACCAATTTCCGCCAGACTTCCATCCAGACGGCAGTCGAAGCCATCCGCAGCGAAGCGGCACGTCACGGCGTGAGCATTCACCACAGCGAATTGGTGGGACTCGTCCCGCAGGAGGCATTGACCGACACTGCAGCTCTGTTATTTGCAACTGGATGGTTTCAAATCCGACCAGATTCTCGAAAACCGCCTATTCGTCCCCTCAGAGCGCTGATTCCCAACCCGACCAATTTCCTGGATGATCTTGCTGCAGCCACCCCCACTCCCGGTGGCGGTTCCGCTGCCGCGCATGCCGGAGCGATGGGTGCGGCCTTGGTGGCCATGGTGGCCCGGCTGACGATCGGCAAGAAAAAGTATGCCGCTGTCGAAGCCCAGATGAAAGAAATCCTGAACCAGGCGGAGCGCTTGCGCTGCGAACTGACCGCTGCCGTTGACGAGGATTCGGCTGCGTTCGAAGGAGTGATGGCTGCCTTCAAACTGCCCAAGGACACGTCCCGAACAGGAGAAAGTTCGTGCTGAAGACAATCGAGACAGCCACCCTGCGCGCCGCTCAGGTTCCGCTTACGGTAGCGCAGAAATCGGTCAGTGTGATGGCGCTGGCTGAACGGGCTGTGGCACTTGGCAATCTGAATGCCATCAGTGACGGGGCTTCGGCGTCCAGCATGGCGCACGCCGCACTTACTCTCCGCCGGATACAACGTGCGCATCAACCTGGCGGGACTGGCCGACAAAACCGCAGGGGAAACTCTCCTCAGCCAATTACATACTCTCGAAGGAAAGGCTGCAAACTCGAAAAAAACGTCCAGAAATCCATCCAGGAGCGCGGGAGGTTTCTCACTGGCATGAAGTCTGCTACAGTGCTTGTGTTCTTTCTCATGGCCGCCAGTTTGATCCTGGCGGCATGTGGTAACTCAGCCACGGCAGTTCGCCATCTGCATCTCCCATCTACCCAGCTACCCATTACCACAAGTTTCCTCCTCCTCATCACCACGCAAGCGCATCCACGTCCACCTGCACCGCCACTCCTGATACCGTGCGACCCATCGGTGGCGGATTTATTGCATCGTAGAATGCTTATTTTGTCTTCCAACCTCCCATCGCTCCGCCGGGAACCGACACGATCGACCGCATCTATCCATATGGCAGCACCGAAGGTGGAACTCGTGATCCGCACCATGGCGTGGAGTTCTACAACGCATCCGGGACTCCCGTCCTCGCCGCGGCGGATGGGAGTGGTGTATTACGCCGGGGATGACACGACCAGGAAGTTCAGCTCCCTGGTCCGATTTTTACGGAAATATTGTCGTTCTCGAACACGACATTTCTGGTGACGCCTTTCGGCACCTTTACACTTTATATGCACATCTGTCTACGAGGATAGTCCGCACGTGGACAGACCGTGACATGCCGGAGCAAAAAATCGGTGAGGTGGGCGTCACCGGGACGGCACCGGCAGCCATCTCCATTTCGAGGTGCGGGTCGATCCGAACGACTATGACTCCACACTCAACCCGGAATTGTGGCTGGTACCCCATCCAGGCAATGGGACACTTGCCATTGCTAGCAACAGACGAACGGCTGGGAAGACCATTTTTCCCATCTTTCAATGTCCAGTACTTTCCTGACCGGGATCAACCCGCAACTGCAGCGCACCGAGGTGGATAGCTATGCTCCCGAAACGGTTAATCCGCGTGATCCCTGGGAGGAGATTGCTGCACTCGGCGACCAGCCTGCCGGATGGTACCGGATCACGTTTTTATGGGCGGGACTTGATACGAGAAATGGGTTGAAATCCAATCTGGAAAGTTGACCCGAGTGGTGTTTATGGTGAAATAAAGTACATGATAAATAACCTTGAAGCACAATTGAATGCCTCCGAACGGAAGATATTGGATGGTTTGAACAGTCCCATCAAAATCCAATCTTTCCTGAATACCATTCCTATACAGCGAGATGAATTCTATCGCTGCCCGCTGCGCGTCCTGCGGGAACGAAAAGCGCATTGCTTCGATGGGGCCTTATTTGCTGCCATGGCATTCGGCGCATCGGCCACCCGCCGCTGATCCTGGAACTCATCCCGAACAGGACGGGACGACGACCATATCCTGGCGCTTTTCAAGCAGTACGACCACTGGGGAGCCGTGGCACAATCAAATTTCACCGGCCTGCGCTACCGCGAGCCGGTTTACCGCAGCCTGCGTGAACTGGTCATGTCGTATTTCGAAGACTTCTTCAACTCTGTGGGTGAAAAAACTCTGGTCGGCTACCGCGGGCCGATCAACCTGAAAGTCTTCGACCGGCTGGACTGGATGTCCAGCGACGCAGGACTGGAAACACTGTCCAACGATATGGACCGCTACACGTATCCATCCCGTCATCAGCCGCTGAAATGGCAGCCGGTCTTGCCCTGGTGGACGAGCGCAGCCTGCGTGCCGGGATGATGGGCGCCAATCAAGCCGGGTTGTTCAAGGTCAAATAACACATGAGACCATTCACCGATCGCGTCACACCTCTCCGACCCGAGGGCGCCTATGCCGTCCTCGCCCAGGCCCAGGCCCTCGAAGCCCAGGGAAGAAAGATCATCCACCTTGAAATCGGCCAACCCGACTTTCCCACGCCAGCCAATGTCAGCGAAGCCGGGATCGCTGCCATCCATCTTGGAAAGACCAAATATACCCCTCCAGCAGGCATCCCACAATTCCGCGAGATCATTGCAGATTATGCCGGACGCCAGCGCGGGTTGAAATTAGACCCCGCCCAGGTGGTCGTGGGCAGCGGCTCCAAGCCCGGGCTCTTCTTCCCGACCCTGGCCCTGGTCGCGCCGGGTGACGAGGTGCTTTATCCCGATCCCGGTTTCCCGACCTACGAAGCCATGATCCGCGTGGCAGGCGGGATCCCGGTGCCGGTGCCGCTGCGCGAAGAAAACCAATTCTCCTTCGACCTGGATGTTTTCGATGAGAAGATCTCCGACCGGACAAAGCTGATCGTGCTGAACTCCCCTGGCAACCCGACCGGCGGTGTCATCCCAGTTGAAGACCTGAAACACATCGCTGAAAAAGCCCGCAAACACAACTGCTGGGTGCTTTCGGACGAAATCTACACTCAACTGGTTTACGATGGCACGAAGGCCCACAGCATCGCCGAAGTGGACGGGATGCTCGAGCGCACGGTCATCGTGGACGGGTTCTCGAAAACCTATTCGATGACCGGCTGGAGGCTGGGCTACATGATCACCCCGGTCGCTTTGGCCGAGCGGCTGGAACTGCTCATCACCCACGCCACCGGTTGCACCGCCGCTTTCACCCAGTATGCCGGGATGGAGGCCCTGACCGGTCCGCAGGATTTCGTGGCCGAAATGGTGACGGAATACCAAACGCCGCCGCGACCGCATGCTGGAACTGGTCAATGCCATCCCCGGCGTGCATGCGCAGAAGCCGCAGGGAGCATTTTACGTTTTCCCGAATGTCAAATCGTATGGATTGAGTTCAAAGGAAATTGCCACCCGCCTGATCGACGAAGCGGGCGTGGCCGTTTTAGCGGGAACAGATTTCGGGTCAGGAGGCGAGGGCTATATCCGGCTGGTGTACGCCGTTTCGATGGAGATGATCGAGGAGGGGGTGGATAAGATCGCGAGCCTGGTTCAAGTCACTGAAACGATAGCAGGTTCAGGGTCTGAATAAGATTCAAGAAGGTCCGGAGGCGAAATCCGTCTCCGGACCTTTCTAGTGTCGATTCGAGGTGTCAGGCGTTCTTCACTTCAAAAGCCCTGACGTCCTCCTCCGCTTTCTTCACGTTGACGAAGGGCAGGATGATCAGACCCATCACGAAGAAGAAAATCAGCGAAAGGATGGCCGGGCGCAGGCTGCCGAAAACCTGGTTCACCAATCCGAACAGCAGCGGCCCGATCCAGGAAGTACCGCGCTCGCTGATCTCGTAGAAGGAATAGTACTCGGCCTGCTTGCCGGAGGGGATGATCTGGGCATAGAGACTGCGGCTGATGGCCTGCGAGCCGCCCATCACGAGGGCAATGAATGCGCCCAGGATGAAGAATTCGAGCACCCGGCTTTCACCCTTCAGTCCAAAATAGGCATAGATCACGACACCCGCCCAGATGACCAGGCTGACGATGATCGAGCGTTTGGCACCCACCCAGTTGGCGAGTTTGCCCCACAGCAGCGCGCCAAAGAACGCCATGAACTGGATCATCAGGATGACAATGATCAAGGTGGACTGGTCCATGCCCACCCCGCCGCGGATAAGCGGAGCGGCCGCGAAAGTGGACGAAACTGCGATCACGGTCTGGATGCCATCGTTATAGAGGAAGTAGGCCAGCAGATATTTGAGCGTTTCGGGGAAATTCTTCATTTCCTTGACCGTACTCCACAACTGTTTGAAGCCCACCCTGACGTAAGTCTCACCTTTCGGCAACTGCTTGACGGCATGGCGGGCTCGCAGGCGCGCCCAGGTGAAGAATGAGAAGCTCAGCCACCAGACACCCGCCGAGGCCAGGTTGATGCGCACCGCCAGGTCCTTGGGGACACCGAGTTTATCACTAGAACATGATAAAATGCCAGGTTGAGGATGAGCAGCAAGCCATCACCGAGGTAACCCATCGCCCAACCATAGGAGGAGACCCGGTCACGCTGGTCTTCGCTGGCAATGTCGGGCAGATAAGAGTTGTAGAAAACGATCGCGGCGCCGAAGGCCAGGTTGGCAACGATGAACAGCAATCCGCCCAGCCACCAGACCGGGGCGGTGGTGAAGAACATCAGGATGGTCGTGATGGCGCCGATGGTGGCGAACAACTGCATCATCTGCTTGCGGCGGTGGGAATAATCTGCAATCGCGCCCAGGATGGGCAGGAAGAGCACCTGCATCCCGACGGAAAACGAGATGCAGTATGGGAAAAATGAATCCGGAGCAATCGGGATTCCCAGCAGGTGGGCCATCCCGTCCGGGCTGGCAGCGGCGGCATTCTGAGCAAGGGAAGCCAGGTAGGGCCCCAGGAACACGGTCCCGATGGTGGTGCTGAAGGCCGAATTGGCCCAATCGTACATGGCCCAGCCGAAGATTTCACGCTTATCATTGACCTTTGGACGTTCTGCTGCGATTGCCATACTGCCTCCTGGAAGAATGATTTATTGAAAGAACCCCTGACCACGGATGGAGTTGCACGAATTATAACCACGCTTGTTTTACTTGATGATTTTCTCAGGGTTCTTCCTCTTCGGGGATGATATCCTCTTGGGGGATGATATCCCCTACGGCGAGGATACAGCGCGCCTCCATCAAAGTCGGAAACGAGAGCCAACAGCCAAGTGCTGATGCAAAAATTCAGGATTAAAGTCACTTTTTTCGGAAACCACGCGGAACGAATCCCCTCCCGGAAAATCACCGGGACATCGTCCCGGAATGCCACTGAGACGGTGTCCCGGAAGATCATCGGGACGGTGTCACGGATTGCCGCTGAGACGATATCCCGGAATGCCTCTACGACGATGTCCCGGATTGCTGCCGAGACGATATCCTGTGTGATCGTCAATACGGTACTTAGGGTAATAAGAATCGGCACCTTTACAGACTCTTCAGATGTCAAGGTTCGAAAGAAAAATGAGCAATGATCCCCCAAGAGGATGATATCCTTTCTCCCTCTTGTATAATCATCGGAACAATGGGCGAAGTCCTTCCCTTTCGGGGACGGTATCGGCGGGGAGGTTATACCCCAATGGGGATAATATTCCCGGTGTATACCCTTGACGCTCAAGGATTATAAAACAAATGTTCTATTTCATCAAGGATGGATCATGGTAAACGGCCAGGTGCGGGTATATCTGCCCATATAGGATTCTTGTTCATCAATTTACACGGAACTCAGTAGTAAAATAGGGTGTCGTATCTGAAGCGTAGATTAAAAGGTGCCAAATGTGTCTCGGAATCCCCGCGAAAGTAATTGAACTCTACGAAGCCAACGGCATGAAGATGGCCAAGGTGGATTTCGGCGGCGCTATTAAAGAAGCCTGCATGGAATACCTGCCGGAGGTCAAAGTAGGTGACTACACCATCGTCCATGTCGGTTTCGGTTTGTCCATCCTGGATGAACAGAAGCCATGGAGACGATGGAACTGCTCAGGCAAATCGACGCGCAGGGGGAAGAAGGAATTGCCGCGTCGCTCGCAAGAAATACCTCGACGAATACCGCGACGCAGACCTGACCCGGAAACTGCTCGCTGACCTCCAAAAAACCATCACCCGCACTGGACGCTGATGGAAGTCTGCGGGGGCAGACGCATTCCATCATCAAGTCGGGCCTCGACCAGATGCTCCCGCCCGAGATCGAACCTCGTCCACGGGCCGGGCTGCCCGGTGTGCGTGACGCCGCTCGAACTGGTGGACAAGGCCATCGCCCTGGCGTCCCGTCCGGACGTGATCTTCACCTCCTATGGCGACATGCTGCGAGTGCCGGGCTCGACGCCGTGACCTGTTCGCGGTTAAAGCCGCGGGGGGCGACGTCCGCATCGTCTATTCGCCGCTCGACGCCTTGAAGATCGCCAAAGACAACCCCGGCAAGACCGTCGTCTTCTTCGCCATCGGTTTCGAGACCACCGCCCCGGCCAACGCCATGGCAGTCCTGCAAGCCAAAGCCCAGGGACTGGCCAACTTCGCCGTGCTGGTCTCGCACGTGACCGTCCCGGCGGCGATCACCGCCCTGATGGATTCGCCCGATGTCCAGGTGGACGGCTTCCTGGCCGCCGGTCACGTTTGCACGGTGATGGGATTCTGGGAATACGAGCCGCTGGCTGAAAAGTATAAAATCCCGATCGTGGTGACCGGCTTCGAGCCGGTGGACCTGCTGCACGGGATCCTGAAATGTGTCAGGCAGTTGGAGGCGGGCACGCACACGGTCGAGAACGCTTACGAGCGCTCCGTAAGCCGCGAGGGCAACAAGCCGGCGCAGGCCGTCATCCAGCAAGTCTTCGAGATGACCGACCGGGCCTGGCGCGGCATCGGCGTCATCCCCATGTCGGGCTACCGCCTGCGCCCGGAGTTCGCCGCCTTCGACGCCGAACTGCGCTTCCCCGAAGTGCAGGCCATCGAGACGAAGGAATCGCCGCTGTGCATCAGCGGGCTGGTGCTGCAAGGGCGCAAGAAACCCAGCGAGTGCCCGGCCTTCGGCAAGGAGTGCACCCCGCAGACCCCGCTCGGCGCGACCATGGTCTCGTCGGAAGGGCGCCTGCGCGGCGTATTACCGGTATGGAACGATGAACCTTCGCGAAGGTATTAAGTACAGTCGCAAGGCCGTCAGCTTGATGCCTCAGAGTCAATCCCGATAACAGATAAACTCAACCTGCTCGGCTGGACCTGCCCGCGCCCGCTGCAAAATTACCCGACCATCGTGATGGGACACGGCGCGGGCGGAAAGATGATGGCCGACCTGATCGAGCATCTCTTCGCCCCGGCATTCGACAACGAGTGGCTGGGGCAGATGGGGGATGCGACCGCAATTCGACCTGTCCGTCCTTCGGTCACTCGGATACCATCCGGTCAGCTGGCTTTTACACCGATTCATTCGTGGTCAGCCCGCTGTTCTTCCCCGGCGGGAATATCGGCGAACTGGCCAGTCTACGGCACAGTGAACGACCTGGCCATGCGCGGGGCGAAACCGCTGTATCTTTCGGCAGGTTTCATCCTGGAAGAAGGCCTGCCGATGGAAACGCTCGGTAATATCGTGACCGCCATGGCTGCAGCCTGCAAAAAAGCTGGCGTGAAGATCGCCACCGGTGACACGAAGGTGGTGCAAAAAGGCCACGGCGACGGGATTGTACATCAACACCTCCGGGCATCGGCGTCATCCCGCCGGGCGTGGACATCGGCCCGGCGAACGCCAGACCCGGCGACGTGGTGCTGGTCAGCGGGACGATGGGCGACCACGGGATCGCGATCATGTCGGTGCGGGAAGGGTTGACCTTCGAGACGGAGATCAAATCCGATACCGCACCGCTGAACGGGCTGGTGGAGGCGATGATGGCTGCGGTGGCGAGGAAAGGCAGGGGCAAGCCCGGCTCATCCCAAACAATTCATTGCCTGCGGGATGCCACGCGCGGCGGGCTGGCGGCGGTGCTCAACGAACTGGCCGATTCTTCAAAAGTGGGGATCGAATTCGACGAGAGGAAAGTACCCATCCGGCCGGAGGTGAACGCGGCCTGCGAGATGCTGGGACTGGATCCGCTCTACATTGCCAACGAGGGGAAATGGTGGCAATCGTGCCGGAAGAGATGCGCAGAAAAAGTGTTGGCGGCCATGCGAGGGCACGAATACGGCAAGGACGCCGCCATTATTGGGCGAGTGGTGAGCGAACACCCCGGCCTGGTGACGGCGAAGACAGCCATCGGAGGGATGCGCGTGGTGGATGTTCCGGCGGGGGAGTTGCTGCCGAGGATTTGCTAGAGATAACCATAGCGGCGACCTGTTGAGTCGGCGCATCTCATTTTTAGAGTACCGCCTTTGCCAGGGCCTCCAGACTTTTCAAATCATCCAAATCCAGCCACTGAAGCATGATGCCCTGGAGACCGGCTTCCTGCAATTCCTTGAGCTGTTCAAACACTTCCTCCCCCACCCCAACCACAACACCACTTTTACGCAGTTCTTCAGCGGTTTGGTTCTGTTCGGATAACTTCTCATCCAATTTTTTTTGAATACGCCCAAAGAGCAGACCAGCCATCATCGAGCGTTTCACCGTTTGCGGGTCCCGGCCCGCCCCGCATAACAATTCATCCAACCGGGCAGACAGGCGGGCAAAATCCGAGGGCGGGAGGAAGACGGCATTCCATTCATCGGCATATTTCGCCACCAGCGACATGGTCCGCTTTTCGCCGTTGCCGCCAATCAGGATGCGAGCTCCTCCGGGACGGGCAGGCCGGGGCAGGAGAGTCGCTTCGCGCAACTGGTAGTATTTACCTTTAAAAGTGACCGGGTCATCGGATTTCAACAGGCGGGTGATGACTTCCAGCCCTTCTTCAAAGCGGTAAAAACTCGATACCACATCCAGCAAATCAAAGCCAAACAGGTTGTGCTCGCGTTCCTGCCAGCCAGCTCCGAGGCCGAGCGTCAGCCGCCCACCACTGAGGTCATCCACGGCGGCGGCCATGCGCGCCGTCAGCGCCGGATGGCGAAAGGAGACCGGGGAGACCAGCGGGCCAAATTCAATGCGCTTGGTATGCGAAGCCAGCCAGGTCAGCGAGACCCAGAGTTCAAGCGATTCTTTATCCGGCGGAGTGGCGTTGGTGAAATGGTCGGAGCGGTAAAGACCGGCAAAGCCCAGGTCTTCCACAGCCGCAACCAGATTTTTCCAACGCGGCCAGGTGAGACCGTTCTGCCCTTCGATCATAATGGCGATATCCATACAGCACCTCCAACAGGGACACAATATTCCCTTCAGGAACGGCTTACCATGTCCTTACATTTGAACCAATTCCGGCAACGCCAGCCAGACGCCCGGTTCTTGCGGATGCCCAGCCTCAACCAGCTTCTTTTCGCACAAGCTTTTCCACCGTGCGCTTGACCAGCTCGGGGGCCCAGCCGAAGAGTTTAGTCACATCCCGGAGCTGTGCCGCGCCAACGGAGGCAAAATACACCTCCACCAGTTTCTGGCGCGCTTCGGCCTCACCTATCCGGCGAGCCTGCTCCGGCAATTCGGGCATGTGCCGGGCGGTAATATCATACCGGAAGGCATATTTCCACGCCCCGGCTTCGGCAATTCCCACCGGCAGGATTTTGAAATCCTTTTGCAGATCTTCCATTGCCCGGTTGAACACCGACTCTTTTGCATTCAACAGCCGCGCTTCTTTGCGCAGCGAAATGGTATCCAGAATGCCTTTATCGAGCAGCGTTTCGTAAATTTGCTTGGCGGCCTGGGTCAGACGACCTTCTTCGTAGGCCAGGAGATAATCCTCCTCAGGGGAACCGTAATTCTCGGACAGGGCATAGAAATACGGGGCGATCTCCAGCGAGATGAAAGTCGCCTTGCGGCGCAGGATCTTGCCATAATACCAGACCTTCTTTGGCAGAGCGGCGTCCTTCCAGTCCCAGGTGACGTGAGCGGGGTCATCGTGGTTATCAGGCACAGAACGCTCCCCGGCAACCGCCACCCACAGCGAGGGCAGGTCAATCCCGGTGATGGGCCAGAAGTAAATGAAGCCGCGCTCGTTGACGAAGTCCAGCGCACCTTCGGGGGTGGAAAGATGCGGGTGCGGCGGCAGGCGGAAGGTGCGGGCGCGAAGCGCTTTGAGTAGTTTGAGGCTTATTTTCGTTTTTTCGGTCACAAGAAATCCTACCCTCAATTTTATTCGATTCTGGATAACTTAGTGCTCCCAATTGTGTTAAACTTTGCATGGGAGCCTGTCATGAGCCAACCTGACAATGAAATAAAAACCCTGAGCGACGCGCTCATCCTCGAAATCATCAATGCCGTAGGCCTGCCCAAAACAGAGGTTTACCAAAGCGGATCTTTAACCTGCTGTTCCACAAAGCCGCCGGGCGGCTGGCCGAGATCGGCGTGACCTTCGACCGGCTAATCGCCAGCGACGGATTCCCGTCTGCCTGCGCCTGGGCGCTGACCAACTGGTGCCGTGACATCACCGCCCGCGGGTCTGAAAGCGTACCGCAGACCGGACCACTGCTGGTGATCTCCAACCATGCCGGGGCATACAATTCGGTCGTCATCGCTTCTCTGCTCGGCCGCAACGACCTGAAGTTCATTGCCAGCGACGTGGCTTTTCTGAAAAACTTGCCCAACACCAGCGAACATTTCTTATTATGTCTCGGCGGATGACGCCTACGACCGCATGGCCGCCGCCCGGTCAGGGATACGCCACCTGCAAAACGGCGGGGCGTTATTGCTCTTCGGCACCGGCCTGATCGACCCCGACCCGGCGGTCTACCCTGGGGCAGAGAAGGAAATCGAGAACTGGTCACCTTCGATCGACCTGTTCCTGCGGCATGTGCCGGAGTGCGAAGGTGGTGGTTACCATCGTCAGCGGCATCGTCTCTCCCAGGTGGGCGCGCCATCCGGTCACCTGGCTGAAACAGATTGCCTGGCAGAAGCGCCGCCTGGCTGAATTCGGGCAGGTGCTCGAGCAATTATTTTTCCCCGGCAGGTTATTACGTTTCGCCGCGGGTCAGTTTCGACCCGCCCGTGCCTGCTGCCAAACTGCGCAATGAAAGCAGTACAAACCGCGTTCTGCCCGCGGTCATTACCCGTGGTAAAGCCCTGCTGGCCGAGCACATCGCCTGGACACAAATCAGCTCCAGAAGGAGTGAAGCATGGACGCAGAGATGACCGCCTTGAGCCGGTCGCTCGTTGTTGAACTCGCAGGGTCGATCGGTTTCCGCAATTCTCCGCTGGCAAAGCGCGTCATCTGGCCGCTTTTTCGACCGGTCACCGACCGGCTGGCGCGCGTCGGCCTGACCTTCGACCGCAATGCTGCTCAATACGGCTTTTCCAGGGCAATGGGATTGACGCTGGAGGATTTTGCGACCTCAGTGACCGCTCGTGGGACGGAGGACTTCCCGCCTGAAGGCCCACTGCTGGTAATCTCCAACCACCCCGGTACATACGACAGCCTGATCATCTCATCCCAACTGCAGCGCGACGACCTGAGCATCATCAGCGGCGACATCCCATTCCTGAGAAGCCTGCCGCACGCCCACGAGCATTTCTTTTGCATTTCAGACGATCAGAATGGCCGCATGGTGGCAACGCGCAAAGCCATCCGGCATCTGAAAGACGGCGGGGCCATGCTGATCTACGGTTCGGCCACATCGATCCCGACCCGGCTGTTTATGACGACGCCCTCCCCTATATTGACCACTGGAGCGCCAGCATTGACCTGTTCCTGAAGTATGTCCCGGAGGCGCGTCTCCTGCTTTCCATTGTCAGCCACGTGGTTTCGCCAAAATGGCGGAACAGCATGCTATCCCGGCTGAGGTCAGATCCGCTGGACCGGCGCCGGCTGGTCGAGTTCGGGCAGGTGATTTCGCAACTGCTCTTCCCGCACAGACTGATGCTTTCGCCATTCATCTCCTTCGCCCGGCCTGTCGGGAGTGGATGAACTGCGCCGCGAAAGCGGCACGGATACAAGTCCTGCCCGGCATCATCCGGCGCGCCAAAGCCCTGCTGACAGAGCACATGGCCTGGGTGAACACCCCTACGAACGCGTGACCTTTTCCAACAACTGCCGGTAGTAAATATAATTTTCGAAAGGAATATCTTCGCGCACCCGCCCATCGGCCAGCGGGACATAGCCCCCCTGAGCCAGCAACGGCGGGACTTTCTCCTCCACTTCGCGCCGGATGGCTTCTTTCCCTTCCCGCAGCACATCCAGATCAATCCCCCCGATCAAGCGCAGGTCGCGGCCAAATTCCTTGCGGAACGAACGATAATCCATGGCCTCAGCGTTTGCCTCACAAGCCCAAAGCAATTGAACCCATATTTCAACAGCCGGGAATCAACACGCGGGCATTGGCATAGGTGCGCAGGATGAGGACTTCCACACCATGCCTGTGCAGAACATCCAGCACCGGGCGATAACTCGACAGGACAAAATTCTCGAACATGCGCGGTGAGATCAGCGGACCATGGTTGCCTCCGATCGGTTCGCTGAAAATGGCTGCGTCGATCTGCACCTCCTGCAGGAAGCGCTCGGTCAGACGCGGCGACCAAACTCTGCCTCGATCCGCATGATCTCCCGAACATAATCCGGCTGGTCGGTCAAGCTTCCATCAACTCATAAAAGCGCTTCCAACCATAAACCCCCATGGTCAGGAAAAAGCCGTGATGGACTCGCATCATCAGGACATCCTCGCTGTGCCCAGCCTGCCAGGTGGACTGCTTTCCAGTTTTCCGGTCAGGCGGGATGCGGTCATTCCGGTTTCGAACCGGCGGGCAAAGCCGTTGAGCTCGGAAACAGTTGTCGGCCAGCGGCTGGGCCAGGGATGCGGGTAACCGTCCATGTCGATTTCTTCACGCTCATCGGGGGTGAACATCCTTGCCAGGTCAGCAACCGCAGCCAAACCCTGCTTCCGCCAGGCTTACAAATCACTTCCGACCGGATGCCTTCCTCGAAATACGGCACATGGTCGGGTTGGCCAAAACGCATGGTTTCGAGGAAACGCTCGCGGCTGTTCATTTCCCTGGAAGTAATCCTTTCTGCGCGGCGATCGCGATCGCGGCAGCACGCGAATCAACCCCCAACTTATTATAAATGCTTGCCAGATGCGCTTTCACCGTCCGCTCACTGATCCCCAGCCGGATGGCGATTTCCTTGCTGCGTTCACCTTGTGCGACTCTCTTCAATACTTCCAACTCACGCTCGGTCAGGTCGGTCCTGGCATTTGCGGGCGTATTCACTGCGCCTGCTTTGGAAAGCAACCGTGCCATGATCTCCGGCTTGAGCAGGGTCTCACCGCGGGCGGCAGCCCGGATGGAATTGAACAGTGTTTCCCGGTCAGTGTCTTTGAGCAGGTAGCCTTTTGCCCCGGCCTGCATGCCGCGCAGCATCAGATCATCCTCATTGAAAGTGGTCAGGATAATCACGGCAATTTGAGGTTGTTCGGCCTGCAGACGCTCGATAGCCGTCAATCCATCCATCCCAGGCATGCGCAGGTCCATCAAGACAACCGCCGGATGAAGCTCGGCACACAGACGAACTGCTTCTGCCCCATCAGCAGCTTCGCCCACCAGCTCGAAACCAGCTTCGGTCTCCAGAATAAGGCGCAGACCCTGGCGGATGATCAGGTGATCGTCGGCGACCAGGATACGAATGGGGTCATTCATTGGCATGTTTCCCAACGGGAATCGTATCACAAGACTGCGTCCCTTTGCCCGGTTCCGAATGGATCTCGAGCCTGCCTCCTGCCAGCCGGACGCGTTCGCGCATCCCCAGCAGGCCGTAGTGCCCGGCTTCAATGACGATTCGGGTCGAAGCCGATGCCGTCGTCAGAGATATCGATTTCCAGTTCTTTTGCGATGACAGCCATGCGCAACGTGACATTTTTAGCCCTGGCATGGCGGGCGATATTGGTCAGACCCTCGGAGATGGCCCGAATGGCCGTTTCGGCAACCGGATCGGGCACATCGACCGGCAGATCGATCTTCGTCTCACAGGGAATGCCGGTGGCAGTGGTGAAATGCTCGACCTCCTGGTGGACAGTTTCGACCAGGTTCCGCTCTACAGGCTGGCGCAAGTCGTCGATCGCCTGGCGGGCCTCAGCCAGAGTTCCGCGAGCCTTCTGCATGGCCTGCTGCAGGATGACCCGACCTCGGTCGGTACGGCCCCCCGCCAGGTGGGCGTCCACGGCTTCAAGCTGCAGGATCAAACCGGCCAGCCCCTGTGAAAGGGTGTCATGCAGTTCACGCGCCATGCGTTGACGCTCGCTGGCAATGGTCAGGTCCTCCACGCGGGAAGCGTACTCGCTCAACTGACGGTTGGCAGCTTCCAGATCCCGCAGGAGCGACTGGGCCTGCCGGCGCGCTTCCGCCTGGCGTGAGTAGAGAGTCACATACACAGCTACGAAGAAAGTCAATGGCAGCATCGCCAGAAGCCACCAATACCATCCCAGCCATCCGGCTATCAGAATGTAATTTATGAAGGAAAAGACCAGGAGTACTGCCACTGCAACGATCGTCCAACGCGGCTTCTCCCGCAACAGGCCAACGGTTTCTCCAATCAGACCCGCGTACAAACCCACCAAAAGACCGATATTCCCACCCAGGTAGACGATGGCAAGAGCCAGCGCGCTTTGAAGAGCCAGATAGACTGCCGCCCGGCTCCATTTCCGTAAACGCGCGCTGAGCCAGTACAGGGTAATGTGCACAATCATCAATACAGTGAAAAGGATCAAACGACCTGGCTCACGCAAGGCAGCGTTTGAATAAATAGATTGAAAGTACACAAAGGCAAGAACAAACGTAAGGATAAGGAAGAAAGGCCACTCCATAAAGATTTCTGGACGGTTCTTTTTCCCCGGGGAAATTCGTAAATGCTGAAGAAACACTGACAGTCTATTCATGGTATTCATATTTTATCCCAGATAACATCCTTTTCCATTGACCGGACGGACACTGTCCGAAGGTACAGGGATAAACCATCCAAATGGCCGATGGCGAGAAGCGGCAGGGCGCGTATACTGGTTGAAACTGTTCAGGAGGCATTCCGTATGAATAAGAGAATTGGAAAGATCGTTGACCTGGTCTTCAAAGCCGTCGCCCTGGCAATGGGCGTGGCGGTGGTGGTAACATCTATACTGGGTGTCATGGAACCGAAAGGACATACCCTGCTGCTCGGAATCGGCCTTTTCTGCCTGGCTATCACAGCTCTGGATAAGGAGTAATCTGTATGAATGCAATCGAAGTCAAGAACCTGCACAAAGCCTTTGGCGATCTGAAAGCCGTGGATGGAGTTACCTTCGAAGTAGAAAAAGGTGAGATCTTCAGCCTGCTCGGCCCGAACGGGGCCGGGAAAACAACCGTCATTTCCATGCTCTCCTGCCTGCTGCGCCCGGAGGAAGGCGACGCCCAGGTGATGGGCCATTCCATCCGCACTGACCAGATGGGCGTGAAATCCGTCCTGGGCGTCGTGCCACAGGAGATCGCCCTGTACGAAGACCTGTCGGCACGGGAGAACCTGACCTTCTGGGGTAAGATGTACGGCCTGCGAGGCCCAGCGCTCAAATCCCGCGTGGATGAGGTGTTAGAAATCATCGGCCTGACCGACAGGGCAAAGGAACAAGTGAAGAAATACTCCGGCGGTATGAAGCGGCGAGTCAACATCGGCATCGCCCTGCTGCACAAACCGCAGATCATCTATATGGATGAACCCACCGTGGGGATCGACCCTCAGTCCCGCCGCAGCATCCTTGACTCGGTGCTGAAGTTGAAAACCGAAGGCACAACCGTGCTCTACACCACCCACTACATGGAAGAAGCCCAGGAGCTTTCCGACCACATTGCCATCATGGATCAGGGAAAAATGATCGCCATCGGCACACACGAGGAACTGGTAAAGATCGTCGGCGCCATGGACCGCATCACGGTGACCATCAACGCCGAATCCGCAAAGGTGTTGGAAGCCTGGAAGGCAATCAGGGGTGTGACGCAAGTCAGCGCCAACGATGGAACTCTAACCATCCTGGCTGATGACAGCAACCGGGTGCTGCCCCGCTTGTTCGAGACGGCTGCCAGCAACGGGGCCCGCATCACGTCCGTGGCAATCCAGGAACCCAACCTGGAGACCGTCTTCCTGCATTTGACGGGAAAGGCGCTCAGAGATTAGGGATTTGTTTCCCGCTAAGCTCTTCAGGAGATAACCATGAAGATTTTCGATGTAGCACTCAAAGATGTGACGTCACTCCTTCCGCAGTTTGTTCGCGCTGATGTTCATGTTCGGCGTGCCGCTATTGATGGCCGGCATGTTCTATTTCATGTTCGGAAATCGGGCGGATGACAAGACAACCTTTAATCTGCCAGTTACCAAGGTAGTGGTCGCCAACCTGGATAAAGGAGGCCCCGGTTTTGAAGCCGCCAAAGCGCAATTCCCTAGCGGGTCGCAGGCCAATTCGATGGGCGAGATGATCGTGTCCACATTGAAGGATGAAAGTTTTGCCAACTTAATGGATGTGACCCCTGTGGAAAGTGCAGAGGCAGCCCGCTCTGCCGTGGATAAGCAGGAAGCCGGGGCGGCAATCATCATCCCGGCTGATTTCTCGCAGCAATTCTCAGACCTCTCCGGACAAGCTACCATCGAATTGTATAAAGACCCCACCCTGACCCTTGGTCCGGGAATCGTTGAATCCATCCTAGCCCAATTCATGGAAGGCATGTCGGGGGCAAAGATCGCGGTAGATGTGGCTGTGAAACAGACCGGCAACAGCAATCCGCAACTAATCGGCCAGACCATCCAGGAATACATGGCTGCCTCGCCCAGCGGCGACCAGAGCTCCGCGCTGTCTCGATGTGCGTTCGCCCTCCACAACCAAGACACCCGTAAATCCCGTTACCGCCATGATCACCATGATCCTGGGTGGGATGACCGTCTTCTACGCTTTCTTTACCGGAGCTTCTGCGGCGCAATCCATCCTGAAAGAGGATGAAGATGGCACCCTACAACGGCTTTTCACCACGCCCACCACACAATCCACCATCCTGGGTGGCAAGTTCCTGGCCGTTGGGCTGACGGTGGTGGTGCAGATGACCGTCCTGTTTCATCCTGGGTGCACCTGATCTTCGGGATCGAATGGGGGCCGTTCCTGCCGCTGGCAATTGTGACCCTTGGCTCGGTGCTGGCGGCGACTCTTCCTTCGGCATCTTCCTGATGTCATTGCTCAAGAATGTCAAAGCAAAGCGCTGCCATCTTTGGAGGTGTCATCACCACCACCGGGATGCTGGGGATGATCAAGGTTTTCACAATGGGAACTGCAAATGCCTCCTGGTCCGATACGGTTTCCCTGTTCGTACCGCAGGGCTGGGCGGCACGCGGACTGCTCCAACTCATGGACGGCGCCTCCCTGATCAAGATCCTGCCAACCTGTGGAGTGCTGGCAGCCATGAGCATCGTTTTCTTCACCATAGGCATCCTGCGCTTCCAGAAGAGGTATGCATAGTTATGGAATGTGAAAGCCCGGTTACGTACAAAACAATAGCAGATTATTCGTGGAAGCTTAATTCTGCAGACAGCAGGAGCAATCTCCTGCACTCCAAAAGGAGAATATATGATCCGTATTTATGATATTGCCACCAAAGACCTGACCCAAATCCTGCGTGACCGCAAGACATTCATGTTCCTGCTGCTCATGCCGATCCTCTTCACCATCTTCTTCGGGCTGGCCTTCAGTGGTTCCGGCAAAGGCCCGGAGGATAGCCGCCTGCCGGTCGGTTACCTGGACCTGGATCATGGAACGTACAGCCAACCTCTCAAGGAAATGTTGTCTGGTTCCACCGTCATCCGTCTGGATGAAGATGCCACCCGCAGCGGAGACAGACCTCGACCAGTTGGTGGCGGACGAAAAACTGGCTGCCGCCCTCATCATCCCTGCCGGATACAGCCAATCAGTCCAGAATGGAACACCGCTCAAGTTGACCTTCATCGCAGACTCGATCCAACCTGTCAGCTTCCACCATCGAGAGCGAGATAATGGCCGCAGTCAGCCGGTTGATGAGCGCCATCCGCACCGCGCAGATCGTCGGGAAGACCACTTCAGCTTTCACGCCAGCCTTCGAGCAGGCACTGGCTGCCTGGCAGAATCCGCCCGTGCAGGTGGTAAGCACCACCAGCGCAGCCATAGAAGTGCAGGATGCACAAGTGCTCTCTGCCACCCATACGTCTCCCGGCATGATGCTGCAATTCGCCATTGCCGGATTGATCACCGCGGCCACGGTCATCGTGAACGAGCGCAAGACACGCTCCCTGCAGCGCATGCTTACCACGGCCACTTCCCGTGTCCATATTTTGATCGGGCACTACCTGGCAATCTTTACACTGATCTTCGGACAGTTCATCCTGCTGATCACTTTCGGCCAGCTATTCCTCCACGTGGACTATCTGCGCATCCCGCTGGCGACCCTGCTGGTGGCAGTGGCGGCCGCGGCCTGCATCTCTGCCATGGGACTGCTGATCGGGGTGTTCGCGAAGAGCGAAGAACAGACCGTCATTTTCGTGATGATCCCGATGTTTGTACTTTCGGGTCTCGGCGGGGCCTGGATGCCGCTCGAATTTACGGGCGCGGCCTTCCAGTCCATCGGGCACGTCTCGCCGGTCGCCTGGGCCATGGACGGTTTCAAGAACATCGTGGCGCGCGGGCTGGACTTCAACTCAGTCCTGCTGCCAGTTGCCGCACTGGCAGGGTATGCGCTGTTCTTCTTCATCCTGGCTGCCTGGCGCTTCCAACGGGTGAGCGAATAATAAATCAAACGGGCGGGTGATCACCTGCCCGTTTACGTATCATCATCGGGATTGGATAAGCCCTGCCAACAAACGAAAACCTAAGGCGTACAGGCAAGCGTAAAATTCGCCCGGACAGCCTGCGCATCCAACGGCGCAAGAAGCTTGAACTCATTCCAGCCTTCCAGACTACCTGACAGGGTCCAGGAAGTCGTAATGCTTTGCGTACCTGCCTTGTCAAGGATGGAAAAGGCGGGGTCAGAAACAGCCTCATCACTCGATTTCCACTGGTACATCACCACACCCGGCTCACTGCTGAAAAATGTCCCAAAAAAGTTTATCGGGACACCTCCGCTGCAAGATCCGCTGAAATGGGCAGGATCGGCGGTTGCGTTTACATTGCTAATCGCAAAGGGAGGAAGGCTGGGATCGACCGTTACGATAACTGTTGAGGAAGCAGACTGGCTGCCGCAAGTAGTCTGAAGGGTATAAGTAGTGGTCCGATCCGGCTGGACCAGAAGGCGGCTGCCATTCGGGTCCACGCTACCCAAGCCGACGATCTCGACCTTGTCCACGTTGGTAACCTGCCCCCAACTGAGCAGGGACAGGGCGCCCGATCCAATCGTGGCCGGCTCGGCCTTGAAGAAGGAAAGTACGGGCGGGAGCGAGCAACCCAGGCACGTGTAAAGAGTCAGGTTGATGATCGGCCCGAAATCCTGGCCGGCGGTATTGCGCAGGCGCCATTCCCCGACGTGAACACCCGCTTCAGATGGGGCAGTCATTGGGACGGTGACATCCACCTCAGAGCCCGCGGTTGTGGCAGGGACAGGCACGGTCAATGTAGAGGTCATGGCCTCGCCACGCACATAGACGAGTTGGGCATTGTCCCAGTTGCATGTGCCGGTATTCTTAATCCGCCAAGTCTTCTCAAAGGGGGCATTGGCATCCAACATGGTGCCCGGCGGGACGGTTCCATCGCTGACCAGTTGAGCCCGGTATGTGCAGGATTCGCCAGCGTATGGCAGGGTGTAAGGAGTGTTTCCTTCCTCTAAAAGGATCTTCTGGTATCCGGCGTCATTGAAGGCTGGCATGATGTCACCGCCCAGGATGTTCTCCAGGATCACCCGATACTGGTTGTAACTGACCATCCCCCCTTGAAGATCGCCAAAGCCGCCATCGTAAAGCCGGTTAATGTCGAGCAGGCTTTGGATCATCTCGTCGAAAGAGAAACCATTCCTCTGACAAAGCTGGTAACTCAGCGGGGCGCTATTCTGATAGAGCGATTCGCACAGATTCGAGTAATATACAGAATTGTCTGGATGAAAGGTCACATATTCAATCGGGAAAACAAAATCATGCGAGGAGGCAAAACGGCCAAAGAATAGGGCGTGAGCATATTCGTGGGCGAAGACGCCCAGCCCGCCGTTGCGGATGGCACCTTCCGGTGTAAAAGAGTTGGTGGGGTCTGCCTGGATGGCAGCCTGTATTTGCGGGTCTGTCAAGTATAGGCAGATTACGATGCTATCGGGATTGTCCTTATAGGATGTCGTGAGACCCAATTCGCTTTCAAAACGAGTGCATTCATTGTCCCGATCCAAGTGGATGTCCAAAACGCTCATCTTGTCCAGGACATCGAAGCCGGCAGTACGAACATCCGCTTGGGCAGTCACTTTGTAACTCACATAGAGGGCATCCATTAAACGCTCATCCAGTCCGCAGGGCTGCTTGCAGAGCACGCGGAACCGGTCACCGGGGACCTGGTAGGCGTCGAAAAACTCGCCGCCGATTTGAAGACTGCTTTTCGGGATGGGGACGATGGGAGGCGGTGGGAAAACAGTAGCCAGGTCGGGCAGGAGATACGTAGACAAGGCAGGTGCCGGACCGGAGGGCTGGGATGTGCTGACAGCCTGGTTCATGCCTGAGACCGGCGCGGTTGGTTCCACGATTCTCAGGTCCGCCCGGGCCGGGCAGATTGCAGGAAACCCCGGATATCATAAGAGCGATCAATAGGGAATAAATTTTCCAGTTCATATTCCTCTCCGTTTCTCTTCGCGAACAAGACCGATATATTGATTCTAGTCAAAATGGAATTTTCTGCAATTGAATCCCATCTCAACCGATAAGATATAATTACGCAAGTTTTCCCGAAATCATCGCATTTGGAAGATCAGTCCCACCCGGTGGAGGCGAACGGATAATGCCGGGGTTATATATCCCGGTATATTGTGACCCATCCCGCCAGTTCAAGGAGAATTCTTCTTATGACCACCGCCATCCAAGACCGCCTTCCCCGCCTCACCAAATTCCTCTACGGCATCAGCGACTTCGGGTTTGCCTGCACCGACACGACCATGCAGGTGCTGTTCGCCATCTTTATGACCGATGTGGTCGGGGTGAAACCCGCCTATGCTGCCCTGGCTATCTTCATCGGGCGCACCTGGGATTACATCAACGACCCGCTGATCGGTTTCTATCACCGACCGGGTGCGCAGCCGCTGGGGACGCCGGCGTCCCTTCCTGCTCTTCGGTTTCATCCCATTCGGGCTGATGTTCGCCATGATGTGGTACCGCCCGCCGACGGACAGCCAGTTCCTGTTGTGCGCTTATTACGCACTCGCTTATTTCCTGTTCGATACTTCCTATACCTTCGTCACCATGCCGTACGTGGCCCTGACACCCGAACTGACCCAGGATTACGATGAGCGCACTTCCCTGACAACCTACCGCATGGCATTTTCCATCATCGGGAGCCTGGTCGCATTCATCGTGCCCTTGTTGATCATTGGTACGATGCGCCCGGAAAACTCGGGGCGGGTCTTCACGATGGGGATCATCTTCGGAGCGATCTGCGCCCTGCCCCTGTTGCTCACTTTCTTCGGGACACGCGAGAAACCGGAATATTACACCCAGAGCCCAGCCGAGCCTGCGCGAGTCGCTTCGAGCGGTATGGAAGAACCGGCCCTTCCTGTTCGCGGCCGGTATTTTCCTCTTCACCTGGACCGCGGCAGACATCATCCAGGCCTTCCTGCTCTACTTCCTGAAATACCGCATGAACCTGGAAGCCCAAAGCGACATCATCCTGGGAGCGATATTCATCACCGCCTTGCTGGTCCTGCCGTTCTGGAATGGGCCTCGCGCAAAACGGACAAGCGCAAGGCCTACGTGGCCGGGATGATCTTCCTCTCGGCCATCATGGTAGCGCTGATCTTCCTCAGCCCGTCCGCAGGGCTGCCATTGGTGCTGGTCATGGCAGTATTGGCCGGCATCGGCGTCTCAGCCATCCATGTGCTGACCTGGGCGATCATCCCCGATGCGGTCGAAGTGGATGAACTGGCAACCGGTCAGCGCCACGAGGGCATCTTTTACAGCCTGGTTTCCCTCTTCAAGAAAGTGGCCTCCTCCATCGCCATCCCCCTGACCCTGCTCGTCCTGGACTGGAGCGGCTACGTGTCGAATGCCGCCACGCAGAAGCCTTCGACCATCCTCGCCATCCGCATCCTGATCGGGCCGGTGCCTTCGGTGCTCCTGCTGGGAGGCATCATCTTTGCGCTCTTCTATCCGCTCAGCCGCGCAGGTCACGCCCAGGCGCGGGCGGAGATCGCCGCCAGGACGAGAAGACAAGCAAACCAGATTAACCCGAAATAAGTCCTGAGTCAGCCGTGTCAACACCGGCTATTTTTATTAATATCGACCCAAGCAAGAATCACATCCGCCAGTAAATCAGCTGGCGGATGTATTTTGTTGGATATCCGTGGCAATGGATCTTGAAACGCTACGTCTTGATAAAGTACGATATCAAGGTTACTGCCGAGGCGATCACAATGACTATCAGTGCATACAATGGCAAAATATTTTTGGAATTTATTATTCGCAAAATGTCCCATGAGCTGCCGGTCATTGGTCAGCTTGATCAGGTAATAAAAGACCAGTGGAAGTGCAATGGCATTGATCGTCTGGGTAACAATCGCCACTTTGAACAAAGACAACTTCGTGAACACGACAACCACAGCCCACGATAAAAAGTTGCAGACCAAACAGGAAATAGAATGTTTTGCTTTTCTTGTAGCTGTCATTGAGACTTCCCGAAAGACCGAAGAACTCAGCAAAAGCATAAGCGGTGGAAAGTGAGACGATGATAACGCCCATAAACCCGGCATTGAGAATGCCGATGGCAAACAATGTGCCCGCCAGTTCGCCTGCAAAGGGTTTGATCGCCAGTGCAGCCTGTTCGCCTGCTTCCAGCGGGATATGGTTTACAAACAGCGTTGCAGCAGTTGCAACAATCATAAAGAAAGAAAAGAAGTCGGTCAGGAACGCGCCCCAGTAAGTTTCGAGTTGGGAATAGTTGATCTTGCCCTTTCTCTATTTTCTTATCATAGGCAAAACTGCTGATAAAGAACTGTCCCCAGGGAGTAATCGTCGTCCCCAAAACGCCCATGCCAATCAACAGGTAATCGCGCATATACGTTGGCGTGACCTGCGACACCGTGAGGGTAAAACAAGTTGCTGACCGCCAAACCCCAATCCGGTTTCGCCTTGATCGCCGAGATAATATAGGCGACATAGAACAGACTGGCAAGCAGCATAATGGCCTGGGTCAGTTTGTAGTTCCCTTTCACAATGAAAAGGAAAGAAATCAACAGGATGACCAACACCGATGGAATAGCCGGCAGATTTAGCATCCTGCTGGTTATCTTGACCGCGGACAGGTCGGTGATCAAGGTGCCGAGGTTGGCGATCAGCAAAGCGCCGAACATGAACATCGCCGTCCGGACGCCGAACTTCTCCCGGATTAAATCCGCCAGACCCTTGCGGCTGATGATCGCCAGCCGCATGCCCATTTCCTGGGTCACGCCGAGCAAGACGGTGATGATGACAAGCAGGAAAAGGATCGGGTAACCGAGCCTTGCGCCTGCGATCGAATAGGTGGCAACACCCCCGGCATCATTATCTGACATGGCAGTAATGGTCGCCGGGCCGAAGACGGACAGGAAGATCAGTATATTCTTCCAATAGCGATGGAAAAAGCCGCGTTTAATGATGGTATTGGTCATGGAACCCTGCTTTGATGTCAGCGGTAGAAGCGCGGCAGGCGTTTCTTCCAGGCGGTTGGGATGATCTTGTCCAGGGCATCGTCGGCGGTGACAATCCCGTGCAGGCGGTTCTGGTCGTCCACCACCGGAACAGCCAGCAGGTCGTATTTAGCGACCGTCTGGGCTACCGTTTCCTGGTCGTCAGTCAGGTTGACGGTAATAAGATGTTTGGTCATGAAGTCCGAGACCATCTGACCGGGCTTGGCAAAAATCAGATTGTTCAATGAGAAGGTGCCGACCAGGTGTTGCTCCACATCCACGACATAGACATAGAACATCGTCTCCACTTCGTCGGCCATGCCACGCAATGCCTTGATCGCCTCGGAGGCTGTCAGATTGGGTTGAATGGAAGCATACTCTGTTGTCATGATGCCGCCCGCTGAGTCCTCGGGATAAGCCAGCAGTTTACGAACATCGTCGGCATCCTCCTTCTCCATCAAGGCCAGCAAGCCTTCCTTGCGCTCCTTGGGCAGGTCGCCGAGCAAGTCAGCCGCCTCATCCGGTTCCATCTCTTCGAGCACGTCCGCCACTTTTTCATCCGACATGTGCTCGATCAATTCAGCCTGGAACTCCGGTTCCACCTCTTCCAGGGTATCCGCCAGGTGCTGGACATCCAGCGTATCCAACAATTGACCGCTTTCCAGTTTATTCAGGTCCCTGACGATTTCTGCCAGGTCGGCCGGGTGCAGTTCATGGAGTTTCTCCGCCGGGACGCGCAAATGCATCTCCTGGTCGCGGCGCATCAGTTCCACATCGTCCCAGGCAATCCCTTTCTTCTTGAGATGACTGCTCAGAAAATGCGCCAGTCCGACCAGCCCCAACCGGCGGATAATCCCCACCCACGAAACATCCACGTTGCTGACATAGATCGTCCCGTTGACGCGCACCAATTCCACATCATTGACACGCACCACGCGCGCTCCGTCCGTATCAATGATCTGCTTATCCAGCACGTCGCGGGAAAGCAGGACATCATCCTCTTTCAATATCAAATAACGGGGCATCGTCCAACCGGTATTTCAACGGGATGACTGGTGAGAGCAGGGCTGCCACCGCCGAGAAAGGCAGGATCCGCGTCCCACCCTTGCCTTCAACCGCCACCGCCTCGATCAGCGGATGCGGGAACTCCGCCCAGGGCCGGACGATTACATCTGTTAATTTGCCAACAGCCATCCCGTCCAGATCAGTGACGGGCCGTCCAATAATTTCGCTCAAGTAAGCCATAATTCACCTCCAGAAAACAGGGACTGTGCAAGCAGTAGAATATGGCGGAAATACGAAATGCATCATAGAAGTAAAACGCCGCCTGATTTACCAACAGAAGGCGGCGTTTCTTGGAGCCAACTACCAGGATACCATCCATTTGGCTGGTACCTTCCCGAAAAACATTTAACCGATCCGGGAGAAGGTGATGCGCGCGCGTACGCCGCACACCTGGTCCAAGAAATTGCGCTTTCTGCCAGTGCGTTATCATATATAGCGGAATACCATCAGCGTCCACGCGATCACCTCCTTTCAATGTAAATCGATGCAATGTGCATACGAAGACTATCGTCCCGTGCAGAACCACTATGCCAAGAACCGGGACTATCGTACACACAATAGAAAACCTCCAGCATTCCAGGAGGTTTTGAAAACATGAACACAACCCACGGGCTGCCCGCGGGCACCTCCTGGTCGAGCTTTGGCACTGCGTGTCGTAGGGGACTTGCTCCCAGCCACTTTGAGCGGGGCCTTAATCCGGCCCGGCCTGGTCTATCCCTTGGCGTCTTTCGACGTTTCGGGACAATGGCCTGTTTATCACGCAGACGCCTCGCCTAACGAGGTATTTAATTCGGCGAGGATACACCCGCTCCGCAATCCGTCAAGGAGGAATAACAGTTTCGTATTACAATAAATATCCAAACTGGGAGTTCTCTGTCGAGGCGGGCGGAGGTGCAAAATCCCATGAAGGGATACCGCCGTCATAAAACGCAAGACTCCCAAACCTGGGAGTCTTATCCTGTGGGTAAAGATCTCCTGTCGGGGCGGGCGGAGTTGAACCGCCGACCTCTGCGTCCCGAACGCAGCGCTCTAACCGGACTGAGCCACGCCCCGAACAAGCAAGGCGGGATTATACACCGCCCGCCACCGATTTGACAAGCCGTTTGCGGTATAATTCCTTCGCTAATTCGATTACCCCGTAGGGGCACAGCGGCGCTGTGCCCCTACCGTGTGAGGACAAATATGGTAGAACCCGAACCCACCGGCCAACCCCCGGAACCCGTCAAACAGATCATCGGCACCGTCCAGATGGCGGATATTGACGAAACCATGCGCACGGCGTATCTCGATTACGCCATGTCGGTTATCGTTGCGCGCGCCCTGCCGGATGCCCGCGATGGATTGAAACCCGTCCACCGCCGCATCCTGTACGCCATGCAGGATATGGGCATCCGTGCCAACACCGCTTACAAGAAATCCGCCCGTATCGTCGGCGAAGTGCTGGGCAAATACCACCCGCATGGCGATTCGGCCGTCTACGAATCCATGGCGCGCATGGCCCAGGATTTTTCCATGCGCTACCTGCTGGTGGATGGTCAGGGCAACTTCGGCTCGGTGGATGGCGACGCCCCGGCTGCCATGCGTTACACCGAAGCCCGCCTGCACAAGATGGCCGAGGAAATGCTGGCCGACCTCGATAAAAACACGGTGGATTTCACCGACAACTTCGACGGTTCACTCCAGGAACCAACCGTCCTGCCCTCTCGCATCCCCAACCTGCTGCTCAACGGCTCGACCGGTATTGCTGTCGGCATGGCAACCAACATTCCTCCGCACAACTTGAAAGAGTTGGCCGCGGCCCTGATCTACCTGATCAACAATTACGACACGATGGACGATGTACCCATCGAGTTCCTGATGAAATTCATCCCAGGACCCGACTTCCCCACTGGCGGCATCATCGTCGGGACGGAAGGCATCGAAGCCGCTTACGGCTCCGGGAAGGGGCGCATCGTCCTGCGCGGCAAAGCCCACATCGAAGAAATGGCCGGCAACCGGCACCGCATCGTCATCACCGAGATCCCCTACCAGGTCAACAAATCCACGCTGATCGAGCGCATCGCCGACCTGGTGCGGGATGAAAAAATAGACACCATCTCAGACCTGCGGGATGAGTCTGACCGGCGCGGCATGAGCATCGTCATCGAACTCAAGCGCGGCGCCCAACCGAAGAAGGTGCTCAACCAGCTCTACAAATACACTTCGCTCCAGACCACCTTCGGCGTCCAGATGCTGGCACTGGTAAATGGCGAACCGCGCCTTCTGCCGCTCAAGAAAGCCCTGCAAATCTTCCTGGAGCACCGGCAGCTGGTCATCACCCGCCGCACGCAGTTCGAATTGGAAAAGGCGCGTGCCCGTGCGCACATCCTCGAAGGACTGACGATTGCACTCAACAACCTGGACGCGGTCATCCAGACCATCAAAGAGTCGCCGGATGCCGATACGGCCAAAGAGCGCTTGATGAAGCGCTTCAAACTTTCCGAACTCCAGGCCCAGGCCATCCTCGACATGCAGTTGCGCCGCCTGGCTGCCCTCGAGCGCCAGAAAATCGAAGATGAGTACAAGCAGGTCAAAGGACAGATTGCCCACTTGGAAGATCTGCTTGCTCATCCC
The DNA here is from genome assembly GCA_963760315.1 of uncultured Chloroflexia bacterium. Classification (GTDB taxonomy): domain Bacteria; phylum Chloroflexota; class Anaerolineae; order Anaerolineales; family Villigracilaceae; genus UBA877. The sequence continues at coordinate 143,542 of CAVXCK010000001.1, forward strand.
AAGAAGATCCTGACCCTTATCCAGGATGATCTGCGCGAACTCTCGGAGAAATACGGCGACGAGCGCCGCACGCATATTGCCGCTGAGGCGGTCGAGAACCTGAGCGAGTCGGACCTGGTGCCGGATGAAGCCGTCCTGATCTCGCTCACCGCACGCGGCTACGTCAAGCGCGTTGCCGCAACCGCCTACCGTTCCCAGGGCGCAGGCGGCAAGGGCGTCACCGGTCACGCCACCAAGGAAGAAGACGAGATCTTGAACCTGATCCCAGCCCGCTCGCTGGACACGATGCTGTTCTTCTCCGACCATGGCAAGGTCTATTCCGAAAAGGTCTACCAGATCCCGGATGCCGACCGTACCACCAAAGGCATCCCGCTGGTCAATGTCCTGTCGCTGGATGCAGGTGAGGTCATCACAGCCGCCCTTTCGGTTCCGAATTTTGAGGCGCAGGATATATCACACTGGCAACCCGTAACGGAAAAATCAAACGCATGGCTCTTTCCGAGCTTGCCGCCGTCCGACCCTCTGGCATCATTGCCATCGGTTTGGAAGACGGCGACGAACTCGGCTGGGCGCGCCTGACACATGGCGACAACGAAATCATCCTGGTCACCGAACAAGGCAAGGCCCTGCGCTTTGCGGAAGACAAAGTCCGCACGCATGGGGCGCAGCGCAGGCGGGCGTGACCGGCATCAAACTTATCCGGAAACGATAAAGTCACCAGCATGGAAGTAATCGAAAAAGGCGGCGACCTGGTACTGGTGACCACGCAGGGGTACGGCAAGCGCACTCCGCTGACGGAATACCCGGCCAAGGGTCGCGCCACAGGCGGCGTGCAGACCATCGCCAAAGACGCAGCCGAGAAGATCGGCACCATCACCTCCGCGCGGGTCGTCCAGGAAGTGGACGATCTGACCATCATCTCGGCCAACGGCATGGTTCTGCGCATGAAGGTCAAGGATGTAAAGCAAGCCGGACGCGCCACCCGCGGCAATCACATGATGGATGTCAAGGAAGGCGACCGGGTGGCTTCCATCGCCCGCATCGCCACTGCCGAACTCAAACGTGTCGGTGTAAAAACCAACGGCGAACCGGCTCCTGGAACCGGGAACGCAGTTTGAAATGCCATTGAAATGATGCTAAACGCCGAGCAAGCTAGCGGACTCATCCATAAATAAAATGCGGTGCTCTCGAAGAGCACCGCATTCATTTTTTATTACCTCAGGCAAATAACTGAAGGTGTCTAAACCAAGAACGAAGGGACCATCTTCCCGGTAATCACCAGAAACATCGTTCCCAGCAAACAAACCATAACAAGGAGCATCACTGCCAGGATAAAACGCTGTTGGGCAGTCATGCCGGTAATCTGGTCAAAGCTGCGGACGCGGTTGACGCTCCTGGGCGGCTTGGGCAGTGGTTCTGGGTTTGTTAGGTTCCGGTGGTTGTTCTTCTTCCTGAAAAGAAGCCTGGTCACGTAAATTATCAAGCATAAGTCACCTCATCAGCAAGGTTGCCGTCACCAGCAAAGCAAATTGCATTTCCTGTAAAAGTATATCACAAGACCGGACGCAGATGAACTTCCCCAAATTGAACCATGAAGACTTGCCCGTCCTGAGAACTGCAGCCGCAGACTCCCATCCCGCTCCAACCCTTCAACCTGCCCGATTCTCGCAAGGTACTCCCTCCGTTCGAATTTCCACCTGCTCCCCACGGAAAGCCAGATGTTTTTCCCAGGCATTGAGAAAATACATCCTTGGTCAGCAGACCGCGCCAGTAGAGCAAGGCCTGGAGAATATCTCTGAGCAAAATCAGCCGGTCCACACTCTTTCCCATTTCGGCTTCGATACTGGTGGCAGGAAAATTTAGCTGGTCAGATGGCGGGACCGCTTCAGGTTTAACATTCACCCCGATCCCCAGGACGATGCAATCCACTTTTTCCCCCATCCAGACAGCTTCAGCCAGGATGCCACAGACTTTGCGGCGGTTGAGTAAAACATCATTCGGCCACTTGATTTCCGGATGCAGTCCGCGCATTTCCAGCGCCTCGCAAACCGCCATCGCCCCCAACCCGGAGAATAACGGTACGGATTGTTCCTCGCCTGGCAAGGGTCGCAATCACGAGACTGAATGCCAGCGCTGGCCCGGCGGAGTAAACCAGCGGCGGTCGCCCCGGCCGCGGCCCGGAGTTTGCTCCTCGGCACAGACCAGTGCCAGGTCCGGCGCACCATCGGCTGCCCAGGCCAGGGCAACATCGTTCGTGGAACCAGTCTGTTCGAAGGTCCGCAAACCGCCCAGCGGAATGTCTGAAAGTATCTTGCGAAGGGTGTGTTCGTCCATAAGATAAAAGGCTCCCGGCGTTTTAGGACCGGGTGTTCAATTTACTGGTTACGGCAGAACGCTACCAAGGGTTTACGTAACCCGCCGTTCAGGCGGATTTCAAAGTGCAGATGCGCACCAGACGAATTGCCCGTACTGCCCGCCAGACCGATCAACTGCCCTTGCATCACACCCCTGACATGACGACAACATTGATCTGACTTAAGTGGCCATATACAGAGTGATATAACCATTTCCATGGTCGATCATGACCACATTGCCATAGCCGACGAATTCCAGCCAGCCTTGAGCCACGTCACACCCGCTATCGGCAGCACAGACCGGAGCTCCGAGCCCGGCGGCAATATCAATTCCCAAGTGGCCAGACCAAAAATCGTTGCCGGAAAGATAGTGATTCGGCTGTCGGCCAAATGAAACCTCCTGCGCCCAACCGGTCCGATCGCAGGCTGCGCCAGCCATGCTGCGGTACCCGAACGCCCGCGTGCCACTGTGGGACTAATCCAATGGACAGATTTCCCGGTGCCCACCCGGAACCATGACATACGTACCAGGATTAATTATCGGGATTGGTCAGGTCAATATTATTGCCCGGCCAGTTCAGGATATCATCCACATTGGCTTTCAAAATTTTTGGCAATCGAATCCAGGGTATCCCCCTCCTGCCACTTGTAATAAACGCCATCCGTGGGTGGGATATTCAAAGCTCTGCCCAACACGGATGCTTTCGGGGCTATCTTGCAAGGTGTCGTAATTTGCCCACAACAAAGTTTCCGGCTTGATATTATGTTCTTTGGCAATGCTGAAAACGGCATCCCCGGGCGCAACCGTGTATTCGATGACATTGTAATTTGTGCTCGAGGATATATCGGTCTTAAGCACGATATGCCGAACAATGGCTTGCTGCACCGGCATCCAAACCTGTCGTAGTGGGAAGGGATGCGGGCACTCCTTCTTCAGTCGGGTTGGAGTGGGTTCGGGCGCGGCAGAGACCTGCTGAGGAATGATCTTCCAGAAAGTGAAACCCAACAACACGGCGACGACAAGCGCTGTTACTCCCCAGGAAATACCGTTAAAGAGCCGGGGGGATTTGGCTAATTTACCCAATAAGTTCATAGGCCTTCCGTCAGAGTTTCCAGAAATTCCTGGTTATTCTTGGTTTTGGAGATGCGCTGTAAAAGCGCCTCGGTTGCCACTGCCGCATCCATGCCTGCGCCCTGCGGCGGCGGGGAGACCATCTGGATATACATGCGGCGCATCATCCAAACGCGCTGAAGAATATCCGGGCCGAGCAGCAGATCTTCGCGGCGGGTGGACGAGCGTTCGATATCCACAGCCGGGAAGATGCGGCGTTCCTGAAGTTTGCGCGTCAGGATCAATTCCATGTTGCCGGTGCCTTTGAACTCTTCGTAGACCACATCATCCAGGCGGGAACCGGTATCCACCAGGCAGGTGGCGATGATGGTCAGCGAGCCGCCTTCTTCGATGTTGCGCGCCGCGCCAAAGAAATGCTTGGGCGGATACAAGGCCGAGGGATCCATACCACCTGAAAGCGTGCGCCCCGATGGGTTGACCACCAGGTTATAGGCGCGCGCCAGGCGGGTGATGGAGTCCACCAGGATGACCACGTGGCGGCCAATCTCGGCCAGCCGCTTGGCGCGGTCGAGGGCGATTTCCGCCGTGCGGACATGGGAGGTGACCGGTTCATCAAAGGTGGAGGCGACCACTTCGGCATCCACCGAGCGGTCCATATCGGTCACTTCTTCCGGGCGTTCGCCGATCAAGGCAACCATCAGAGTGCACATCCGGGTATTGGGTTGAAATGGCGTTGGCAATTTGCTTCAGGATGGTGGTTTTACCCGGCCTTGGGCGGTGAGACGATCAGCCCGCGCTGGCCGCGCCCGATGGGAGCGATCAGGTTGATCAGGCGGGTGGCAAGGATATCGCCTCTGGTTTCCAGGTCAAAGCGCCTGTCGGGAAAGATCGGGGTCAGGTCTTCGAAGCGCGGCCGCCGGCGGGCTTCTTCCGGGTCAATCCCGTTGACAGATTCAACTTTGATCAGTCCATAATGCCGCTCTGATTTCGCGCGGCGGGCGGACATGGCCGATCACCAGGTCGCCGGAGCGCAGTTCATAGCGCCTGAGCTGCGCCTGCGAGACGTAAACATCGTCTTCGCCGATGTTGTAGCGCGCCGAGCGCAGGAAACCGATGCCTTCGCTCATGATCTCAAGGATACCGCCGCGCATGTCGATGCCCTGCTGGGCCGCCTCCGCCTGGCAGATGCTCAGGATGAGGGCTTCTTTTTTCAGGCGGTGGGCATTTGGCACGTTGAATTCCTTGGCCATGTCGCGCAATTCGGCCAAGGGTTTATTTTCAAGTTCAAGAATGTTCATTTTGCTTTCTCAAGGTTTGGTATGAAAGATTGGGAAGATGGGAATAGTCAAAGGACAAGCGCCCCCCGGGCGGGCTTGTTTGGGGTTTTCGATTTTAAGAGGTTGGGTAAGGGTTCAGATAAATCAACTTGTCATCCTGACAGGATGAACCAAGCGTCAAGTTCGTGCGCATTATAGCATGTAACCATAGGTGGTGCAAGCGGTTCATGCCTCCGGTTCTGTCAGCCAGAATACGGTTCTGCAAATCCCACAGACGGCGGTAGAGACCGCCCAAAGCCAGCAGGTTTGGCATGGGAACCGCTCTCGACAATGCGTCCGTGGTCAAGGACAAGGATTTCATCCATATTCTCCAGCCCCACCAGCCGGTGGGTGATGAGCAGGAGGGACTGGCCACGCGTCAGTGTGAAGAGCATATCGAGGACGATGCCGCTCGGTGAGCGGGTCAAGATTGGCGGTCGGTTCATCGAGCAGGAAGATGGGAGCATTTTTCAGCAAGGCACGCGCAATCGCCAGCCGCTGGCGTTCCCCGCCACTGAGACGAAAACCGCGTTCACCGATGATCGTTTCATAACCCTTCGGCAACCCGACAATGAAATCATGGATTTGCGCCCGTTGCGCGGCGTTCTGGACCTCGAATTCGGTCGCCGTTGGCCTGGCCAGGAGCAAATTCTGACGGATGGTATCGTTAAAGAAATACGTCCGCTGGGAGATGACACTGACCATCCGCCGCACATCCTCCTGGGCAAATTCGTGGAAATCGTGGCCATCGAGCAAAATCCTTCCCTGCGAATAATCCCAGAAGCGCAGCAGAAGATTAGCCAGCGTGGACTTCCCCGCCCCACTCGGCCCGACAATGGCAATCCGTTTTCCGGGAGGCAAGTGGAAAGTAATATCCTGCAAAGCAGGCTCGGGATTGGCCGGGATAGGAAAAGAGAGATTGGATAATTCGTAATTCGTGATTTGTGCTGGGTGGTTTGGAAGCGAATCCCGATGTTAACTTAACGGATCACGAACAGCTGGGTGCTGCATCCACCATTTCGAACAACCGCCGGGCAGACTGCAGGCTCGACGAAAGGGTCTGTGCGGCAGGCGGGAGCGGCATGACCGCCTCGAACCCGGCCAAAGCTGACAGGGTCAACACGGCCAGCATCACGCCGGAGACCTGTCCCGTCACGACCAGCGGGATGGCAAGCACCAGCACTGCCAGCATCCCCAAGTTCACCAGCAGGGTGGTCAGCGCGCTGGAAAATCCGGTGAGCGAGGCGAGGTGCCGTTGGGTCTGGCTGTAGGCTTTTCCGTCTGCTGCGAGACTCTCGGAGTAATCGCGTACCCCGGCCAAAAACGAGCATATCTGCCAGACCCTGGATGCCGTCCACCAGGCGGGCCTGGAGTGCGGCGCGGCGGGAGACAAGCTCGGTCCCGGCGCGACGGCTGAGAGCCCAGGAGAGCAGCGGAACGCCAATCCCAAGCACAAGCATAAATGCCAGGTAGACCCATGCCAGGTGCAGGTCATACCGGCTAAAGAAAATCGTCATCCCGGCCGCAACGATCAGTCGCCACCAGCGGCGGAGCGACCACGCGCACATAAAAGTTCTCCAGAGTTTCCACGTCAGCGACAATGCGGGAAAGCAAGTCCCCGGAGCGGTACTGCATCAGCCGGGCCGGGGCAAGCGGTTCCAGCGCCCGGTAGAACCAGACGCGCAGGCGGGCAAGCAGGCGAAAGGTTACGTTGTGGGAGGCAAGGCGTTCGGCATAGCGGAAGACACCGCGTGCAATCCCAAAGAAACGCACAGCCGACAATGGCGACCTGCAATGTGCCAAGCTCCGGGTGCAGCGCGGCAGCGGAGATCAGGAAAGCGGAAGTGCCCATCAGACCGACATTGCTCCCGACCGTCAGCACACCGAGCAGCACCGAAAGCGCCACCCAGCCCCAGGAGCCACGCAAGAAACCAAGAAGGCGGACAATGGACGATGGGCGACGGATAATGGGTTGTGCTTCGGCGGCAGAATTACGAAGGTCCGAGGATACAAATTCATAATTCTCTTCGTGCCCTTGTAACTTGGGGATGAACTCTACCGTCTGCCCGGCGAGCGCCTACCAGCCGGGAATAGATCCCGCCGTGCGCCAGCAGTTCGTCGATGCGTACCCTTCTTCCACCAGACGCCCCTGTTCCAGAACGAAAATCCGGTCGGCTTGAAAGACAGTATTCAACCGGTGAGCGATGGTGATGACCGTACGTCCGTGCATCAGGTCATGCAAGGCGGACTCCACCAGCATCTCCTGCTCCGGGTCTAGGCTGGAGGTCGGTTCATCGAGGATCAAGATGGGAGCATTTTTCAGGAATGCCCGCGCCAGGGCCAGACGTTGGGCCTGCCCGCCGCTGAGACGGGCGCCTTCTTCACCAATGACGGTCCCGTACCCTTGCGGCAGGGACTGGATGAATTCATCCAGGTGTGCATGCCCGGGCCGCGGTTGCAAGTTGCTCGTCAGTGGCATCCGGACGCGCCAGGCGCAGGTTGGCAGCGATCGTGTCATGGAAAAGGTACGGATTCTGAGGCACCCAGGCGATCAAACTGCGCCAGGATTTCGAGAGGAATTTCAGATAAAGGTCTATCGTCAATGGTGATGCGTCCAGCTGCCGGTTTCGATAAAACGCAAGCAGCAATGCAGCCAGGGTGATTTTACCGGCACCACTCGAGCCAACCAGGGCAACATGTTCACCAGCATGTGATTTCCAGGCTGACATCTTGCAGAGCTGGATGAGTGTCAGCGGGATAAAAGAAAGTGAGATGATCAAAGGTTGATTTGTTGAGACTGGATTAGAGGTTCCCGCCATTTCCTGAATCATTAGCGTCAGCTGCAAATAACAACGGGCGAATCCAATATCTCAAAGATCCGCCGCGCGGCGGTCGTCCCCGACATCCCAGCGTGGAAGCGCAGACCAAGCATCCGCAACGGGAGATAAAACTCCGGAGCCAGGAGCAGCAGGAAAAAGGCCTGCTGGAAGGCAAGCTGTCCGTAAAGCAGGCGCAGACCCACTTCCACCGCCACCACCGCCGTGCTGACCGTGGCCACCAGTTCGAGCACCAACGCCGAAAGGAAAGTGACGCGCAGGACGCTCAAGGTCACGTCGCGGAAGCGGTCGCTGGCTTCGGCAATCGAGTTGGCGTGCTCCTTGCTGCGGCCCAGTTCCTTGAGCGTGGTCAGCCCTTGCAGGCTGTCGAGGAAATGGGCGCTCAGTCGGCTGAGCGTATCCCACTGGCGTTTGGTCAGCCTTTCAGCGGTTTTTCCGATCAGGTACATGAAAATCGGGATGAGCGGCGCAGTCAGCAGGAGCACAATCCCTGAAAGCGGATCACGGGGAAAGACGACAAACAGGATGGAAAGCGGGACAAGCGCGGCAGATGACCAATTGGGGCAGGTATTGGCTGAAATAGGCAGTCCAGCGCTTCAACCCCCTCGATGGCCGCGTTGACCAATTCTCCGGTGCGCTCGCTGCGGGTGATAAGCCGGACCGAGACTCAGGATTTTGTCAAACAGCCGCTGGCGCAGGTCGCTCTTGACGCGCACCGCCACTGCGTTGGCGCTGACTTCACTCCCCCAGGCCAGCAATGCCCGCAAAAACAAAGATGAGAAGCAACAGCCGGAGAAGTCCCGCCACATCTGATAACAACTGCCCACTCAAGAAGACCCCGTCCACGACGCGGCTCAGGCCGGCTGCCTGCCCGATGGTCAACAAGCCGGTCAGGAGTCCGGAAAGAACCGTAGCCGCCAGGGCAAGGCGGCTGTCCCGGGCAAGGGAAAGCAGGCGGGCAGGTGACTTTCATAAGGGCGAGGCGTCTACCTCACCGGCCAAAAAGTTGGTAAATAAGTCGCAGATAGCGTATCGCAAGCAGACCCAGAAGGAACAGGTTACTCAAACAGACGGTTATGGTAGAAGGCAAAGCCGGAGAACCAGGTGGGCCAGCCCGGCCATTCCTTGGGCGGTTCGGCCGGGCGCGGTTTGGTCAGTGCACCCACGGCATACAGCAGGCGTTTCCCAGCCAGAAAAACGATGAGCATCACCGGTGTGAAATAATGCGGCACGAAAATCAGATAGAGGATGACTGCGTAAATCAGGATGAACACAGCGATATTCATGTAGCGGGCTGCCTTTTCCCCAATCCGGACCGGCAGCGTACCGATCCCTTTTTTCTTATCCTCCGCGGACTTGTCAATGTGCTTGCCAATATTGATGCTGACCACACTCAAGCCAAAAGGCACACCCGCCAGGGCAATATTCCACACATTATTCGTCCAGCCACGCGCCAGGACAATATACACACCGGCCACCAGGATCGGCCCCCAGATCAGGAAAATGGACAAGTTCGCCCAGTCCCAGGTATTTGAGCGGCCAGGTATAAAACAATAAGACCAGCGCCCCAAAAGCAAACAGGCCAATGACCGCCGGAGAAAAATTGGTGTAGAAAAGTGCATATATGCCCGATAGAAAAGCCAGCACCCCGCTGACCAGGAACCAGGTAATTTGCTGGCGCTTGGTCCAAAAGCCCTGCACCAGCGGATGGACGCCGTATTGCGTGCGAAAATAGTTGTCCTTGTCCACGCCGCGGCTGAAATCGGTGTAATCATTGAGCAGGTTGTTCGTCCCATGGGCGATGAACAGGCCAAGGGTCACGATCATCCAGGGCAGCCAGGCAAAATTGCCGTCACGCCAGGCCAACAGGTCCGGCAATGACGCACGCATAGATCGTCACGATGGTCACCGCCAGACCGGGTGGCGATCAGCCATTTCGAAATGACATCCAGCGCATCCCATTCCTCCTTATTTTCCATCTTGACCAGCCCGGAAGGGCCTTCTCCCACATCTTGAAATTGATCTTCATGGCGACCTCCTATGATTTCTTCTAGTTCACTGCTTATCATAGGGAATATCTATATCGAATTTTCGATTTCACGATTTTTCCAAATGAAGAAGAGCGCACGTGATCGCTCTTCTTCATTTTCTGATCTTTCTTCAAGTTTAGTAAGTAAGTTTTTCTGGTTTCGCTTCAATGCGTTTGCGGAAGATCCAATAGGTCCAGACCTTGATACGCCAACACAATGGGAACAAAGATGGCTGCAACGATGGTCATGACCTTGAGCGTATAAGGCGACGAGGCCGCGTTCATGATGGTCAGGCTCCAGGATGGATCGAGGCTGGAGATCAAGATCCGCGGGATACAAGCCCAGTGAAAACCATGACAGTGGCAAAGACAATCGTCAGCGATGCCGGTGATAAAAGCCCAACCGCTCTTCCTGGTGCGGATGAGCCAGCCGGTCACGAGCAGGATCAGTGCTGCAAGGACGGCAGGGATGAGGCCATTGATGCCGGGTTTGGTCAGGATATCGGTGGCAAAGAACGTCCAGGCCACAAATGCGACCGTCAAAACAGTGGCAACAATCCAGGAAGCAAAAGCTGCTCTTCTTCGCACGTTCCGCAATCTCATCAGAGACCTTGCGAGTCAGGAAGTTCGCGCCATGCATGGTAAACAGCGACACGAAGACCAATCCACCGAGCAACGCATACGGGTTGAGCAGGGGCAGCAGACCGCCGTAGTAGTTCATATCCTGCTCAATGGCAAAACCGCGCATCAGGTTCGCCACCGCCACACCCCACAGCAAGGCCGGGAGCAGGCTGCCGGTGAAGATGGCCCAGTCCCAAAAGGCGCGCCAGCTTTTCCTTTCGCGCTTGCCTCGGAACTCGAAGGCAACACCGCGCATGATCAACGCCACCAGCATCAAGACCAGCGCCAGATAAAATCCACTGAAAAGTGTGGCATAGACATTCGGGAAAGATGCGAACAACGCACCACCCGCAGTGATCATCCAGACTTCGTTGCCGTCCCATACCGGTCCAATGGAATTAATAATCGCCCGGCGTTCATCATCATCCTTCCCCAGGAAAGGCAGGAGAATACCAACACCATAGTCAAAGCCTTCCAGGAAGAAGAAACCGATGAACAGGATCGTTATGAGGATAAACCAAACAGTATTGAGGTCCATTTTTCTCCTCCTTCTATTACTCATCAGCCTTTTCAGCTTTCGGTTCGGCCGTGCCGGATTTATACCATCAACCAGCCTGTGACAGCCACCAGCGCGCCCAGGAGAACGATAAACAGGATCAGCGAAAATAAAACATCGCCCGTGGTCACATTGGGCGAGACGGCATCCTGGACTTTTTGCAGACCATAAACGATCCACGGCTGGCGTGCGGATTCGGTCAGGATCCAGCCGAAGGTGCTGGCAAGATATGGCAAAGCCATTGCCGGTAGAAGAAATATCAAGAATAGACGACTTTTTCAAGGGTTTAAATCCCGGCCTGATAACCGCCAGGAGCGCCAGCAGCCCCATCAAGAAACCTATGCCAACCATGATGCGGAACGACCAAAAAGTGATTACCACAGGTGGAATGTAATTCCCGGTTCCATACCTGGCTACCGCTTCGGCTTGCCAGTATTTCAATCCATTAATTCCACCTGTGAAATTACCGTACAAGAGGAATGAAAGGGCTTTCGGGATGCGAATTTCGAAAGTATTATCCTGCCCTTTTTCATTGATGCCTGCAATTACAATAAAATCTGCCGGCTGTTCATTCTCCCAAATTGCTTCCGCAGCACAGATTTTCATTGGCTGGGTTTTTGCGAGGAATTTGCCATGCGCATCCCCCACCAGGCCGACCATCCCCGCGCCGATCAACGCGTAGACCGCCGCCCAGCGGAAAGACTTCTGGAAAAATTCCACATTGCCACTTTTGCGCAGCAGGTGCCACGCACTGAACCCCAGCATAATGAAACCAGCCGTCGAAACACCCGCTGCAAGGACGTGGAAGAACTGGTATGGCAGGTTTGGGTTGGTGATCAGGGAGATGAAATTCGTCATCACCGCCCGGCCATTCTCAATGGCGTACCCCACTGGATTCTGCATGAAAGAGTTGGCCGTCAGGATCCATAGGGCGGAGATATTCGAGCCAATCGCCACCAACCAGGCTGCCGCCAGGTGCACCTTCTTCGAGAGTTTGTCCCAGCCAAAAACCCACAGGCCGATGAACGTGGACTCAAGGTAGAAGGCGAGCAGGGCTTCAATCGCCAGCGGAGCGCCGAAGATATCACCCATGAAGCGGGCGTATCCTGACCAGTTCATGCCAAAGTGGAATTCCTGTACAATTCCGGTCACCACACCTGCTGCAAAGTTGATCAGGAAGATCCTTCCCCAAAACTTCGTCAGGCGTTTGTAGGTCTCGTTGCCAGTGGCGACATAGCGGCTTTCAAAAATTGCCACCAGAATCGAAAGTCCCAGTGTCAGTGGGACCAGGAAGAAATGGTAAATTGTGGTGACTGCAAATTGCCAACGGGATAAGAGTAGTGGATCCATAATTGGGCCTCCATTAATAATAAATGATTACTACAGGGGCGAACACCAGAATAAGAAGGCAATTCCCAGATCGAGGGAGCATGCCGGGTTATTTCTCCAGGGCAGGAGGTTTTGCCGGAGTGGTAGAGACGAGGATCTTATCCACCCGCTTACCATCCATATCCATCACTTCGAAATCGCAGGCCATTCCACTCGAACAGATCGGCAGCCTGTGGGATGCGGCCCAGGTGGAGCATAACAAAACCACCCAGGGTTTCATATTCTTCCTCGTCTGGCAGGCGGCGCAGGTTGAATATTTCCTTGAACTCGTCATTAGGAAGCATCCCATCCAGCAGCCAGGAACCGTCCTGGCGCTGGGTGGCCTGCGGCCCGCCCTCGAACGCACCAACGATTTCCTCGAGGATATCGGCCAGGGTCAGCAGGCCCTGCACTACGCCAAATTCATCCACCACCAAAACCATTTCGCGCTTGGCTTCTTTCAGAATTTCCAAGGCACGCGAGCCAAAGGCGGTTTCTGGGACATAAAGAGGCGGATGGGCAATCTCCTTGAGCTGCCTGCCATTTTTTAGATCTGCCATCAGCAAGTCTTTGGCTTTGACCACGCCCACCACATTGTCCAGGCTGTCGTCGCCCACCGGGAAGCGGGAGAACGGGCAGTCCTTCACTTTCCGGCGGATCTCCGCAACCGTATCGTTCACATCCAGCCAGATGATTTCGTTGCGGGGCGTCATAAGTGCATTCACGCGCTGGTCGGAGAGCGAGAAGACGCCCTCCACCATATCCTGCTCCGCCTCTTCGAAGACACCCGCCTGGGTGCCTTCGTTGAGCTGAACAAGCAATTCTTCCTCCGTTACGGGAAGTTCATCTGTATGTTTGACTCGCAGCATGTGCAGCATCAGGTCAGTGGATTTACCCAGCAACCAGACAACCGGGGATAGAACCGCCGCCACAAAGGTCATGAAACCCGCTATCCCGCTGGCGATCTTTTCGGCATTGTAGAGCGCAATTCGTTTTGGCACCAGTTCTCCCAACAACATGGTGACAAAGGTAAGCAGGATGACAACCAGAGTTAGTGAAAGCGAATGAGAATAAGGGATAAGAGCCGGGAATTTGTCCAGTTGCGCCGCCAAGGCATCTGCAATCGGCGCGCCGCCGATTGCGCCGGTTAGAATGCCGACCAGCGTAATGCCGATGGTGACTGTCGGGAGAAAACGGTTGGGTTTTCCTGAAAGCTCGAGGGCGCGCGTGCACGCAGGTCGCCCTCATTCGCGCGGTGCTGAAGGCGCGACTTGCGTGCCGCAAAGATGGCCGCTTCTGACATCGCGAAGAAGCCACTCAACAGGATCAGCAAGACAATGATCAGGATCCGAATTCCAATATCCATGGAGAATATCCTTTGGACAGGTCAGACCACATCAATTCCTTCACCTTCGACTGCTTCCCCGATGACCCAGACCGGCAGATCAATTTCCTTCGCCCTCTTCAAGAACGCATCTTTCCTGGACCTCGGGACTGCCAGTAAAAGCCCGCCGCTGGTCTGCGGGTCGAACAGAAGCATCTGCTTCTCCTTCGGGAATATCCGCGGCAAACCGGACGCGCGGCCCGAAGTACAGGCGGTTGTCCGATGCGCCACCAGGGAAAGTCCACATTTCGGCGTACTTCTGCGCACATGAGACGAAGGGGATTTTCTCCATCTCCAATCGGAAGCCAATCCTGGAGGCCGCGGCCATTTCACTTGCCGTGACCGAGCAGGCTGAAACCGGTCACATCCGTGCCGCCGCGCAGACCAAACTCCACGGCCAGTGCACTGGCATCCCGGTTAAGTTTTTTCATCCAGCCGACGACCTCGGCAACATCTTCCGGTGCGGCTTTTTCCTGTTTCAAGGCGGTGGTCGTTACGCCAAAACCGAGCGGTTTGGTCAACACAAGCACATCACCCAGGCTTCACCCCGCCTTTGGTGAGCATCTTTTCCGGGTGGACAAAACCGATGACCACCAGTCCATACTTCGGTTCTTTATCCTGGACGGTATGTCCGCCTGCAATCACCACTCCGGCTTCGAGACATTTCTCAGCCCCACCGCGCAGGATTTCAGCGTTTATTTCCGGCGGCAGGTCAGGCAGAAGGGCGGCCACGTTCAAGGCCAGGAACGGCTGGCCGCCCATCGCATAAATATCCGAAAGACTATTCGCTGCGGCAATGCTGCCGTAGTCGTAGGGATCGTCCACCACCGGTGTGAAAAAGTCAGTCGTCACCACCAGGGCGCGCGTCGAATCCAACTTCCAGATGGCAGCATCGTCAGGTTTGCCGAGGCCGACCAGGAGGTCCGGATAGTTGCGGGTATCAAAAATTTTTTCAACAGGGCGCAGAACCTGCGCCAGCGTCTCCGCGTTCAGTTTCGACGCTCAACCTGCACAGTTCGAATAACTGGTCAGCCGGATCTGACGCCCTGTTGGGTGAACAACTGACATACAGACTCCTCAAGGTCCGTGCTGGAACCGGGTACCATAGGGTCACTGACGGTAAAAGCAGAGGGGTGCCACTCGGCAGGTACATCACCTGCACGTTGGGGGCCAATTTGTTGATATAAGTGTAAGTCAGTAGTTCAGGAGTAAGCGACTGGGCAAGGACGTCATTCGCTTGTGCTTGAGCCTGGGCTTTAAGCAGGATGGCCTTGCGCCTCGCCCTGGGCGGCGATGACGGCCGCATCGGCCTGACCTTGCGCCACCTGGCGGGCCTGTTCGGCCTCCTGCTTCCTTTGCTGGACGACAAACTGGGCCTGGAGAGCCAGCTGCTCGGCAATCTGCTTTTGCTCCACTGCCGCGGCGTACTCGTCGCTGAAGCGAATGTTGCGCAGCAGGAAATCATCCATCATCAAGTTATTTGCAGCCAGGCCCAGTTTTATTGAATCGCTGATGGTTTGCTCCAGTTCGCCACGTTTGGTGCTGACGATTTCTTCGACACCGAATTGTGACACGGCATCCCGAATGGCCGAGCGGGTTACCGGCCGCACCACAAGATCTTCAAACCGGTTTTGCCAGGTGATATGCAAATCAATCAAATGCGCCGGATCAATGGAATAGATGACCGAGGCGTCAATAAAGACCTGCTGGCCGTCTTTCGTCCGGGCTTGAATGGAGTCGTCGCCTGTCACCTGTCCCTCGCCGGTTGTGGTCGCCATGGTATAGGTCTGTTTCGCAATGGAGTAAGACTGCACGTTCTCAAGAAACGGAACCACCCAGTGCAAGCCTGGCCTTAACGGCTGAGGGCGATAGCCTGTGGGCTGGAGCGCAGAAATCACAATGCCGTACTGGTCAGCTTGCAGAAACACCAGCCCTGCACTCACGGTGGTCAAGCACCACCGAAAAAACAACTGTAGTGACCACCAGCCAGACGGCACCCTTTATCGGTTTCGCCCGGCTGGCACGTACCACAGCCAGGACAATGATACCAACCACCATCAGCCAGAAGAATGTGGCCAATCCTTGAAGCACGCTTGCAATATTCATGTGAACCTCCTGAAATGACTCTTTTGGGATGAATTGAGATGATTATAACGGATACGAGCGCTAATATCGAGCAGACGACCATGCACGACAACCCAGCGTCTGGATAATAAATATGCTGAATTGATACTATTGCAAGAAGCGAAACGAAATGGTTACCAGGGTAATCAGCCCCCAGGTTGAAACCTGCACATCCACAGTCACCATGCAGCTGGAGGCTGGTTAGAAAATGTAATGTACGGGACCAGATCTATAGCGTTGACCTCCATCCTCATATGGATGGGTGGAAATCTACTAATGATTTCACAATGCGACCAGCTGCCTTTCCATCCCCGAACGGATTCACCGCTTTCGCCATTTTTGCATAGGCTCCTGCATTATCCAACAACCGGTTCGCTGTGCTGACGATAAGCCTTCTATTCGTTCCGACCAGCTTTAGCACCCCTGCTTTCACCCCTTCGGGGCGCTCGGTCACTTCGCGCAAAACCAGGACAGGGATGCCGAACGTAGGAGCCTCTTCCTGAATACCGCCCGAATCGGTCAGCACAAGTGCAGATTGCTTGATCAGATGCACCATCGGCAGGTAATCCAACGGCGGCAGGAGCGTGACGTGCGGCACATTCCCGAGCAAACGCTTCACCGGTTCCTGCACGTTCGGGTTGAGATGCACCGGGTAGATAATTTCCACATCTCCACGTTCAGCCAATTCTTTCAACGCCGCACAGATATTCTCCAGCGGTTGACCAAAATTCTCGCGCCGATGGGCGGTCACCAATACCAACCGTTGCCCTCCGTCGCGGATCCCGGATTGCCTGATGATATGAGCAACTGATGCCGGCTGTGGTTGTTTCGCGACCACCAGCAAGGCATCAATCACCGGATTGCCGGTCAATGCGATGGTCGAATCGGGCACACCCTCGCGCAGGAGGTTTTGCCGCGCCCATTCAGTGGGGGCAAAATGCAGGTCCGCGGCAACGCCCGCCACGCGTCGGTTGATCTCTTCGGGGAAAGGCTGCCACTTGTTGTGGGTGCGGAGGCCCGCCTCAACGTGCCCCACCCGGATGCGGTGGAAATACGCCAAAAGGGAGGCGATCGCAACCGTGGTGGTATCGCCCTGTACCAGCACCCAATCCGGTTTCAGGTCCGACAGCACCGGATCGAGATCACGGAAGATGCTGGCGCTCAGCTCCGCCAGGGACTGGTCAGCTCTCATCAGATCAAGATCAACGTCCGGCTGGATGTCGAACAAGACCAGAACCTGGTCGAGCATTTCCCGGTGCTGGGCGGTAACACAAACCAACGACTCCACACCCGGTGTGCGGTTGAGTTCCTGCACAACCGGGGCCATTTTCACGGCTTCGGGGCGGGTGCCAAAGACTGAGAGGATACGTAGAGACATAAAATATTCCTTAGGGTCGCAGCAACTGCGTCCCTGCAAATCATCTACGGACACCTAGACGGAACATTTTAAACCCCATGGTCTGCCACTCCTTCCCTGCCCAACCATTAACGGTATCAACGAGAATCCGGGCAGGGGTCATTGCAGCCAGTTTTTCGGGGGTCAGGGAATGCATCCCAGTATGATTGACCAGCAAAACAACTACATCGGCATCTTTGAGAGCGGCCTCGAGGGTCGGGACAGCCGTTACTCCGGGAAGGTTTGCATCCGTTTTGAAAGGTTCGAAGGCTTTGACGGTTGCACCTTCTTTCTGGAGCAGATGGATCACTTCCACGGCGGGGCTTTCACGCAAGTCATCCACATCGGGTTTGAAAGCCAGACCGAGGGCGGCAATTTTCTTGCCGCGGAGATCGCCAATCGCTTTTCTGACCAGTTCAAGCGCAAAATGGGGCTGAGAATCGTTGACCTGCCGGGCAGCATAGATCAACGTGCTCAAATCAGGCGCAGCCTCGACGAAGAACCAGGGGTCCACGCTGATGCAGTGACCACCCACGCCGGGGCCCGGGTTGAGAATCTTCACGCGTGGATGCAGGCTGGCGATCTTGATCGCCTCCCACACGTCCACGCCAAATTGTTCGGCCAGGCGGGCAAATTCATTGGCGATGGCAATGTTGACGTCGCGATATGTATTCTCCATCAACTTGACCATCTCGGCAGTGGTGGCATCGGTGACGACAATTTGACCATTCACAAAAATAGCATATAAATCGCGGCCCGCCGCGCCGAACTCAGGGGTGACCCCGCCGATGACACGCGCATTCTCAATCAGTTCACGCAGGATCTGACCCGGCAGGACTCGTTCCGGCGAATAGGCCAGATAAAAGTCCATCCCAGCTTTAAGGCCGGATTTTTCCAGGATGGGAATCAGCAAGTCAATGGTGGTGCGTGGCGGCGAAGTGGATTCGAGCACCACCAGATTGCCCTTGCGCAGCACAGGGACGATGGCCTCGGCAGCCGAGGTCACGGCGCGCATGTCGGCCAGCTTGTATTTCTGGCCGTTATACTCGCCAAATTTGTCCTCATAAAAGGGCGTCGGGACAGCGATAATGAAAGCATCCGCCTCGACCGGTGTCTCATTGACAGTCAGGTTGCCGGTATTCAGAGCAGCGTCGAGAGCCTCACGCAGCCCTGGTTCGTGGATGTGGATTTCGCCCTTCCGCAAAGTGGCAAGAACGCCCGGATTCACATCCACGCCCACAACCTGTAGACCATGTGTTGCAAAGGTGGAGGCGGTGGGCAGACCAATGTAACCAAGCCCGAGGACACAGATTTTTTTGAAGTTCACAGAGGCTCCGTATTCTGGACTCCGGTGGATTGACACCGGGTACTTCGACCAGTCAATCGGTCGTTTTCAAGCCAAAGAGGTATTCTACCCCAAACCCGCCCACTCGTAAAACCGCGCCACATCCTACAGCGTATACATATATGGCTGCGAGTATCCAAAATGGATGTATAATCATTTTGGCGTTTCCAGAAAGGAACGGCTATGGACATTCTCCTCAACCCCAATATCGCTTACATTTTGCTGGTGCTTGGCTCAGTCCTGCTGCTGATGGCCATCGTTACTCCTGGAACGCATTTGCTGGAGGGCGGGGCTTTTATCATGCTGGTGCTGGCCGGATATGCAATCTACCATCTCGGCTTCAACCTGTGGGCGATGATCGTGCTCGTTTTAAGCCTGGTGCCGTTCGTTTACGCCATCCAAAAGCCCAAGCGCGAACTTATCCTGGCATTAAGTCTCCTGGGTGTAATCATCGGTTCAGTCTACCTGTTCCCGTCGAGTGGATGGCTGCCGGCTGTAAACCCGGTAGTGGCAGTGGTCGTCTCGGCGCTTAGTGCAGGCTTTTTATGGCTGGTCGTCCGCAAGGGCATCCAGGCGCATCACGCCCGTCCACTGCAGGACCTGTCAACCTTGATCGGCAAAACCGGCGAGGCCAAGACCCAGGTTCGAGGAAGACGGTTCGGTGCAGGTGGCCGGGGAATTGTGGAGCGCCCGCAGCGAGAAACCCATCCCGGCGGGCAGCCGCGTACGTGTCATCAGCCGCGAAGGATTCGTCCTGGTCGTCGACACACGACGACCAGATCAAAAAAGTGATCAATCCACATTCAGTTCTCTAAGGAGGAACAAATGACTACTACTACATACTTGCTGTGTGCCGTCGCCTTTGTCGTCGTGGTGCTGGTGCTCTTCCTGGCCAATGCCATCCGCATCGTCAATGAATACCAGCGCCTGGTCGTCTTCCGCCTGGGACGCTGTATCGGCACAAAAGGCCCCGGCCTGGTGCTGCTCATCCCGGTGATTGACCGGGCCGTCAAAGCGGACCTGCGCGAGCAGGTGCGCGAGGTGCCGCACCAGGTATCCATCACCAAGGATAATGCCCCCATCTCGATTGACTTCCTGTGGTATTTCAAGGTGATGGACCCGACCCTGAGCGTGGTCGGCGTGGGCAACTTCGAACTGTCGGCAGCCGGTATGGCAACCACCACCCTGCGCTCCGTCATCGGCGGTATCCCGCTGGACGAAGTGCTCTCGCAGCGTGAACACATCAACCAGACCCTGCGCACCAAACTGGACGAAGTGACCGAGCGCTGGGGTGTCAAAGTGACCAACGTTGAAATCCGCGAGATCATCCCGCCCAAGGACGTTCAGGACGCCATGAACAAGCAGATGTCTGCCGAGCGTATCCGCCGCGCCGTGGTAACTGAATCGACCGGTACACGCGAGGCCGCCATCAACGTGGCCGAAGGCGAGAAGCAATCCGCCATCCTGAAGGCTGAAGGCTCGAAACAAGCTGCCATTTTGGAAGCCGAGGGCCAGAAGCAGGCCCAGGTGCTGAAAGCCGAAGGTTTCTCGGTGGCACTGGAGAAGATCTTCGCTGCTGCCAAGACCATTGACCAGAAGACGATGACCCTGCAATACTTCGAGACCCTCAAGAACATCGGCCAGGGTGCCTCCACCAAGTTCATCTTCCCGATGGAATTCACCAGCATGATTGACGAATTTCATCAAAGGGAAAGAAAAGTAAAAAGCATAAAGTGATTAGTAAAGAGTAAAATAGAAGCCTCTCGCACGTCCTGCGGGAGGCTTCTTTGCTACAGGATTTTACTGCCCTTATGGACATTCTCCCCGCCACCCTCCGTGACCTCGGCAGCCTGCGCCGCATTGAACAGGCCTGTTTCCTCAAGGATGCCTGGCCGCTGCTGGACCTGATCGCCGTTCTGACCTGGCCGGAAGTTGTCCGCTTAAAAGCAGTGGAAGACGGGCAGATGATCGGCTTTATCGCCGGTGATCCGCGCCCTTCTGAACACCTGGCCTGGATTGCCACAGTTGGCGTCCTGCCCGAATACCAGCGGCGCGGCATCGGGCGGGCATTGCTGCGAGAATGCGAGAAGAGGCTGACCCAGCCGCGCATCCGCTTATGCGTGCGGGTTTCCAACGAATCGGCCATCCACCTTTACCAGCAGGAAGGCTATCTGGCAATGGATACGTGGCGGGAATATTACAAGGACAAGGAAAATGCACTGGTCATGGAGAAAATCATTTAGGCTGTACATGTCGAATTCGAGGTCTTTTGGGATGTCGTAAGATTAGTCGGGTTTTATCCACTGAAAAACCTGTCTTAAACCTTCATTCCAGCGGTTCCCAAGAACCAGATTCGCAAAGATAAACGGATATAATCGAAACTTATGGAAACCGAAAAGCTCCCGCCGCCTGTTTGGATTGCCACACCCAACGCCCTTCAAGAACTGGCCAACGAACTGACACTGCTGGACGCGGATCGCAGTGGATACCGAATCTAATTCCCTGCACGCATTCCGCGAACAATTGTGCCTGATCCAGTTTTCCACTCCGAAAACCGATTACCTGGTCGAACTCACTGGCGTTGAAGGATCTCTCTCCCCTGGCTTCCTTTTTCGCAAACCCACAGATCGAAAAAATATTCCACGCTGCCGAGTACGATCTTATCTGCTTGAAACGCGATTTCGGCATTACCGTCGCCAACCTTTTTGATACCATGCAAGCCTGCCCGAATTTTGGGCTACAAACGGGTTGGGCTGGATTCTGTCCTCGAAGAGAAACTGGGCATCACATTGGATAAAAAATACCAGAAAGCCAACTGGGGGAAACGTCCACTTTCGCCGGAAATGCTCAACTACGCCCGGCTCGACACGCATCACCTCCTTGCTCTGCGCGAATGCCTGCAAACCGAATTGCAGGAACGCGGCCGCTGGGAATTGGCACAAGAAGAATTCGTTCGCCTTGCCCATGGGAATGGGAACGGAAAGATCGAAATCCCGGCCTGGCAGCGAGTGAAAGGGACGCAAAAATTCAGCGAACAGCAATTGCCATCCTGCATGAACTTTGCCTTTGGCGTGAAACTCAAGCTCAACACATGAACCGACCACCTTTCAAGGTGATTGACAATAAACGGCTGGTCGCCATCACCCAAACGCTGCCAAAGACCCCGGACAATCTGGCAACCCTCGGTTTGACCGTGCGGCAAATACACACGTATGGTAAAGAAATCTTGCAGGCCGTGGGACGCGGCAAGGTAACCCCCATGATCAGCCGCCCACGCACCTCACGCCCCAATCAAGCCTTTCTGGAGCGGATGAATTTCCTTTCTGAGTGGCGCAAAACGACCGGGATAAAGATCGGCGTCGAATCAGACATAATCCTGCCTAGAAATTGGATGCACATCATCTCCGAGAAAAATCCAAAGAACCTGGATGAACTTGCTGTACTTATGCCGCATGCACCCTGGCGGCTGGAACAATTCGGCGATGAAATTCTAAAAGTTCTAGCGACGAAATACACCAAGGCTGAGCATACTGTAAAAAGGCCCATAAGAACAAAGGCTCCAACCTTCACAAAAGCCAAGAGATGAAAGTTCACCTCTGCGCCCCACCCCCTTCGGGTATGATGTCTTGTACTTTGTGATAAAACCAGAGTAGAGACAATAAAATGAAAATTCACTTCAACGGCGCGGCTCGAACGGTCACCGGATCTCAATATCTACTCGAGATCAACGGTTCACGCATTCTCCTGGAATGCGGCCTGTTCCAGGGCCGGCGTGCAGAGATGTACGAGCGCAACCGGACCTTCCTATTTGACCCAAGAAAGATAGATGCCGTTCTACTTTCTCACGCCCACATTGACCATAGCGGTAACCTGCCAAATCTCGTCAAACAGGAATATAACGGTCCCATTTACGCCACTCCTGCCACCATGGATCTCGCCAACGTAATGCTGCAAGATTCTGGTCATATCCAGGAGGCTGACGCTGAATTCGTCAGCAGGAAACGGCAAAGGCGTGGCGAGACCGGGGTCGAACCACTCTATACCCTGGAAGAAGCCGAACAGGTTGCCCAGTTTTTTTGCCCAAAAGAATACGACCAACCTTTTGAAGTAATTCCTGGCGTGATTGTTGAATTTATCGAGGCGGGTCACATTCTCGGATCAGCGGCAATCCGGATCGAGGTCCAGGAAAAGGGCCGGAAGACGCGCTTCTGGTTCTCCGGTGATATCGGACGTTACAATTTGCCCATTTTGCGTGACCCGGTCCTGCCACATGACGCCGATTATGTCATGATGGAGTGTACCTACGGCGACAAGCCGCACGACGATCCGATGAAAGCCCATCGCGAGTTCCATGAAGTTGTCCAGCAGACGGTGGCGCGGGGTGGCAAAGTTATCATCCCGGCCTTCGCGGTTGGGCGCACGCAGGAATTGGTCTACAGTTTGAATATGTTAGTCACCTCTGGAAAGTTAAAGCACATCCCTGTGTACGTTGACAGCCCCTTGGCGCTCCACGCGACACAGGTTTTCGATAAGCATGCGGAGTGCTTCGATGCTGAGACCTTGGATTTCATTCGCACAGGCAAACATCCGGCGCTGGACTTCAGTGGCCTGAAGTACATCCAATCGGTGGAAGAATCAAAGGCGCTCAACAACTTGAAGGGGCCGATGATCATTATCTCAGCATCCGGCATGGCAGAAGCGGGACGTATTTTACACCATCTAAAGAACAACATCGGAGATGCAAATAACACGATTCTGATCGTCGGCTGGCAGGCTCCAAACACGCTGGGCCGCCGCCTTGCAGACCGGGAACTTGTCGTCAGGATATTTGGCGAGGAATACCAGCGACGCGCGGCGGTGGTGACCATCGGCGGACTTTCTGCACACGCCGGGCAGGATTTGCTGGTGAAATATGCCCTGGCCACTAAAAGTCAATTGAAGCAACTTATCCTGGTGCATGGCGAGGCGGATGCTGAAATCTGCTTTACAGGAGCAATTGCGCATTAACGGTCTCGACCGGTTCGTCTATCCTGATTTGTATGCAAGTCTGGATATTTAAGATATAATCGCCCCGCTGTCCGGAGAGGTGCCAGAGCGGTTGAATGGGACGGTCTCGAAAACCGTTGTGGCCCTATGGGTCACCGTGGGTTCGAATCCCACCCTCTCCGCCAGACAACCCCTGAAGGTTTTGAGCCTTCGGGGGTTTTTTTGATTTTATTTATTTATGAATTCCCTACAGGGTACCAGGTAATTACCTAGACCGAAAATCGATGGTTTGCAGGAAATTCGATAAGAACAGGGTGATAGATTTATGCAGGAAGCTCTAAGAATGCCAGCATTTCCCGATTAAATCGCTCCGCCTGATCGACCGGAACGGCATGCCCCGCATCCGGAATGATCACCTGCCGTGCCGCTGGAATACCTTCCACCAGCAATCGCTGGCGGGCGGGAGTCACGGTAGTATCCTCTGTACCGGTCACAACCAGCGTGGGGACTTTGATCTCCCCCAGTCGTTTTACGGAATTAAACAGCCCCAGGGAAGCCATGGCATGGCGATAAGCACGCGGATCGGCGCGGGAGATCGTCTTGATAAGCATCTCGCGCAGCGCAGCCTGGTTTGCACCAGGGAAAATATGCCTTGCCACGATTTCTGCCTGTGCGGGCAACCCCTGCGTATTGACTACAATAAACCGCTGCAGGAAATAAAACCAACCTCTCAACGAGCCTGGGCGCAATACAGCAAAAGTGCTCACCAGCACCAAGCCTGCGGGTCAGATATGGGAAATCCAAGGCAATCTGCTGGGCGATCGTCCCGCCCATCGAGAGTCCCACCACATGGGCCGGGCCGGTCTGCAGTTCTTCCAGCAGGCTCGCCATATCTGCGGCCATCCGGCGGATATTCCAGCCGCGCCCATCATAGGGCGACTGGCCGAAACCGGGAGTATCGGGGGCAATCGGGCGGAACCCGGCGCCAGTCAACGCGGGCAGTTGCAGCATCCAGGAAGCGGCATCTGCGCCCAGGCCGTGCAGCAAAAGAACGGCAGGATGCCCGGCAGGGTTCGGGTCAAGATAAGTGCAACTTTGTCATATCGCAACCAAAAGCCCTCCGCCAGCAGGCAGAGGGCTACATTCTCATCCAAATTGGTTATTTTTCCTCTTTCGGAGGTTCCGGTTGGTTCTCATCCTCTTTCTTTTCTTCATTCTTTTCCCCTCCCTTACCGCTCAAACCATCGCGGAAAGAGCGTATTCCTTTGCCAAGTTCACCAGCCACTTTGCCAATGCGGCCCGGACCGAAGAGGATCACGATGATCACCAGGATAATCAGCAGTTCAGGCAAACCAAAATCACGCAAGAAACTCATAAATTTCTCCTTCCATCATTCATAGACGATGGTTAATTTACCACATTCAATCCAAAATTACCAGCCGCCGTGCATCGTTTTCCAGATCTGCTGGATATGCGCCCGGTCATGACCGGTAATGATGCCAACCAGTTCCAGCAAAGTGGTGGGACCAAAGATTGCGTGCCGGGCCGTTCTTGACCATTCGATCTGCAGCCCGATTAACAAGCCAAGTGTTTCCTTCCGCGCGGTTATGAAATCGGCAAGAGCCTGACTGCCATCCTGTTGGCACAATGACGTTCTTCCACCCAGCGGTCGGTAACTTCGCCAGCCAGGAAAGGATTCTCTTCTGCCAGCAACTTGCGGATGCGAGGCAGGTTGACTTCGCGCTCCACGTCCCGCAGATGGCACATGATTTCCGTCACGGCACCACTCAGCAGGCGCGGGTTGACGCCTCAAACCATCCGATGAAAGAGATGCTACCAGCATGGGGATGGCAGCCGGGGTGGAACGCAGGGTGGCTAACAGCGCTTGGGGCGTCTGAAATATAATTTTGAGTGTTT
Organism: uncultured Chloroflexia bacterium; assembly: GCA_963760315.1. Lineage (GTDB taxonomy): Bacteria > Chloroflexota > Anaerolineae > Anaerolineales > Villigracilaceae > UBA877. The sequence continues at coordinate 168,847 of CAVXCK010000001.1, forward strand.
CGGGGTCGGTTTTTTCCAGCCAGCCGCGGAACGATTCCAATGTCCCATTCGGCACACCCCCCGATTCCTCAGCCACCTCACCGGATTTCCGGACCCAGAAGACCGGGAACCCGGCAGCCTGGGTCGGTTTAACTTCCCGTTCGATATCATCTCCAACCATTACGGCCGGGTCGTCCGGCCAGCCTAATTGCGCCAGAACTTCCGGATAGTAAGCAACCGTCTCCTTGGTGAAGTGAAAAGTCTCATAGGAAGTCACCAGTGCAAACGGATATTTCTCCGGCGGCAGGCCAGCCCAACGCAGACGATGTTGAACGGCTTTCAACGGAAAGAAGGGGTTGGTGGCAATGACCACCCGATAGCCTTGTGCGAATGCCCAGTCCACCAGGCGGACGGCTTCCGGGATGGGCTTCGTCAGAGCACCCAGGGTCGGGAAGACATCATCGTAAAAACGGTCAATCGCCGACTGGAGCGTGGGGCGGTCCAATGCCGAGCTTTGGAAAGAAATGGGCATCGAAGACTTCCCGCAAGGTGAGAGCCGGATCCATGTTCACCATCATCGCCTTCGTCCCGCCTGTCAGGGCCGGGATCATCACCTCCGGTGCCACTTTCTCTGCCAGCGCGGCTGAGAGAGCCTTGAAGTAGGCCGGGATGAAGACGTCCATGTTGGTTTCGAGCAGGGTATCGTCAAGGTCGAGAAGGAGAGTGATGGGCATGGCATGCTCTAGGAGGTGCCCTGGCTGCCATACCCCTTCAATTCTTCGGGACGGCAGCAGGAGTTTAAGGATTTATTTCTTCACTTCAAACACGGGAGGAAGAGGATGGCATTCCCCACAGCCAATATGCGGGTCGAAACCGGACCGCTGGGTCTTTTCACAAAAAGTTGTCACCTTGACACGGCGCTGGAATGCGGCCGCCAATGGACGGGTCACTTCGCCGCGTAATTGCATGAATTCACAGGCATTCGCCCGGCCAATTGACGGGACCGGGCAGGTCCGGCACAGGTCGCGAGTCCAAGCAGCACCGAGCAGGCGACACTCCTCATGGTCGCGGCCCCGGTAGTAATCGCCGTAGAAATATTTACATTCAGATCCAGCAGGTGTTTTCATGATGCAATGAATAAATTCCCGCAGGTTTGAATCTGCGGGAGGATATTGATTAAACGCGGGTCAGGTACTCGCCGGTACGAGTGTCAACGCGGATGGTATCGCCTACTTTGACAAAGTTCGGGCACTGCACTTCGAACCCTGTTTCCACCTTGACTTTCTTGGTCACACCGGTGGCAGTATCCCCGCGCACGGCCACTTCAGCATAGATGACTTTCAGATCCACCGAAGTGGGCATTTCAATGTCAAGTGCCTTGCCTTGATAAAAGGTCAGCTTGCACTCCATGCCTTCCTGGAGGAAACCGGCCGATTCGCCAATGATATCTTTGGGGATGCCAGGTTGATCGAACGTCTCCTGATCCATGAAGTAATAATTGTCGCCGTCGTTGTAGAGGTATTGGACGGTATGGAAATCGAGGCGGGCTTCCTGGACCTGACTGCCTGAGATGAAAGTCTTTTCAATGTTGGAGCCGGTGCGCAGGTTGCGGGCTTTAATTTTAATCGTGGCGTTGCCGCGGCCAGGTTTGTGGTGGCTGTATTCGACTACTTTAAACAGGTTGCCGTCGAGTTCGAAGGTCACGCCTTTGCGGAGGTCATTAACATCAATCATGGATTCTTCCTTATTGAAAATTGCAAGCGGGCGGGATTATATGCCAGTTACAGGAACGTGGCAAGAGGAGTTTAGTGATGCTTCTCAGCTTCCGGGTCTTCTTTCAACAACTCGACTGCATGAGCCAGGACGGGTAAAACCACCTGCAAATTCTCTACGGCGGCTTTTGGGCTCCCCGGCAGGTTTATGATCAGCACCCTGCCTCGCATCCCGGCCATTCCTCGTGAAAGCATGGCATGCGGCGTGACCTTCCGACTTTCCAGGCGCATGGCTTCGGCCAGACCGGGAGCCTGGCGGTCGATCACAAGGCTTGTTGCTTCGGGAGTGACATCCCGCGGGGCGAAGCCGGTCCCCCCAGTGGTCAGGATGATGTCCATTTCGCCGCCATCGGCCCAGGCGGACAGGGTTTCGCGGAACGCATCCAGATCGTCCGGTACAATGGCTGTGCGCGATAACCGTCCAGCCTTGAGCAGTGACAAGGTCAGCCAGCGCCGGGCCGGAAAGGTCGGGGCGTTCCCCTCGTGAAGAACGGTCAGAAGAAGTCAGGATGCCGAAGCGGAGAGTCATTCCAGGTCTTTGCCGTAGGTATAAACATGTCTTTCATTTGCGCCCAGCCGCGTTTTTCGTAGAAACGCATGGCGCTTTCGTTTTCAACCGTGACAAGCAGGTAACAACGAATACAGCCTTTCGCTTTCAGGCGGCGTTCCAATTCATCCATGAGCAACTCGCCGATTCCTTGCTTGCGATAAAATTCAGTCCACCGCCAGATGGTAGACCATTCCGCGCCGCCCGTCGAAACCGCCGACCACGGTGCCAAGCATTTTACCATCTACTTCCGCAACGAGAAACAACTCTGGATCGCGTTGGAGCTTTTTTTGGATCTCGTCAGCGGATCGTCGGAGCGGCGCAGATGAATTCCTGGACCGGCGTTCTCCCAGAGGAGCCGGGCAGTTGGATAATCTTCAGGGTAGTGGAATTCCCGGATGCCGTACTTCAGTCACAAAATCCCCAAACGCTACGAACGGAGCAGGTCGAACAGGTCTTCGGGCATGTACGGCTTGAGCAGAAAGGCATTCGCTCCCGCAGCCAGACATTCCTCGGTCTTGTCAATGCCGGAAACCATGATGATCTTCAGGTCTTTCATACCCGGAGCCTCACGGATCTGCCGGACGACATCCAAGCCGTTGCGGTGTGCCAAGAAAAATATCAATCAACAGAACATCCGGTTTCTCTTTCCGGATATTTTCCAGGATGCTGCCTTTTTTATCCAACAGAGTCGCCACCTGGTAGCCCTCCATACCAAGCAGGGTTTTCAGGAGTGCAACCATGGTGAAATCGTCATCCGCCAGAAGCACTTTTACCATTATTTTTTTCCTTGATGCGGTTTCTTTGTAGACTTGGCGGGTTTTTCCAAAGCAGCCTTCAGCACCTCATTGACCGACTCGGCAAAAACAAAGGTCATTGCCTTGCGTACTTCTTCGGGCACATCTTCAACATCCAGCTCGTTGCGTTTGGGCAGGATAATTGTCTTCAGCCCGGCGCGATGGGCAGCCAGCATCTTTTCCTTGATCCCACCGACAGGCATTACCTGCCCGCGCAGGGTGATTTCACCGGTCATGCTGACGCCTTTCTTGACCGGACGGCCGGAAATCAAAGAAACCAGGGCGGTTGCCATCGTGACTCCCGCCGACGGGCCGTCTTTGGGTTGGGAACCAGCCGGGATGTGCATGTGGATGTCGGACTTATCGAAGAAATCTTTTTGTAATACCAATCTCGACCGCATGCGAACGGACATAGGAAAGCGCCGCCCGGGCTGATTCCTGCATCACGTTCCCCACCGACCCGGTGACCTGGAAACCTTTTGCCCCAGGCATGCGCGTGGCTTCGATGAACAGGATGTCACCGCCGAAAGGCGTCCATGCCAGGCCGGGGACCACACCGGGGATGGACGTGCGCGTGTCAATCTCTTCGGTTTCAAGAAAGATGGGATGTCCAAGCAATTCCTTGACAGCTTTGGGGGTAATCCTGGCTGCTTGTTTCTTTGCCTTCGGCGATACGTGTTCCCAGCTTACGGCAGACGGCGCCAATTTTTCGCTCCAGGTTGCGGACACCGGCTTCGCGGGTGTACTGGTTGATAATGGTTTTCAGGGCATCCTTGCTGAAATTCACTTCTGCGGGCCGCAACCCATTCTCACGCACCTGGCGCGGGATCAGGTAGCCTTTGGCAATGGCTATCTTTTCGCTCTCGGTGTAACCAGAAAGATGGATGATTTCCATGCGGTCCAGCAGCGGAGATGGGATGGTTTCCAGCGTGTTGGCAGTGGTAATGAAGAACACTTGCGAAAGGTCGTAAGCGACTTCGAGGTAGTTATCGCGGAATTCCACGTTCTGCTCCGGGTCAAGCACTTCAAGCAACGCCGAAGCCGGGTCGCCGTGGAAATCCATGGTCAGTTTATCCACTTCATCCAGCATGAAGACCGGGTTGTGCGATTCGACCCGGCGCAGGGCCTGCAGGATCCGTCCCGGCATGGCGCCGATGTAGGTGCGGCGGTGACCGCGGATCTCGGCCTCGTCGCGCACGCCCCCAAGTGAAATGCGGACAAACTTGCGCTCCATGGCACGAGCAATGGATTGCCCCAGCGAAGTCTTGCCGACGCCCGGCGGACCGACGAAGCACAGGATCACGCCCTCCCGCTCGCGGCGGATGAGGTCCTTGGAAGGTTCGGCCTTCTCGTCCTTGCGCTCCAGGCGTAATTTGCGGACGGCCAGGAACTCCAGGATGCGCTCTTTGACATCCTGCAAGCCGTAATGATCCTGATCCAGGATCTTGCGGGCATGGGCAATATCCAGGTTATCGTTTGTGCCCTGCGACCAGGGCAGCGTAACCAGCGCGTCGAGATAGGTGCGGATGACGCCGTATTCGGCAGCGGCAGTTGGCAGGCGTGCCAGGCGATCCAATTCGCGACGGGCCTGTTTCTCGGCTTCTTCGGGCATCTTGGCTGCTTCGATCTTCTTGCGGAATTCTTCCACTTCGACCGCCTGTTCGTCGTTCTCGCCCAATTCCTTCTGGATGGCTTTCATCTGCTCCCGAAGGTAATATTCGCGCTGAACCTTCTCGATTTCCGAGCGGGCCTGGTTCTGGATTTTCGCCCCCAGCGAGAGCACTTCCGCTTCGCGCACCAGCAGATCAACCAATTTCTCCAGTTTGGCCTTGGTCGAGTCCAATTCAAGGAGAGTCTGGGCATCCTTTAATTCGATCCGCTGGAAATTGGCAATCGTGTAGACCGTTTGGAGCGGGTCTTCGAGTGAGACGATGGATGCCACCAGTTCGCGCGGGATGGAAGGCGTTAATCCCGATATCTGCTCGAACTGGTCGCGCGCCGAACGAGCCAGTGCCTCGATCTCCAGCCCGGTCTCGACAGTTTCCGGGAGAACTTCAATGCGGGCTTTGAGATAAGGCTCCGTCTCGACGAACTCCACCACCCGGAAACGCATCAGACCCTGCACGAGCAGGCGGATGGTATTATCCGGAGCACGAAACAGCCGGTGGACGGTCGCAATCGTGCCGATCGTGATACAGGTCAGCCGGGGCGGGTTCTTCGATCTCCGGGTTGCGCGCCGCCACCAAACCGATCAGTTTATCAGTCGTACCAGACACTTCATCTACCAGTTTGATCGAACGCGGCTGGCCGATGGTCAGACGGGACAGCCGTCTGGGGATAGACCACCACACCACGCAGAGGAAGGATCGGGATAATTTCAGGGTACTTTATCGTCTCCCCGTCCACCGATGCAGGCTTGTACCAGGTCCTTTTTCCTGTTCGTCTTTCTTCTGGAGGCGCGTAAAAATGGACGGCAGGAAGAGGTCTTCCAGCGAGGTATCGCTATCCTGGAGCCAGTCAAATACGTCCAGCGGACCGGTATGCCAACGGGATGCAGACATAAAAATGCAATCAACCTTTGATATTGACAATGAGTAGGTTTAATCTTGGGCAATACAACATTCAAAAAACCGTCTTCGTAATCGGCCTGGGCTTTGCTCACATCCGCGCCAGCCGGGATTTCAATGGCGGTGCTGAATTCACCGAAGCGGATTTCCATCTGGTGATAGGTGCGACTGCTCCGGCGATTCGCTGCGCATGCCGCTGATGACGAGAAAGTTGTCTTCAAGCGTCGATCGAAAAATCCGACTGGCGCATCCCGGCCACTTCCAGCCGGACGACGAAACTCGCGTCTGTTTCATAAACATCGGTGGGCGGGCTCCAGGCATACGAGTGAATGCCAACCTGCCAGCCAATGGCGTGCATCCCTGAGAACGAAAGCTCAGTCTGATGATCTTTCTGAGAACAGCGAAGACATGACTACCTCCTTGCTCGACTACTCGCTCCAGATATGGGAGCAATGGTTTCATTCCTACAATGCTGCCTGGGCCGCTGCCAAAACCTCGGCGTAATTTGGTTCCTCGCCAAGGGCAGGCATATAGGCTGCATAGGTAATTTTCCCGGCCCGGTCCACCACGAAGACAGCCCGGCGAAGAACGCGCGCTTCCTTAATAAGACAGCCGTATTTCTGTGCCGAAATCCGCACCCATGTGGTCTGAAAGGACGGTCACCTGATCCACACCGGCTGCACCGCACCAGCGTTTCTGCGCAAAGGGCAGATCGGTGCTGATGACCAGGATGACAATATCCTTGCTCAGGGTCGCAGCTTCCTGGTTGAAGCGGCGGGTCTCGCGGTCACAAACTTCAGTATCCAGGGAGGGAACAGCCGTAATGATGCGGACTTTGCCCGTGTGTATTCGCCAGCCCGTTAAATGGAGCCCAGTCGAGAGTCTGGACGGAAAACTCCGGAGCCACATCGCCCGGTTTCAGATCCAGGACCAATGACGGTAACATCCTGTCCTCTGAATTTAACAATCCCAAAACGTTCTGTGGTCATTATTCCTCCTGACCTTCCTTGCTCTCCCCCATTTCCAGATGAAATAGCAGATGGTGCGGATGAGGGGAGCGCCCCTGGCGGGATTCGAACCCACAACCTACTGCTTAGAAGGCAGGTGCTCTGTCCGTTGAGCTACAGGGGCATCTTGACAACTTGCGGAAGCTTGCTTCATCATCCGAAAAATTAAGCTACATATGGTCTCAAGCCCTTGTACACGCGCGGGCCGGCGATCGTCTTGAGAATCATATCCGCGGGACGATCTGAGCCGTGCCCCGAGTTCCTCCGCGGAATGGGCGTGTTACCATTCACCAGCAGCAGACGAAAAATGGCATCCACCAGGGCAGTATGTTCATCGAGAAAGCCGGGTTGTTGGGCGCAATGATTGATGAGCGTGTTTTGGAGCCCGTCCAACTGACGGACCTCAGCAGTCTCCGGGTCCACCCAGTCGATCATCTGGCCTTCCGGCAGACCAGCAAAGGCTTCCTGGTGTTCGGGACATAAAAGGCTCTCGAGAGCAACATGCCAATTAGTATCGTTAATGCGCCACCACTCGAAGTCAATGTGAAAAGGCGTCTGAAGGGTCGGTTTGATCAGGCTGAACTTTTTAACTTCAGGCATTCTCAACCTCCGTTTCAGCCAGGCGATAATGCAGGTCACCGACATGCTTATAGCTGGAACTGCTCGTCAGGAAAGCCAGCAGCGCTCCCGGCGGGCAGCGGCGGATAATATTAATCGCCGAGTACAGCTCCTGCGCATGCACATGTCCCTGCACATTAAGTTTGACCAGTTCGCGCATCATATCGTCAACCAGTTGCTCGAACGGAAGATGTTGTTTGGCAACCTGCTCGCAGGCATCGTCCACGGCGGATAGGATCTGGAACGGCAACGACCATGCGTTCATTGAATTCGGTCGTCAGGTTTTGCTTGAGCATGGCAAAGACAATCCTGCCATCGCTGCCGACCAGCACCGTCCGCACCCAGTCACGCGTCGGGCGGCGGGTCTTGGGGGTAACGATCACCTGGCCGGGCTTTTTACCCTTCGCCACCGAAATCAGGCTGCCGGGGATCAATCCATATTTCTGGTAAAGTGCCTCCAGTCCATATACATAGCCATGCTGGCGAACCACCCAGGCAGGGATTTCTTCCTTGGACTGTCCATCGACCAGCGTAAAGCGGACGCGCGGTGATTCGTATGCAGTGGGAAACAAGCTCCGCACCCGCGCCGAGACCGGGAGCGTGCCAGCCCGCCAGTGAGGATAACTCAGGCTGATGGTCACCTCAGCCACCTCTCCGGCGGGCGGTTCGTTTTCAGCCAATTCATCATCCAGTTCGGCTTCGAGAGCCAGCATTTCACGTGTCAGGATGGAGCGGTCATACGGGATTTCAATATACCGTAACGGCAAAGGGATTTGTTGAACATCATGCGGTTCAAGGCGCTTCAAAAACCACAACACCTCGCCTGCCGGACCAACTTCGTCAAAACGGCCATCTTCCTGCAAGGCATAATTCATCGAGAATTCAATCAACTTCGGATTGACATTCCCGGAGATTTCCAACTGCTCGATCAGGGCGGTCGTGGTAAGCGGTTTGCCGGCCGCTGCCTCGTCCAGCACGGCCTCGGCCAGGTTAAGCTGGCCAACATTAATATCCACCAGCAGAGCACGCGGGAACCAGCGTGCCGCAACTTTTACCAGGTCATCATCGGCTGATAGGGCTTTATCCAGTTTCTGCTCCAAGTCCGGGCCATAGGTTTTGATGACGTTTTCCGGGTTGAGCAACTGGTCATCGATGGAAATTTCCACCGGCTGATTCAGTTTGTGGTCCGCCAGACCTGCGGCAAACTGGCGCGATACTCCGCCCTCAAATTCGACTTCGATGACTTCAAATTCACCCATGGCGGGATTTACTCCGGGACGTAAGTTGGCGACTTTCCCTTTTTTCCAATCCAGCGCGGGAAAGACCAAGCTCTCCCCCACTTTATAATGCCCTTCGGGCAAATACACCTTGCCGATTGAGCGTTGCTGTTTGACCAGTGCTTCACGCTCGTTACGGATGCGCTCGTCAATCAGAACCGGGACAAGTTCCTTCTCGGTGAGAGGTGTCTCGTTCTCGAATAGATAGGTGCTGAGGAATTCCAGGTCTTTCTTGCCGAGGGAAAAAGTCTGCCAGTAGTCCGGAGGCAAAGTGAAAGGAACGCTTGCCATAAACTGCCTTCGTATTTTAGATTACCCACAGTGGGGCGTATAAACATTGGATGGAACATCCTGAACAATATAATTATACCCTACCTTGACAGGCCATCTCGCTTGACTTACGATGGGGCTGTGAGAATTCCCGTGATAGATGGAAAGATTTAGGGGTGTTGGACGGGTAGAGCCCTCCCAACACTCCCCCTTTTCCCATTCCCTACGGTGGAAACCGGAGAACCCTTCGATTGCTGCGGAGGTCAGGATGCGCATCGGCATGATGGCAGATATTTACAAGCCGCACGTCAGCGGAATCACCAATTACATTTCCTTGAACAAACGAGTATCTGGAACAGGCCGGACACGAGGTCTTTATTTTTACCTTCGGGGACCTCGACTATCCCGACGAAGAGACGAACATTATCCGCTCACCGGGCCTGCCGCTGGTGGATACCGGCTATTATCTTGAATTTCCGCTACAGCCGTAAAGCGAAAGCACTGCTCCAGACCATGGACCTGGTCCATGTCAACCATCCGTTCCTCAGCGGACGGCTGGCCTTGCGCTATTGCCGCCCGCTGCATATCCCGATTGTCTTCACCAACCACACCCGCTACGATCTATACGCGCAAGCATACATGCCGCTCCTGCCCGAGGAAATCAGCGCCAGCTTTCTCCAGAGCTACATGCCACCTTTCTGTACTGCCGTGGACCTGGTCATCTCGCCCTCGCCTGGAATGGCAGATGTTCTGCGGAAACTGGGGGTAACCAGCCCGATAGAAGTGGTGCCCAACGGCGTCGAACTGGAACGCTATCAGCAGGCTTGTGAAGACTGCCGCCTCGAATTCGGCTTTACGCCAGAGGACATCCTGCTGATCTATTCCGGGCGGCTGGGACCGGAAAAAAGCGTGGACTTTCTTTTACGGGCTTTTGCAGGCGTGGCTGAGGCAGTGGAAGACGTCCATTTGCTGATCATCGGCGGCGGACCGGAAGAGGAAGATCTGAAAAAACTTGCCACCGAAATTGGCATCGCTGACCGGGTCCATTTCTCCGGCATGGTCGCTTATGACCGAATGCCGCAATACCTGGCAATGTGCGACATTTTCGTGACCGCCTCGGTGACAGAAGTCCATCCCCTTTCAGTGATCGAAGCCATGGCAACCGGGCTGCCCGCGCTGGGTATCCACTCGGTGGGCGTGGGCGATACCATCGAGGATGGCATGACCGGCTTCCTTGCCAGCCAAAACCAGGCTGCTTTCGCCGCCAAACTGACCCGTCTGTGCCTCGATCGCAACCTGCGCCGCAAAATGGGGCTGGCAGCCCGCAAGGCCTCTGAAAAATACGCCATTGAACATACCACTGCAAATCATGCTTGCCCACTATGAACATCTGGTCTTTCGCAGCCCTGCCGCGCCGGCGTAGTCTGAGTTCCCGCATCCGCAGCCTGGTGGAGAAACTGCGCACATGAGCACCCGCAGACAGGTCGTCGGTCGCTGGGGCGAAGACGCCGCCGCGGAGTATCTGAAGGCGAACGGCTACACGATCCTGGCGCGCAACGTCCACAGCGCCCACGGCGAGATTGATATCGTCGCCAGCAAGGACGGCTTGCTGGTCTTTGTCGAGGTCAAGACGCGCAGTTCACATGCTTTTGCCTATCCCGAAGATTCGGTCACGCACCGCAAACAGGCATATATGCTCTCCGCAGCCGAAGAGTATCTCCAGGCGCATCCCGAAAGCGGCGAAAGCTGGCAGTTTGACGTGATCGCCGTGGAAGGCACGCCCGGCGGAAAAGCGCAGATCGAGCATTTTGAAAATGTCATTTCGTAAATGCGTAGGACCTGAAGGTTCTAAGGAACCGTTAGATTCAAACCTCCCCTCATCGTCATCGTCGGGCCAACCGCGGTCGGCAAGACCGAGATTTCCATCCAACTGGCCGAACGGCTGGACGGGGAAATCGTCTCGGCGGATTCGCGTCTCTTTTACCGCGGCATGGACATCGGCACCGCCAAGCCGACGCTTGAGGAGCGCCTCCGCATCCCGCACCACCTGATTGACGTGGCCGACCCGGATGAGACTTGGAGCCTGGCTGTTTTCCAGCACCTCGCCGCGGAAGCGATTGCAGACATCCACGACGCGGCAAACTGCCGTTCCTGGTGGGCGGGACGGGCAGTACATCCACGCAGTGACGCACGGCTGGGCACCGCCCGCCACAGAACCGGACGCCCGTCTGCGGACAGTGCTGGAAGAGCTGGCGAAGTCCAAGGGGAACGACTGGCTGCACCAGCGGCTGGCTCTTCTCGACCCGGCCTGCGGCGGAGACGATCGACCCACGCAACCTGCGCCGGACGGTGCGGGCGCTGGAGGTGATCTTCTCCACCGGCCGCAGATTCTCCGACCAGCGCGGGCAAGGTGAGAGTCCCTACCGCCTGCTGACGATCGGGCTGATCCGTCCGCGCCCGGAACTTTATGCCCGCGTGGATGCCCGCATCGAGGCCATGTTCGCCGCCGGCCTGCTGGACGAGGTGCGCAGCCTGCTGGCACAGGGCTATTCGCCCGAGCTGCCGACCATGTCTGCCATCGGCTACCGCGAGTGCGCTGCCGTGCTGCGGGGAGAGATGAGCCTGGAGGATGCCAAAGTGCGCATGCGGCGGCTGACGCGCAATTTCGTGCGGCGGCAGGCGAACTGGTTCAAGGCGCAGGATGCGGAGATCCACTGGTTCGAGGCTGGGGAGGAAACGATGAATGAAATTGAAAAAGAAGTACGCGTGTTTCTGGAATAAGAAGAGCAGGTATAACACACAAGGCAACAGCAATTTGATCGGGTGATATTATTCCTCTCCTATATAGCTCTTTTCATCGTTGGGATTATTGTATATACTACTATTGCTTTGGTGATTGTTTGAACCTTTTGTGAGCGGTCTACTACCTATCTACTTTATGTGAGTAGACCGTAATGGTCTATAAGCTATTGAGCCGCCAAATCGCCGTTGAGTACCTAGTTGTTTGCCGGATAAACCTTAAGTCTAGATTTCTAGGAAAATCATATGACCACCTTTCCTGAATTCCATAAATACGATGGATTGGGCCTTGCCCAACTGGTGCGAACAAAACAGATCTCACCCGCTGAACTAATCGAAGAGGCCATCAGCCGAATAGAGGCACATAACCCGAAGATTAATGCCATCATCTACAAGATGTATGATCAAGCACGAAAAGTCGCCCAAGGCACCTTACCTGACGGTCCATTCAAGGGAGTGCCTTTCCTTCTAAAAGATATGCATGCCACCGTGGAGGGCGTGCCGACGAGTAGTGGTACTCGCATCCTGAAGAATATTCCTCAGCCGCACGATAACGAAATCGTGCGCCGTTACCGGGCTGCGGGGGTCATCCTCCTCGGGAAAACGAACGTCCCCGAATTCAGCTTGCTGCCCTATACCGAGCCGGAAGCCTTTGGCCCAACCAACAACCCCTGGGACCTCACCCGTACAGCAGGCGGCTCCAGCGGCGGCTCTGCGGCTGCGGTGGCTGCCCGACTTGTCCCCCTGGCAGGAGGTTCTGACGGAGGCGGGTCGATCCGCATTCCAGCCTCGTGCTGTGGTGTATTTGGATTAAAGCCCACCCGCGGCCGCACTCCTGCGGGGCCAGATGTTGGGGATATCTGGCGAGGTTTTACCCAGGAACACGTTCTCACCCGCTCGGTGCGTGACAGCGCCGCCATGCTGGATGCCATTTCCGGACCGGATGTGGGCGCACCTTATTGGGCTGCAGCGCCGGAGCGGCCTTATTTGCAGGAAGTGACCACAGAGCCTGGTCGCCTGCGGATCGCCTTCACTTCGACCCCCTTCCTGGGCCATGAAGTACACGAAGATTGTCGGAAAGGGTTGGAAGCCACCGTGCGCCTGCTGGAAAAGTTGGGACACGAACTGGTGGAAGCAGCGCCACAAATCGATAGAGAGGCTTTTGCCATCGCGTTTTTAACGATGATAGCAGCTGAGACACGTGATGAAATTGATTGGGCTGCGGGCCTGGCTGGGCGCAAGACATCTTATGCTGACTTCGAAACGGGTACCAGCGCCCTGGCTCTGCTGGGCCAAGCGTTCAGCGCTGGCAAATACGCAAATGCGTTAAATTACTTATTGTCCACTGCGCGTAGTGTCGGTCGCTTCTTCGAAGGTTATGATGTTTTGCTCACCCCAACTCTTGCTGAACCCCCGATACTTACAGGATCGTTGCAACCCTCAGCCGCAGAGCGGTTTCTGATAGGGCTGGTAGGGAGGCTCAACGCCGCCTGGCTGCTAAATGCTCTTGGTGTGATCAAGCCGTTGGCCAGCAAGACCTTCAATTTCATGCCATATACTCCAATATTTAATGTAACCGGTCAGCCAGCCATGTCGGTGCCGCTGTGCTGGAATGAAGCCGGGCTACCCATCGGGATGCATTTTGTGGGGCGCTTTGGCGACGAGGCCACTCTATTCCGTCTTGCCGGCCAGATCGATCGCGCTCAACCATGGTCTGATCGTATTCCGCCAGCCTTCTTGTGACTTGATATGTAGATCCAAGTAAGCCATAGACGGAACAACCCCCATGAGAAATGCAGGTCAACCCCTGCATACCACCAAGCCCGCTTATCCCCGCGCCTTCCCGAGGAGGAGTACGAAAGGGCTTGAGTTCCTCCATGAGACCGCTCGCAATCGCGTCGCCCATCATTCATTGAGATAAGTGGATATCAATTTCTTGCTTAAGGGTCTCATCATTGGCTTCTCGATTGCTGCGCCTGTCGGGCCAATCGGTGTATTGTGCATACGCCGCACAATCTCCGATGGGCGCATATCTGGTCTCGTCTCGGGTTTGGGGGCTGCCACGGCTGATGCAATCTATGGCAGCATTGCCGGATTCGGTCTGGCTTTCATTTCAAACTTCCTGGTCGACCAACAAGTTTGGCTGCGCCTTATCGGTGGCTTGTTCCTCTGTTATTTGGGTCTCAAAACCTTTTTCACACAACCTGTAGAACAAACAACCCTGGCTAAAGGGATTGGTCTCGCAGGCGCTTATGTTTCAACGTTTTTTCTAACGCTCACAAATCCGATGACCATCATTTTCTTTGCAGCGATATTTACAGGTTTGGGTTTGGCAGGAGCGGGAGGGAACTATGCTGCCGCGGGAGTGTTGGTTCTGGGTGTTTTCATCGGCTCAGCACTGTGGTGGCTCATTCTGAGCGGAAGTGTTGGTGTTATTCGAGAGAAGTTCAACCCTCATGGATTACAATGGGTTAACAGAATTTCAGGCGCAATCATCACGGGATTTGGTTTGTGGGTTCTCCTGGGCGCGATATGATGGGAGATCGCTTCAGCGCAAAGGGCGCGTACCAAGTCCACATTTTCGCCGGCTCTCCTTCAACAACCCCTTCTCCAAGGGGGATGAGCCACGCCGTTAGTCCACTCTGACAGATTTTATTATGGAGAATGTCCTTTGACAGAGTCGCTCAAGCCACCTTATCTACAGATGGATGAAATGCGGGGAGACTATCGGGTCTGGATAGTCGATGGTGCATACATCCGCGGCCATATCGATGAGGAGTTCACGAATTTCGGCCAGCATTACCGTTACCTGTACATCCCCGAGAAGGAATTCTGGATTGACAAGGAAGCTGAACACGATGAGCGCCTCTTTTTCATCGAGCACTTGCTGGTAGAGCATGACCTCATGGCAAAAGGTGTCTCCTACGCCGATGCGATCACACAAGCTGACAAGGTCGAACGCAGGGAAAGACGTCGAGCCGGGGACATCCGCAAGATGACGCATCAAGGGAAAGAGCTGCCGGATGCCAGCAAAGTGCATGAGCGCCTGTGGAAGAAGTTGGAGAATGGTGTAAGTGTATGGATTGTGAATGGCCGGTTGGTGCGAAGCGCGTTCGATATTGACTACACGGCCGGTGGTCATGACCATGTCTATGAATTCATCCCTGAGGGCGAGGTCTGGATCGACGATGCCATTGAGGAGAAGGAAAGGGGGTTTGTGCTGCTGCACGAGTTGCATGAGCGCAATCGCATGGCAGCCGGATGGCCCTACAGCAAAGCGCACACCGAATCCAGCCGCCTGGAATTCCGTTGCCGCCACCATCCGGATGAACTGCACGATGCCCTGGCGGCTGAAGGCTGGGCATGATGGGGAAATGAATAATTTTAGCGAGAGGAATAAAAAAACCCGGTTGTGAAGCCGGGTTTCTGTTTGTTTATGCAGGCTGCGGGGTGCCGCTCTTCTTGGGGAATGGAGGCGGGAAGATTTTCTCGAACTCTTCGCGCGTCAGCGTTTCCACCTCGAGCAGTTTGTTGGCCACCGCGTCCAGTTCGGTGCGATATTTTTTCAGGATCGCAAGCGCCTGTTTATAGGAATCATCCACCAGCTTGCGCACTTCGCGGTCGATCTGTTCGGCAATCGCCTCGGAATAATCGCGCTGCTCTGAGATCTCGCGACCCAGGAAAATGAGTTCCTCCTTCTGGCCATAAGTCATCGAGCCGAGTTCATTGCTCATTCCCAAGGCGGGTGACCATGGTGCGGGCAATTTTGGTTACGTTCTCCAGGTCATTGGCGGCGCCCGAGGTAATATCATCGAAGACGAGTCTGCTCGGCTGCGCGGCCACCGAGGAACAGGGCTAATTGCGCCAGCATTTTCTTGCGTGAAGTGAGCATGCGATCATCGGTCGGGCGGTTCCAGGTCAACCCGCCAGCCTGTCCGCGTCCCACGATGGTGATCTTTTGCACCGGGTCGGCTTCGGGGATGGCATTGATGACCACTGCATGGCCCGCTTCGTGATAGGCAATAATCCGTTTTTCTTCCTCGCTGATCAGCCGGGACTTGCGTTCGGGTCCCATGATCACACGCTCAATCGCTTCTTCCAATTCAGGCTGGCCAATCGCTTTCTTGTTGCGGCGGGCTGCCAGGATGGCACCTTCATTGATCAGGTTTTCCAGGTCAGCGCCGACGAAACCGGGCGTGCCGCGCGCAATGCTTCCCAGATCCACAGCAGGTTCAAACGGCTTGCCGCGCGCATGGACTTTCAGAATGGCTTCGCGGCCGTGCATATCCGGCCGGTCGAGGGTGATGCGGCGGTCAAAGCGACCGGGACGCAGCAGGGCCGGGTCAAGGATGTCGGGACGGTTGGTGGCGGCCACGACGATCACGTTCGTGTCGGTATCGAACCCGTCCATCTCCACCAGCATCTGGTTGAGGGTCTGCTCACGCTCGTCGTGCGAGCCGCCCAGACCGGCACCGCGCTGCCGTCCGACGGCATCAATCTCGTCTACAAAGACGATGCAGGGCGAGTGGCGCTTGGCCTGGTCGAACAGGTCACGCACACGGCTGGCACCCACGCCGACGAACATTTCCACAAACTCCGAGCCGGAGATCGAGAAGAAAGGCACGCCCGCCTCGCCTGAAACAGCTTTGGCAAGCAGGGTTTTCCCCGTTCCGGGAGGACCAACCAGCAGGACGCCCTTTGGAATGCGCGCACCCAATTGGATGAATTTCTGCGGTTCCTTCAGGAACTCGACCACTTCTTTCAGTTCTTCCTTGGATTCATCTATGCCGGCCACATCCTCGAATGTTACCGTGGGATGTTCGCCGCTGAACATGCGCGCCTTGGATTTGCCGAAGGCCATCGCAGCGTTGTTGCTGCCCTGCGCCTGGCGGAAAATGAACCAGAACAGCGCCCCAATCAGAATGACCGGCACAATGTAATAGGCCAGGGTCAATATGCCAGCCCAGGGACTGGGTGGATTGACTTCGATGGACACATTTAGCAAGTTGTGCGGGGGTTACACCAAATGCCAGCAATTGCGAGACGAGGGTTGTCTCAGGCTCTTTGCGTGCCGTCTGTTCGATCGGACCGCTGGCACTGGAAGAAATCACCTGTAAACTATTGTCATCATTGACAACAATGCGAGTGATCGTGCCAGCCTGGATCTGCTGGGCAACCTGGTTGATGGTCAATGGTCCTTGTGCATTCGGCTGCTGCCGAACGTTAAAGTAGACCATCGCCACGATTGCAATGAACAGCAGGAGATAGATAATGTAGGACTGATTGCGTGAATTCACATGGACCTCCTGTCCGTGCGAATAGATTATACCAACCTATATACGTCTCTGCCAGATTCGATGAATATGTTATATAAAGTTCTAATAAATTCATCATCTTTATCCGAAATACACGCTAATCAGGAAATCAAAAAGGATGCAGAGTTCTATCTCCGTGTTTACCCTGTTAAGTTGTAATGTACACTGTGGTCGGTCTCTATCTTTCACCTCCACGCTTTCCCATATCCCTATGCAGATGGAAAGATGGGAGGATGTTATTTGTGGTAAACTTAATCCATTCAGGTGGCATCAAATGACAGAAAAAAACACAAAGATGATCCTCTGTATTGAAGATGAACCGGAAATGATAGACCTGATTCGCCTGATCCTCAGCCGCCGCGGGTTCGAAATCCGTGGCGCCAATGGCGGTAAAGAAGGTCTTGAAATCATCCGCAAAAACCATCCCGACCTGGTCCTGCTCGACCTGATGATGCCCGAAATGGATGGATGGGAAGTCTATCAACAAATGAAAGCGGACGAAGACCACCAAGAATATCCCGGTAATCGTCGTCACCGCCAAAGCCCAGAGCATAGACAAGGTGCTCGGCCTGCACATTGCCAAAGTGGATGATTACATTGCCAAACCATTCAGCCCGCAGGAATTATTAACCAGCGTAGATAACGTGCTTGGACGAAAACAAACCGCCTGAGCCAATCCGACCGGAACGGGGCGCACCAAACGCCCCGTTTTCATATCTCTTTATGAATACAATCCACCTCGAAAATAAAAACCAGCCGCTTCCGACACCATTACATGCCCTCTATTGTGACAGTTTCCTGTGCCGTTTACGCGGCCTGATGTTCCGTTCCAGCCTCGCCCCAGATAAGGGCCTGCTGCTCGTCGAAGCACACGAGAGCCGACTTGATACTGCCATCCACATGCTGTTCGTTTTCATGGACCTGGCGGTCATCTGGATCAATTCCGAAAAGGTCGTCGTGGATACCGTCCTGGCACGCGCCTGGCGACCAGCCTACGCTCCACACCAACCAGCCAGGTATATCCTGGAAATCCACCCGGACCGGCTGAACGAATTCAAAATCGGGGACCATGTTGAGTTCCAAAATGCATAAAAGAATTGTCGCCTGCATCTTGGCCTTCATCATTATTGTTTCAGCAACTCCCGCATCTGCCCAAACACCCACCCCTCCGCCCGGTCCGGTTTATATTGTCCAGTCAGGCGATACGCTGTGGGACATTGCCATACGCTTCAACGTCACCGTGACCGACATCATGGCCGCCAATAACATGGTCAGCCAGGATATTTTCGTTGGCGACCAGCTCATCATTCCCGGATTAGACGGGCTGAGCGGAACACTGATCACCCAGCCGGTCCCATTTGGTGAAAGCCTGCGCAGCCTGAGCCGCCAGTACCGCGTTGACCCGGCGCTGCTCATCAAACTCAATCACATTGTCAGCCCTGCCGAACTGTATGCCGGTTACAACCTCGTCCTGCTGCAACAGGATGAGCAACCTGCCCTGACAGCCCGTACTGCGCTTGCCAAAGGTGAACCTTGCTGGAGTTGGCTGTCAGGCAAAACACCGACCCCTGGACCATCACTCAACTAAACGGTCTCACCGAACCCCAAGCCAGCCTGCCCGGGCGATTTGCTCTACCTTCCCTCGGGCTCATCCACCGCCGCTCCTACCGGGATTCCCGCTGTGCTCACCTCCGCCAAGGTGGACCCGTTGCCGATCACTCAAGGGGCAACCGTCCAGGTCAAAGTCATGGCGGCCCAGCCGGTCACTTTGAGCGGCCTTCTGGTGGATCATCCTCTGCACTTCTTCCCTCAAGATGACGGTTCTCAGGTAGCGCTGCAAGGCGTCCATGCCATGACGGAACCGGGTCTGTACCCGCTGCGAATTGACATCACCCTTTCGGACGGCTCAGAACAATCCTTCGAACAGATGGTGCTGGTGGCCTCCGGGAATTACCAAAATGAAACCATCAATGGAGTTGAGCCATCCACAATCGACCCGGCCATCACCATACCAGAAGACGAATGGCTGCTCTCTGTGGTCACACCCGTCACGACCGAAAAATACTGGCAGGGGAAGTTCCGGCTGCCAGTTGCTGACGATCCGTTCTGTGTACGCTCGAAATATGGAAATCGCCGCACTTATAACGGCGGAGCACTCCTGTCCTTCCATACCGGGATTGACTTCGGCGTTTGCTCCGCTACGCAGCCTTTCGCCATCTACGCTCCAGCCGACGGTGTGATTGTGTTTACCGGTCTCAAGACCGTGCGTGGGAACGCCACCATTATTGATCACGGCCAGGGAGTTTACAGCGGCCTTTATCACCAGGCAGAAATATATGTTTCCATCGGCGACCACGTCACGGCAGGCCAATGGATCGGTAAAATCGGTGCTACAGGGCGCGTCACCGGTGCCCACCTGCACTGGGAAGTGTGGGTCAATGGCATCCAGGTCAACCCGAACCAGTGGCTGGACGAAACATTTCCTCACTAATCTTCTATTCTCCGGGAAACTCTAGAGATGATACTCTGCAACCCTGAACTCCGCATCCGCGAGGCTTTACTCGAGGGGTAGAAGAATTAATTGATGAAGAGACACATCGCCACCAACGCGGCCCTGTTGACCATCAGCCTGCTGCTGGCCTCCTGCACTGCGGCTCCGTACGAATGTACTGATCCGCTGGGCTGCCTGGAAATTCGAACCGACAGCCCGGTGGTCGTTGGCACCATCCTGGCGACCATTGGCGAACAGCGTCCTGCCGGGATCGAATTCGCTCCAAAGCGTGGAAAAAGCGGTTGCAGATAAAGTTGAACTCCTCGGCCACCCCCTCAAGCTTATCCGCTATGAGACGGACTGCACCGCAGACAGCGCCCGGGTCGCGGCGACCGAATTTGCCACTTACCAAGACCTATCTGCTGTTATTGGCCCGACCTGCACGACGAGGCAATTGTTGCAGGTCCAATCCTTTTGAACGCCGGGATTCCCCTGCTCGGTCCGGTGCCTAATTCCGCAGCTGCCTATGAAATGACGAACCAGATATTTGGTGCGATCGAGCAGGTGGCAGTCCAAACACCTGACAAAATTCTTTACATTCCCCGCCAGGCATTGCTGGAGGAACTCCATCTTTCTCCGTTGATCGCCAGCCAACCGTGGACGGCATATACCGCCCCTGTTGTATAATCCATCCACTTATGCCTACCGCAGAGATTATCGCCATTGGCACCGAACTCCTGCTCGGCGAGACCGCCGACACCAATACCCGCTTCGTTGCGCGGGTTTTGCGCAGCCTGGGCATAGACCTGTTCCGGACACAGACCATTGGCGACAACGCTGACCGCATTGCCGAGACCGTCCGCCAGGCACTGGAACGCGCTGATATCGTCATCACCACCGGCGGCCTCGGCCCCACCGTGGACGATCCCACCCGGCAGGCCATTGCTGATTCCGTCGGCGTGCCCCTGGAATTTCACCCCGAACTCTGGGAGCAAATCACCGCCCGCATTGCCCGTTATGGGCGCACCCCCACCGAAAACCAAAAGCGTCAGGCTTATATCCCCAAAAACGCCATCGTCATCGAAAATCCGGTGGGTACTGCCCCGGCTTTCATCGTGAATGTACCCTCTCCAGCACGGGAAAGGGACCAGCAAGAGCGGTAAAATAATCGTTTCCCTGCCTGGTGTGCCACGCGAGATGGAAACCCTCCTGACCGACGCCATCGTTCCCTACCTTCAAAAACACTTCGACCTGCACGCAGTGCTCAAAATCCGCACATTGCATGTCAGTGGACTTGGCGAAGGGATGATTGACGACCAGATCGGCGATCTGGAAACGCTCACCAACCCAACCGTGGGCTTGACCGCCCACTCCGGCGTGGTGGACGTCCGCATCGCAGCCAAAGCGCGACCGAAACCGAGGCAGACCGGATGATCGCTGTCGTGGAAAAAGACCTCCGCACCCGCCTGGGAGAGAACATCTTCGGCACAGATGACTGCACCCTGGAAGGCGTAACGCTTGACGCGGTGATGCAGCGGGGCTGGACTCTGGCCTGTCTCGAAGTCAACCTGGAGGGCGCGCTGCTGGCACGTTTCGCACAGACAGGGCATCCAGCCTATCGAGGCGGAAGCAGTCTCCAGATCGGGTCCGAAGCGCTGGCAACTGAGACGGAATCCATCCGCAAGCAGTTCAAGGCGTCCAGTGCACTGGGTATTGCCTATTCCCAGGAAGATGAAAAGCAAAACATCCACATCCTCCTGATCACCCCGCACGGAGAGGTTGAGCGTGCCCTGACCTACGGCGGGCACCCCGGGAATGCCCGGCGCTGGGCAGTCAACATGGCGCTGGATATGGCTGCGCCGCAGCGCACAGGAGGCAGGATGATGCCCAAATCTTCATCGAAATCGCTGGGACGGATAGTGATCGGTTTTTGGGTGCTCAACCTAGTGGTTGGCATCCTCGTTATCAGCCGCCTGGTTGCTTTCCTCAAATCCAGCGGTCCGGGCGTTTTTTATCAGCCCCACACCCTCCCTTACCGCCACGCAGACGCCCAGCCTGACCCTGACTTCCACCAGCACTTATACTCCCTCGACAACCCAGACGCCAACGCTCAACCGAAACGCCCTCTGAAACATTCACCCCCTCATCACCCCCACCGAAACGCCCACGCCCATCCCATACAGCGAAGGGCCGATCATCATCGGTTACTCCGTCCAGAAGACCGGCCGCTGGAAGTCTATCGCTTTGGCACGGGACCAACCGAACGATTGATCGTGGCCGGGATGCATGGAGGCAGTGAATACAACACCATCCAACTAGCCGACTTGCTGATCGCTTACCTCAAGGGACATCCCGAAATCGTCCCGTCAGATGTGAGCGCTTTACATTTTACGCGACCTGAACCCAGATGGCGAAGCACGGGCACACGATCATCACGGCCGCGCCAACGCCAACAGAGTGGACCTGAACAGAAACTGGGATGCCAACTGGCAGAAAGATTGGCCGCGTGCCAATTGCTGGACACTACATACGTCACCGGCGGGAAAGGTCCAGGTTCCGAGCCGGAGACGAAGGCGCTGATGACATTCATTCAGAGCCATCATTTTGATGCGCTGATCAATTACCACAGCGCTGCGCTGGGCATCTTTGCAGGTGGTCTGCCGCCTGATGACTATTCGATCCGGCTGGCCAAGGCGGTTGCAGCAGTACCACTTATCCCTACCCGCCCAGTTAACTCGGGCTGCATGTACACAGGGGGTTTACCGACTGGGCAGACGAAAAAGCATCGCCGCATTGGACGTTGAACTCACCGATCACACCAACACCGATTACGAGATGAACCTGAAAGTCCTGGAACTTTCCTGAATTGGAAGCGATGAATATTGAAGGAGTAAAGGCATGCTCTTTGAAAGCGAATATGGGTGAATAGCAGTATAACCAGCTTACTACACAGAGATGGGAACCGTAAATGCTGAAATCACCTAAAGTGTGTTCACTAAGAATTCACATATTTATCTAAAGAAGCAGTAGGAGAGCGAATGACCAAATCCGCTGATCTTCTTCTCATCAATGCCATCGTCCTGACCATGGACGAGGAAATGCACCAGTACGAACCCGGTGCGGTGGCCGTCAGCGGGGATAGCATTCTGGCTGTTGGCTCCGAAGGCTGAGATCCGTAAAGCCTGCCCCGCCGCGCAAGTGGTGGACTGCGGTGGCAAGGTATTGATGCCGGGATTGGTCAACGCCCACACCCACGTCCCGATGACACTGCTGCGCGGCCTGGCCGACGACCTGCGCCTGGATGTCTGGCTGCAGGGGTATATGTGGCCGGTGGAGCGCGAGTTCGTCTCGCCTGATTTCGTCCGGCTGGGAACGCAACTGGCCTGCGCTGAACTCATCCGCACCGGCGTGACCTGTTTTGCCGATATGTATTACTTCGAAGAAAATGTGGCGAAGGCCACTGCCGAGGCGGGCCTGCGTGCAGTCTGTGCGCAGACCGTGCTCAAATTCCCTGCGCCGGATGCAGGTCTCATTCGAAGATTCGCTCGCCGCGGCGCGGGAGTTTATCGAACACTGGAAAGGCCACACGCTGATCACCCCGTCGGTGGCCCCGCACGCCCCCTACACCTGCACCCCTGAAATCCTGCGCGCCACGGCCCAACTGGCCGCCGAGTTCGACGTGCCGCTGCATACGCACATCGCCGAAACCGCCCTGGAAGTGGAAAACATGCGCAGGGAAAATGGAATGCCGGTCGTTCCATATGTTAAAAAACAAGGATTGTTCGATGCCAAAGTGCTGGCGGCGCACTGCATCCACATTGACGAGGGCGAGATGCGCACCCTGCTCCATGCGGGAGCGGGGGTGGCCCACAACCCGTCCTCCAACTTGAAACTGGCCTCCGGGTTTGCCCCCATCCAGAAAATGTTGAACCTGGGCTTGAATGTGGGCATCGGGACGGACGGCCCGGCCTCGAACAACGACCTGGACATGTTCGAAGAAGTACGCCTGGCAGCCTTCGTGGCAAAAACCGTCAGCAACGACCCGACCGCTGTCCCGGCTGCAACTGCGCTGAGGATGGCCACCCGTCTCGGGGCACGGGCGCTGCACCTCGGACTCGTAACCGGGTCACTCGAACCGGGCAAGCGCGCCGATCTGATCCTGGTGGATATTTCCGCGCTCCACAATTCCCCGCGCTTCCGCCGTGACCCCGATAGCATCTACTCCCAACTGGTATACGCCGGGAAAGCCACCGATGTGACCGACGTAATGGTCAATGGCAAATGGTTGATGCACAATCGCGAACTCCTGACACTCAATGAAAAGGAATTGACTACCGCCGCACAGGAATATGCCCGAAAAATTGACACCTTCCTGATGGCCCGTGAGCAGTCGGTCTTCTCGAAATTGGTGGCGCTGGGCGGTTCTGCAGAAGAGGAATCATTCGAAGTTCAGGTCAAGGTCAAGTTGAACGACCCGGCTCCTGTGCTGAAAGCACTCAAGAAGACCGAGATCGAAATCCTGGTCAAGAAGCATTACCACCAGCACGATATTTATTTCACCTTTGCCGACCCGGCCCAGGGCCGGTTACGCTACCGTGAAGACGAGATGATTGACGACAAGGAGCAGATTACGGGCGTACGCGGCCGGTTGACCCTCATCGGCCCCTCCCGCGAAGGTGACTTTGCCCACGATGTGCTTCTGAGCCGCATCCGCTATTTTGCCCCGGCAGCCAACAGCCTGCGCTTCTACCGCGAGTACTTCAAACCAGCCAGTGAAACTGCCGTTGACAAGGACCGCCTGCGCTGGTTGGTGCGCTACAAGAACGAGGAGTTTTTCATCAACCTGGACCGCGTCGAAACACCCGACCTAGGTTACTATCTTGAAATCAAGAGCCGCACCTGGAGCCGCCGCGATGCTGAAGAAAAAGCCAAGTTGCTCCTCGGAACTCATTCTCCTGTTGGGCGGGTCGCTGGAGAATACCATCACGCAGGACTATGTCGAAATCGCCGCGCGAAGGAAATCGATCGTGAGGATCTTGGTCTGCCTCCTCGATAACCTGCCTCAGCGTTAGGGGTTGCTAAATTAGGCACGTTTGGTTAATATTTGATGACCGAAAGGAGTAAACAATGAGCAAATTTGGTACCGTGATTGCCAGGTTCATCGCTGCGATATTTGCCATATTGTTCGTGATCACGACAGTTCTGGCCCTTATGTTGACAACCGTCAACCGGTTGATGTTTAATGCCAATATTTATAAGAATACCCTGAATGGACAAAATATCTATGAACGCCTGCCTGAGATTGTTGGGGTGGCATTAACCAGTGATTTTTTTATCGATCCCTGTGCCCATAATCCCCTGGCATGCAACATTGATGGTGCCTCTCCCGAATTACAGACTTGCCTGACAACCGCCCTGGGACCGGTCGCATACGAAGCGATTGGAAGCAGCCAGCGAAATCCAACCGAGGAGGAACTTCAACTCGCTCAACCTTGCCTGGACCAGTATGGTACTCAACAAACAGCCAACCACCCGCCGGAGATGGGTGGCTCCAGCGGTGAGGGCGGGATGCCATCTTTCATGCAGAATCTCACCGCAGCGAATTGGCAAACCATCCTAACGATGCTCCTTCCACCGGATGACCTGCGAACCATGACCGAAAGTACCCTCGACCACATGTTTGCCTATCTTAACGGAGAGACGGACACCGTCACTATTCCGCTGGAAAAACTGAAAGAGCGCTTAACGGGTACAACTGGTGCGGAACTCATCATGCAATTTATTAATTCTCAACCGCCTTGTACTGAGCAAGAACTGACGCAAATGGTTAGTGAAATAAGTAATGGTGATATGGCTTTGGTTTTGTGCAAACCTCCCGAAGCTGTGCTCACCATCCTGTCCCCATTCCTACCGGATCTATTGAACGCAGTTGTTGCAAAGATACCAGACAATGCCACAATCATCAAATCACCTTCCTCTGGCGCTCTTCCATCCGGCACCGGTCCCTTTGGAGCGGACCCGATAACAACCATACGCACAGTCCGGTTGGTTATGTATTTGAGCCCGCTTCTGCCGCTGGCTATTCTCCTATTTGTTACGCTATTCGCCGTCCGTTCTGTAAAGAGTTGGATGCTTTGGTGGGGCATTCCCATCTTTGCTTCCGGAATGATAGTCCTCGTTTTGGGGATTTCAGCATTGCCAGCCTTAAATGCGGCCTGGACCATGTTCATTGTTCCGCGAATTCCGCCCTTCATCCCGGCTAATTTCGCCGCCATCGGTCAGGAAATGGTCCGATCCATCGTCAATACGATTGTTAAAGGGATTGTCCTCCAAGCTATAATTTTGCTTGCAATCGGTCTGGCAGCGTGGATCGGGTCATCGTTTATCAAGGCAAAGCTTCAACCAGATATATCCGTTACACCGCCCACAGCAGTCCCGTAATCACCATCATGACCGCCTATTACCCGGCGGTCTCTTTCATTGGCCATCAGAAACTGTCTCTTTTTCGCTCTCCTAGTACGCACAGGAAAGTAACCGGCAGATATGAGACGGTGTCCGCCAGACAAATAAATCCGCCAGGTCATCATGGCATTTTGAGCGGCGGAGATCTTTTCTCACCTGCACTCTCCAGCACCTGCATGCGGGGCAAGTGTGAATCAGGTAGTAATATGGCGACCAGGTGGGATTTCTTGGCATTCTTAGCAACCTGGCGGCTGACACAAATAATGTCTATTGCAACTTTTTCATCCCATTGCCTGTATAACTTATAGAAATATGACAGACGACCGCGACCTGGCCTCAAAAGCAGTGCACGGCAACCACGAAGCCTTCGGTGAACTGGTGCGCCGCCATCAAAATGGAGTCTTCAACACCGCCTTCCGCATGACCGGAAACCGTCAGGATGCCGAAGACACCACTCAAGAGGCATTCCTCCGGGCTTACCGCGCCATCGTGAGCCTCGACCCAACCCGTCCACCCGGACCCTGGTTCAGAAAGATTGCCGTAAACGTTAGCCTGAACCGTCTGGAGAAGCGCCCAGCACTCCCACTCGATGATGAACACTTATTCACGCATCCTTCAACTCAGCGGATGATAGACCCGGAACCCGAGTCGCAGACCATCGAGCACGAACGAAGCCGAGAAATTCGAAACGCGCTGCTGACCCTTCCACCGAGATACCGGGCTGTCATCGAACTGCGTCACTTCCAGGATTTAAGTTACGCCGAGATCGCTGAAACCCTGAGTCGCCCGGTAAGTGATGTCAAATCGGATCTGTTCCGCGCCCGCAAATTGCTAGCAGAAGAATTGAAAGAACTGTCATGAACCACCTAACAGAAACCCAACTCAATGAATATCTGGACAACACCCTGAGAATGCCTGAACAACAGTTTATCGAAATACATCTCTCAGGATGCGCTGACTGCCGCGACAAGGTGGAAGCCCTGCGAAGCCTCTTCCAAACCCTCGATGAGTTGCCAGAAGAAGCGCTTCACCACGACCTGACGCCGTTGGTGTTGTACCATCTGCCGGAGCAAAAGTTACCTTCAGGCTGGAAACTCTTCCTGGCAGTTCAGACCGGGATTGCACTTGGATTGACAATTCTTGTAGTGCAGGACCTTCTTCCACTGGTCAATCTACCATTTTTTTTCACATCCTTCACACTGCAAATCACTCCCATCGAACTGCCAACCATCCATTACCACTTACCAAGTCTGAACTTCCAAACGTCAACAGCCAACTTGATTTTCCTGGCTACCTCCGCACTAATCCTCTGGGGGGTGGGAAACGCCGCCCTTTTAGGCGGCAGACGAGAAGCCCAGAAATGAACCGCAAACTGATTGCTTCGCTTTTTATCCTGTTCCTGGCTACTCTGGCCTGTGGTCCAAGTTCGCCTGGCCCCATTCCCACACTTAAATCATCACCCTACGATTTGGGCCGCACCGTCTACGGTTTCTTCCCGTCCCCACCCGAAGCGACAACGCAAAGCATCATGGACACTTACAAAGCCATCGGCCAGCACGGGGATGTGGCTCTACTGCAGCAGAACATCCCGTGGAAAGAATTCACCACTAGCGCGGACGCCGAATTAAAGGCTATTACCGACATCCATAACCAGTACATCCTTGCGCACCAGAACGGATTGGAAGTCATCTTCGTTGTGGACCCGCTCAACGGGCTGGACCGGCGCGAATTCCAGGGTCTGCCCGCAGACTGGCAGGCCAGTTTCGCCAATCCGAAAGTACGCGGCGGCTTTCAAAAACTATACATTGCGGATTGTGCACGAATTTCATCCCCGCTACCTCGGACTGGCTTCCGAGATTAACACCTACAACGACACCCACCCCGAAGATTTCCCCAACTACCTCAGCCTCTACAACGAAGTCTACGCACTGATCAAGGCGGAAGCGCCAGAGACACAGATCTTCGTCACCTTTCAGTGGGAGGAACTCAACAACCTGATGCCGTCAGTGGCGCAGGGCAGCCCATACACGGTAAATTGGAGCCAGGTGGAACAGTTCGAGCCTAACCTGGACCTGTGGGTCATTTCCTCATACCCATTCGTGATTTTCCCATCCGGTGCAGACATCCCTGCCGATTACTACATTCCGCTGCTGGCACGCACCCCGAAACCGTTGGCTGTTGCCGAAGGCGGAACCACTTCCGAACCGGTCGGACCATTCCCCGGCGACCCGCAGTCTCAGGTGGATTATCTGAACGCCATCCACTCCCAGATTGGAGGGCGCCGGCTGACCTTCTGGATCTACCTGCTCATCAACGACTTCAACCTGGAATCCTATGCCCGCATAATGAACCGGAACGGACAAAGTAACGACATTAACACCCTCGGCATGTTCGCTTTCGTCGGCCTGACCAAGCCTGACCGCACACCCAAACCGGCCTTGGCCATCTGGGATTCGTTCCGGATGACTCCGTAATGACAATTTCAGTCGTCATTGTTTCTTCTAACGAGCGACCGCTCGAAAGAGAATAACATTTATATTCAAAGGAGAACAATATGGAAATGCTCAGTTTGGTCCTGCTCGTCCTACTCGGCGGAGTATCATTGATCGCACTACTTGTTACCGTCAGCCTGCTGGTGCCCGTCTCAGTGGAGAATGCGCGAAAGAAAATCGAGTCCAACCTGTTGCGTTCCTTCCTGATTGGGCTGGTCAACCTCATCTGTGCCCTGGCGTTGCTCGCACTCCTTGTGTTCATTATCACCCTTTTCCAAAAGACAGAAGGAAACATGAGCACCATCAATCTAGGACAGATCATCGGGCCAGGGATCTTCGTGGTGCTGGGGGTTCTAATCGCCCTAACGGTGGTCCTGTTCACCCTGCGCGGCTTGTCAGCCCTTACCAGCATGCTGGGATCGCGCATCGGCCCGGCGAAATCGCTCTTCTGGAGCGATGCCCGTGGTGGACTGCTGCTGGTGCTGGCTTGCCTCAGCCCCTACGTGGGCTGGTTTGTCTTTACCCCATTCGTGGTATGCGTGGGGCTAGGCGCCTCGGTCTTGACTTTCTTCCAGAAAAAGCCCAAAATTCCAGCAGAATAGACTCCGCACTCTTTCCAACAATCACAGGATTTCCCATAGAGAACCGTTTATCCGCCGTCTCCACGCCGGGTAAACGGTGTTCTCTTAATCATCGGAGATGCCTCTTGAAACGAATCGTCCTTCCTCTGCTGGCGATCATCCTGGCAACGCTCGCCTGTGGAAAATCAACCCCCACCCCAGCCGTGGTGGACCGCTATTCCCTGCTCCCGAAGACAAAATACACCCCTGAGATGGACGCCTGGCCTCCCGTCACCATTGATGGCTGGACCTCACCCGTGCCGCTCCCTTATCCGGTCAACACCAGCGGCGGGGAAGACAGCCCCTTCATCCTGCCCGATGGCCAGATCCTTTACTTCTTTTTCACACCGGATGTGAGCATCCCGCCAGAGAAACAACTCCTGGATGGGGTGACCGGTATCTGGGCGGCTCACCGCGAAGGCGAGACCTGGACCGAGCCTCGAGCGCGTCCGCCTGTCCGATCCCGGGGAACTGTCTCTTGACGGCTGCGAGTTTGTTTTGGGCAATAGGATGTATTTCTGCTCAGCCAGGGAAGGCTATAACGGCATTCAGTGGTTCAGTGCGGAATTCCAGAACGGACTATGGCAGGCCTGGCGCTATGCAGGCAATGAACTCAAACAAAACGAGTTTGAGGTGGGCGAGTTGCACATCACTGCTGACGGACAGGAGTTATATTTCCACTCCTCGCGCCCCGGAGGCTACGGCGGCCTGGACATCTGGGTATCGCAGAAGATCGCCGGCGGTTGGGGCGAACCGGTCGACCTCGGCCCTAATGTGAACACCTCTGCAGACGAGGGATGGCCATTCGTCAGCGTGGATGGGCAGGAGTTATGGTTCAACGGCCAGAGTACCAGGGGGCATCCCGGCCCGGCGATTTTCCGCTCCCTGCGCCAGACGGATGGTTCATGGGGCGTGGCGGCAGAAATTGTCTCGCAATTTGCAGGGGAACCCAGCCTCAGCGGTGATGGAAAAACTCTATATTTCGTCCACCACTATTATTCGAAGGATTTGAACCAGATGCTGGAAGCGGATATTTACGTCACGCACCAATTGGAACCCTGACCACCAAAATTGCCGCTTGATTCTCGCCAGATTATGACTATAATTTTCTGTAACGACACATCCGCGCGTCAAATGGAGGCGTAATGAAAACAATTCGTCAACTTCTGAAGGTGAAGGGTCGCAATACCTGGACGGTTAGCCCCTCGACAAGCGTTTATGATGCTCTGCAAATCATGGCTGAAAAAGACGTGGGGGCTTTATTGGTTGTGAACGGTAAAACACTGGTCGGTGTGTTCTCGGAACGGGATTATGCCCGCAAAGTTATCCTGCAAGGGAAGAGTTCAAAAGACATGCTGGTCAGTGAGATTATGTCATCACCGCCCATATTTATTGAACCGGATAACACCATCGAACAGGGTCTGGCATTAATGTCTGCCAAACATGTCCGCCACCTGCCTGTTATGGATAAAAATCGCCTGATCGGGATTGTCACGATCGGCGATTTGGTCAAGTCGCTGATCGTTGAGCAGAAGATGGTCATTGACCATTTGGAGAAACATATCCTCTCCAAAACTAGTATTACATAACCCCCACTTCTGAGACATAATGATACGCGCCTACGGGCAATAATTCTGCTGGTGCTGCTCGAAGGTTTCGGCAAAGTTGTGCAGGCCAGATCCGTCGCAGCGTGCCTGGAAATAAGTAGTAAGTGGTTTGAGCAGGATTGGCCACCGCCTTCAGCGCTGCCAGGCCGGGATTGGAGATCGGCCCGGGCGGCAAGCCGGGATAAAGGTAGGTATTGTAGGGGGAATCGAATTGCAGATCATTCTCACTTAGCGGATTCGTCCACCAGGTGCCCTGGGCAGCGTTGTAACCCAAGGCGTACTGGACCGTCGGGTCGGTCTGTAGTTTCATACCGATTGCCAGCCGGTTGTAAAAGACCGATGCAATGGAGCGGCATTTCATCATCGACTACTGCCTCCCGTTGGATGATGGAAGCCATGGTAACCGCCTGGTAAACCGTCAGCCCGTGGCTGCTATAAGGCAGCAAGGTTTCAGCCGGGAGATGGGAGGCAAAACCCTGTATCAGGATGGAAACCAACTGGTCAGTTGTCGTCGTGCGGGGCAGGATGTAAGTATCCGGGTAGAGAAAACCCTCAGCAGACATCCAGCAGGGATCAGGTCCAGGGCAATTCCCGAGGCAGATGCCGCAGCCAGAAATGCCTCCGGCGTGATTTCCAGCCCGGAGGTCGGGAGCGTCGCGGCGATCTCTTCCATCCGCCAGCCGGGCAGGACAGTGAAAGTCACCTCGGTCAGGGTGGTGGATTTCAACATCTGGGCGATGTCAAACCCGGTCTGCGCCGGGCTGAGACGGTAGGTGCCGGTCTGGATGATGGTATCCAGCCCGGTCCAGAGCAGGTAAGCCCGGAAAGTGCTGGCGCTGCGGATCAGACCAGCCTGTTCCAGCCGGTTTGAGATGGAAACCACACTTTCGCCCGGCTGGATGACAAACAATTGCTCTGCTCCGGCAGGGTCACTCGGCTGGGTCAAATCCCCGGCATTCCAGACCAGTTCGTAACCATAACTAAAACGCTGCCAGGCATTGAGAGAGGCATTGGGTTCTCCAAAAGATTGCCGGGCTGCCTGTGGGATGAAAACAGCCACAGCCACCAGGCCGAGAGCAACCAGCATGACAAGAAGAAGCATCCAAGGAAGGCAGGCGTTACGAGATTTCATTTTTGAGGGTTGGCGTCGAGGTAGGATTGCAGGAGGACGGTGGCAGCGACAGAATCCAGGTGCCCGAGACGGTTTTTTCGCGAAACGCCCATTGCAATGCGGGCTGCACGCGCATCCTGCGTGGTGAAGGATTCGTCCCAGAAAACCACCGGCAGGTTGGTCTGGGTTTTCAGGGCGTGGGCAAAGCGTCCGGCGCGGCGGCCTTCAAAGGTGGGATGGCCGTCATCGTCAAGCGACTGCCCGACTACGATGAGACCGGCTTCGTTCGTTTTTGCAAGTTCCGCCACAGCGGCGGCGTCCACCTGGCGGGCAACGTGATCGAGGACCATCAGCGGATTGGCAATGGTACCGGTCGAATCGCTGATGGCGAGGCCGATGCGCTTGGAACCGGGGTCTACAGCCAGAATTCTCATCAATCCACCGTGGAAACAGTGATACGGAATGGAACGAGCGGCAGCCAGGGCCACCAGCCGGGTTTTACGTGGATGACCGGTGACGCATCCAGTGGCAGAGATTTGTTCAACCGGTGAATGACATTCGCGGGTGTGCGGCCAAAGGCCAGTTGTATAACAGTCTGCGGGTCCAACCGGGCATGGAGGAGACGTTGCGCCTTCACGTCCCAGCGCGTGATCTTGTCCGTGTCCGTGATGGGGATACTGGCAGGTAAAATTGTCAGTCCGCTCGGAAAGGGGACGAAGTTCTCCGGCAGGTTGGCATCCAGCGACATCTCCGCGAGGGAATTAACATCCTTCAGCGAGGCATATCGCAAATGGCATTGCAGGCGCATCGTCAGTGAGAGCATATTACCGCTCTGGCCCTCGGCGGGGAAATAGGTCTCAGAAAGGACTTGGGAAACATCCAAGGTATCTGGGAAAGGTATATCGCCGGGAGCGAGTGTTTGCTGAAGGTCCGTTTTACACTGTTCGAGAAGTTCGCTCAGCAACGCAGTATGAACAAGCGACCGGTCTGCAGCAGTCTGAATGGCGACAGTGCGATCCGTACCGCCGGTTGTTGGGCTGGGATTGGTTACAGCCAGACTGGTTCCCAGATCAACTTCTTCAAAGGCAACCAATGTATCGGCGGGCAGGTTACCAGTGGAACCTGCCTCGGCTGCCTGAACGGGAACCTCCACCGTCGTGTTGGGGCCAGCCTCTACAACCGCGTCCTCCGTGGTAGTGAACCGTACCGGTGGGCTGGTCTGGGTGCTGACCACCGTCCCGGACGGAATACCCTCCACTGCAGTGGTCAGGTTGCGAAAGCGCACCAGCCCCTGCGCCCGCCCGTTGGGGATGGCGGCCGAGCCGGTTGCTTCTACCGTTTTGTTGTGTTCGACGATAACCGAAGTCTGCCGCGCCGGGAGACTACCCGCCAAGTTAACGGTGGACAAGCTCGAGCTGGCGCTGACAGTGAAAGTCAGTTTCTGCAAGCGGGTTGCAGGGCTTAGCAGGATGGTGGCTGAGGGGATGAAAAGCGAAAGAACGGCGAGAATTGCAAGAACACCCAGAGAGAAAAACAAGAAACGAAACCTTAAAAAGGGACCGCCAGCGAGCTTCGGGAGGAAATGCTTCGGAGCGCATCCGCCGCAGGTCAGGGCGTACAAAGCTGCGGTTTGGTTTTGTCGGAGCAATTTTCCTTTCCCATACCCTGCGCTGAGCAGAGGCTGTCGTCGCAAAAGCCGGGATTTTTAATCCACCAGCGGCTCGGCGCAGTTCGTCTGAGCGGACCACAATGGCAAGCTGCGCTCCCAGCGTGACTGCATGTCTCTGGAGAAGACGCAGATCAAGTGTCCGTTCCAGGATGTGGGAACGGCGCGGGAATACCAACAGGATGCGCTCCGTCTTGGCCCATGACATCTTGTCCCGCACGGAGGTTACATCGTCATGCGAATCCAGTTGGATAACCTGTGTCTTCATCGCCCCCCATTATAACGTAGGGGAAAACCTGCGTGTTTGCCCCTCGGCAAAGCTCACATTGAGAAAAACATCCCCGAAGGAGGGGACTGCATGAACGGTACAATCTGAACCTGGTCTGGCAATTTCACAACAAAGATCAATCCATAACACAATGAGGTAAATTCTGTCCGCCCCAATATTTCTATATTGTCTTCTTCTTTACCCATTCTTTGACACTCGCCAGCGCCTCGGATATTTTCCCAGCTTCCTTGCCCCCACCAAAGGCCAGGTGGGGCGCGCCGCCACCCCCCGCACCAAGTTGACGGGAAATATACCCGACCAAATCCCCGGCTTTGAATCCTTTCTTGATCAGGTTCTGAGTCACGGTCGCCATGACAATCACCTGTCCACTGGAAACTGTTGCAACCACGCAAATCCCGTTTTCGGGATACTTCTCCCGGAATTTGTCGGCGAGGGTGCCAAGGGTATCCTTGTCTGCCTCTGGGATTTCCAACGCAAGAAGATTCACCCCTTTCACCACTGAGATGTTGGCAAGTTCGACATTAAACGTCAAAAGAGCAAGGTCAGTCCTGAGCGTGGAAATTTGCTTCCTGGCCACAGCCAGTTCGTCCTGCACCAGGGCAGCCTTCTGCGGCACCTCGTCCACAGCGGATTTCAGAGCACCAGCAGCCTGTTTGAGCATCTTGAAGCGCTTCGCAATCAGTTCGTACGCCCCGCGCCCGGTCACCGCTTCGATGCGGCGCACCCCTGCCGCGGCGGAACTCTCAGAAACGATGAGAAATGCACCCACATCCGAGGTCCTGTCGAGGTGGGTGCCTCCGCATAGTTCGTAGGAATATGGCTTGCTATGAGCGGAGGCGAGAGGGTCACCGATGGTGATGGTACGTACCGTATCACCGTATTTCTCACCGAAGAGAGCCATCGCCCCCTCGGCTATTGCCTGCTCACGTGACTTGACCACCGGAGTGACCTGATAGTCTGCCGCGACCGCCTCGTTGACCAGCTTCTCAACCCGTTCCACCTGCTCGGGTGTCATCGCTTCGGGATGGTTGAAGTCAAAGCGGAAGCGGTCGGGGGTAACCGACGACCCAGCCTGGCGGGCATTTTCGCCCAGCACCTGATGGAGCGCAGCGTGCAGCAGGTGTGTGGCGGTGTGGTTGCGGCGGATATCGTGGCGGCGTGTGCCGTCTACTACGGCAACTGCCGCCTCGCCGGCTTTTGGATGTCCGAAGACCACCTCGCCCACATGGACGATCGCGCCCGCTGAAGGCCTGCGCATGTCGACCACTTCGATCTCCCAGGAACCATCCTTGGCACTTATCACTCCGGTATCTGAAACCTGACCACCGGATTCAATGTAGAACCCTGTCTTCGGCAGCAGGACCTCGACCTGGTCTCCGGCTCCGGTATCGGTGAGGAATTGTCCACCCGCAGCCAGTGCCAGCACCGGGCCCTCAACCTGCATCCATTCATATGGGTTATATGCAACCCCGTCCTTGCCGAGTTTGCCTGCTTTCTGGAGTCCCTTCATGATCCCGGCATAGAACTCGGCATCTTCTCCGCCCGTCTTGCCCATGGCCTTTCCGCCACCCGAAGCGAGACGGTGCTCGTCCATTGCCATGCGGAAACCGGCCTCATCCACATCCAGATCCTGCTCGCGGGCAATATCTCGGGCAATCTCCAGGGGCAGGCCGTAGGTGGCATACAGGTCGAAGGCTTTGCGGCCATCCAGCGTCCTGTCGCCCGACTTCTTCAACTCGTCCAGCATTCCCTGCAAATAAGCCGTACCGGATTCCACCGTGCGCGCGAAGCGGATCTCCTCGCGGGTCAGATTGTCGAGGATGGTCTCCTGGCTCTTGACCAGTTCCGGATAGAAATCCCCATAGGCAGTGATGATTGCCTCGGCAGCCTTTGGCCAGGAAAGGTTCGTGTAGATCCGAGTTTCGTCCCGAAACGGGCTGCCCGGCGGATGATCATGCGGCAGATGTAATTGCGCCCCACGTTGCCGGGGACGACACCGTCGGCGATGAGGAAAGCCGCGGCACGCGCGTGGTCCGCGATGACGCGGTAAGGAGTGAAGTTGGCATACATTTTTTCTGCGTTAGTCGCCGGTCAGAGCGAACGCACTGCCTCCAGCGACCCTGGAACAGGTCGATCTTGTAGTTCGAAGTCCACGCCCTGCAGAACCGAGACGATGCGCTCGAAGCCCATGCCGGTATCCACGTGCTTGGCGGGCAGCGGTTCGAGGTGTCCTTGTCAATGCGGTTGTATTGAATGAAAACGTTGTTCCACAGTTCGAGAAAGCGCTGGCATTCACCGTTTACCCCGCACCTGTGCGGTTTCCCCGCCAGGTTGTCGAATTCTTCGCCCCGGTCAAAGTGGATTTCCGAACACGGCCCGCAGGGACCAGTCTCAGCCATTTCCCAGAAGTTTTCCTTGCGCCCGAAGAACAGAACATGCGACGGGTCGAAGCCGGGCTGCTGCTTCCAGATGTCGGCGGCTTCATCGTCTGTGGGGATATTGCCTTTGTCATCCTTGAAACAGGTGGCGTAAAGTCTGTCTTTTGGCAAGCCCCAGACATCGGTCAGCAGTTGCCATGCCCAGGCGATGGCTTCTTTTTTATAATAATCGCCGAATGACCAGTTGCCGAGCATCTCGAAGAAGGTGTGATGGGTGTCGTCGCGGCCGACTTCATCGAGGTCGTTGTGCTTGCCGGCCACACGCAGGACTTTCTGCGAGTCGACGGCGCGGGTGTAGGGACGTTTATCCGTGCCGAGGAAAACATCTTTAAACTGAACCATGCCTGCATTCGTAAATAGAAGAGTAGCATCTCCACCCGGCACGAGCGAGGCAGACGGGACGAAGGTATGGTTGTGCTCGACAAAGAAATCAATAAAGGTCTGGCGGATTTGCGCGCCGGTGGGTTTCTGGGTCATTCTGGCTCCAATGGCGTTGAAAGAATGGGCGAATTATACTCAAAAAGCAAATGAATACCCTACTTGTTTTTCCTGTCATATTGCGCTATTCTTATATTGGCTGACCAATTTCTCTGGTTCCTTCTTCCAGGGGGATCCAATGAACCGAATGAGAAAATTATATATTGGCATTGGTTTAGAATTTCAGTCTAATGTTTTTTTCATTTTCAGATGGTATACTAATTGTGGAGAGAAGGGACACCTATGTCTTCACTTCATAACCATCAAAACAAGCCTCTTATCGCCGCCATCATCCCGACTTACAACGAAGAGATAAACGTTGCCGGTGTTCTCGAGGTATTACATGCCACCTCCATCCTCGATGAGGTCATTTTGGTTGACGATGGCTCATCAGACAGAACCGTGGAGATTTTACGACAGGCAGCTTCGATGGACCAGCGATTCCGGGTGATCCAACATGAAAAGAACAGCGGTAAGGGGCAGGCTATTTTCACTGGCTGGGCTGCCACTACCGCGCCGATACTCCTTCTTTTGGACGCTGATCTCAAGAACCTGACCCCCGACCACCTCCAAGCCCTTCTGGATCCCGTCATCAACCATCAGACCGATATGACTCTCGGCCTATTCCGGGGCGGTCATTTCAGCACCGATCTCTCACATGCGACCACTCCCTTCCTTACTGGCCAGCGCGGCCTTCGCGCTGAATTGCTGAAATATGTCTCACGCGAGGCTTCCGCTGGGTACGGGTTCGAAGTCGCCCTGACCTATGGCAGCCCGCCAGAATGGCTATCGAAAACGCTTCGTCAGTTTGAAGGGTGTCTGGCATCCGAGCAGCGAGGCGCGCGTCGAGCGGGGTTTCTGGTTTGGGGTTTATTGGAAAGCCCGTATGTACGGGCAAATAATCCGCGCCTGGTATCTCGTCAATCGTGAGCGCTATAACAATGCCAGAACTTTCTTCTCGGATATTAGTAAACTCTAACGCAATCAAGATGCCTGATAGCCATCGCAAACAGCGTTGGCTTTTTTTTTACAAGTTGGATATAGTAAAAGGTACTGTCCGCGTTGGAAGCCGCCGGGCTGAAAGGAGTAAGAGCATCCGCCGAGGTAAATGGCATAAACAGCTTCACAGTGACAGGCTTGGTGGACCATTTCGCCACCTTAGGGACTTATATCCGAATTACTATGAAAGTTGCCTCCCTGAATAACCGTGAAGAGCTGGCGACATTGTAGAGAAAAATCCTGGGTGCACTAGACGCATTCCCGCTCCTTGAGACATCGGGACAGAATTCCGATTACCTAGGCATAACCTTCCAAGCCGGAATTAACGAACTGCACCTGTGGTTTATCGTTGTTTACTAAGAATTCAGCGCGGGCACTTGGCCTGCACAGTACAGCACTGCTGGAGGAGTTGCAGAACCCATAAATGACTGGAGTGGACGAATTGTCCACCCCAAAGACATTATGGTTTGATCAATTTCATCAGCAAATCCATTTCTTCGGCATTTGTTTTTATATCCCCGTCCAGCCAGGCTTCACGTAAGTTGCGTAATATGGACCGATATACCGGTCCTTGCGGCACACCCAGCTTCTTCAAGTCGTGACCGGTGGTCTTCGGCTTGACATGCCGCCAGGTTTTGAGATAAGTGTGCAACTCCGAACGAGCAGGACTAACAGGCAGGGCAAGAGAGACCGCCTGGACTGCTTTGAGTGGAATGCCATCCAAAACAGTAACACATCGGCTGGGTATTGCTCCGGCAAGGGAATTAACATCCTCGAACAAGGCGGAGGCGGCCAACAATATATTCCGCAAACCAGATTCAAAATGCAGGCGTCTTTCGATACTCTCCATATCAGGAAGAAGGACATCCATCAGCCATAGAGTCCAGCCGAGGGTGCAGAGGGAAGGAGGGTGCTCAAGAATTTGCGCTGCAGCCATTCCATTCATGAAACGCGTTTGAGTGGCTTTGTTCCATTCCAAAGC
This sequence comes from uncultured Chloroflexia bacterium, assembly GCA_963760315.1. GTDB lineage: Bacteria > Chloroflexota > Anaerolineae > Anaerolineales > Villigracilaceae > UBA877. Next base: position 207,429 of record CAVXCK010000001.1, read on the forward strand.
AGGATGCACCGCTGCAAGGATACCCAATTCCGCCAAACGGTTCAACATGGAGGCTGCTTTTCCTTCTTCCAAGATCAGATCCAACTCATGGCGGAGGCGCTTGGCAGAGAGATGGTTTATCAGTGATCTGGCATCCGGGATGAGCGCCAGCGTCTCAGGAGCAATTTGGAATCCATAACGCTGCTCATAGCGGACCGCACGGAAAAGCCGTGTCGGGTCATCGACGAAAGAGAGGGGGTGCAAGACACGGACGAGGCCCGCCTGCAAATCTTCCAGCCCGCCCAGTTGATCGCGTAATTCGCCGAAGTGTTCTCCATCCAGCCGCAGAACCAAGGTGTTAATAGTGAAATCGCGGCGGTGCAGGTCGTCGGTCAGCATGCCGGGTTTGACAATCGGCAAGGCAGCGGGGTGTTTGTAGAACTCCGAGCGGGTGGAGATAAAGTCTAGAGCGTGGATGTCAGGATCAGGAAGGAACCATTGTGCCGTCCCGAAGCGGACATGGTTTGTCACCCGCCCGCCGTGTTGCGCGGCCAACGCTTTGGCGAAGGGGATGGCATCCCCTTCCACGACCAGGTCAAAGTCAGTGGCGGGCTGGCCCATTAGCAAGTCCCGCACGAATCCACCGACAAGATATAAGGGAAGACCGCGGCGAAGACGCCTCTTCCGCTACAAGGCGAAGGAGTGCCAACCGGTTGGGATGCAATGTCTTTTCGAAATCAGATTGCTTATAAATCATGATCTTTGGCATAACTGCACCTTCGATTATATAATCAACAAAGAGATAGGCATCTCCTCGATTTCACACTATCAAATGAACCAATCAATGATATCGAGTGTAAGGATCCAATAATTCGCCCAGGCCATCTCCGAATAGATTCCATGCGATGCCAAACAAAATGACTGTCAGCGTTGCAGGGATAAAGACCCACCAGTAAGCCATCACATTTCCACCAGGACCTATAACCCAATCTCGCCCAACTACGAGTATAACCCCCCAGATTGAGTTTCCACCAATACCGATGAAAGTGAATGTTGCCTGTAGGATCACGAAACTGGCTACATCCCGGGCGACAAGCACAACGGCAGGTGTGATTGCATTCGGGAGGATGTGCCGAAATACAATCCGCGCCGGTCTCACTCCAATGGCGCGCGCTGCCAGAATGAATTCTGTCTGCTTTAATTCGATAACCAGCGTGTTCACCAAACGGGCATACGGCATCCAGGAGAATAGAATCAAGCTAAAAATCAGGGGGTCAATGCGATATAAAAGAGATTGGATCAAAGACTGCGTGGGTATCTGAAACCCGGGCGTATTAGCCCATGCCACTAAAAATAGGCCACCAATGGAATTAATCACATTCAATTTTAATTGAATCAAAAGTACGACCGCGGCGATAACCGGAAAGGTCAAGAAAGCATCTGCCAGCCTCATCATGGTGCGATTGACAGCTCCCCCGGCATAGCCTGCCACAGCTCCGAAGACGATGCCAATACACGCAACGCTGAGCGCCACGAGCAAACCAAAACGCATTGCATCGCGCGTGCCCCAGATTAGACTGTGATAAACACTCAACTGGTGGGGCAGGGTTCCAAGGGGGGCTTTTTCACTGGGCGGTTGTGGTTCCGCTACGGTTGACTTTCCGATAACTTTATAGGGACCTGGGTTTTTCTGATCAACAGGGGAAAGAACTGGCGCAGCAACAGCAATAATTAAAGAGAAGACGAGGATGGCTGCAAGCCAGTTCCGCCCGTGTGAAAAGAAACGTTGAAAATGTCTCATTATTTGAAAAGATCCTCTCGTATCCGCGGGTCAAAGATGGCTTGTAAGACATCCAAAATAAACATGAGCAACAACACCATGAGGGTGCTGTATAAAGAAAATCCCAGCGCGGCCGGTGCGTCTGGTACCATTTGCATGGCTCGAACCATAATATCCGAAACGCCTCGGATGTTATAGATTATTTCAACAACAAACACCCCTGTAACAAGGGATGCCGCCGAGAGAGCCATACTGGTAAAGGATGGGGCCAGTGTGTTCCAAAAAATGTGCCTCCACAACACACGTCGATCTGTCAGGCCGCGCGATTGCGCTGCCACGATGTAATCTTTATGACGTTCTGAAATAATGGTGGACCGAGTGATGCGCCCCAGCGTGGCCCAATGAAAGATGCTCAATGTAAAGACCGGCATGGCTAAATGACGCAGTAAATCGATAAAAATATCAAAACGGCCATTAAGCAGGGAGTCGATGGTGAACATCCCCGTAAAAGTTCGAAAGCCTGGATCGGTAATTTGGAAACTATACATCATATTGATGCGTCCTGGCGCGAACCAGTGTAAATTGACATAAAATATTGATAAAAAGAGCAGGGCTAGGATAAATGGCGGAAAGGAAGTTGCCACAAAAGCCAAGAAGCGGAATGTGTTATCGAACGACCGGTTTTGCTTCCAGCCAGCCAGTACACCGCTCACCAATCCGAGCGGGACAAAGAAAAGGATGGAGTAAAGGGTCAGTTCGGCTGTCGCAGGCGTTCGCCGGAGCAAGGCTGGTAACACATTTTCGTTCAGGGTTGGACTATATCCCCAATTGCTCTGAATAATCGATTTCAGCCAATAGGTATACTGGATCGGATATGGGTCCCGCAGGTGATATTTCTCAATAATATTTTCATATAAGCGCGCAACCTGTTCGTCTGTGAGGTGGGCGCCGGTTGGGGGAAAGTATAAGTCGGCGCGTGTCTCCGGTGGTGTTAGCATCACCCCAGCATATAGCACCATCGTGATGATAATAAAAGAAACGGGGATAACCAGGAGGCGGCGGATGAGAAATTGCAGAAACGGAGGCATAATGATCCTACTACAACCAGGCCAAGGTTTGTGCGGACAGGTAGGATATTGCAGGGCGAGAAGGGGTCAAGGTAATATCTCGGAATCGATATAATCGATATAATTGTAGCATATGGACAGGTCCACGTTTACCAGAAACCGGATCGAAACACTCGGACAACGTCTGCTGGAGAGCCAGCCGAACGCTGTGGTCCGCCTTCGCATCCTGCGGGATGTGCTGCGCCTGCTGCCGGGTTGCGCGGACCTGGAAACTGCCCGCCTACAAATTCTCACCCATCCCGGGGTGGAAGAACTGAGGCGTGAGCAGAAACCTGACGGCACCTGGGGGCGCTTCCACTCCATGGACACGACCGTAAAGACCCGCTTCCCTACCAGCGAGATAGCCATACGGCGGGCTCTGGCGCTGGGACTGGACAAGGATGCCCCGATCCTGGTACGGGCAGTCGAATTCATGAAGAAGATGTTGGAAGGGAAAGCCGCCTGGTCAGACCGGGTTGAGAAGTCTGAGAGCTGGCAGTTAATGGTGGAAGCCGTCACCGCCGGGACGCTGGCCCAGGTGGATCCGTCGCATCCAGCCATCCGCCCAGCCTGGGAATACTGGGCTGAGATTGCAAGTCGCTCCTTCCCTGCCGGGGAATTCGACCAGTCCGCCGAATGGAAGGCACATAGAGATTTAGGAAGCAGAGGCATCATTTACCTCAGCAGCCGATACATCCTGACCCTGCTAGGCGCTTGCAGCGCACTTCTCCCCGCTGCTCTCGACCGTCAAATAGTGGACTATATCTGGAAGGAACCGGCAGGTATCGGCTATCTAGGAGAAGACATGCAGCGCCCCCAACTCTTTCATATTTTCAACTGGCTGGAGTCTCTGGAAATCCTGTCGCGCTTCCAGTGCTGGCATGAGGTCGCCTCGAAAGCGATGGAATGGCTCTGGCACCAGCGGAAAGCCGATGGGGTTTGGGATTTCGGGTCAAAGGTCAGCAAATCGTTCTATTTTCCGCTGTCGAATGACTGGAGGAAGGTAAGGAACCGGTCCATGGATCATTCGACACGGGTTCTTGCATTGTTGAGACAGTTTTCAAGAGAATAGCGGATTGAATTCCTTCCCGCCCTCCGGTAATCGAGTATAATCTACGCCATGAAATTGAACCCGCTCCCGGCTCCTACCACGCAAAAATCTACCAGGTCTGGTTAGGTTCAGTTCGTCACGCACTCCGGCGGCTCCCAGACTTGAGGAGCCGTTTTTTATTGGACAAATGGCCATTGACGATACTTCTTCAGCAATTGGTGTTCTTAAAAAAGAAGGAACGGAAAATGGAATTGAAGGATCTTACCGAGAAAATGCATACCTTTGTCCGCTCGAAAGGCTGGTATGAGCCGGACAGCAAACGTCCACAGACACCGCGCAACCTGGCGATTTCGCTCTCACTGGAAGCAAACGAGGTGCTGGAACACTTCCAATGGCAGGGCGAACTTAATGATGATGACGAACTCGCCAGCGAACTGGCTGATGTTGCCTTATATCTTATGCAATTGGCCGCTGTCTCCGGGGTTGACCTGGAGGAAGCCATTTTAAAAAACTCGAAATAAACTCCTCCCGCACTTGGGACGGTAGACCGTAGTCTTTTTATCATCTCCTGTTCACCATATTTATTTACTATTCTCTTCTCTCTGATCTCCATGAATATCTCTGTCTTCGGCGGTTCTCAACCCCAGCCCGGCTCCTCAGCGTACGCGGAAGCCTATGAACTCGGCAAACTACTTGCCACACAAGGTCACACCGTCCTGACCGGTGGGTATATCGGTACTATGGAAGCTGTATCCAGAGGTGCGAATGAGGCCGGCGGGCGCGTTATTGGTGTGACCTGCGAGGACATCGAAGCCTGGAGACCGGTCAGACCGAATGCGTGGGTGCAGGAGGAGCGTCGCTTTGCCACCCTGCAGGAGCGCTTGAATGAACTCGTCCTGGCCTGTGACGCGGCCATCGCCCTCCCGGGCGGTCCCGGCACGCTCACTGAGATTTCGCTGACCTGGAACCTGATGATTGTCGCTGCCATCCCACCGAAACCACTCATTTTAATGGGTGCAGGCTGGAGGTCTGTGATGGAATTATTTTACAATTCATTTGAGGTTTACATCCCAAAAAACCAGCGCGACCTGATTCTTTTTGCCCAGGATATCGAAACGGCAGCAGCAATGCTCCGCAAGCACTAATCCCTTATCCCTGATAACCGAGGAACTATGTCCGACGAAAAACTCACCCCCCGCAATGTCGACTTCTCCGAATGGTACAACCAGATAGTCCAACGCGCCGAAATGGCCGACTATGCTCCCGTGCGCGGCTGCATGGTTGTCCGCCCATACGGCTGGGCACTGTGGGAAAACATCCAGCAGGCGCTCGACAGACGCTTCAAGGATACTGGTCACGTCAACGCCGCCTTCCCACTCTTCATCCCAATGTCCTTCCTCGAAAAAGAGAAGGAACACGTGGAAGGCTTCTCGCCTGAACTGGCCGTAGTGACCATTGGTGGCGGCGAAAAACTCGAAGAGCCGCTGGTGGTACGCCCCACCTCGGAGACCATCATCGGCTACATGTACTCCAAGTGGATCAAGTCGTACCGCGACCTGCCGGTGCTCATTAACCAGTGGGGCAACGTTGTCCGCTGGGAACTGCGCACGCGCCTGTTCCTGCGCACGCTCGAGTTCTACTGGCAGGAAGGCCACACAGCCCACTCCACCGAGCAGGAAGCCCGTGAAGAGACCCAGCGCATGCTGGATGTTTATGCCGACTTCGCCATCAACGAGGGTGCGGTGCCGGTTATCAAAGGGGTCAAGTCGCAGGCGGAGAAATTCGCCGGAGCAAGCCTGTCTGCCTCCATCGAAGCCATGATGGGTGATACCCGCGCCTTGCAAGCTGGCACATCGCATTTCCTTGGCCAAAACTTTGCCAAAGCTTTCAATATCCAATTCCTCGACGAGAATAACACACTGCAATACGTCTGGACAACCTCATGGGGCTTGAGCACCCGCTTTATCGGTGCCATCATCATGGCCCACGGCGACGACCAGGGATTGGTCCTTCCGCCTCGCCTGGCACCCATACAGGCCATCATCGTCCCTATTTTCAAATCGGATCAGGAAACTGCCACCGTTATGGAGACAGTCACCCGCCTGCAGACCGAACTCAAGGCTGCCGGCATTCGCGTCAAGGTGGATAATCGCACAGAAGTAACGCCTGGCTTTAAATTCAACGATTGGGAAATGCGCGGCGTACCCCTGCGCATCGAAGTCGGTCCCAAGGATGTTCAAAAAAGAACCGTTGCCCTGGCAAGGCGGGACAAACCCGGTAGAGAAGGGAAGTCCTTCGTTCCTCAATCGGGTCTTGAAGCAACGGTTGCGAATTTGCTAGCTGATATCCAGAAATCCATGCTGGAACGCGCCACCACCTTCCGCGATAGCCACATCTTCGACCCGAAGGATTATGCCGAACTGACCGAAGTCGTAAAGGACGGCTGGGCTTACTCCTTCTGGTGCGAGTCCGCTGATTGCGAGGCAAAGGTGAAGGAAGACACCAAAGCCACCACCCGCTGCATGCCCCTCGACCAATCCGAGGGAAAAGGCAAATGTATTGTGTGCAGCAAAGAAGCGGAAGGAAAGGTGTTTTTTGCAAGGGCGTATTAAGGCGTCAAATGTTACCGTGCCAAGTGTCAATTTTTGTCATCCCCGGAGGAGACACTTGAATTCGTGACACTGGAATACTTTTAGGCAGATCAAGCAGATCAACATGAAGATGAGTCATTTGTTCGGCCAAACCCTGCGTGACGCTCCGGCCGAGGCTGAGATCACCAGTCACAGCTTGCTCATGCGAGCTGGATTCATCCGTCCGCTCGGGGCCGGGATCTTTTCGTACCTGCACCTCGCCAAACGCTCGATGATGAAGATCGAGGCCATCTTGCGCGACGAAATGGACAAGATCGGCGGACAGGAGATCTCGATGCCGGTTGTACATCCCGCGGATGTCTGGAAGGAAACCGGGCGCTGGTACCAGATCGGCTCGGAGATGGGCAGATTTATTGACAGGAATGAACATGACATGGTACTCGCCATGACCCACGAGGAAGTGGTTGCTGATTTGATGCGCAGGGAAATTCAATCTTACAAGCAATTGCCGCGCCTGGTTTACCACATCCAGACCAAGTGGCGCGACGACCCGCGTCCACGCGCCGGGCTCATTCGCGTCCGAGAGTTCACCATGAAAGACAGTTATAGCCTGGACGCTGACTGGGACGGTCTGGAAAAACAATATCGCTCCCACTACCAGGCGTATTTCAATATATATCACCGCTGCAATCTGGACGTCATTGCGGTGAAATCGGATGTGGGCATGATGGGCGGAAAACTCGCCCACGAGTACATGTACCTGACGCCCATCGGCGAAGATACGCTTACCACGTGCGACATCTGTGGCTACACTGCCAACCGTCAGGTGGCGCGTTTCCAGAAAACATCCTCCTCGCCAGAAAAATTGAAACCAGTAGAGAAAGTGCATACCCCAAACTGCAAATCAATTGAAGACCTAGCCAATTTCCTGGGAGTGCCAAAATCCAGGACCGCTAAAGCTGTTTTCTTTACCGCGATCATTCCTCAAGAAGCAAAAGGATTTCAGAGGCCTGCAGAGGCTGAACAGGAACAATTCATCTTCGCCATGATCCGCGGCGACATGGAACTGAACGAAACCAAACTCGCCAACGCCATCAGGGCACGCGACCTGCGGCCTGCAACAGAGGAAGAAATCATGGCTGCCGGGGCGCTACCAGGGTTTGCATCTCCCATCGGCCTGGTAGGGGCGGGGCCTGTTCCCGTCCATATCATCGTGGATGATTCAATCCCTTCCAGTCCCAACCTTGTCGCCGGAGCCAATGAGACTGACACACACCTGCTCAACACCAATTTCCCGCGCGATTATTCTGCTGATATCGTCACCGATATCGCCGCGGCGGAAGAGGGCGCGGCCTGCCCGGAATGTGGCAATCCACTTCGGGTGTCGCGCGGTGTGGAAGTGGGTAACATCTTCAAACTCGGCACGCGCTACTCCGATGCACTCGGGTGCACCTTCCTCGACAAGGATGGACAGCAGAAACCGATCATCATGGGTTCGTACGGGATCGGCGTGGGTCGCCTGCTTGCATGCGTTGCCGAAGCGCATCACGACGAAAATGGACTGATCTGGCCAATCACGATTGCCCCATTCCACCTCCATCTGGTACTATTGCACGGCAAAGGCACGCTCCAGGCCAAAGAAACTGCCGACAAACTCTATGCTGACCTGCAAGCCGCGGGGTTCGAAGTGTTATACGACGACCGCGACGAAAGCCCCGGAGTCAAATTCAACGATGCCGACTTGATTGGCCTCCCTGTCCGCATTACCGTTAGCGAGCGCGCCCTCAGTCAGGGCGGAGTGGAGATGAAACTGCGCTGCGAACAGTCGAAGGCTATCATTCCAATCGAAGAGACAGCAGTCCGCCTCAGGTCGGTGATACAATCCCTACAAGATGAGATTGCATCCAAGGTTACCCCGGTTCCTTATCCCAACTAACAACGAAGGTTTCGTAACTTACAACTGGCACTTATGCCCGCTATTAACCTCGCCCAACTCAAGACCCAGGCTGCACGTCTCTCTGAGAAATTTAGCGAACCGGAGGCTTTCGTACGCTCATTGAATGAATTGTTGGATTTCTATACCAACCGCACCATTCGCTCCACGCAAATTACCCAGAGATTCTCTGTGCCCACATACCGCACACCGGCTCCCGTGTTGCATCAAATCCAAGCTGAGCTTGTGTCCCTGGCAGGAACCCATTCCATCGAAGCCATTGCACTGACCAATGCTCTTTGGAAAGCAGGTTCGCTTGAAGCCCGTTTACTGGCGGCTTATCTACTTGGCAGCATCCCACCCGCCCAAGCCATTCCAGCCCTGACACGCCTGCCCGACTGGCTCGCCCAATCTACAGACAAGGAGATACGTACAGCCCTGCTGACTGACGCTTTTGCCCGCCTACGGCGGGAAAACCCCGAGGCACTTTTTATCCTGCTTGAAGATTGGCTAAAATCGCCTCGCAAATCGATGCAGGTCTGGGGCTTGCGGGCACTTATCCCAATGGTAACAGACCCTCAATTTGAAAATCTTCCCTCCGTCTTCCGCATCTTGAGACCGGCTGTTCGGTCTGCTGGTCCGGTCACACAACTTGAATTGCAAGCTTGCCTCGCCACTCTCGAGCAATTCTCCCCTATCGAGACCCTGGTGTTCCTGCGTGAAATTATCACCGATAATCCTGCTCCGCTAATGCTGCGGACCTTCCGCCGCATCCTTTCCGGTCTATCCCCCGACCTACAATCTGGCTTGCGGGAAATGCTACGCGAACATAGCGATCACCTTTAGAAAAGAAATCCAATTTATATGAAAACCCGTTGGGCATTGGTATCATTTTTCTTCGTTTTGTTCTTAACAGGCTGTACGGTAACACCCGGTATCCAGCCTACCGTCACTCCTGCTCCTTCACAAACAGCAACCTTTACTTCCACGGCAACAAAGACAGCCACCGCAGTTCCAACGCCAACAGAAAAGGAACCATTAATCCTGGTATTTTATGGAGATAGTGCTTTGAAAGTAGGAGAAGTAGGGGCGCAAGGACAAGGCGGGTTCTCTTTTGTAGATAATCTGCGTCCGCAACTTGATCGAAGTTACAATTTGATTACTGCAAATTATGGGGGGAAGACCGCTAAATGGGCTTACGAGAACCTTGAGAAGTCCGTTCTTAGCCTCAGCCCCGACGTGGTTACCCTTGAGTGGGGCTGGGATGATCTGTCCGGATGCCCCGGCATTTTCGATCCGAATACGAATTCCCTCCTCGAGGGTCGGCTGGCGGTATTGATAAACAATCACATCAAGTATCTCAAACTTCAAATCGATATGCTGCTGGATCACGGTATAGCCGTATTTGTCGTGACACCGTTCCCAACAAATGGCGATCTTCCCTGGAGCCATTTTGGTCCAAACAACGAGTTAATATGGGAATATGATCACAGGTGTAAATTTAATAACGGTGTGGAGCAACTGGTTGAAGCTCAAAGGCAAATGGTCATGGACTACTCTGCGGAACAAAAACCAGTTTACCTTGTTGATGCCTGGCAAATTTATAAAGATCATCCCAATGCAGAAAAAATGTACACTATGGATATCATGCACCCCGGCAGCCACGGCGCAGAACTAATTGCCGAGGGATGGTTGCAGGTCTTCAAAGACTTTCAAATCCATTAAACTATGACTCTCACCCATCGCGAACGCCTGCAAGCCTGTCTCACCGATGACATCGCCCTCGACCGACCGCCTGTCGCTCTTTGGCGTCACTTCCCGGTGGATGACCAGGATCCTGAAACCCTGGCCGGTGCTGCACTGGACTTCCAACGCCACTACGACTTCGACCTGGTCAAAGTGACCCCGGCCTCCTCATTTTCCATAAAGGACTGGGGGGCGGAAGATGCATGGGAGGGTCATACCGAAGGAACGCGCCGTTATACCCACCACGTCATCGAGAAGCCGCAGGATTGGGAACGCCTGCCTGCCCTCTCCCCCTCCTCACCGTACCTTGCCCGTCAGTTGGCCTGCCTCCGTCAAATCCATGCTGAACTGTCCCCGGAGACTCCGCTCCTGCAAACCATCTTCAGTCCATTGGCACAGGCTAAGAACCTAGCTGGCGGCGAGCGATTGATTGTCCATCTCCACCAGCATCCCGAAGCCATCCTGAAAGGGCTGGAGACCATCGCAGAGACAACCCGCCGTTTCATCGAGGCTTGCATGGATATTGGCATTGACGGTGTATTTTATGCTGTCCAGCATGCCCAGGCCAATCTTCTGAAATTGGAAGAGTATAAAACATTCGGCCTGCCCTTTGACCTGCACATTCTCGAGCCTGCCAAGGCATTATGGTGCAACCTCCTTCACCTCCACGGAAATCAATATCTATTTCAAGTTAGCCGAGGAGTACCCATGCCAGATCAATTCAACTGGCACGACCGCGAAACTGATCCATCGCTGGCTGAAGGACTGAAAAACTACCTGGGAGCGGTCTGCGGTGGAATTAATCAAAAGACCATCGTTTTTGGAGACCGTTCCGACGTCCAGAAAGAAGCAGCAGATGCAATCGCCCAGACCGGTGGTCGCCGGTTTATCCTCGGCACTGGCTGCGTTGTCCCCATCATAGCCCCCCATGGGAACCTCATGGCATCCCGTCAAATTGTGGAGATTACTGAATGAGCCTGCGCGTTATCTCCGGCATCGCCAAAGGCCGCAAACTGAAAGACGTTCCCGGAGACACCACCCGCCCGGTGACCGATATGGTGAAGGAAGCATTGTTCAATATCCTGGCAGGGGAGGTGCAGGATTCTGGTCTGGTGGGATCTCTTCGGCGGGACCGGTGCTGTCGGCATCGAAGCCTTGAGCCGCGGGGCGGCATTCGTCCGGTTCTCCGAGTTGAATCGCCTTCCCATTGAGACCATCAAGGCCAACCTGGAAACCACCGGCTTTACGGCGCAGGCTGAAATTCGCCGCGGGGACGCCTTCGCCATGCTGTCCGCCGCGCCCGACCGGGATTTTGATTACGTTTACATCGCTCCCCCTCAATACAAGGAAATGTGGTCGAAGGCGCTGTCTTTGCTGGATGCCAACCCTGGCTGGTTGAGTGATGAGACTGAGGTCATCGTGCAAATCCATCCGCGTGAATATATGGAACTGGAACTCAAGAACCTGGTTGAGTTCGAACAGCGAAAATACGGCAGCACTCTGCTGGTGTTTTACGAGAAGAAATAATGCGCATCTGGTCTCTGCACCCGAAGTACCTCGACCCAGGGTCTGCGGCTTGCTGCATGGACTTGCTGGCGCAGAAAGTTTTACAAGGAGAGACAAAAGGCTACCGCTATCATCCACAATTGATCCCCTTTCTCGCCTGCCCCGACCTTCTTGAAGCCATCGCGACATACCTGGTTTCTGTAGCAGCTGAGTGGATGCACGCGGTTATGCATTTGAAACGTCGAAGATAACTCCCAGCCGCGTGGCATACAAAATCCTGGTCACGCATGGACAAATCCTGTACAAGTGAGCCCATCTCAAAGACAAACTCACCCGCCGCGACCCGGTCCAGCTCGCCCAAATTTCCGGGATTGAGATGCCCGAGAGCCATCCCCTGTTTGTAATTGTTGTTGGAAGCAAGGAACCCTGGGAAAAGGTATACTAGCAGCAACTTTTTCCAAGAACGGTGGTAAAAATATCAAGAACAACCCATAGAAGGGTTGTCATTTTGACAACTTGTCTTTATGATAGACAGAAATAACCATTTCCCCGGAGGTTCCCATGGATTTGATCAAAGTGACAATCCAAAAACCTGAAGATGTCAACTTTATCCTCGGGCAATCGCATTTCATCAAGACAGTTGAGGATGTGCACGAAGCCTTGGTCAATGCCGTACCAGGGATTAAATTCGGTGTCGCTTTCTGCGAGGCCTCCGATAAGTGCCTGGTTCGCTGGTCCGGCACGGATGAAGCGATGATTGATCTTGCAAAAAAGAACGCTCTCGCCATCGGTGCTGGCCACTCCTTCATTGTATTTCTGGGGGATGGGTTCTACCCCATCAACGTGCTGAAAGCCATCCAGAACACGCCGGAAGTCTGCCACATCTTCTGTGCCTCCGCCAACCCCACTGAGGTTCTGGTCGCCGAGACTGGTCTGGGGCGCGGCATATTGGGCGTGGTGGATGGATCCGCTCCAAAGGGAATCGAAGACAAGGAAGACATCGCCTGGCGAAAAGGTTTCTTGCGTAAAATCGGGTACAAAATCGGGTAGAAAACGACAAGTCTGCAGGGTGCTGTGTAAATTTAATAAATCACCCGGGGAGTTCAAATTTCGGGTGATTTATTCTTCTGCAAAGATGACGGTCAATTTTTCATCTTCATAAAAGGAACGTGCATGAAACGGCGCATCGCCGCGTTTCATTTTCCAGATGCGGCTTAGCAGGACCGGTAAATCCTCCACGGCAGGGAGAGTCGACACATCTTCGAAAGGAAGCCATTCCAGTGATCCTTCGTCAGATGCTTGCGGTTCTCCATGCGAGGATTCGCCTTTGAAAACATAGATGCCGATGCCGGGGTTCTCGCCGGTCTCAACCACCACCGTCCCGCACAACCACAAATCAGCCGTGATGCCTGTCTCTTCCAGCAGCTCACGCCGCGCCGCGGATAGGACGTCTTCGCCGGGTTCAATATGGCCGCCGATGCCATTGTATTTGTTCGCCCACAGGTGCTTGGTTGAGGCTCCCTTCAGTAATAGAATCCTGGTCCCGCGCATAACGAATATCAGAACACGCGGGATAAGCATATAACGGTCGCGGGTTGCACCTTGGTCAGATCTTGGCATAATTTCAGATTATGGCAAGGGCGCAGCATTGCTGCGCCCCTGTGGGGTTTATTTCACCAGTTTTCGCACCGGTTCAAGCTGCCCGGCGCTGCCCAATTTTTCGTTCTTGTGGGCGATGAACTTGGCATATTCGCTCATGAAGATCTTTCCAGGATCGCGCAGATCGAACTTTTCCGGGAAGTCGCGGAAGAACTCGCGGTGAACGCGTGTCCAGACCAGGCGGCCGTCGGTGTCAATGTTGATCTTGGTCACTCCCAGTTCGGCGGCGCGCTTGAACTGATTCTCATCCACGCCCTTGGCGCCTTTCAGATTTCCTCCAGCGGCATTGATGCGGGCCACTTCTTCCTGCGGGACTGAGCTGGAGCCATGCATCACCAATGGAAAATTGGGCAGTCGTTTCTGGATCGCCTCGAGCACTTCATAGTGCAGGCCTTGCGAACCGGCAGAATTTGAATGCCCCGTGGCTGGTGCCGATGGCGCAGGCCAGCGAGTCGACACCGGTCTTTTCAACGAATTCTTTTGCCTGGTCAGGGTCGGTCAGTTTGGCATTGGCCTCATCCACCTTGACGTGTTCCTCGACGCCACCCAGTTGACCGAGTTCCGCCTCGACTACAATTCCTTTGGCATGTGCAGCGTCCACCACCCGTTTGGTGATTTCGACATTCTTCTCGAACGATTCACTGCTGGCATCAATCATGACCGAGGAGTAAAATCCGCTCGCAATGCAGTCGAAGCAGGTCGCTTCGTCGCCATGGTCCAGATGGACAGCGAAAATGGAATCCGGGAAGATACCGTCAGCGGCGCGGATCAACGCCTCGAGCATATTCTTATGTGTGAACGAGCGCGCTCCCTTCGAAATCTGGATGATGAATGGTGCCTGGCTGTCCATGCATCCACGGAACAGGCCCATGGTCTGCTCCAGGTTGTTAATGTTATAAGCCCCAATGGCATACTTGCCATAAGCGGCTGTCGAATAGTTGTTTCGTGGTTACAATCATCTTTCACTCCTTTTTACTTGAATTGGCATCCATCATCATTCACCACAAGGCACGCAGAGAAACTTGAGTCAATAACTTGTGGAATCCTTGCTCTCCGTGGTGACTCATCCGGTTATCCCATTATACCAATTCGCTCCATTATACAACTTTATCCTCCGAAATGTCGTAAACCTCTTTGAGCACGATGAAGTATAATAAATTACCATTGAAAATTAACCAACCATCCTTTCAGGAGGAACCATGAGCGATCTTTTTGATACCGTCAAAGGCGGACAGGATATCTTCAAAAAACTCTTGTCCTACATCCCCGGCTTTAGCGGCTATATCGAGCGCACCAACCGCCGCGCCGCCGACAAACTCCTGCGCGAGCAGGTGGCTCTGAAGTACAGCGAACTGGCTGCACGCACCTCACGCATGCAAAAAGACATCGCCGACGCTGGCCAGATTGACTTCCTCGATGACATTGACTCGGTCGGCCTGAAACTGCGCACCTTCGCCGACCGCATCAAGAATGCCTCCTACGGCTATTCTGGCTTCTTCGATGCCGTCAAGATCAACGAGAAAGAACTCGAAAAGATTTACACTTTCGACACTGCTTTCTTTATGCTGGCCGACCAGATTTCCAGCGGACTGGATAATGTCGAAACCGCCGTGGCAGGCGATGGGCTCAAAGCTGCCATCCGCGCCGTCAATGACCTGGCACGCCAGGCTGGCGAGACGTACGACCGCCGCTACGAAACCATCACCGGCAGCGGCGCAGGCCAGTAGGTATATTTCCGCCAATTTGAAGTAGCGCAAGATGGCATCTTGCGCTACTTTGTGGTTTAATAACAGCATGTGGACAGAATATATCATCCCCGCCTCCCTTGAAGAAGACTTTACGCATCCTGGCTGAAAAACGTGAAAAAGCCCGCCTGATAGCCGGGGCTACCGACCTGATGCTCGAACTCGAACGCGGCGTCCGCAAAGGCATCGAGACCGTGATTGACATCACCCGCCTGCCGGACCTCGACCGCATCACCTTCGATGAAGACGAAACCATCCACATCGGTCCATTGGTGACGCACAACGCAGCTGCCGCATCCAAACTGCTGCGCGAGCGCGCCTTCCCGTTGGTCAGCGCCGCCTGGCAGGTGGGCGCTCCGCAAATCCGCAACCGGGCCACAGTGGCCGGGAACCTGGTCACTGCCAGCCCCGCCAACGACACCATCACCCCGTTGATGGCACTGGGTGCATGGGTGATGCTGGCTTCCGTGAAGGGCACACGCCGTGTGCCCCTGGAGAACTTCTATACCGGCGTCCGCAAGACAGTCCTCCAGCCGGACGAGATGCTGGTGGATATTGCCTTCCCGGCGCTTGAAAACCGAGTCAGCGCGGGACGTTTATGAAACTGGGACTGCGGCGCGCCCAGGCTATTTCACTGGTCAATGCCGCGGTCGTCTTGACCCTCGAACTCGTCCCGCGTTAAATCCGCAGTCATCACGCTTGGGGCTGTCGCCCCCACCATCATCCACGCCCCCGAAGCCGAGGCTTACCTGGCCGGCAAGGAACTGACCGACGAGGTCATCGTTCACGCCGCTGAACTGGCAGCCGGGGCGTCCCGCCCGATCGACGATATCCGCGGCTCGGCTGCCTATCGTAAGGCGATGGTGCGGGTGCTGGTCATGCGTGGGCTGCGCACCCTGCGTGATCGGACAGGAGCAGACCCAGGTCCCGGAAACTCCAGTGCTGCTGTGGGGACCACAAAGTCTACAAGCCACAGATCGATCCTCCATCGTCCATCGTCCATCGTCAGCCAAGCCCATCCGCACAAAAATCAATGGCAGAGAATTACACATTCACGACCGGACATGAAAAATCCCTGCTGCGGCTGCTGCGGGAGGAGGCCGGGCTGACAGGTACGAAGGAAGGCTGCGCCGAGGGCGAGTGCGGAGCCTGCACCGTGTTCCTGGACGGCAAGGCAGTGATGGCCTGTCTCGTCCCCGCACCTCGCGCCGACGGGGCGGAGATCGTCACCGTGGAAGGCCTCTCTCCTCGCCTGGCGGGTATCGTCCCCGTAGGGGAAGAGGAGCTCGTGGGTGAGGACGGAACAACTCCACCCGGTGCAGGAGGCCTTTATTGCAGATGGGGCCGTCCAGTGCGGCTATTGCACGCCAGGGTTCATCATGTCGGCGGTGAAACTGTTGGAAGAGCGCCCGCATCCGAGCCGCGACGAAATCACGCAGGCCATTTCCGGCAACCTGTGCCGTTGTACAGGTTATTACAAGATCGTGCAGGCGATTGAAGACGCATCCAAATAGTAACAGGGCAGACTCGATGATCTGCCCAGAACGGAGATTTGAAATGGGAAAATACTCAAAATATCCAACGCAAGTCAGCCTGAAAAGAAGGGATTGCATCCGATCTGGCGCGGTATCGGTTGTATCTTGATTATTTCGTCCCGCTGATGGCCTATGGGTTGATGGTCGATCTCCGTCCCGTCGATCATCGCGACCGGGAAAGTCCCCTACCAACTGCTGGGACACATCCATTTCCCCGAATGGGCTTTCAAAGTACGGATTATTGCTGGTATCGCCAGCTTCATCAGCAGCATTAATAACCTGTGGATAAATATCATCACATTCTTCGTGATCTTGCTAATCCTAACGCGGTCTGTTTCTCTTCTATACTCGATGATCTATACGTGGTAGGCCCGGTCACGCTACACAGAACTGGATGCCCCGCCATCAAAATATAAAGGGAAGAAATATACCCGATAAGAGGCAATCAGTAAAATCAGCATTATTCCTCATGTAAAGACGAATATGACAAACTCAATCGGCCAATCCGTCCCCCGCATAGACGCACATGACAAAGTCACCGGTACGGCATTGTACTCCGGCGATCTCGTCCGACCGGAGATGCTCCACATGAAGATCCTGTTCGCCGGGCGTCCGCACGCCCGTGTGATCAGCATTGACACCTCCGCGGCCGGGGCCCTGCCCGGCGTGGCGCGGTGCTATACCGCCAAAGACGTGCCGGTCAATGAGTACGGCTTGCAGAAGAAAGACCAGCCGGTTCTTATGCGGCCCAACCCCTCTCCCTGTGGGCAACAGCCCCGGAGATAGCAAGAGTCGACAGGCGACATCGTCCGCTGCGAGGGTGACCAGGTAGCCGCCATCGTCGCCGAAACGGAGGCCATCGCCGCCCAGGCACGGGATCTGATCAAAGTGGAATACGAGGACCTGCCCGCCGTCTTCGATGCAGCTGAGGCAATGAAACCCGAAGCGCCGCGCATCCACCCGGAAATCGGCGATTCCAACATCTGCGTGCTGGACAAGATCCGCAAAGGCGATGTGGAGTCCGCATTTGCCAGGGCGGATGTGATCGTCGAGGGCGAGTACCACACACCCTACCAGGAACATGCCTACCTCCAGCCGGAGGCCGGGCTGGCTTATCTTGACGAGGAAGGCCGCATCACGGTTGAGTGCGCCGGTCAGTGGACGCACGCCGACCGCGGACGGCATCGCCCATGCCCTCGGTCTTGGCCGACGAGCAGGTGCGCGTGATCTACCCGGCCATCGGGGGTGCCTTCGGCGGGCGGGAAGACCTGTCCGTGCAGATCGTGCTGGCGCTGGCAGTAATGAAACTCAAGCGCCCGGTCAAGATCGTCTGGAGCCGGAAGGAATCCATCCTCGGGCACGGCAAGCGCCACCCGATGACCCTCAAAACAAAATGGGCCGCCACTAAGGATGGTAAACTGCTCGCCGCCGAGACCACCGTCATTGCTGACGCCGGGGCGTACATGTACACCACCAACAAGGTGCTCGGCAACTGTACCATCACTGCCACCGGTCCGTATTTCATCCCCAACGTCAAAGAAGACGTCTACGGCGTCTACACCAACAACGTCCCAACTGCCGCTTTCCGCGGCTTTGGCGCGCCGCAGGCCCTCTGGATGGCTGAACTCCAGATGGACAAACTGGCCGAAAAGCTGGGCCTGGACCCGGTCGAATTCCGTCACCGCAACGCGCTGCGGGAGGGCGACACGCTCAACGTGGGCACCCCGGCTCCGGGTCGGGTAAGCATCGTGCAGTGCATCGAAGCGGCCCGCGACCGGTTCGGCTGGATCAAAAGACCACAAACCAAAGACAATCGTCCAGGTCCATCGACACTCGTCCGCGGTCAGCGGCTTTGCCTGCGGCTTCAAGAATGTCGGCTTCTCGTTCGGCTACCAGGAAAACTCCTGGGCGCGCGTCGAACTGCACGGAAAGACCGAGATCGAAAACGTCGTCGTCTGGCATGCCGGCGCGGAGGTCGGGCAGGGCACGCACACGGTCATGGCGCAGTTCGCCGCCGGAGACGGTCGGCGTCCCATTCGAGAAGGTAACGATGGTCACGTCGGACTCTGCCACGATGGGCAATCCCGGCAGCGCCTCAGCCTCGCGCCTGACCTTCATGTCGGGCAATGCCATCCAGGGCGCCGCGGAAGCGGCACTGGCGAAGTGGAAGACCGAGGAACGCCCGGCCATCGCTGAATACACCTACCTGGCTCCCAAGACCACGCCCTTTGACAAGGAGACCGGCTACTCGACGCCGAACTTGTCGTATGCCTACGTGGCCCAGGCGGTCGAGGTCGAAGTGGACCTGGAGACCGGCTTCATCAAAATCCTGCGCGTTGTCTCCGCGGACGACGTGGGGCAGGCCATCAACCCGGCATTGGTCCAGGGGCAGATCGAAGGCGCGGTGGTGCAGGCCGAGGGTTATGCCCTGACCGAGAATTTCATCACCAAAAACGGTCACATCCTGACCGACCAGCTCAGCACCTACCTGATCCCCACCGTGCTCGACATCCCGGATGCGGTCGAGTTGGTCATCATCGAAGTGGCGGAGCCAAACGGACCCTTCGGGGCACGCGGCCTGGGCGAATTGCCATTCCTGCCGATTGCCCCGGCCATTGCCGCGGCAGTCCACGACGCCACCGGGGTCTGGTTCGACGAGTTCCCGCTTACCGCTGAGAGGGTGATACGAGGGTTGGGGAAGATCTGAACACCTGGAGGCTGTCAATTCGGAAAGAACATGCAACTGCCTGCCGCCACCTCATCTGGCGAAACCGCCTCCTGGCACAACGAAAGCATGTCAGCCACTGGCGTTGGTATATATTCTTACACACTTAGTTCTAGCCATCACGCCCTGACCCCCTCCTCGCCCAAAACGATGACCCTGGTATATCAATTTATCGTCACCTACCCAGACCTGAGCCTTTTTCGCAGCCCGGTTTATGGTGATGTCACCCTGCAAAGTCCGTAACCGCTTTATGGTACAATCTCATCCCTCCCGTCTGTTACGGGAGGTGTGTTTATTCCCTGGCTTTCTGACCTCTGGCCTCAGCCATCGCCGCTATCGTCTGGTTCAATATAATTCCCCTCACCCCAATCTCGTTCCACGCAGAATAGGAATAATCTGAGAATGATTCAGAAACTATCCCAGCACAAATATAAATTGCTGATTTTTACATTACTGATGGCCGCTTCTGTAATTTCCGTCATGCTGGCAAGGGCACGCATGGCATACAGCAACACGAATGACTATTCAGTCCTTATCTGGAATCTCGGCCTCGCCTGGATCCCTTTTGTGTTTGCTTCCATGGCCTACGTGGTTTCCTGGTCACGGAAATTGCTCTACCTGGTCGTGCCAGTCTGTGCCTTCATATGGCTGATCTTTTTCCCCAATGCTCCCTATATCTTGACGGATTTCCAGCACCTCAGCACAAATGCCAATAACGCTCCGCTCTGGTATGACGTTCTCATGTTGATCTGGTTTGCATGGACCGGGCTGCTCCTGGGTGTGGTATCCCTGCATTTCATGCAGGAGATCGTCACACGCGCTTTCGGAAGAATACCGGCTGGGTATTCACCATCTTTGTAACCGTCTTGAGCAGCGTTGGGATTTTCCTGGGACGGTTTTATCGCTGGAACAGTTGGGACATTTTTGGTGACCCAATGCCAATCGCACATGACATTTGGGGATGGCTGAGACATCCCTTCGCGAACCTGCGTGTCTATGGGTTTACATTGCTCTTTACATTACTATTCCTTTTTGTCTACCTCGCCATCCATGCCTTCGGCAGAGTGATGCAGGAAAACCAATCTCAAGAAAAAGCCGAGTAAAGAGTCTTCGGATACTCCTTGACTACCAGCCCCATTTTGCTGGGGTTATGGTTTAATTAAGCTCATGATGATCCCACTTGACTACCACATGCACACCTTTCTCCGAAGACGGCGACGATACCCTGGAAACCATGTGCCGTCGTGCGATCGCAGCTCGGCATCCCCGAAATCGGTTTTACCGAACACTGGGATGTTGGTCCCGTATGAACAAAACCCGCGTTTCTTCCAGCCTGAACCCTGGTATGCGGAACTTGAACGCTTGCGTGACCTTTTCTCTGGTAAATTGACCATCCGCGCCGGGATCGAGATCGCCGAACCGCACCTGTACCCGCAGCCTGCCGCCGAAATTCTGACGCATGCCCCCTTCGATTACGTTCTCGGCTCGGTGCATTTCGTTGGCCCGAACTTTATGTTCGATGAAGACTACTTCCGCACCCACACCGCTGACGAAGTTTACCAGGCATATTTCACCGAAGTGGAAAGAATGCTCCAGACTGCTGATATTGATATTGTAGCCCACCTCGACATTCCCGTTCGCACCGCCAAACCCATCTTCGGCTACGACCCGGCCCGTTACGAAGACCAGATCCGCCAAATCCTGCACATGTAGTCATTGACCGCAACCTGGCTCTGGAGGTCAATGCTGCCGGTCTGCGCAAAGCCGCCCAAAACCTGATGCCCGATCCGACTCATCCTGAAATGGTACGCTGGGATGGGCGGCGAACGCCTCACCCTCGGCTCTGATGCCCACGCTGCCAGTCAGGTTGGCCTGCACCTCGATACCGCCCTGGAAGCCATCCGCCTGGCGGGCTTTTCCCACCTCACTCAATTCGAGCGACGGAAAGGGCGCCATCGATTTCAACTATAGGTGGAGATCGCATTCCCTTGTGGCAAATCACATCCCTATAGGAATTGCGGCTATCCAAACGACCTCATTCCAAATCTGTGGTTTAATATCCCCATGCCTTCCCTCATCCTCATCCGCGGCGGTGGGGACCTTGCTACCGGCGTTGCCATCCGCCTCTTCCGTTCCGGTCTGCGAGTTGTCGTAACCGAATTGCCCCAACCCTTGCCGTGCGGCGCACGGTCTCATTTGCCGAGGCAGTCTATTCCGGCGAAATCAGCGTCGAAGGCCTTACCGCCCGGCGTGTGGACGATCCCAGCGATTCCCTGCGCATTCTCGGTATTCTCGGTAAACAACAGGTCCCGGTGCTGGTGGACCCCGACTGCACATCCGCCAAACTCCTGCATCCCACAGTCATCGTGGACGGGCGCATGACCAAGCATCCGCCTGAACCCATCGGGTACTCGCCCGCCCTGTACATCGGTCTCGGTCCGGGATTCGAGGCTGGCGTGAACTGCCAGGCCGTGATCGAAACCCGCCGCGGTCACACACTCGGGCGCGTCTTCTGGCGCGGCGGTCCAGACCCGGATACCGGTCAGCCCGACGGCGACCCGGGCGCGTCCTGCGCGCACCTGACGATGGGGAACTTGGCAACCCGTCTCAACATCGGAGATCATGTTGAAGCGGGACAGCTCATCGCCGAAATCGCCGGGATGGCAGATCACCGCCTCCATGGCAGGAATCTTGCGCGGCCTGCTTCATCCCGGGCCTGACTGTCACCCGCGGCCTGAAAATCGGCGACATCGACCCGCGGGACGATCCTCGTCTCTGCCAGATGGTCTCGGATAAAGCCCTGTCCATCGGCGGCGGGGTGCTGGAGGCAATTCTCTCGCAGACCGGAAGTTCGCTCCCAACTGTGGACATGAATCTCAGCCCAGGCACTTCGCCTGTTACCTCCTCCGTCACTTCGAGACAATTCCCCCAAATTTAGCAGGCAATTGAGGCAGGCAGGGTGGGGATCGCATTGATCGGCGCAGGCGGAAAGTCCACTGCTCTCTTCCAACTGGCGCGAGAACTGCCTGCGCGAGAGCCTGTCATCGTGACCGCCACCACCCACCTGCACATTGACCAGATCAAATTGGCCGATTCCCATTGGATCTGGAGAAAAGCAGGAGGATCTTGCAGATCTTCGAAAAAGATCTGAGCGGGGTGATGCTCGTCACGGGTCCAATGGAAGGGGATCGAACCACGGGTTTGAACGAATAATTTAATTTCCTGGCTACGCGAAGTTTGTATCTCCCACAACCTGCCCCTGCTCATCGAGGCAGACGGTTCCCGGCAAAGACCGCTGAAAGCACCCGCTGAACATGAACCGGCTATCCCGGAGTTTGTCGAAACGGTTGTTGTGGTTGCCGGTCTGACTGGTTTGGGTAAACCACTGACAGAGGAGTTCGTTCATCGTCCGGAAATTTTTGCCCGCCTGAGCGGTCTGAAAATGGGGGAAACCATCACACTTGAAGCCCTCGCCCGCGTTCTCGTCCACCCTGCAGGCGGATTAAAGAATATCCCACTGCAAGCACGCCGTATCGTTTTGCTCAACCAAGCCGACACACCAGAATTGCAGGCACAGGCGAAAATGACTCTGAGCAATTGCTGACCAGTTATCATGCATGTCCCGCCTCACTCAATCCGTCATCATCGCTTCAAATCAAGCAATCGCAGATTCACGCTGTTTACGAGCCGGTTGCCGGGATTATCCTGGCAGGTGGAGGGTCGTCCCGCTTCGGTCAGCCCAAGCAATTGCTGGACTGGCACGGTAAGCCTTTCGTCCGCGCGGTGGCCGAAACAGCTCTCTCTGCAGGTCTTTCGCCGGTGGTGGTTGTGACGGGTGCGAACGCTGAACAGGTGGAAACTGCAGCTGAATGATCTGCCGGTAATTATTGTTCGCAACGCGGACTGGCAAAATGGTCAAAGTACTTCCATCCAGGCTGGGCTGCGAACTCTCGCACCTCCCCGTCCTTCCCTGGGACACTTCCCCTGAATCACAATGGATTGAAAGGGCAGGAAGGGGTCGGCGCCGCTATTTTCCTTCTCGCCGACCAGCCGCAGATCACGCCACAGTCTTGCAAGCCTTGACTGAAGAACACGCCCGCACACTGGCGCCCATCGTTGCGCCGCTGGTCGACGGTCAGCGCGCCAACCCGGTGTTGTTTGACCGGGTCACATTCCCGGATTTGATGGCGCTCAGCGGCGATGTAGGCGGGCGGGCGATCTTCCAAGTCACGGTTAATTATCTTACCTGGCATCGACGAGAGTCTTTTATCAGACGTGGATACGCCGGAAGAGTACAGGAAACTGGTCAATGGGGAATAATATCTCCGCCATCCTGCTCGCCGCGGGGCTTTCCAGCCGCATGGGCCAGCCCAAACTGCTCCTTCCCTGGGGTGGGACAACAGTCCTCGGGCAGGTTGTGTCCACATTTGCTGCAGCAGGGATAGAAGAGATTATTGTTGTAACAGGCGGGGCGCGTGAACAGATCGAAGGGCTGGTGGCAGAATTGGCAAAGGATATTCCCTGTCCGGACAGTCTACAACCCGGATATTTGCGTACGGGGAAATGCTGAGTTCCATCCAGGCAGGATTGGCAGCGCTGAACTCCCAGACGCTGCGCTGCCCTGATCGGTCTTGGCGACCAGCCCCAGGTCCGGGAAGAGACGGTGCGGCGCATCTGTGCCGCCTTTGTCCAGACCAAGTCCCCGCTGGTTATCCCCAGTTTCCAGAACCGGCGCGGTCATCCCTGGCTGGTCGCGCGCCCGCTCTGGCCAAGAATCCTGGCGCTCCCCGCCTCCACAACCCCGCGCCAGATTCCTCAACACCTATGCCGGTCAGGTGGAATACATGTCGCGGATCGAAGCATCCTGCAAGACCTGGATACGCCGGAAGATTATGCCCGCCAACGACCTTAATCCCCTTGTCATTTCCACCATCTTGTGCTATTTTTATTCATCGAGGAATACGCACCGGAATGCCCGTCACGAAAAATCCCATTATTTTCGAATACGATGTCCCACTGTCACCAGTAAAAAATGCTAGTGAATTAACATCTACTTGACCAAACCGATTATTGGTCTTATCAAGCAGGTGCTGTGGAGAAGGTGCTCGGCGCATGATGCTGCGGTCATTCATCGCGGTCGAAATTCCCGCAGAGATCCAGAGCGCTCTTGCACGCAGCATCGGCCCCTCTGCAAAAGACTCTGCCCAAACCACTCGTCCGCTGGGTGGCACCGCAAAATGTCCATCTGACACTCAAATTTCTGGGGGACGTCTCGCCCGCCAACCTCGAACGGCTGGCCGAAGCGATGAAAGTGGAAGCTCGCTAATCATGAGACGTTTACGATACTCCGTGGGCGGGCTCGGAGCTTTCCCAACCCCGCGCCGGGCGCGCGTCATCTGGATCGGACTCGAAGCCCCGGCTGCGTTATGGCGCTCCTGCGCGGCGTTGAAGCAGTTGCAGCGAGGCTGGGCTATGCCTCGGAGGAACGTCCCTTTTCTCCGCACCTGACGATTGGACGGGTCGGGCAGAATGTCTCCGCGGCGGATTTACAGCGGATCCGCGCTGCTCTTGAAGGGACTGATCATCGGCGCACTTGGAACGGTCCGTGTGGACGCAGTGCATATTTTCAAATCTGATCTAAAGCCGGGCGGATCGGTGTATACACACCTATATACCCTGCCGATGAAAACATCATAATAACGATTTATGCCATGCCTAGAACTGAAACGAGGTGATTTCTGGAAACACTGGAACTTGCACACACGATTGTCAATGCCCTGGAAGACAAAAAAGGCGAAGATATTATCCTGTTGGATATTAAAGGGATTGTTTCCTTTACCGATTACTTCATCATTTGTACTGCCACAAGCAACCGAATGTTGAATGCCCTGGCAGACGGGGTGGTCGAAAAAACACGCTTGGAGCATAAAAAGAAAGGTCGCATCGAGGGACGTCCGGATGCTGGCTGGATAATCATTGATTACGGGGATATTGTCGTGCATCTCTTTGATGCCGATCTACGCCGGTATTACCAGATGGAGGAGTTATGGGACGAGGGAAAAGTGTTACTGAGAGTACAGTAAGAAAGAGAAACCATCAATCTTTGGTGCGGCACATATATGTGGTGTCTTATGTTACTTTGAAAATATCCGAACTAAAATCCAGTTATTTCTATTGTTCTCATTACTGAAAAGATCGCCTATTTATTCAAGAATCAGTAAAACTTCCCGCAGGTTCTGCCTGCGGGAAGTTGTTGATACATCCAAACGCACTTACGGATTCCCCGTCAACCCTTGCGCAGTATCCACTGCCTTCAGGTCAAAATACGCATTCATGACAGTCTTTCACAGTGGGTGCAGCCACGCGACCGCCTTCACCGGCATTATAAAAGAAGGCGATGATGGCAATTTCAGGGTTATCGTACGGCGCATATGCCACCGTCCAGCCATGGGCAGGCCATGCGCCAGGTACACACATAGCCTTTTGCATTCGCCACATCGTCACAATATTCAGCAGTGCCGGTCTTCCCGGCAATGGCAATCGGGTAATTCTGGAAAGAGAAATTGTGGTTAAGCGTCCCGGCCGGGTCGGTGGCTGCCAGGCGCATCCCCGCCTGGACCGATTTCACTGCGGCAGGGACTTACCGTCTTCATTATGCCAGTTGGGTTGCATTCACCATTCACACAATTGAAATCTTTGATGACCGGGTCGGTCGTGATATCCCAGCGCAGGCGTGGCGTAAAAGGTTGGATGACATTTCCCTCGCCATCCACAATTTCATGGATAATGGTCGGCTGCATCAGGCGTCCATCGTTGGCAATCGTCGCAGCAGACATGAGCACCTGCAGCGGAGTTGCCAGTACATACCCCTGTCCCACAGCTGGCAAGATAAGTATCGCCCGTGGACCAGTTCTCACCCTGGTAAATCCGTTTCCAGGTCGGGTCGGGGATAAGGCCCGACAATTCACCCGGCAGTTCGATACCGCTCGGCTGGTTATAGCCCAAGGCCTGGGCATACTGCTGGAGGCGGACAATGCCCAAACCCTGGTCAATTTCACCGGCATAACCGCCGCCAACTTTATAAAAGCATACATCACTGGAACGCGCAATGCACTCCAGGAAAGGAATTTTGCCGAGTCCGCTCGTCTGACCGTAGAAAGTGTAGGTCCAGTCATAATAATATTGGATGCTGCCGGGATCGGTGGGCGAAAATGTAGTTCTGCAAACCAATCATCGCGGGAGCATCAATGATTGTAGTTGGCGTGACAACACCTTCGTTCAAAGCCCCGGTAGCAGTGGAAATTTTGAAGGTCGAGCCCGGCGGGTATTCAGTGGAAATGGCAAAATTGAGCAGGGGATGAGCGGGATCTTGCTCCAATTGATTGTAATAATATGCACGGGATGATCCGCGCCATGCGGTTATTCTCGTAGGTCGGGTATTGCGCCATCGCCAGGATTTCACCCGTTTTGGGATTCATGGCAATAACCACTCCGCTGGAAATCTGATATTTCCCGTAATAAACATTGTTCCAGTAATCAATGTCTCGCTTCAGGATGGTTGCAGCGGCCTGTTGGAGACGGGTGTCGATCGTCAGGACAATATTGTTGCCGGGAACCGGCGCAATCGGGCGCTGCCAGGTTGCTCAGTACCTGTCCGGCTACATCCACTTCCACAGTTCGCTTTCCGGGCGTACCGATCAAGCGTATCATTCATCGAATATTCCACGCCAGCGTACCCGACTTTATCCCGGTTGGGCAAAAAACCCTGGGCGCGGTATTCCTGTTCCAACGAAGCCGGGATCGGTCCCAAAAAACCAACGAGGGTGGCCGTCAATGAACCGGTCGGGTAATCGCGCATCGGCTCAATCTCCACGCTGACACCCGGCCATTCCACCTCATGCTCACGGACAACCATGGCAATCTTGTTCATCCACATAACACTGGATTTTGACCGGGTCATAGGGTGCATTGGAGATGCCCAGATCCACAAGTTGGGTAATGCCGGGACCTGGCGTACAGGCTTGCAGCAATTTCGCCTCATCCACTGTCCCATGGTTGACCGGCACGCCAGTCAGTGCAGAAAGTTCGCGGTAAATGCGTTGGATATCACCATCATCATCTGGTAGGATTGGCCGGGGTGATTACAATGCTATAGGAAGCCGTATTACGTGCCAGGAGGATGCCATTCCGGTCATAAATAATCCCGCGCGGCGCGGCAACACTGATGGTCTCGGTACGGTTACTTTCCGCCTGCAGGGCATAGGTCTTTCCGTTTAATATCTGCAAGTTAAACAGGCGCGCCACAAAAATCACCCCGACACTCACCAGGAGACCATAAACAACCAGATTACGCCAGTTCTGGAAACGCCTCAAACCCGTCTTTAGCGGTCATGAAACCACCTCCGCAGGATAGAGGCGGTTTGCCAGGTCCCGGATGAGGGCATGAACAGGGATTGCCAGAAGCAGGTTCAGCAGGATGCTCGGCAAAATGATCTGCACGAAGGACAAATTAAACGTCAGCGACACTTCAAAGAGGAGCGTTCGAAATAAGTGAGCATAAGCAATACCATTGTTCCTATCAATGTAACAGTAAACATCGCCAGAAGGGGCGCCTGCCAAACACGGTGCGCCAGTAAACGAGCCATACCGACAACGACCAGATAACCAACCAGATACACGTACCAAGGGATGCCCGAAACAAATCCGACCAAAAGCCCAGCAACCGCACCCCATATCCAGGCGCCGCGGACGCGTTCCTGCAAGCCCCAGGCTGCCAAGAACAGCAGAACCAGGTCAGCCGCGCCATTGAGAAGATTGATGCGTCCAATGATCGAGGTCTGAAGCATGATTGCCAGACCGAGTACGGGGATTGCAACCAGGATACTTCGCCGCATATTACGGTCCGGGAGTTGCAATCAGAGGAGTGATATCCACCGGTGCAAAGTTGGTGATGACCAGCACGAAGCCCAGCTGGTTGAAATCCACATTGGGTTGGATGGCAGCCTGCTGGAACAATTCGGTAGTCCAGTTTGCGTACGCTGACCACCTGCCCCACCAGCAGGTTGGGGGGATAACTGCCGCCCAGTCCAGAGGTCAAGACCACATCGCCGACCGTCACGGTGGCATCCTGTGAGATCATATCCAGCGACAGGTCGCCGGTCACAGAACCAACCAGCATGGCCTCGGTATTCGAGGACTGCATGCGGACATTGACAGCCGAGGCAGCATCGGTGACCAATTGGACGCGGGCAGCTTCGGCAATGACAGCATCCACCCGACCCACCAGGCCTTTGTCGGTGACAACCGGCATGCCGGGTAAAATCCCCTGGTTCGAGCCGATGTTGATGATGACATAACGGAGAAACGGACTCGGATCCCGGCCAATGACGGCCGCAGCTTTGTACGAGTATTCGGGATTGGCGCGTGCAAAGTCCACCAGGGCAGAGAGGATGTTCGTCTCTGTCACCTTTTGCTGCAGGTCAATCACTTGAGTCTGGAGTTGGGCTACTTCCGCTTCCAGTTCGGCATTACGCTGGCGCAGGGAGGCCACGTCACGCGGCACGGTCAGGAAGTCCGCCACCGCCAGATAGCGGGTGGAAACCCACGTTTGCGTATCAACCATGAGCCGTGTGAACCAGGAGGTGACCGGGTTGAAATATCCGCCCAGGGCGAGTGCCACCAGGCCAATCGCCACCAATGCAATGATCACCATCTGCAGGGAACGAGGAAAACTGGTTTTCATAGGCAATAGGGAAAACCGCGCCGGAGCGACGCGGTCCACGCGATTATGAGTGACGCGTGCTGCCGCGCTCCAACCCGACCAGGTAACGGCTGGAGGCAGAGAAATCATCCAACACAATGCCAGTGCCGCGCACCACGCAGGTCAGGGGGTCTTCAGCGACCCAGACGCGCAAGTTGAGTTCATCAGAAAGACGTTCAGCCAGCCCATGCAGGAGGGCCCCGCCGCCAGCCAGGCAAATGCCAATATCCATCAGGTCAGCACGATTTCGGGCGGGACCTCGTCGAGGGCATCCTTTATGGTCTCGACAATAACCTGCACCGACTGCGAAAGCGCTTCGCGCACTTCAACAGACGAGATTTCAATCGATTCCGGCAGGCCGGTCACCAGGTTGCGGCCGCGTACCTCAACGGTCTTCTCGACCGGCAGGGGGAAGGCTGAGCCGATATTCCATTTGATTTGTTCAGCGATCCGTTCGCCAACCAGAACGTTGTATTTGTTACGGACATACTGGACAATGCTCTGGTCCATTTCATCGCCTGCCACACGCAGGGACCTGGAAACAACCACCCCACCCATGGACAGGGCCGCCACTTCGGTCGTTCCGCCGCCGATATCCACAATCATCGAGCCGCGCGTCTCACCGATGGGCAGACCCGCCCCCAGCGCAGCGGAAGTCGGCTCCTCGATCAGGTAGGTTTCGCGCGCTCCGGCAGACATGGATGCATCGTAAACAGCGCGCTTCTCGACCTCGGTCACACCAGATGGGATGCCAATGACCACCCGCGGGCGCGGTAGCGGCACCACACTCTGCTCATGAACTTTGCCAATGAAATATTCCAGCATGGCCTCGGTAATTTCGAATTCGGAAATCACGCCGTCCCGCAGCGGACGCACCACGAGAATATTCCCCGAGGTGCGCCCAACCATTTCTTTGGCCTGCAAACCTATCGCCAGCGGTTGGCGGGTACGCTTATCAATCGCCACCCAGGAAGGTTCGTTAATAACAATCCCTTTGCCTCGAACATGGACAAGCGTGTTGGCCGTACCCAGGTCTATTCCAATATCCAGAGAAAAAAGACCCAGAAGCCAGTTGAGGGGATTGAAAGCCAAAGTGGGATGCTCCTATTGAGATTTCCAGCACAATTTATTATACCATGAGGCTAAAATTGGCGATTCTTTCGCCATTTTCCGCTGCTTTTGAAGGCTTATTTGTCGAGAAAAAGAGTGAACCTAGTCTAAATCGTCCGCTTGACCCCCAGCATGGTTAAATCATCCGCAGGCGGGATGGCGACCCATGAACTCTCTCACCGAAGCCTCCAGCGCATCCAACACCCCGCGCGCTGTTGCGCTCTCTGCCGCCTCGAGCACCTGCTTGAGGCGTTCTTCACCATAAGTCTCGTCGTCGGGTGAGAAGGCTTCGGTCACGCCGTCAGTATAGAGCAGGAGAAAATCATCGGGATCGAGCGTAATCGTGCGGTCTTCCATCGGCACATCCTCGATAATACCCAGCGCTGCCCCCGTCCGATGAAGCAACTCCATCGTCCGCTTTGCTCCGCATAACCAGATGGGCGGGTTATGCCCGGCATTGGCATAGGTGAAATTCCCCGCTTTCCAAAGTCAGCACTCCATACACCGCCGTGACGAACATGCCCTGCTGGTTATCGGGAATGATCAAGGCATTGACACGCCGCATGGCATCGGCAGGGGAAGGCGTATCGTAAACTACCGCCCGCACCAGGGTCCGCGTGAGAGCCATAAAAAGGGCAGCCGGGATGCCTTTGTCGGAAACGTCCGCAATAAACAGACCCAGCCGTCCGCCGGGCAGTTCAAATACATCGTAGAAATCACCGCCCACCTGCCGGGCCGTAATCCAGGTGGCTGCCAGGTTCCAGCCAGCAATCTCAGGCAGGTGTTCCGGCAGGAAAGTTTTCTGGATCTGCCGGGCGAGATGGACTTCGTGCTCGAGGCGCTCGCGGATCACCATCTCGCGTTGGAGATGTTCATTCTGAATGCTGAACGCCACCTGCTGGGCAATGCTGTTGACAATTTCGACCCGCTTTTGGCGGAAACGGCGGGCATCGGAATCTTCCTCCACCAGCATCACCCCAAACAGATCATTCTTGATCATCAGCGGGAAACCAATCAGCAGGTGGTCGCCAGTCTGCAAGGCATAAGAGTTTCCTGTTCCGTGCGGGCAAGTTCTGGATCCAGCCAGTCGTCGGAAATCTCGGATGGGCAGCAGGCCAACCACCATCTGGGTGTTCTCACGCACGGAATCCAGCAAAGGAAAATCGCCGGGTGGGAAATCCCGGTTCCACAGGATGGCCTGGGCTGCTTCCGAGAAACCATAGGAATGGGTCGGGTGAAAGCGTTCCGCTTCCAATAGATATATCGCACAGGCTTTCACACCCACCAGGATGGGTGTAATGCGGACAATGCTGCCGATGGTCTCATCCAGGCTGTTTGAATTGGCAACCGCCTGAGCCACCTGCAACAGGGCAGCCGAAGCATAAGCCTGCTCCTGGGCTGAATCGTACAAACGGGCGTTTTCAATGGCAACAGCGGCATAGTTGGCAAAGGTGGCAGTCATGGCTTGGGCTTCGTGCCCGTAACGCCCGGCCGTGTGATGTGAAAGGGTCAACACACCCAGCGGACGGTCACCAGCCCGCAGGGCAGCTGCGATCGAAGAATAGTCGGCGGAGAAGCCCAAGCGCAGTCCCGGTTGGGCCGATCGGGTCGTCCGGCTTGCGGACGATCGGTTGTTCAGAAGTGAGGGCGGCAGAGAGAAAATCATAAGCCTCCGGCCAGCGATGAGCTGCATTGTCCACTCCATGATGTCCGCGCCGTGAGCCTGGGCCAGATAGAGGTTGTCTCCTTCCAACAGCCAGATGGCAGCCACATCACAAGGCAGGTTGCGCTCCAGTTCGCGCAGAACGCTATCCAGCACATCTTCCAGACCCACATCGGCTGATATGAGACCGGCTACTTCGCGCAAGCTATCTGCCACCTGACGCCGCCAGCGTTCGGTGCGGTACAGATCAGCATTATGAATGGCGACGGCCACATTATCCGCCAACGCTTCGCACAGGAAACGGTCGTCTTCGCTAAAGGCATTCGATATGGTCGCTTTGCAGGTCGAGCACTCCGATCACTTGGTCGTCAAAAACCAAAGGGATGGTCATTTCGGCGCGTGTGTCCTCGGGCGGGAATGGCGAAGGATGGTAGCGTGGTTCTTGTGTCACATCATTGACCAGCATGGTCTGCCCATTGCGTGCCACCCAGGAAATAATTCCCTCATCATTATCCAGGTCAAGCACAGAACCTTTGAGCGACGTACTGCGCATGCCGCTGCCAGCCTCATAAATGATCTGCCGCCGGTTGGGATGTACTGTAAACAGGTGCACATATGGAAAATTCAGATGCTTCTGGATGAGAACTGCCACCTTTGTTGAGCAATTCATCCAGATCAAGCGTGGAGGTAATGTCTTCGCTGACCTCCGCCACCATTGCCAGATGGTCAGCGCGCATTTGCAGTTCACTATACAGGCGCGCCCCATTGATCGCAATCGCAATCGTATCGGCCAGCGCTCGCAAAACAAGCAGGTCATTCGGGTGGAACGCTTCCAGTTGGTCAGATTGCACATCCAGAACACCCAAAATATGGTCTTCAATTTTTAACGGCAGAGCGGCTTCGGACTGCGTTTTGGGCAGCGAAATCTATAAATTTAAAGCGCGAGTCAGAGCGGACATCATTGGTGACAGCTTCCTCACCAGTCTGGGCGACGCTCCCAATCAACCCTTCCCCCAACTTGGCTTTCACGCGCTTGCCTCGACCCCGTTCAGGTCCGGCGCTCGAACGGAAGTTCAGAGCATCCGGAACCCGGCTCGCGGGTAAAGATGGCAACATAATAATAGTGGAAAGTTCGCTGGATAAGTTTCGTGACCCGCCTCGTCAACTCATCCAGGTCAAATACATTGGCAATCTGCGCGCTTACCCGGCGGACAAGAGTCAACTGCTCAATGCGCCATTGTTCAACAACAGAGCGATGCGAGGCAACCAGCGCCAATGAGATGTGACCCGCCAAACCATCCAGAAGTTCAATTTCCTTTTTGCGGAAAGGCGAATCAGATCTCTCCACCTGGAGCACACCCATCACCAAGCCGCCGTTTTTAAGCGGGACAGCCAGGAGCTTTTTTTGTCCTTCTGGAGAGGCTGCAAGGCCAGTAGAAAAAGCCTTCATCATCTGTCTCGGATGGTGGCTGTGGTGGAAATAAAGCGGCCTGGTTTAAACCAGGTAACCGGAACAGCCTTTCGTCCAGCCACAAATCCGCCTTGCCGCTCCAGGATACGTGCCGTTGTACTCTACAATGAGGTCATGCTGGGCTAGTAAGAGAGGCTGCCCGCATGAGTTCCTCGCCCAGCATGATAATCTGTTTCCAGGCAGATGGTGGATGCGACGGTTTTTGCCTTTTCAGGTTCGATTTTACGGCGTTTGATCATGGTCAGAACGTTACCCGACTTCCCCCAGGGGTTCGAAGCGCACTTCATCCATGAGCTTTTTCATCAGGAAAACACCCAGACCGCCAACCGGCCGGGAATCTAGATCAGCATCCAGGTCCGGCAAAGCAATGCTGGAAGGGTCAAAGGATTTGCCGTGATCGTGGATGATGATGGTCAGGTTTTTATCGTCTGAGTCGCAGGTACATTCAATTTCACCCCCTTCCATTCCTTCGTAAGCATGTTCAATGACATTGGTGCAAGCCTCATCCATGCTCAATTCGACGGCATAGATGGCAGAATCATCCATGCCTGCATCCCGGGCTGCCTGGGCAGCGAACTCACGGATGGCATCCAGTTGGTCAAATTTTGCGGAGAAGATTGCCGTGCGCATAAGAATGACGAGGCCGCCTCACAGTTGGCAGGATGGAGGCGGCCTGAATGAATTTCGGCTATTGATGCAGTTTAGAAATTTCCGACCGCCGGGGTAATTTCATCAAATATCTTGAAAAGCGGCGTAAATCCGGTCAATTCAAGGGCATCCATCACCTTTTTGGGCACCGAAGCCAGGACGATCTCACCACGGTTATAAGCGCTTGCAGTTGCGCTGGCCAAGCAGCAGGGCGCGGAACCCGGCGCTGGACATATATTCCAGTTTACTCAGATCAAGGATGATCTTAAAGCGGTTCGCGTTGTTGAGCGCTTCAATCGCTTTGATCAGGTCAGGTGCAGTGAAACTATCCACCTTGCCTTTAATGCTGAGCAAATCACAATGTTTGAACTTTGGGTTGTAATTTCCATTTGGCCTCCGTTCTGTCATGATGGTCAGTGAAGAAATTATATCACGAGATAACTTGTCACTTGTTTCATCCTCTTCCTGGCTCCTGAGGATCTCCGAGGTGATGATATCAAGGTTCATAATCCTGCGCCGAAGATTTCTCCGCCAAGTTTGAACCCGGAGGCTTCCAGCGCGGGGACTGAACAGCGGGCGCATCCCGGTGGGACGTAATTGTCCGATGATTTTCCCTCGAGGCGATGATACCGGTCTGGTCGAACTTGAAAATGTCGGTCAACGTGACCACATCGCCTTCCATGCCGGAGAGTTCGGTGATATGGGTCATCATTGCGCGAACCATCTGAAAGGCGCGCCAGGTGGACGATCAAGTTTACTGCTGCAGCGATCTGCTTGCGGATGGCCAGCAGGGGCATATCCAGGCCAGCCATCATTGCCATCGTTTCCAGGCGGGAAATGGCATCGCGCGGTAAATTGGCATGCAGGGTGGTCAATGACCCGGTGTGACCGGTGTTCATCGCCTGGAGCATATCCATCGCCTCACCGCCGCGCACTTCGCCCACCACGATCCGGTCCGGGCGCATGCGCAGGGCATTACGCACCAGTTCGCGCACGCTGACCGCGCCGCTCCCATCCACATTGGGAAGTTTGGTCTCCAGTCGGACAACGTGGCGTTGTTTGAGCTTCAATTCCACGGCGTCTTCGATGGTCACAATGCGCTCATTATCGGGGATGAAGCCGGAAAGGGCGTTAAGCACGGTGGTCTTGCCGGAACTGGTATTGCCGGTGACAAGGATATTCAACCGCGTCACCACGCAGGCTTCCAGGAATTTCGCCATGTAGGGGGTCAATGCACCCATCGAGACCAGGTCATCCATGGTTATCTTGGTCTGCAGGAATTTGCGGATGGTGATGTGCGGTCCATCTACTGCCACGGGCGGGATGATGACATTGACGCGTGAGCCATCCGGCAGGCGGGCATCGGCAGTGGGATTATCCGCATCCACCCGGCGGCCCAGTGGGCTGACGATGCGGTCAATGATGCGCAGCAGGTGTTCGTCATTTTCGAATTTCACATCGGTCTCGAGCAATTCCCCATCCCGCTCAACAAAGATCTGTTTTGGCTCCGTTAACCATGATCTCGCTGATCTCCGGATCAGGCAGGAGCAACTCGAGGGGACCATACCCGATCAGGTCAGCCAGGGCAGAATCGATGACCCGGTCGCGAACTCTGGCTTGAGATCCGCATATTTGCGCTCATACGCTTCGAGCAATAAACGGTGCACCGCCTCCCGGTTCTGCTGCTGTAGAGTGGATTGATTCTGCATCTCCGTTGAAACGGTGTTGACAAGATGTTCTTTCACCTGAAGCACGTGCGCATCCATCTGGGTAAGTATATTGGAATGGTATAGATCAGACATATGTCCTTCTCCGACACCAGTATAGCATAGACGCCCTGTTCACCGCAATAAACTACCCGGAAATTAAATTTGAGGTTAAAATTACAATCCACATTCTAATCAGGAGAAGTTTATGAAAAAGAAGACAATTCTTTGGGTCTTGATCGTTATTGTTGTAGTGGGACTGCTTATCCAATTGATCCCGCTCCCGGGTCGGGGTAACAACCCGCTGATTCTCTCAGAACCAATCTGGGATAGCCCCCAGACGCGCGCCCTAGCAAAGCGTGCCTGTTTTGATTGCCACAGCAACGAGACCGTCTGGCCATGGTACAGTTATGTTGCGCCGGTCTCTTGGCTGGTCTATAATGATACGATGCAAGGTCGGTCCAGGCTGAACTTCTCGGAGTGGAACACCCGTTCACAGCGCGGAGCAGGCGAGATTGTCGGGAAGATTCAGGAAGGTGAAATGCCCCCGGCAATTTATCTGCCAATGCACCCCGCTGCCCAACTGACCGCCGCTGAGAAACAACAATTGATAACCGGTTTATATAATTCGTTGAAGTAATATTGGCCTTTGGGAATCGCCGTAACGGAGAAAAGCAAACCGTAAAAACCACGATAAAATCATTCTCGAATTGACCAGAAAACTCCCGCAGAAACCCTGCGGGAGTTTTCTGGTCAATTATAATATTATTGATGTTTATTTCACTTCCACCAGAACTGCTCGTACCACCACCCGATACTTGTAAGAGTTACTATTCTCGTCGTAGCCGCGGCAGGTGACCAGCGTTACCCAGGACCGCTCCTCGTGTTTGATGACCGACGAGCTCGCCTCCGGAGCCACTTGCTTCACTTGCCGGACCTCGTACACGTACTGCGTGCCCCCGGCGTGGATGATGATCTTGTCGCCGTACCATAGCCAGTTGAGGTGCACGAATGGTCCCGGCTTGCCTAAGGCGTCGTACACGTGTCCGGTGATTACCGAATTCCCCGTCCAGGTCGGGAAGGCAGTCCCGTTCAGCCATCCTGCTTGATTGCCCAGCCAGGATACATCCCACTCACCATTCATCTGCGGAATGCCTACGATCGGCATATTCAAGCCTAGGCGTGGGATCTCCAGCCAGAGATCACCCAGGTCTGAATATGGAATGGCCTGCAAGGGCAAAATTGTTACCCGATTCGGAGCAAAACCCGTGCTCGGAAGGATGGTCGGCGGATTGGTCCAGGATGCACTGGCCGTGGCCACACGTTGTTCGCCAGGATCGGTTGTATCGCCATCACCGTTGAGGTCGCGGAGTCGATGGTAGCTTCGTTCTCAACCGAGGTCACACCGCTGTTCATGATTACGTTGAAGGCGATATTCAGTTCGTTTGCCGCGCTGGCCGCATCGGTCGCTCCGAAGTCAGGGCCAATTACACCGGTCCAGACGATGCGTCCGCGCGGGTAGGCTATACTTGAAGCTTCGTATACGCAACTCGTTGTAGTTGTCAGCGGTGAGGCGCCCGTACAAGTCAAGCTTCCAGTCACATAGGTTGTGCCCGCAGGGATCTCATCACTGACCGCAGCATTCACCGCCACGTGATTTGACCCATTGATCCAAACCATCGTCCAAGCCAATTCAGGCAGCCCGGAGGCGTTCACAAATTTCTCGCCAAACGGCGGGTCGAAAAGGTTTCCCGTAAAGGTCACCGTCAATTGCTCACTAGCACAACTGCTGGTCGCGCCTTGGTTGTTGCTATCCCCGGAGTAAATCGCCTGCCAGTAGTATGTCCCAGTGCTGTTGAAGAGAAGAGTGTTGGAATTGGGTACTATACCACTCGCGACCATGACCGTGCCAGCATCCTGGGCATTCAGTGTGCATGTGTTATTGCTGAAGACCGTGTAGGTGACACTGCCTATAGCGTCGTCGGTTGCGCCGCTCAGAACCGCACTGTCATAGACCGAACCGTCTACCTGGATGTTCGTCGCGGAGAGCAAGGTGCCAATCGTCGGGGTGGCTTGGTTCACCATCAGGTTCACCAAAGCCGAAGGACTTCCCACCGTCGTCTGGTCCGTCGTCACTCCGCTCGTAACGTTCGGGTTCGTCCCCAGGGTACTTGAGGTCACTACCACCGTTACCGTGCAACCAGCTGCCGGCAAACTCGCTACATTCAAATCAAGTGCGGTAGCTCCCACTCCTAATGCCGGACTATTTGTCACACCTACACAGGTGCCACCAATCGTCGTTGACGCTACACTCATGTTGGTCAGCGTGTCAGTGAACCTGGCATTGGTCAAAGCACTCGCATTTGGATTCGTCAAGGTGAACGTGATCGTTGACGTACCACCCGTCATGATCGTCGCCGGGCTGAACGCCTTCGCTATCGTCGGTTCACCGAATACCGTCAGGTTCACCGAAGCCGAAGGACTTCCCACCGTCGTCTGGTCCGTCGTCACTCCGCTCGTAACGTTCGGATTCGACCCCAGGGTACTTGAGGTCACTACCACCGTTACCGTGCAACCAGCTGCCGGCAAACTCGCTACATTCAAATCAAGTGCGGTAGCTCCCACTCCTAATGCCGGACTATTTGTCACACCTACACAGGTGCCACCAATCGTCGTTGACGCTACACTCATGTTGGTGAGCGTGTCAGTGAACCCGGCATTGGTCAAAGCACTCGCATTTGGATTCGTCAAGGTGAACGTGATCGTTGACGTACCACCCGTCATGATCGTCGCCGGGCTGAACGCCTTCGCTATCGTCGGTTCACCGAATACCGTCAGGTTCACCGAAGCCGAAGGACTTCCCACCGTCGTCTGGTCCGTCGTCACTCCGCTCGTAACGTTCGGATTCGACCCCAGGGTACTTGAGGTCACTACCACCGTTACCGTGCAACCAGCTGCCGGCAAACTTGCTACATTCAAATCAAGTGCGGTAGCTCCCACTCCTAATGCCGGATTATTTGTCACACCTACACAGGTGCCACCAATCGTCGTCGACGCTACACTCATGTTGGTGAGCGTGTCAGTGAACCCGGCATTGGTCAAAGCACTCGCATTTGGATTCGTCAAGGTGAACGTGATCGTTGACGTACCACCCGTCATGATCGTCGCCGGGCTGAACGCCTTCGCTATCGTCGGTTCACCGAATACCGTCAGGTTCACCGAAGCCGAAGGACTTCCCACCGTCGTCTGGTCCGTCGTCACTCCGCTCGTAACGTTCGGATTCGACCCCAGGGTACTTGAGGTCACTACCACCGTTACCGTGCAACCAGCTGCCGGCAAACTCGCTACATTCAAATCAAGTGCGGTAGCTCCCACTCCTAATGCCGGATTATTTGTCACACCTACACAGGTGCCACCAATCGTCGTCGACGCTACACTCATGTTGGTCAGCGTGTCAGTGAACCTGGCATTGGTCAAAGCACTCGCATTTGGATTCGTCAAGGTGAACGTGATCGTTGACGTACCACCCGTCATGATCGTCGCCGGGCTGAACGCCTTCGCTATCGTCGGTTCACCGAATACCGTCAGGTTCACCGAAGCCGAAGGACTTCCCACCGTCGTCTGGTCCGTCGTCACTCCGCTCGTAACGTTCGGATTCGACCCCAGGGTACTTGAGGTCACTACCACCGTTACCGTGCAACCAGCTGCCGGCAAACTCGCTACATTCAAATCAAGTGCGGTAGCTCCCACTCCTAATGCCGGATTATTTGTCACACCTACACAGGTGCCACCAATCGTCGTCGACGCTACACTCATGTTGGTCAGCGTGTCAGTGAACCTGGCATTGGTCAAAGCACTCGCATTTGGATTCGTCAAGGTGAACGTGATCGTTGACGTACCACCCGTCATGATCGTCGCCGGGCTGAACGCCTTCGCTATCGTCGGTTTGACAAACACCGTGTCACTGTCCACCGCACAGCCTTCATTCGGCGTGTTCAACCCCGTGCACTGCCCGGCAGTCGTCCCCGTCGGCGCACTCGGGTTCGTCGGATCTCCGCCACCTCCCACCTGCCCCTTGTTCACCAGCGTCCCACTCGCACCCGCATCTACGTTCACCAGGAAGTTGAACACACTCGTCCCAATGCTGCCCGCAATCACTGTACTGCTCGTACAGGTGATCACATTGCTTGCCGCAGTGCAGGTCCAGTTCGCCGCATTCGTTCCGCCAAGTGTCACTGCACCGTTCGCAATGTTCATCCCGGTCGGCAGCACATCCACCACCGTGATCGTCCCGCTCGTCGCCACATCCCCCGAGTTCGTCACCGTCAAACCATACCTCGTCGTGCCACCCACGCTCACCATTAGCGTGCCATCGCTCTTCGATAAAGTCAGGTTCGGCGCCGTCGCCGTGTCACTGTCCACCGCACAGCCTTCATTCGGCGTGTTCAACCCCGTGCACTGCCCGGCAGTCGTCCCCGTCGGCGCTCGGGTTCGTTGGATCCCCGCCACCTCCCACCTGCCCCTTATTCACCAGCGTCCCACTCGCACCCGCCTCCACATTCACCAGGAAGTTGAACACACTCGTTCCGTAACTGCCCGCAATCGCTGTACTGCTCGTACAGGTGATCACATTGCTTGCCGCAGTGCAGGTCCAGTTCGCCGCATTCGTTCCGCCAAGCGTCACTGCACCGTTCGCAATGTTCATCCCGGTCGGCAGCACATCCACCACCGTGATCGTCCCGCTCGTCGCCACTAACCCCGAATTCGTCACCGTCAAACCATACCTCGTCGTGCCACCCGCCAACACTGAACCGACACCGTCTGTCTTTGCCAGTCCCAGGTTCGGCCCAGTTGTGTCACTGTCCACCGCACAGCCTTCATTCGGCGTGTCCAACCCCGTGCACTGCCCGGCAGTCGTCCCCGTCGGCGCACTCGGGTTCGTCGGATCTCCGCCACCTCCCACCTGCCCCTTGTTCACCAGCGTCCCACTCGCACCCGCATCTATGTTCACCAGGAAGTTGAACACGCTCGTCCCAATGCTGCCCGCAATCACTGTACTGCTCGTACAGGTGATCACATTGCTTGCCGCAGTGCAGGTCCAGTTCGCCGCATTCGTTCCGCCAAGCGTCACTGCACCGTTCGCAATGTTCATCCCGGTCGGCAGCACATCCACCACCGTGATCGTCCCGCTCGTCGCCACTAACCCCGAATTCGTCACCGTCAAACCATACCTCGTCGTGCCACCCGCCAACACTGAACTGACACCGTCTGTCTTTGCCAGTCCCAGGTTCGGCGCAGTTGCCGTGTCACTGTCCACCGCACAGCCTTCATTCGGCGTGTTCAACCCCGTGCACTGCCCGGCAGTCGTCCCCGTCGGCGCACTCGGGTTCGTCGGATCTCCGCCACCTCCCACCTGCCCCTTGTTCACCAGCGTCCCACTCGCACCCGCATCTACGTTCACCAGGAAGTTGAACACACTCGTCCCAATGCTGCCCGCAATCACTGTACTGCT
Source organism: uncultured Chloroflexia bacterium (assembly GCA_963760315.1). Taxonomy (GTDB): domain Bacteria; phylum Chloroflexota; class Anaerolineae; order Anaerolineales; family Villigracilaceae; genus UBA877. Next base: position 248,655 of record CAVXCK010000001.1, read on the forward strand.
CGTACAGGTGATCACATTGCTTGCCGCAGTGCAGGTCCAGTTCGCCGCATTCGTTCCGCCAAGTGTCACTGCACCGTTCGCAATGTTCATCCCGGTCGGCAGCACATCCACCACCGTGATCGTCCCGCTCGTCGCCACATCCCCCGAGTTCGTCACCGTCAAACCATACCTCGTCGTGCCACCCGCGCTCACCATTAGCGTGCCATCGCTCTTCGATAAAGTCAGGTTCGACCCAGTTATCACGTTGACTAAATCACTGCCATTATTGTTGCTCTCGTTGCCCTCGGTGACATGATTGTCCGGATCTACTATAGCTGTGTTCGCCAAGAGGCCCAACGCAGTCGGGTTAACAATGAATGTGACGGAAAAACCACCGTTTGTCGCACCTATCGTCACAGACGCCCCGCTTGCTGTGCAGGTCAGTACATTGCTTAAGTCAATCGAGCAACTGATGTTTGCCGGGTTGGTGATGTTTGTAATGTTTCCAAGCGTCAGCGCACCATAGGTCGCATTGGCAGGTAGCGGATCACGCACGATCGTTTGCCCATCCGTGAAGGTCGCACTCAATACGCCCGGCATTTGTAACCGTCAGCGTCCAGTTGAACGCCGTCCCCAGCGTTCCATTCCCGGCAGTGTTATTCGTTTTCGTCAATGTCAGATCAGGCACAGCGATCGTTACCGTATCGGAAGCCTGGTTGTTAGCAGCATTGGCGTCGTTTATATTTGACAGGGAAGCTGTGTTGGTAGCACTCGGAGCAGCAGTAATACTAACATCGACGGTGATTGTGATCGGCTGGAGGTTAGCCCCCATTGCCAGACCAGCGACATTGGGGTTTGTGCAGGATACAATCTGCCCACCAACCGAACAAGTCCAACCGCTCCCAATGGCGCTGATCGGGGTCAGGCCAGGCTGGGAGAGTATCCATCACGCTGATCGGGTCTGGAACAAGCGCCGTCCCCACATTACTCACATTGATCCTAAAACTATCGCCGTTGCTACCAAGAGTAAACTCTCCGGTGTGGCTCTTTGTAATAAGCAAGTCCTGGTCTATCGGGTCGATAACGTTGAGTTGGTTCTGAACCGGGGTAACTGGGAAATAAGTCCACAGGTTTAGTCCCTTCCAGTTTCCAAAGCCGTTACCGGAGCCATCGCCATAGGCGCGCTGGTTTGTGGAAGTGTCGAAACCGGTAACCCAGTCGCTGTAATTGGTCGAAGGAGGCGTTCTTGAATTGCTATCCCCAGGCAGGGTGGAGTCGACTGTGCCAACGATGGTTCCTGTGGAGACTCTGTAACCGCGGTCATCGTAGAAAGCCGTGTGACAGTTCACGTTAAATGGACAAACCCCGCCGACAGGATTAAGAAGGGTGATGGTTGGACCTCCATTCACACTGTTTTCAGAATCCAGCATTGGGAAGTGGTATTCACCAGCATGGAAGATGACTTTGTAGTCATATCCATTTCCGACCGGGAAATAATTCCCCGCGTTGTCTTTCCCATCCCAGTTGATCGTGTTCGTGCCAAGGGACGATTGGCTGATCAGGCGACGGTTGGTGGGTGTATCCGGCGAGAAATCCACCCCGCCGCTGATAATGATTTCGCTGATACCGCCAACATTAACGGTGTAAGTAAACTGGCCACCGCTGGTGCGATAGCCGGTGTTATTGTAAGCAGAACCCAGGTATGTGACGTTGGAAATGGAGGGGGTGGCCGGAGTCGGCAGGATGCTGGGAGGCAGGTCGGTTGCTAATAGCGGGTTATTGAAAAAGATTTTGGCCGAGGCTGGTGCTAGGGTGACTCCGCCCTGCGCAGTCGCCAGCGTGTTGTCGGTGTACACCACATCATTATAAAGCGGCGTCTTGCCATCCGGGTCAAAAAAACCCACCCGATTACCGTAGAAAATATAGCCGTTGGGGTCAAGGCCGTTCAGATCCACCCTGTAGACATAACCATCTATAGTGACAGCATAGAGCGCGGAATAGATCTGGTAGCTGGTACCGTTGCCTCCGGATAATTGGGCAAGGTAGTCCACAAAAACTCGGCCCGGTTTATCGGTCCCTGTGAGCAGGTTCCCGCTGCGTACGGTAATATCCCAAACCGATACACCGCTTGCCTGAGTAGCGTCGATGACCGGGAGGGCGATTGTCCCGGCACTGCCGTCGTTGATACTGCTCACGCCATCCGGGCCATACATGCCTATCCAGTAAGTTCCTGTCCCACCTGCGGGAACGGTATAAACGCACGGGATATATCCGCCGTCTACCCCGCCATTTCTTGTTGCTCCTTGGATTTCCATACTCCGGGTTGCTGCCTGGCTTGCGCCTCGCAGGATACCCAGGCCGCTGCCGCCCACGCTGCATTTAAAGGTAGGGGTTATGAGGGCTAATGCAGCTGGGGTAATCTGCGAACTGGAAATCTGTCCCTCCTGGTAAAGCACAATGTCACCCGCTGAGAGGCCCATCGCGCTTGAGCCCATCAGAATGAATTCACCCTCTTTGGCATACACCCTGAAGAACGTGCGCCGATAAAGCCCGGCGGTGGTATTTGTGCGCCACTCGGTCAGTGCACGCTTGCCTGTGCCTGTCGCCACTAGTTCTTTACTGCCTTCGGCCTGGACCGGTTGCGGCACTCCGAATGCAGAAAAAAGGATACCAACCAGCGCCAGAACAGTCAGCAATACATCAATGCGGGAAAAATGGGTGGGAATGAGTTTCATCAGAGCTTGCTTCTCGGAAAAAAAATACAAAAAAGCAGAACCGCCGGATCTGAATACCTCTCCGAAATCTTCCTGAGAATAAACTGGATGATAGGGGCATGACCAGGTTTACCGCACATGCTCCTTAAATACCAACGCTAGCAATGGTTTTCTTATCTCAAAAATTATCCACTTATCGCTTTAGCGCATAAATCAATAAGAGGTTTATAAACAGACATAAAACGGTTTGTTGTGACATATACAAGAAATTCGTTTCACAATAAACCACATTTCATCATCATTAATGGAGGCAAGCAATATCATTACAATTCTGGCTTTCTACAATCGTTCGAGACCAATCGCATTTTAGCGAGTTGATTACCTGCCGTCCATATCATGGATCATAATGAACCAATGCAATTGTGCGCTAACTTCCAGCCATAACCAGACTGATTGGATAAATTAAAGCAAAGCTTAGTCCCTTCCGCAGAGTCGAGGAACTGAATACATAAAGAGCAAATTACCATATATTCTACTCGGTTTCACGATAAATAACATGAAGATTCCTTGATAATTAAGGCCGAAGTTCCGGATTTGCTCTTTTTCATTACTTTCCTCCCAGGATGCCGTAGAATTGATTGACATGCTCCTCACCTTGGGGTATCCTTCCCCCGTCCGGGTGGGTCCGGCGCGGCGGAGCCTTTCGAACCCCGTCAGGTCCGAAAGGAAGCAGCGGTAAGGAGGTGTCTCCGGGTGCCGCCGGGTTACCTGCCCGGACAATTTTTAATTGCACTATAATCACCCCATGTTTCTCCCCACAACCCTTGAAGAAATCAAACACCTGGGCTGGGATGCGCTCGACGTCATCCTGGTGACCGGCGATTCCTACATCGACAGTCCCTTTATCGGTACCGCCGTCATCGGAAAAGTACTGCTCAACGCCGGCTACCGCGTCGGGGTCATCGCCCAGCCGGACCCGAAAACGGATGCCGATATTTCCCGCCTCGGGGAGCCGCGCCTGTTCTGGGGCGTGACCGCCGGCAGCATCGATTCGATGGTCGCCAATTACACCGCCCTGAAGAAGCCGCGCCGCTCCGACGATTACACCCCCGGCGGTGAAAACACCCGCCGCCCCGACCGGGCGACGATCGTCTACGCCAACATCATCCGCCGCTTTTCCAAGCGGCTTCATCCCGGTCAGCCCGCCCGCCCCATCGTTCTGGGCGGCATCGAAGCCAGCCTGCGGCGCGTGGCTCATTACGATTTCTGGGATAATGCCGTCCGCCGCTCCGTCCTGTTCGACGCCAAGGCCGATTACATCCTGTACGGCATGGCTGAAAAAGCAACCCTGGAATTCGCCGCCGCCCTGCGCGACGGGCAGGACCCGCGTCAGGTGCGCGGCCTGTGTTACATCGCCAAAGAGAAGCCTGACGGCTATCTGGAATTGCCGTCCTACGAAACCGTCGCCAGGGACAAGCTGGCCTTCATCGAGATGTTCCACACCTTCTACAAGAACAATGACCCCGTCAGCGGGCGCGGGCTCTGCCAGCAGCACGGCGACCGCTTCCTGGTCCAGAATCCGCCCGCCCCCTACCAGACTCAGGCCGAACTGGATGCCGTCTATGCCCTCGATTTCGAGCGCGCTCCAGCATCCTTATTATGAAGCCCAGGGTCAGGTCAGGGCGCTGGAGACCATCCGCTTCTCGATTTCCACCCACCGCGGCTGCTACGGCGAGTGCAGCTTTTGTGCCATCGCCGTCCACGAGGGCCGCACCGTCCGCTGGCGCAGCCAGCAGTCCATCCTGGACGAGGCCGAGCGCCTCATCGCCCACCCCGAATTCAAAGGCTACATCCAGGACGTGGGCGGGCCCACCGCCAACATGTATGGTTTTGAGTGCGACAAGAAACTCAAGAACGGCGCCTGCCCGGCCAAACGCTGTCTCTTCCCGGAGATCTGCCCGCTGCTGGAGGTGGACCACCGTCCGCAGTTGGAACTGCTCCGCCAGGTCCGGCAGTTGAAGGGCGTCAAAAAGGTCTTCGTTGCCTCCGGCCTGCGCTATGACATGCTCCTCGGCGACGCTCTCTGCGGCGAGGCCTACCTGCGCGAGATCGTCGAGCACCACGTCTCCGGCCAGTTGAAGAGTGGCCCCCGAGCACACCGAAAACAATGTCCTCGACTTGATGGGCAAACCGGGGCCGGAACTCGCTGCTGAAATTCAAGGAGAAGTTCGACCGCCTGAGCCGCCTCGCCGGCAAGCCGCAGTTCCTCACCTATTACATGATCGCCGCCCACCCCGGCTGCAGCGCGCAGGATATGCTCCGTCTGAAACGCTTCACCAGCGAGAAACTGCACGTCAACCCGGAACAGGTGCAGATCTTCACCCCCACCCCCTCCACCTACGCCAGCCTGATGTACTACACCGAACTCGACCCCTTCACCCGCCGGCCGATCTTCGTGGAGAAGGATCCCCGCCGCAAGGAACATCAGAAGGACATCCTCACCCGCAAACCTGCCACGGAGTTTTCATGACCGCTCGATCTCCCCTTCATATTTGTCGAAATAAATAGAAAATCGGGTGATGCCCGCAGGGGGGGTAATAGGTTTTTTTGGACTCATATCTTCGCAGTATACCGCCCCCGGACTGGAACCCTTCACCGCCCGAGGAACTGCGCGCGCTGGACCTCGACTCCTGCCTCTGAAGAACCCGGCGGCATACTCTTCAAAGGCGACCTGGCCGCCCTCTACCGCGCCAACCTGCACCTGCGCACCGCCAGCCGCATCCTGGCCCGGCTGGGCAATTTTTTCTACGCCACCACCTTCCCCCAACTCCAGCAGCGCCTTGCCCGCCTGCCCTGGGAACGCTTCCTGGCCCCCCGGCAGCCGGTTTCCCTGCGCGTCACCTGCCACAAATCGAAACTCTACCATTCTGACGCTGTCGCCCGACGGTATCCCGCGGCACTGGAGCAGCGCCTGGGAGCACCCTCCCCGATCCTCAAACCGGATGAGGAGAGTGACCAGCCACCCCAGTTGGTGGTCGTCCGGCTTGCGGAGGATAAATGTACCGTCAGCGTGGATTCGTCCGGGAGCTGCTGCATAAGCGCGGCTACCGCCAGGCGGTGGCCAAAGCCCCCCTCCGCGAGACCCTGGCCGCCGCCCTGCTGATGGCTTCCGGCTGGGACCTGGCTTCCCCGCTGCTCGATCCCTTCTGCGGCTCGGGGACAATCCCCATCGAAGCCGCCATGATGGCGCTCGGCATCCCGCCGGGGATCAACCGCCGCTTTGCATTCATGGATTGGCCCGGTTACGATAGAACCCGTCTGGCAAGACCATCCTTGAGCAATTCGTCCGAACGTAACCAGCAATCGGTCACCGATTGATCCTGGCTTCCGATCGGGACGCCGGCGCGATCAAAATGGCGCAGGCCAACGCCGAACGCGCCGGTGTGCTGGATACATCGAATTCCAGTGCCAGGCTGTCTCGTCCATCACGCCACCCTCCCGAGCCTGGCTGGGTCGTCACCAATCCGCCCTATGGACTGCGCCTCAGCGAAGGCAAAGACCTGCGCAACCTGTACGCCCAGTTTGGCAATGTTTTGCGCCAGAAATGCCCCGGCTGGAATCTGTCTGTGCTGTGCAGTGACCCGGCCTTGCTCGGCCAGATGCAGGTCAAGCTGGATACATCACTGGCGCTGGTCAACGGAGGAGTGTGGGTGAAAATAGGAAAGGGTCAAGTGGAGGCACGTTAACCACAAACCAATGTCTGTTTAAATGATTAATAAAACAAGTCGTGGCATGGCAAAATCATCCCCGCAGGGATCCCCTTCGTTAAGCCGTAAGGCCTTTTTCTTTCCCCGACATCCCCTACCTGTTATAATCCCTCAGTCATCTTTTCCTTCAGGAGTCATCTCATGTCCTTCAAAATCACATTTGGCACCGACGGCTGGCGCGGCGTCATCGCCGAAGATTACACCTTCGATAACGTCCGCCGCTGCGCCCAGGGATTTGCCTCCTACATGCTTGAAAAGGACCAGAACAGGGCAATGGATCGTTGTCGGTCACGACAAGCGCTTCGACAGCGAGTATTTCGCCGCGGCCGTCGCCGAAGTGCTGGCAGGCAACGGCTTGAAAGTTTACCTGACCGACAGCGCCACCCCCACCCCGGTCATCGCCTATGCGGTGGTCAACAAACAAGCCTGCGGCGCGGTCAACATCACCGCCTCTCACAACCCACCCACCGATAACGGCTTCAAGGTCCGCAACGAGACTGGCGGCGCGATTGACCCTGAAGGTCTGATCAAAATCGAAGCACTAATCCCCGATGCCGTGGAGAGCGTAAAACGCGATTTCATACAACGATGGGGAAGCGGCAGGAGAAATCGTCAAATTTGATGCCCATACGCCCTACATCGAACACATCAACAAACTGATCGACCTGCAGCCCATCAAAGACGCCGGTCTGACCGTGATGGTGGACGCCATGTGGGGCAACGGCGCCGGGTAGTTCCCACGGCTGCTGGCAGGCGGCAGAACCCGAGTGATCGAAATCCACAACCAGCGCAACCCGTCCTTCCCCGAGATGAAACGCCCCGAACCCATCCCGCCGAATATCGACGTGGGCCTGAAAGCCACAGTGGACAACCACGCCGATGTCCTGCTCATCACCGACGGCGACGCTGACCGCTGCGGCATCGGCGACGAGAACGGCGAGTTCATCAACCAGTTGCGCGTCTTTGCCTTGCTGGCCTATTACCTGCTCGAAGTCCGCGGCGAGCGCGGCACTATCGTCAAGACGCTCTCCACCACCACCATGCTCAACAAGCTGGGCGAAGATTTACGGCGTCCCGGTCATCGAGACAGGCGTGGGCTTCAAATACGTTGCCCCGAAGATGACCGAGACCAACGCGCTGATCGGCGGCGAGGAAAGCGGCGGCTATGCCTTCCGCGGCAACGTCCCCGAACGGGATGGCATCTTGGCTGGCCTGTACATGCTCGATTTCATGGTCCGCACTGGCAAGAAGCCCACCGAACTGCTCAAAATGTTGTTCGCCAAAGTCGGCGAGCATTTCTACGACCGCATGGACACGCCCTTCAGCGGCGACCGCGAAGACCGCGAGAGCAATGATCCTGAAGGCCAACCCCACAACCATCGGCGGCCTGAAAGTGACCGAACTGGTCACCGTGGATGGCTTCCAGTTCAAGCTGGAAGACGGCGGCTGGATGCTCATCCGCTTCTCCGGCACCGAACCGATCATGCGCGTCTACTGCGAGACCACGCACAAAGAGAAGGTCCAGGCGATTTTGCAGGATGGGCTGAAAATCGCTGGATTAAAATAACCCGGTACTCCTGTGTCACGTTACCCGGTGTCAGGTGATACAGGAGAACGTGAACACATGACACTCACCGACACCCACTGCCATTTGGATTTGGCAAAATTCGACTGCCGACCGGACCGAAGTCCTGCGCCGCGCCGAACAGGCCGAGACTGACCCGCATCCTGATTCCGGGTCTCACCCTTGACCTCGAGCCGGTCCGCCGTCAAATTGGCGCAAAGCCACCCGATGCTGTTTGCCGCCGTCGGCGTCCACCCCACCGAGCCTCTGGCTTTGAACCTGCTGCAAACAATATCTGACCTGCGGGAATTATCGCTGCAGCCTGAAAGTTAAAGCAATCGGCGAAATCGGCCTGGATTACTATTGGGACTCCGTCCCCGCACGACCATCAGCAGAAAGTGCTGAAAGAACAACTGGCTTGGCTGCCGAACTCCAACTCCCAGTCGTGATCCACTTCCGGGAAAAGGGGGATGCCTCCGGCGGGGACTGCGCTGCAGACTTGATGAAAATCCTGGAGGAATGGGTGTCAGGTTTGAGGCGCGAAAAAGTCCGCTGGCAGAAAGGCCGGGGGTGTTGCACTCCTTCTCCGGCACTCTGGCAATCGGCGCAGGCGGCGATCAGACTTGGTTTCTACCTGGGTGTGACCGGACCCGTCACCTATAAAAACGGGCAGAGGCGGCAGGAACTCGTCGCGGCATTACCGCTGGATCGCATTTTGATTGAAACGGACGCACCGTTTCTGACCCCGCATCCCCATCGAGGAAAACGCAACGAACCCGCCTACGTTCGCCTGATTGCTGATAAAATTGCTTTAGTGCACTCTTGCACAACTGAGCAGGTTGCCGCGGCAACCAGAGAGAATGCACAGCGACTTTTTGCTTGGGAATAATGGTTTGAATACCGCCTCATTTTTCACACCCGTTCAGGAGGGACTCCAGGAAGTCGAAGCGCTCTTGCGCTCCCAGTCCGACGGCGCTCACCCAGACCTGGGGACTGCGCTGGAGCATTTGCTTTCCTCCGGTGGTAAACGCATCCGCCCAGCGCTTGGCCTGCTGACCGGGCAGATGCTGGGCGCACCCCACGATAAACTCATCACCCTGGCCGCCGCGGTGGAATTGCTTCACACCGCCACCCTGGTCCACGACGATCTGATTGATGGCGCCCTGCTGCGGCGCGGCAACCCCACCCTGAATGCCCGCTGGTCGCCCCCGGCCACCGTCCTGACCGGCGATTTCATCTTCGCCCGGGCCGCCAAATTGGCTGCCGACACCGACCACCTTCCACTGATGAAACTCTTCGCTGAAACCCTGGCAGTCATCGTCAATGGTGAGTTGACCCAGTTGTTCTCCGCCCGCGGGCTCGACCAGCCGTGAAAATTACTATAAACGCATATATGCCAAGACCGCCTCGCTCATCGAGATGACCACGCGCACTGCCGCCATGATCAGCCCGGTGGACGAAACTGTTGTCGAGTCCATGCGGGTGTATGGTTACAACTTGGGCATGGCCTTTCAGATCGTGGACGACGTGCTGGATTTTACCGGCGAACAGATGGAAGTGGGCAAGCCGGTCGGCTCGGATCTGTTACAGGGTCTGGTGACACTCCCGGCAATTTATTACGCCGAAGCCCATCCCGACGACCCGGATGTCATCTGTCTCACCAGCGGATGTTACAGCGAACACGAGCGCATGGAGCGATTGGTGTTGGCAGTGCGCAAGAGTTCCGGGGTAAAGAAATCGCTGGACGAAGCGCAGGAATATATCCAGAAAGCGCTCCAGCCGTTGGCGGGATGCCTGATCGGAGTCGAGCGCCAGGCGTTGTAAGATCTGGCGCGCTACACCGTCACCCGTAAAATCTAGCGGGGTAGACCCGGTTCAGCGCGGAGCGTTCCGGTTCTGGACGGGGCACGGGGCGGCTGATCATTCGCAATCATCCGTAAGAAGCCTCAACCACCCGGGGGTCAAACAGTATCCCGAATGTTCTTACGAACAAATTCAGCTCGCTGCTTCCTTCGTGAAGGCCTTCCGGTAGGGGCGGTCGGATATCAAGGCATCCCACACATCTACGACTGCAAATATGCGTCGCCGCCAGGGGGATTTGTTCGCCGGGCAAATGGCGCGGATAACCTGAACCATCCCAGCGCTCATGATGACCATAGGGAATGTCAAGCGCCTGACGCAGATATGTAATGGGAGAAAGCATTTCGAATGCGAATTCGGGATGGCGGTGCATGATCGCCCATTCTTCTTCGGTCAGCGGGCCAGTCTTGTACAGGATGCTGTCGGGAACACCCATTTTGCCAATATCGTGCAGAAGTGCGCCGCGCCGGATATGGACCAGGTCATTCGTACTGATGCCCAGGAGATCGGCCAGTTGTACGGTCATTTCGGTCAACACGCAGGGTATGACCTTCCGTTTCCTGGTCACGCAAGTCCAGCGCCTTTGACCAGCCTTCGATGGTCGCATCGTAAGCCAGGGAGAGATTCATGTTCGTCTGCTGGAGTTCTTCGAACAATACCGAGTTATCAATGGCAATTGCCGCCTGCCCGGCAAGAGTCTCCAGGAAATTCCGCCATTCCAGGTCCGGTTCAATCGAACTCCGATGGAATGTTTCAAGGACGCCCTTGATCTGTCCCTTGGCAATGAGGGGAACTGCCAAAGTAGGTCACAAAACCTTCCTCGGTTAACAACTGTCCACGTTGGAGCAATTTAACTGTCGCTCAGGTTGGGGATATGGATGGTTGTGCGCGTGCGGATCGCCTGACCAGCAAGACTATCACTAATGTACAATCGTGTGTTCTTGAAAGCCTCGGAGCTGGAAACCGGAGCTGGCTGCATGGTAAAGTGTCTGGGTCATTCGGATTGATGAGCAGGATGTTGACCGCATCCACTTTTAACTGGGAAATAATATGGTCAATCAGGATACCCAGCGTCACCCGCAAGTCGAGGATGGTATTGATTGCCATGTCAACCGCGCGCAGTGAAGCCAGACGCTGCAACTGGCGTTCCGTCTGCTCGTGAAGGGTGGCACGGCGGATGGCATTTCCGGCCATTTCACTTAGAGTGACCAGCAGGTGAACAGCATCCGCTTGAAGCTGGCGGGGTAACTCGACTGAGACAAACAAGACGCCGATGGTCTCCCGCACAGTCCGAATTGGAACACATGCACCACCCCAACCTACCGGGAGTTGGTCACGTATGCTTTCAAGGGTAAGAGGGTCGGTGGCGAATTCTTTTGAGACACATACTTGCCCGGTCTTGAAGACAGTACCGGCAATCCCGTCACCGGGTTTGACAGGCTTTTCCGGTAATGCTGTGAACCAACCGCGAGCAACTTTTTCTATCAATACACCACCAATCGGATCGTAGAGCCAGGATCACCCCTGAATCGCTTCCCAAAACTTGCAGAGTCTCATCCAAAAGACTGGGCAACATATCGTCAACAGTTAGGGCGGTGCGTAAAGTTGTCGAAATGTGGTTGACCGCTTCCAATTCCTTCAATCGCTGGAGCGTTTCGTTATAAAGCCGCGCATTATCTATGGCGACAGCTGCAGTGTGCTGCCAGCATTTCCAACAAGGCTTGATCATCGTCAGTATACGCATGGGGCAGGTAGCTTTGAACCGATAACATGCCAATCACTTTTTCACCCAGGCGCAAAGGAACTGCCAGGATTGACCGGACCTCATCTTCACCACCAAAGTGAATACTTCCAGGAATCGGATCCACCGTCAAATCGGTGGTGATTACCGGCTTGCCCGTTGAGATTACCAGCCCGGAGAGCCCAACACTACCAGGAACACGATCTATCTGGCACAGCGTCCGCTCTTATCCACCAGGTAGACACCAATCGTCTCCTGGCTTTGCTCATCCAACAAGGTGATGGCAAACGCTTCTGCCGGCATCAACTGCTCTGCTGCCCGATGAACTGCCGCATAAACCCGTTCCGGATCTTGGCTTGCCTGAGCAATCTCCTGGCTGGCCCGATGCAGGATTGAACGCCGCTCGGTGGCACGGACTGCTTCCTGGTACAGACGGGCATTTTCGATGGCGATGGCGGCATAAGAAGCCAGCATTTCCAAGAGAGTTTGTTCTTCCTGACCAAAAGCATGAATTTTATAGGACTGTGCTGAGATCATGCCAGTGGTTTTCTGCCCCAGCCGTAGGGGAACTGCCACCAACGAGCGGATCGGTTGCGGCTCCCCCATACGGATCACGTCTGTTTTGTCTTCCATCAAATCGTCAATAATGACCGGCTCGCCGCTCGATAATACCTTGCCAGTCAGTCCTCTTCCCGCCGGAATTTGCTGCAAAGGGAGACGATTATTCCCTTCCAGAGCATAGACGACCATATTTTCGTTAGTGACCTCATTGTGGAGTGCAATCACGAAGGAGTCGCAAGGCATCAACTTTTGGGTGGCCTGATGTATGGACTGGTACGTTTGCTCCGGTTCCTGAATTGCTGTCACCATGTCCTGGCTGACACTGTGCAAAATAGCACGATGTTCCGCTGCTTGCAATGCATCCTGGTATAAACGGGTATTCGCAATCGCGGCAGCAGCCTGGTTGGCAAATGCACTCACCAGGCGCACCTTCTCCTCCGAAAAATAGCTCGGTTGATAGCTATCTACCGCCAGGATTCCAATCACTTGTTCGCGGACAATCAAAGGTACACCAAGCCAGGAACGGATGCGACCATGTACTCCACTCCGAAAATTCTCATATTCGATATCAGCATTGTTCAAGATAAAGGGTTTTAAAGATTCAATCACCACCGTATTGGGATTGTCACCCGGGATTGGGAAACGCATCCCCATTACAGCCTGCGGTTCCGGCCATCCCTGTCCACCGACAATTTCAAGGTAATTTTCATTGAGCATTTGCACCGATGCGCTGTCGTATGGCACAACAAGGGCAAGTTGTTCCAGTATTAAGCGGACAGCATCTTCGCTATCCAGGGTGGAAGCGACCACCGCAGTAGCCTCCCGCAGTGTCTCGGCTTCCTGAGTGCGGACCCGCAAATCATCTTCCGCCTGCTTGCGACTGATCGCGATTGCGACCTGTGTGGAAACAAACTCCAGCATATGCTGTTCACGTTCGCCGTATGCATTCGGATCGGAATAATGTTGAACGACCATGGCGCCGATTGTTTTCCCCTCAATGATCAGCGGCACGCCGAGCCAGATCGCAGATGGCACTCCAAGCAGTTTTACTGCACCTTGTCGCTCCAATTCATCATGAACCGCCTGCGTACAGAGCAAGGATTTACCTGTCCTCAAGACATAGGCAGTCAATCCTTGTCCCGGCTGAATCTCACCCAGATATGGCTCATCCAGGGCATCCTTGAAGTATTGAAATCGCAGTACATTGTGTTCTTCGTCATAAAGAGTGATATAGAAGTTTTCGGCAGGCATCACTGACGAAATAATTCCATGGATTTGCGGAAACAGGTCGTTCAAAGACTTGGTTGTCTCGGTCGCAATGTGCAATCCGGTATACTGCTTCCTGGAGGGCTTGTGCCCGCTTTCGTTCGGTGATGTCGCGAAAAATGACCAACGACGCCAAAGTATCCTGAAAATGGATGGGCGCTGCCGTCACTTCGACATCAATTGCTGTCCCGTCAAGACGGATAAACTTCTCCTCAGTCACCGGAACAACTTTCCCCTCGGTGATTTGCTGCCGCGTGCGCTCGATCACGAGTTTGCGGTAATCCGGGTGGACAAAATCCAACATTCGGCTTGCCAATGATTTCTCCTGGTTCTTCTACGCCCATAAGTTCCATCGCGGTTCTTATTTGCCAACAGGATCTTTCCGCCGCTATGGACAGCAATTGCATCTGGAGAGAGATCAAAAAGCTGGCGATACCGTTCTTCGCTTTCCTCAAGAGCCACCTCGGCCTGCTTGCGTTCTGTGATATCAAGTATGATCCCCTGCCAGAATAATGGAGTGCCAGATTGGTCGCGTACCAGAACGGCTTCATCCCGAACCCATACAATTTTCCCGGAACTGGAAGTCATCCGATATTCGGCAGTGAATGGTTCGCCAGTTTCATAAGTGCGGTGTATATTCCGCCAGAACTCGCTCACGATCTTCCGGGTGAATTACCTTGGTCCATAAGTCATTGTTTATCGACCACTCATCCGGGTCATAGCCCATGATCGTTTTTATTTGTGGGCTGATATAAAGAGTTTGGCCAATTTGCTCTGCCGAGTCTGTATAAACGATGGCGGGAATTTGTTCCACCAGGGCACGATAACGCGCCTCGGCCTCACGAAGTGAATCTTCCGCCCGCTTGCGCTCGGTCAAGCTCCGATTGGAGCCCTTGGACAAGCCGTGCATCATGAACCACGCTCGCAGCTTGTCCCGCGAAGAGTAGCAGGAGATGCGCGTCTGCTTCAGTGAACTTACACTTCATTTCGTTGGAATCGTTGACTCCCAAGACCCCGATCAACTGCACCGCCAAAAACCATTGGCACTTCGATTACGGCATGATAGGGTATATCTTTATAAATGGGTGAGCGCCCTTCCCAAGTGCTGTAATCATCAACAATAAGTGTCTGCCGGGTTTGCGCCACCCGACCCGCCATGCCTTCTCCCATCTTCAAGCGCACCCCGGGAGCAACCGCAAATCCCTTTTCGACTGTCAGGACAAGATCATTCGTTGTTTCATCATATAAATAAATGAAGCCACTGGGTACTTTGAGCAATGTTATGGAACGTTCAACAATCGTGCGCAGCAGGGAGAACAAATCCTGTTGAACAGCAAGATCGAGCACAGTAGCCTGAAATGCGGCCAGCTCTTCAGCACGCTGGCGCAGTGCCATCTCCGCCTGCTTTTTGTTCGGTAATATCCAGCATCACCCCCTGCCAGCAAAGCGGTTTGCCCTTCGAATCGTTCAGGATGGTCGCTTCATCTCGAACCCAGACGATATGTCCATCACGGGCGATCAATCGGTACTCGATGAGGAATCGCTTACCGGTCCGGTTGGTCTTTCGATGTTCGGCTCAACACCCTCTCCCGGTCTTCCGGATGAATAATATTGCCCCATAGAGCAGGATCAGCAATCCACTCTTCGGGCGTATATCCTGAAAGCTTCTCGATCTGTGGGCTGATGTAAACTGTGCTGCTTAGTTCATCAATTGCATCAGTATAAACCGCAGCTGGAATCTGCTCGATTAGGGTATGGTATTTTGCTTCTGCCTCCAGCAACGCCTGCTCAGTTTTCTTGAGGTCGGTAATTTCCACCATAACACCGGTCAATCCAACCGCTTTTCCATCTTCCTGGATCAAACGGCTGGAAGTATGCACATGCAGGATCTTGCCATTTTTATCAAGAATCCGAAACTCGTAAGGTTCTGGTTGACCAGCCAGAGTGCGTTTAAAACTGGATTTCAATCCAGGCAAATCATCCGGGTAGATAAAACGTCTCAAAAGTACTGCCAACCACTTGATCCACTTTATATCCCGATAATTGCTCAATAACTGGGTTAATGAATGTAAAGGGACCTCGAAGGTCGATGGAAAAAACAACTTCATGCAAATTTTCAATTAAGTGTGCGATAAATATCACTGGATCCTTGCAGACTTCTCACTCCGCTGCTTCGACCTGGAATCATCTTTCCCGGGCTTTTCCGCAGGCTTTTTGCCAACCGGGATTGTGAGTTTCTTGCTCATAAGGATCATTATAGGTGATTAGGTTATTAACTTTTGCTCATGAAAAGTTTGACTTTACTAGGTCACTTCAACCGTACTCTAACGAAAACGAGCCCTTGCGGATTCGTTTAATTGAGGCGTCGACGGGATTTGCGAAGTCCCGCCTGCCGGGGAACCGTCAATAATGAGGTCTTGCGGACTCGTTAATCAGAGGCGTCGACGGGATTTGCGAAGTCCCGCCTGCCGGGGAACCCGTATTAATCGAAAAACGAGCCCTTGCGGACTCGTCTTTATCAGAGGCGTCGACGGGATTTGAACCCGTGATGAGGGTTTTGCAGACCCTTGCCTTGCCACTTGGCCACGACGCCGATCGTTGGTCTGATTATAAATTGAGGATTGCTGATTGACAATCCGCAATCCTCAATCTTAGAGCGGGCGATGGGATTCGAACCCACGACCTTCTCCTTGGCAAGGAGACGTACTACCACTGTACTACGCCCGCTGGTGGCCATACCATCTGGCCGAGAGTGCCGAGAGCCAGGATCGAACTGGCGACACCACAATTTTCAGTCGTGTGCTCTACCAACTGAGCTATCTCGGCCTGGGAATGGTCTTACAATAGAGCGGGTGAGATTTTACACGCAGAGAGGAAGATTGTCAAGCAAAGGTCAAAATACGTTTTACAAATTTTTTACATCCACGTTATATGCCGGTTACTTGACAGACCTACAATGCAATCATCAAAACCAAACACATAAGGAGAATAAAATCATGTCCAAGCTCATCTCATTCTTCAAGAAATTTGCCCTGGCAGTTTTGGTCCTTGCCGTCGGACTGGCCGCCCTCCCCGCCTCCGGGGTCTTCGCGGCCGGTCTACCAGGACGAAACCACTCCACCTGCCAACCCTGCCTGCACGGCAATTGCGCTTGGAACATGTCTGGGCTCGTGCGCAAACTGTTTACCAGCGCCAGGGATACTGGCTTGCCAAAGCCGACGATTTCATCGCCAGGGCACAGATCTCTGATCGACAAGGCCAATAAAAAGGCTGGGATACTTCCGCCGTCCAGGCTGCGCTGGATGCATTTACTGCCGTCATCCCAGCTGCCAAGGCTGCCCACTGATCCCGGTGCTGCCATCATTGCCAGCCACAATGGGTTCAAGCAGATGGCAAGGTGACCGATCGTACCGCGGCGATCGAGACTGCCAAATCTCTCGTCCAGGTGCTCAAGGATACCCGCACTGCCATGAATGGCACCGGTCGGGCTTTGCGCGAAGCTATCAAAGCCTTCCGCGATGCCCACCGGCCAGACCAGGCACCGCCACCCCCTGATAAATTCATTCCTCCCTTACAGAGACACGGCAATCGGTTTCCGTGTCTCTGTTTGTCTTTTGCAGTAAAATCAATATACAACTAATCCAACGAAGAGGCGAATATGGATAAAAAAGTGATTACCAGCGATAAAGCTCCCAAGGCCATTGGACCCTATTCTGTTGCCATCCGAACCGGAAATCTGGTCTTCACTTCTGGTCAGCTTGGCCTGGATCCGGCCACCGGCAACCTTGTCCCGGGTGGGATCGAAGCGGAGACCCGACAGGCATTGACCAATCTCGGTCACGTACTGGCAGAAGCCGGGTCCGGGTTGGAATGGGTGGTTAAAACCATCGTCTTCCTGAAAGACATGGCTGATTTTCCCAAAATGAACGCTGTTTACGCTGAATTCTTCACTGAAAACCCACCTGCCCGCAGCACCGTCCAGGCCGCAGCCTTGCCCAAAGGGGGAGCCGTCGAAATTGAAGCCGTTGCCATCCTGAAATGACCTCCGAATTGATCCTGCTTGTTGACGACGAACCATCCATCATCCAACTTGCTCGCATGTACCTGGAACGGGAGAATTTCCGGGTGGAAGCGGCCGGGGATGGCGAGGCCGCATTGGAATCCGTGAAGCGCCTAAACCCGGCATTGGTTGTCCTCGATGTAATGCTCCCCAAACTGGATGGTTTTGAAGTCTGCCGGCGCTTGCGCGACCGGGGATAATCCGGTCGCCATCATCATGCTGACAGCCCGGGATGAAGATATGGATAAAATCCTGGGCCTCGAACTGGGCGCAGACGATTACCTGACCAAACCTTTCAACCCACGCGAACTGGTGGCGCGCGTCAAAGCCATCCTGCGCAGAGCCGAACGCACCGCCCAGGCAGGTGCACCCATCCACATCGGCGACCTGTCGATAGATCCCACCCGTCGTGAGGTCCGTATCGGTGATCGGACCCTTGACTTGCGCACCCAGGAATTTGAATTGCTGCTCATCCTGGCTGGGCAGCCCGGGCGCGTCTTCACCCGTGAACAACTGCTCCAGCAAGCCTGGGGCTTCGACTTCTATGGTCAGACCCGCACCGTGGATGTCCACATTGCCCACCTGCGCAAGAAACTGACCGGCAGTTCGGTAAATATTGAGACGGTGACAGGCATCGGGTATAAACTGATCAATTAATGTTTTCCTCCCTTCGTTCGCGTCTATGGTTGAGTTATGCACTGGTTACCTGGTGCCGCACTGTTAGTGGTGGCAGTCGTCCTTTTAATTTACATTATTCAAAATCCATCCAGTATACCGCCAGGCAACCGCAAGGTTGACGAGTCGTCGCTCGTCATTCTTGCGAAAGAATGAGCGGAATGGACTGGTCTGTCCCAGCCTGACCTGCAGAAAGCGCATCGAACAGGTCGATAAAACTATTCACTACCCGCATTTTCGTTTACAGCTGCCAATCGTCAATTGATCAACGATTTCGCAGGCGGCACTGCAACCGCGCTTCATTTGCCCCGTCTATTCCCGCTCTGCGACCATATTCCATTCTCCGGGACACCAATGGAAATTATTGGCTTATATACGGTATCGTCATTTAAACGATGGTCGCTGGCTCCTGTTCTGGCAGTACCGCGCCCGGCTGTTACCCTTATTGACGATATTGACGCGATGAATTGATGCTCCCGGTCTTTGCGGAGCGGGAGTGATCGCGCTTCTCATGTCCCTGTTGGTCGCATTCTGGCTGGCACGCTGGATTGGCGATCCCGCTTCAGCGGGTGGTGGTTGCTTCACGGCGAATGCCGTCGGCGGAAGCAAAACCCATTGCGCCGCGCGGCCCGCACGAGGTCCAGGAACTGACGCGGGCATTCAACGAGATGAATACGCGCGTGCAAACCAGCCAAAAGTCTCAGCGAGAGTTTGTCGCCAATGTCAGCCACGAACTGAAAACACCCCTCACCTCCGTCCAGGGTTTCGCCCAGGCCCTGCTTGATGGCACGGCAAGCACACCCGAAGCACAGAAGCAGGCCGCGCAGGTGATTTACGATGAATCCGGGCGGATGCACCGCATGGTGCTCGACCTTGCTCGACCTGGCCCGCCTGGATGCCGGCACGCTCGACCTCCAGCGCGCTCCGGTGGACCTGACTGCCTTGCTCAACAGCATCGCTGAAAAGTTCGCTCCGCAGGCACGCGCTCGGCAACGTAGAAATTCGCGTGGAAACCGACCTCCCTGCCGGCATTCACCGGCGACGGCGACCGGCTGGCGCAGGTTTTCACCAACCTGGTGGATAATGCCTTGAAATTCACACCTCCTGGGGGCAGGATCACTCTCCGGGCCACGCAGGCTGGCTCCGGGATTCAGGTGGAAGTGGCAGATACCGGCGCGGGGATTTCGTCCGATGCTCTGCCGCACATTTTCGACCGGTTCTTATCAGGCCGATCCTTCCCGCCCCGGTGGCCAGAAACACGGGGCCGGGTTGGGGCTGGCCATCGTCAAAGAGATTGTGGGGGCGCATGGTGGTAAAATAAGCGTCCGCAGCGAGCCAGGGAAGGGCAGCACCTTTACCATTACCCTGCCGCTGACAACGCCCGAGGCAAGTACAATTGTCTCCAAGCGGAAAACGTAGTAACGATTTTGTTGTTACTACAAAAACAACCATGCCTTCTGTCTCCATTATTATCCCCTGCTTTAACGAGCAAACTACCATTCGCAAACTGCTCGAGGCTATCTACGCGCAGACATTTCCACGCGCCGACCTCGAAGTGGTTATCGCCGATGGCATGTCCACCGATGGGACACGGGCGGAGATTGCAGCCTTTGCCGATTCCCACCCGGACCTGCATATTGCCGTTGTGGATAACCCCAAGCGCCACATCCCGGCCGGGCTGAACTGTGCCCTGAAAGAAGCCCGGGGTGAAATTATCATCCGCCTGGACGCACATTCGATGCCTTATCCCAACTACATCGAGCGTTGCGTTGCAGACCTGGAAGCTGGTCTCGGAGAAAACGTAGGCGGCGTATGGGAAATCCGTCCCAGCGCGGAGACGTGGGTGGCGCAGTCCATCGCCATTGCAGCTGCCCATCCACTGGGCGTGGGCGACGCCCTCTATCGTCACGCCAGAGAAATCTGCACCGGTGGACACGGTGCCGTTCGGAGCCTTCAAACGTGAACTGCTGGCGCTGGTCGGCTTTTTCGACGAGACGCTGCTCACCAACGAGGATTATGAGTTCAACGCCCGCATCCGTAAGTCGGGTGGAAAAGTCTGGCTCGACCCATCCATCCGTTCGGTATATTTCGCCCGGGCCACTTTGTCGGGGCTGGCAAAACAATATTTCCGCTATGGTTTCTGGAAGTGGCGCATGTTACGTCGTTATCCCAACACCCTGCGCTGGCGGCAGGGTCTCCCACCGCTGTTTGTGCTTAGTCTCATCGGGTTGGGAATCGCAGGGATTTTCCTGCCCTGTTCCGGGTCCTGCTTGGCAGCAGAAATCATCGTCTACGTCATTCGCACTGGTTGCCGCGGGAGTCCAGGCAGCATATCAAACACAAGAAGTTTTTCCTTGTTTTTGGTCTTCCGCTTGGCAATTTCCTTCATGCACATTTCCTGGGGAGCAGGCTTTTTATGGAGTATGATTAGTGGGAGTATTCACCAACCACGTCCCGGAGAAGAAATAATGCGACCACTTTCACGTCCCAGGCCGAATAGCTGGCGCGTCCGTCCGCGCGAGCAACGTACCATTCTGCTGATTGGTGATCTATTTGTCTCGGTGCTGGCTCTTTTTGGCGGTTTATATTTCTGGGGCCAAAAGTATGACTGGCTGAAATTCTCTTTGAATTTCCTGAAACAGCGGGTTGAGCTCTGGTTCTACTTCCTGCCGCTCATCTGGATGGTGTTCCTGGTCGAACTCTACGATCTGCACCGCGCCAAGAACCTGCGCCAGACAGCCGGAGGGATTGCCATTGCCGCTCTGACCGGGATTATTATTCTATGCCCTGATTTACCTCATTTCACCGCAAGGATCTTTACCGCGTTTGGGGCATTGGCTTTTTCCTGGCTTTCGCATCCGTCCTGACTTTTCTCTGGCGGCTGGTTTATATCCAGATTTTCACCGCCCAGGCTTTCCTGCGCCGGGTGTTGGTCATCGGGGCAGGAAAAGCCGGGGAAACGATTGCCCAGGCTTATAAAGACCTGCGTCCCCAGCCTTTCTTCCTGGTCGGTTTCACGGACGACGACCCGAAGAAGATCGGGAAGAAGGTGGATGGATTCCCTATCCTGTCCGGGAATGACCGCCTGCTTGAAACCATTGATGCAGAAGCCGTAACTGAAATTATTATCGCCATCTCCGGAGCGATGCAAGGGGCAACTTTCCAGGCCATCCTGGATGCCCAGGAGAGCCGGAGTGGAAGTGGTACCCATGCCCACTGTGTACGAGGAATTGCTGGGCGTGTTCCCGTCCACCACCTGGAATCGGATTGGCTCATCCGTTCTTTTGTAGACGAGGCGCGCGTCGGTGGGTTCTTACGAGATAGGCAAAGCGCCTGATTGATATTCTCGTTGGGCTGGTCGGGTCGGTGATTATCTGTGTCCTTCTTACCCCATTTACGCCATTATCATCCTGCTGGATAGCGGCTTTCCCGTCATATACAGGCAGATTCGTTCCGGCAAAGGCGGCAAGCTATTATCTGATATATAAATTCCGCACAATGCACCAAGATGCCGAAAAGGATGGCAAGGTTCAAGTCACGCAAGAGAAAGATCAGCCGGATCACACATTTGGCAATTTCCTGCGCCGCACCCACATAGACGAACTGCCGCAGTTCTGGAATGTCCTGCGCGGCGAAATGAGCTTGGTGGGACCGCGTGCCGAACGTCCCGAGCTGATTGCCGAATTCCAGAAGGAAATCCCCTTCTACCGGGCGCGCCTGCTGGTCAAGCCGGGTATCACCGGTTGGGCACAGGTCAATTACGGTTATTCCGCCACGATTGAAGAAACCGGCATCAAACTCGAATATGACCTCTATTACATCAAGCACCGCAATATGATTGATGGACATGCTGATCATGTTGCGCACCTTCACCCAGGTGTTCGACTTTCGAGGGCGATAGCGAATGCGTGCCCTCGTCACAGGCGGGGCCGGGTTCATTGGTTCACATATCGTGGAGGAACTACTGCGGCGAGGCGATACCGTCCGTGTTCTGGATAATTTCTCCTCCGGCACTCGTGAAAACCTGAAAGCATTTCAGGGAAATTTAGAAATCCTGGAAGGTGACCTGCGTGACGCGAGGAGCTGTCAAGGCCGCTGTGCGTGATATGGAACTGGTTTTCCACTTGGCGGCCTTCGTCTCCGTACCCGCAATCCATGTCGGACCCGGAAACCTGTTTCGCGGTTAACGTGGGTGGGACGGTAGCTCTGCTGGAAGGCAGCCCGCCGGGCAGGAGCCCGCAAAGTAGTGCTATCCTCCAGCACAGCGGTATATGGCGATACTGATGTTTTTCCGACCACCGAGGAAACCCCACTCCGTCCGCTTTCCCCGTACGCATTGTCCAAACAGGTGAACGAACTCTACGCCCGCCTCTACACGCGGACGCTAGGTCTGCCAGTTACTGCTCTGCGATACTTTAATGTCTATGGACCTCGCCAGCGCCCCGATTCAGATTACGCCGCCGCCATTCCCATTTTCGTGCGGAAGTTGGTGGCTGGTGAACCAATTGTCATCTACGGCGATGGCAAACAAAGCCGTGATTTCATTTTCGTCAAAGATGTGGTACGCGCCAACCTGCTGGCCGCTGAGTCGGACGTGGCAGGCGAAGCTTTCAACATTTGCACCGGGCGCGAAACCAACTTGCTCGACCTGTTGGAAGAATTAAGCGAAGTCTCGCCGCACCAGCCCGAGGTCCGCTTTGAAGCACCCCGTCCGGGAGATATCTACCGGTCAGTGGGTAATCCCGCACAGGCTGCCGCTTCATTCGGATTCCAGGCACAGACATCTTTAGCCTATGGACTGATGCAAACGGTAGCATGGATGAAAGACAACTGATGGCTCTTTCACATTTTGGAATCCACAGCCGGTAAGAACTCGCTTGTTCCGCCATTATGACAATCCACAGCAGAATGGTCGCGTCTGTTTAAGAGGAGGATTGGGGTGATAGCTAAGGCCTTCAAGTGAGTTTGACTCTGGCGGCGCCCATCGAATATTGGGTATTTTTCAACCATGCTTGCCCTTTCTTCGAGAATACATTTCCACCACTATTAAGCGTTTGACAGATTTTAATATGCTAATCACCAATCTTTATATCCTCCATTGTTTCCAAGGCTGACTGTTTCATTAAAAATGTCAGTGAATCAGACGTATGGTATAATTTTCCACCTATGAAAAACAACCTACCTGCTCTCTTGGGGGGTGAGCCTGCGTTTCAAGAACTGGTTCCAATGGTCCGCCCTGTCCTGCCATCATTTTCTCGGATGGCAGACGGTGTTGAAAGCATCCTCAGCACCGGTATGGTTACAAAAGGGCGGTTCATGCGGGAATTTGAACAAGCACTTTCTGAACATCTGAGTGTTGAAACATGCCATTGCGGTTTCGAGCTGCACTTCTGGCATGATGCTTACCCATAAAGCCTTGGAATTAAGCGGCGACGTAATCCTTCCCAGTTTTACCTTTATGGCGACGGCCAGCGCATTAGTTTGGGCAGGATTGCACCCAATCTTCGCCGATGTAGACCTTGCCACGAACAACCTCGATCCAGTCGCGGCTGAAGCCGCCATCACTTCGCAGACCACTGCCATCGTCGCAGTGCACCAGTTCGGGAATCCAGCAGATATCGCAGCGTTGGAGAAAATGGCTGACCGGCATGGCCTGACTCTGATTTTCGATGCTGCTCACGGTTTTGGGGCTCGCTATCAAGGAGACCCTGTTGGTAAACAAGGCAAAGCTCAGATTTTCAGCCTAAGTCCTACAAAATTATTGATCAGCGGCGAGGGAGGAATTGTCGCAACCAACGATGAAGCTCTGGCCGCGAAAATCCGCATTGGGCGGGAGTATGGCAACGACGGCAAATATGACAGTGCCTTCGCCGGGCTGAATGCGCGCATGCCTGAGTTTAATGCCTTGCTTGGCCTGCATAGTCTGGAAAACTTGGAAGAAGCGGCACACAATCGTAATGAAACTGTGACTCTATTCCAGGAGTCCTTGGGACGCTTGCCCGGTATCGGTTTCCAGAGTGTGCGCCCCGGTGACCGCCATTCTTACCGTGAACTTTCCATCACGATCGAAGCCGACCTTTTCGGTCTGACGCGGGACGAACTGGCGCTCGCCCTTGCTGCCGAGAATGTCGATACCCGTAAATACTATCAGCCCCCCATTCACAAGCAAACTGCTTACCTTTCCTTCTATGACGGCAAGCCGCTGCCTAATACAGACTGGTTGTCATCTCATAGTCTGAGCCTTCCAATGTGGTCGAACATGAGTGCGGAGGTAGCTTTGGGAATATGTGAGGCTGTACAGCACATTTATACAAGTGCCCCCTCAATCCGCCAACAACTTGCCCCGAAATGAAACCTATAGGCACCTGGATTAAGAAAGCAGTATCCTTTCAAGGGATCGTGCGCCTGCTTGCCGACGCGATTCTACTCAACCTGGCTATTTTGCTGTCATTAGTGGCTCGTCTCCTTTGGATCGTTGCCACTGGCAAGCCGGAAGTAACCCTCAATTATCAGGTAACCTTCTGGAATTATTGGGGTGTATATGCAAATAATGCCTGGTTAGTGACACTGATTTGCTTAACGATTTTTATTTTTAATGGCTTTTATACTTATGGCCGTTTCTATCGCGGCCGTTATAAAGTTTTAATCGTCATCCAGGCTGTCAGTTTGGCCTATCTCATCTTTGGTTTTCTAACCTATTTGTCTCAAAGTAATTATCTGGGATTTTCTACTCGCCTCTTGAATTTCCCACGAGGAACATTAATCCTGTCTTGGGCATTGAGTGTCATGATGCTGGTGGTGGCCCGGGTGTGGGCTACGATCTGGAAAAATGTTATCAAGTCCGAGAGTTCACGTGCAAGGCAGGCAGAGGGCAGGAGTGTCAAGAATGTGCTGGTCATTGGGGGTGCTGGTTATATTGGCTCAGCCCTCTTGCCCAGGCTGCTCGACAATGGTTATAACGTCCGAACTCATGGACCTCTTGCTTTATGGCACGGAACCGATCAAAGAGTGGCTTAACCACCCGCGTCTGGAAATTTTACAGGCCGACTTCCGCCAGGTTGAAAAAGTCGTCCAGGCAATGTATGGTATGGATGCCGTGATACACCTGGGTGGGCTGGTTGGTGACTCAGCCTGCGCACTGAACGAAGAACTGACGCTCGAGATCAATCTGATGGCCACACGCATGATCGCCGAAGTTGCCAAGGGTAGTGGTGTGGGCCGTTTCATTTTTACCAGCACTTGTTCGGTTTACGGGGCCAATGATCAGATGCTCGACGAACGTTCAGAACTCAGACCTGTTTCCTTATACGCCCGAAGCAAGATCGCTTCTGAAAAAGTGCTCATAAAAATGGCCGATGATAGTTTTGCTCCTGTAATCTTGCGCTTGAGCACGATTTATGGGCTATCGGGTCGGCCTCGTTTCGATCTGGTTGTCAACCTGCTCACCGCCAAAGCGGTTGTAGACCATGAAATAACAATTTTCGGCGGTGATCAATGGCGACCTTTTCTCCATGTAGATGACGCTGCTCGAGCGATTGCATCCGTTCTAGAAGCGCCTCTCAAGATTGTACGCAACCAGTTTTTCAACGTCGGTTCGAATGAACAGAACTATAAGATCAGTCAGGTTGGCGAGATAATTCACGGGCTTGTGCCCGAAGCTGCAGTTGTGAATAAGGATGATATTACCGACCCGCGTAATTATTGGGTGAACTCCAATAAAATCAATCAGACCTTGGGGTTTTCACCAGAGTGGACTGTCGAGCGCGGTGTTGAGCAGGTAATTGAAGCCATTCACACCGGGAAGGTTGGTGACTACCGGGATGCCAGGTACAGCAACATCAAATTCCTCAAGGAAGAAGGTATTTATCTGCTCACCAACAACGAGAACGGTGGGGGCTTGAGCTTGCTCAATGAGGAATCCGTTCGCGCTCTGGTTCAAGACGAAGGCTAACCTAAATTTAACTTATTCATTGAGAGAAAGTTTTTAAACTTCTTACATTAAAAAAAGTCAACACCTTGTTGTATAAAACCGAATTCTATCCGGAGAGCAAATTCCGAATGTTTTTCTACAATTGATAAGACGATGGCCTTTTATCCCATGTAAACCCATTTATATTATCATCGTCTATTTTCTTCGATGTCGGTTGAAGAAGGGGAACAGATATCGTGGATCTGGTTTTATTGAGGAGGAATCCTCGAATTCATATTGGAGCACGGCATCAAAAGTACGCTCCAATTATTTTATGAATTTACTCTAGACTGTCACCAGGATATCTATTTTCAAGGATGAATTGGTCCCATGCCTGAACTCACCCTGGCCGAATGGAACACAGTTCTCGAAAACCACCCCTCTACCCATCTCCTTCAATCGGGCGAGTGGGGCGAACTTAAATCTTCATTTGGATGGGAACCTCTCCGCATGGTCAGCGCTGGCGCAGGCGCGCAAATCCTCTTCCGCCACCTGCCATTCGGCCTGACCTTCGCCTACATCCCCAAGGGACCAGTCACCTTCGACGGGTCTGCACTGGTCGATGCCCGGTTCTGGATGGAAGTGGACGCCTTCTGCCGTAGACGGAAGGCTATCTTTCTCAAAGTGGAGCAAAACCAATGGGTCACGGTCTCAGACCATGAGCCTGCTGCGGCGCCCCCAGGTTTTGTGTTCAGCCCACAGCATGTACAGCCGCGCAGCACCCTGGTGCTTGATCTGCTCGGCAGCGAGGACGAAGTCTTCAATCGCATGAAGCCCAAGACACGTTACAACGTCCGCCTGGCGGGACGCAAGGAAGTCGTTGTCCATCCTTCGAACGATATCGAAAATTTCTATCGCGTGATGGCTGTCACCGGTCAACGGGAAGAATTCCACGTCCATTCACAGGAATACTACCGCCGCGCTTATGAGCTTTTTTATCCCAAAGGGATGTGCGAACTCTTTGATGCTGATTTTCAAGGTCGCACACTGGCAACCCTGATGGTCTTCTCCCATGGAAAACAGGCCTACTATTTTTACGGAGCCTCCTCCGACGAGGAACGCAATCGCAAGGCGACCTATCCACTCCAATGGGAGGCGATCCGCTGGGCGCACGCCCGGGGTTGTGAAGAATACGATATGTGGGGCATCCCCGACGAAGCGGCAGGTGTTGAGGATGATGAGGCAGAAGCTCGTGAGGACGGCCTGTGGGGTGTCTACCGCTTCAAACGCGGTTTCGGCGGCTTGATCAAACGCGCCATTCCTGCCTTGGACCGGGTCTACAATCCCCTGCTTTACAAACTCTACCTGTGGCGTTTCTCCAGTTCCGGCGCAGACTGACAACATGATTCCGTTTACCGGCACTCCCTCATCCTGGAACGAACTCATCGCCTCCCTGCCCCTCGCCCATCTCTTGCAGACCTGGGAATGGTCGCAAGTCAAGGCCAAATACGGTTGGCAGACCATGCCGTTTGTCTGGCAGGCTGCCTCTGGAAAGCCTGTTGCGGCTGCGATGGTGCTCAAACGCAGTATCCCGGTGGGTGGGTTAGCAAAGAAGATGTGCGTGCTTTACGTCCCGAAGGGTCCACTCATGGACTGGACCGATGCCGGATTGCGTCTCCGCGTCCTGGGCGACTTGCGTGCATTTGCTAATCGGCTGGGCGCCATCTTTATCAAAATTGACCCGGATGTAGCGCTGGGGACGGGCGTACCTGGGACGGATGATGCAATTGAGTTTACTGTTGGGACAGATGTCCGGTCCGAACTGGAACAACGGGGATGGAAATTCTCGCAGGACCAGATCCAGTTCCGCAATACAGTCCTGATTGACCTGACCCCTTCTGAAAACGAGATGCTTGCGCGCATGAAGCAGAAAACGCGTTATAACATCCGCCTGGCACAGAAGAAAAGTGTCACGATGCGGATCGGGACGGTGGATGATTTGCCGCTGCTGTTCCGCTTGTATGCAGAGACGTCATTGCGAGACGGGTTCTTAATCCGGGAAGAAGGCTACTACCAGACCGTTTGGCGTAGTTTTATGGGTGTTTCACCTTCAGCAACCAGCCTTCAGCCTTTCACCGAACCCTTGATCGCTGAAGTGGACGGCGAACCGGTGGGAGCGGTGTCGATCTTCTATTTTGCCGGTCAGGCGATATATCTCTTCGGGATGTCGCGAGAGAATCACCGAGAGAAAATGCCAAACTATCTGCTCCAGTGGGAAGGGATGCGCAGGGCTAAGACGCTGGGATATAAGATCTACAACCTGTGGGGTGCCCCGGACGAGTTTAACGAAAGCGATGGATTGTGGGGAGTATTCCGCTTCAAGGAGGGATTGGGTGGGTATGTATCCCGCACCATTGGGGCGTGGGACTTTACCCCGAATCCTTTGCTGTATAAGATGTACACACAGATATTGCCGCGTGTCATGGATATCATGCGGGTCCGCGGCAAAGCCCGTACGCGGCAGAGTTTAGGCGCTTAAATCCACTGTTCTTTTTCGTGCTCTTCGCAGCCTCGTGGAGAATATGAATGATCCCTCGCCTTCGATTTGCCCACCTCCCCACCCCTATTGAACCTTTACCGAGCCTTACCAAAGCTCTCGGTGGCCCAAACCTGCTCGTCAAACGCGACGACCAGACCGGTCTTGCTTTCGGCGGCAACAAGACCCGCAAATTGGAGTTCCTGGTCGCCGAAGCCCAGGCCCAAGGAGCAGACACGCTGCTTTCAACCGGGGCAATGCAGTCCAACCACTGCCGCCAGACGGCTGCCGCGGCTGCAAAATTTGGCTTTGATTGCATTCTTGTGCTGGTCGGGCAGCCTCCCATTCAAGCCAGTGGCAACCTGTTACTTGACCAGCTTTTTGGGGCAGAGCTTATCTGGGTGGAAAAGTCACGCCGGGACGGGTTCTTGCAGGAAACCTTTGAGAAAACCTCTGCGCAAGGCAAAAAACCTTATCTCGTTCCCTATGGCGGTTCCAGCCCGACTGGAGCGCTGGGCTATGTGTATGCGATGGAGGAATTCGTCGGGCAGAAGGTCAAAGCCGATTGGATCGTCTTCGCCTCCTCCTCTGGCGGTACGCAATCCGGGTTGGTGCTGGGCAAGCGCGTTTTTGGTTACAAAGGCCAGGTGCTCGGCATCAGCATAGACGAGCCGCAGCGGATTTTGCAAGAGCACGTGGCAAGGCTGGCCTCCGAGACGAGCGGACGGCTGGGGCAGCGCATCGAGTTTGCAGCAGACGAGGTACTGGTCAATGACGAATATGCCAAACCCGGTTACGGAGTTCTGACCGGGGTGGAGCGTGAAGCGATTTCCCTGTTCGCAAAATATGAAGGTCTCCTGCTCGACCCGGTCTATACCGGTCGCGCCGCAGCGGGTCTGATTGACTTGATCCGCAAGGGATTCTTTAAAAAGGATGAAACCGTTCTGTTCTGGCACACCGGGGGTCAGCCGGCGTTGTTCGCCGAGAAATATCAGCCCGAACTGGTCTGAATCATCCCGAAGAAAGGGACGCCGCCTGAAGAGGCGGCGTCATTTTTCATATAATTCTACGGCAGGAATTGCAGATGTGCCTTTGCCGCGTCTGTGATGGCCTTTTCATCCCACAGCATCGGGTAATACTGGATATTGCGCCACAGATCCGCCATGTCGATGTAGTGCGGATGATAAGCATGACCGGATTCCCCGGTGGTATGGACGGTGAGCGAATTACCCAAGTTCCCCAGGTCAACGATCATGCGCATGGACGGGAGCCAGTCCACGGAGTAACCGAGGATCGCATTCCAGCCGGTAGCGTTGACGATGGCCTCACCACCATTGGTGGGGTATGGTCCACGGTTGAACAATGCTTCGATGGGCGCTATGCCGGATTTTCCGAGCGTCCCGTTGCGGAAGGTGGCAGTGTGCAGACCACCCCAGTTCCACTTGGCCGGATCCTTTCCCTGAACCTGCTCGATCTCGGCCACAGCCTCAGTGAATGCCTTGACGAAAATATCGTCACGGTTCTCGACCTTGTTCATCGTCGTCTTGTCATCCCAGAAGAAGTTGTCCGGCTGTTTGACCAGGTTGCGAATCACTTCGACCCAGCGGGAGCCGCCTTCAGGCCAGTAATCCTTGGGCAAATCGTCGTTGAAAGTATCGGCCAGCAAGTTCTTCCAGAATACTTCGAACACAGCCGCAGGAGCGGAATCCATGCGGGCCTGGTAATCCCAATTCTTGAGCAGGTCCTGGGCAATCGCCTGGTTAGGCGTTCCCGCATGGAAGTCCAACTGCGCCAGGATAGGCACAAGCGCGGCAGCGTTGGAGTCATAATCATCGCCCTGCATCTTCTGGATATAAGCAATGTCGATCGGGCCGGGAGCTTTCGTAATCATGTCCACAATGCGGCTGGCACGGAAGCCATAATCCCAATCGGTGGTGATCAGGTACGGGTATCTCGCCCCGACCACGGCGTTATTGGCCGTGACGATATACCCCTTGGACGGGTTGAAAACGTAGGGAAGTTTCTCAAAGGGGATGTAGCCGGTCCATTCGTACTCGTCCGTCCAGCCGGGAACGGGCAGCGTCCCATCCCCATTCCTGCGAATGGGGATATTGCCCGGCATCTGGTAGCCGATATTCCCCTGCACGTCGGCATACAAAAGGTTCTGGGCCGGGACGTTAAACTTGCCCGCCGCCTGGCGGAACTCATCCCAATTGGCGGCCTTATTGAAGCCCCAGATGGCCTGGAAAATTGTGGAAGGCTCGAGCGCCGTCCAGCGCAGGGAAATGGCATAGTTTTCGGGGAGCGTGACGCCGGCCTTCGTGGTGAAATCGGCCAGGTTGCCGTAGACGTCTGAGATGATCGGGCCATGCCGGGTGGAACGCACGGTCAAGCTGACCGGCTTCCCGCCGCCGACGGTTGATCGTCTCGGTCCGCAGAGTCATGTCGACCCACTTGCCGTCAAATTCGTACTGGTTCGGGTTATCCGGATTGATCTTCTCGATATACAGGTCCATCACATCCGGGCCGGTATTGGTGAAGCCCCAGGCGATGTTCTGGTTATGGCCGATCACCACGCCCGGCACGCCGGCGAATGAGAACCCGGCGACTTCATACGGGCAGTCCGCAGACAACGGGACGGCAGTGCAGGCCGATTTGATACCAGATGGACGGCATCTGGATGCCCAGGTGCGGGTCGTTGGCAAGCAGCGGCATCCCGGTGGCGGTCCGAGACCCGGAAACCGCCCACGAATTGGACCCGATGCCAGCTCCGGAGGGGCCTAGGAGAGCATCCAGGGCTGAGATACGCCTCTGAATGGAGCCCAGTCCAGGTCGGGGAGGCTGCGTCGCGACGGATGGGGCTGGCGCCGCCTGTCCCATCTCGGGGATGATGAGCGGGTGGTCAGCCGGATAAGCGGGGAAGAGTTGCGCCACCTGTTCAGGGGTGAGCGTCTTGAGCAGGATGGCGCGCTGGATCTCGTCATCCATGTTGCCGCCCAAATCCCAGGCCATGGCCTTGGCCCAGGTCAGCGTGTTGACCGGCGTCCAGGGTTCGGGTTTGTATCCGGCGTTGAGGATCTTCAGGATGCCGTATTCCAGGCTGATGGCCGTATCCTGATGGTCCGCCAGGTAGGCGTTGACGCCCTCGGCATAGGCATTCAGGATGGCAAGCGACTCGGGATCATAGGTTGCCAGTTCCTGCTCGGCAACCTGGCGCCAGCCAAGCGTGCGCAGGAAGGTGTCGGTCTCCACCTGCGAGGCGCCGAACATCTCGGAAAGGCGGCCGGAACCGATGTGCCGCCAGAAATCCATCTGCCAGAAACGGTCCTGGGCGTGGACGTATCCCTGCGCCATGAACAGGTCGTGCAGGGTGGCGGCATAGATCTGCGGGATGCCCATGTTGTCCCGGTAGACATCCACGGGACCATCCAGCCCGGAGAGTTGGATGTTTCCATCGGTCTGAGGAAACGACCTGCGGGCAGTCACCAGGACGAAGGCGGAAAGCAGAAGGGCGAGGATCACCAGCCCGCTTACCAGCCAACCAATAAAACGAGACCATTTATTCTTCATAGCTCCTCCATTGGCGAATGGGTATGCTTCTATAACACGGCGGGACGCAATTGGTTACAAATAGCAGGAAAGAGTCCAATATTCAATAACATGAATGCCCAGAGGGTGATCGAGCATAAATGTTTATCCGATCCTGACCCTCACATCCAGCGCCACCGCCCCCTGACCGGGAGCCAGGGCACGCAGGGGATTGATCTCGATCTCGGCAATTTCCGGGAGATCAAAAGCCAGCTGCGCCAGGCGCTGCAGGATCTCCTTCACCGCCTCCCCATCAGCGGGGGGAATGCTGCGGAAACCCGTCCAGTTTGCGCCCAGCCCAGGTGCGCTGCAGCAACCAATCGACATCAGAAGGAAGCAATGGGGCCAGGGCAAAAGCCACGTCCTTCAAGCCTTCCACTTCCACGCCGCCGGAGCCGAACATCATCAGGGGGCCGAACTGCGGGTCACGCCTTGCCCCGAGGATCACTTCCTGCCCACCGGGCACCATGCGCTGCACCTGGACGCCGTCGATGCGAGCCTCAGGTTTTGCGTGCGCGGGCGCCTGCGGTCACGCGTGCTGAAACCGAGGCGGGCTTCTTCGGCGGTCTGAATGTTCAGCAGAACGCCGCCCACGTCGGATTTGTGGGGGATGTCGGGTGAGGCGATTTTCAGCACGACCGGGAAGCCCAGTTCCCGAGGCGATCTCGGCGGCTTCGGCCTCCGTCCGGGCCAGCTTGACGGGAGCGGTGGGGATACCGTAGGCGGCCATTAGACGGTCGGCAGCCTCGGGGTCCAGGAAGGATACCGGGCCGGGCTCCCTTCAGAGCGGCTTTTGCGGCCCGGGGGTGAATATCCTTCCAAATGCGCGGTTTCTCCTCCGCTTTCCCCAAGAACCCGGCCCGTTTGACCAGGGCGGCCAGGGCAGAGACGGCCCGTTCGGCGAAACGATATTCGGGGATGCGGGCAAGGCGGAAAAGTTCGGCGGCCCTGCCAATCGTTGTCCCGCCCATCAACGCGACCACCACCGGCTTGGAGGAAGCCTGAATGAGCGGGATCACCGCCTCGGCGTCCATCTCGGCGGTTTCGACGGGCGGGGGCGGGATGATGACGAGCACACCATCCACGCCGGGGTCGGCGAGCAGGAGGCGCAGGCAATCGGCGTACATTTCGCTGGTGGCGCCGCCCAGGATATCCACCGGGTTATGCAGGCTGGCGGCGGAGGGAAGCAGGGAGGCCAGGCCGGCCAGGGTTTCGGGCGTGAATTCAGCCAGCGTCAGGCCGTTGGCTTCGAGCACATCGGCCGCGATGACCCCGGCCCGCCAGCGTTGGTCAGGATGGCAATGCGGTTGCCGCCTGGAGGTGGCAGCGGGCAGCCCGCCAGCGCCACGGCCCAGTCGAACATTTCTTCGATGGTCGCGGCCTGCAGGACACCCGCCCGGCGGAAAGCGGCCTCATAGGCGGACCTGCGCCCCTGCCAACGCTCCGGTATGCGAAGCGGCGGCGCGCTGCCCGCTGAGGGACCGGCCCACCTTCATGGCAACCAGCGGCTTGCGGCGAACCGCCTTTGACGCTTCTTCGACGAAGCGCCGCCCGTCGCGGATGCTTTCAATGTAAAACAGGATGGCGCGGGTATTTTCGTCCTCCACCACGCCGGGGAGCATGTCCGTTTCGGTGATATCCGCCATATTGCCCAGACTGAGCAGCCGCGAGAAACCAAACCCCTGCTCCTGCGCCCAGTCGATGATCAGGCCGCAGACGGCCCCGGATTGGGAGATGAGCGCCAGGTCACCTTTGGGCGGCGGGGGCAGGGTGACGAACGAGGTGTCCAGCGGCAGGTGGTTGTCGATCAGGCCGATGCAGTTGGGGCCGATCAAACGCAGTTTGTGCTGGCGGGCGATCTCCAGGCATTCGGATTCGAGCGCGGCGCCTTCGGGACCGACCTCCCGAAATCCCCCGGAGGAGACGATCACCGCCCGGATGCCGCGCCCGGCAACCTCGATCAGCGCGGCGGGGGTGGCCGGGGCGGGGACGATCAGCACCGCCAGGTCCACCGGGTCGGGAACCTCGGCGAGGGTGCGGTAAATGGGACGCCCGAACAGTTCGCCGCCTTTCAGGTTGACAAAGTGGATCGCACCCGCATATCCGCTGCGGAGCATGTTGCGGGCAACGAACCAGCCAAGTTTGGCAGGGTCGGCCGAGGCGCCCACGATGACCACACCCTGGGGTGGAAGAAGGGGGAAATGGAAGAGTCCATAAGAAGATTATACAGCAAGAGGAGCCTCTCATTTCAAGCGTATGGAATGGCGGTGGAGGAACCAAAGAAGAGCAATAAAGGGCCTCTTCATTTGCGGCTTCATTTACGTTTTCATTTACGTTTCTTTTGTTCAAACATGCCAAAATCCAAAGGCGTATAGGAGAATTCTGGTTCCTTGTGAAGTGGCGGATGCTTAACGGGCAGACCCTGCAAAGATTTCATAGATTGATTTCGAAAAGAGGGGAATCTGCGCCGCCGTTCCTGCTCCTGTTCACGCTGGAACCGGCGGAGCACCTGAAACCCCTGCTGGATGAAGAGCAACGAGGACCGCATCTGCCAGGTTTCGTCCAAATCGAGGCGCAACGACACCTTGTTTCCTGTCACCGTAAACCTGCCCTGCTTAACCATGGCGGGAAGATCAACCTTTCCACGGGTGAGGAGGTCCTTATAAAGAGCGGAGTAGAGAGTGGAGAGGCGACCGCTGAGGAACAGGCGGCGATAGTAGCGGCGGCAGGTAAGCAAGGAGGGAACCCCAGTGGGCAGATCTTGCCAGCGGGCGTGGTGAGCAAATTTCCAGAAGACGGCATCGAGCAATTCGCGGGGGTCAACGGGTGGGCGACCACGGCGACCGGTGGGATTCGATGGAGGAAGCAACGGCTCCAATACAGCCCATTGGCGGGGGGTAATGAAAGGATAAGGAGGATCTGACCGGAAAGCGCAAAGAGATTCCCGGAAGGCGAGGGAATTAAAGTCACTTTTTTCGGATACAACGCGGAACGAATCGGCATCGCGGGTGATCCCGAAGGAACGGAAGTCATACCGAACGAGAGCGATGGCATGTTGAGCGACAAAAACCAGGTCGCGGAATGATCGCTGCTGCATAAAGCGGACAGTCTTTAGTTGTGCGACAGAGTTAATGATTTTTAGCAAGGTTTTCTGCCAGGCCAAAATGGAGCGGAGGTCTTCGACTTTTTCCGAAATTTGTAATGCCTCCTGTATCTTCTGCTGAAGCTCCAAAACCGCCTGGTTGAAAGCAGGAGGTCTTTTTTCCAGTATTTGCCAAAAGTTGGCGAATGAAGACAAGAACCTGGTGAGGGGGGTCTGGTTCCTGGCAGCATAGAAGCCGTGGGTGAGGGCATTCCGATTGGAGGGCTGGGCTCCCCGCCTGCGGGGGACTTTGGGGGTGAGCCGCTGACTCAGGTCAGCGGCTTGGCGTGCGGGGGGTTGAGCCTCCCGCGGCGCAGGTGCAATCGAAGGAGAGGGGGTGTTCATTATGGGAGTACCCTATAAAGGAAAGAGGAGAATGAGGAGGGATAAGCATGCTGTATTATAGCACATATGTTCTATTTTGGTAATCATCCGAGCTGGAAACCCGAGATTTCCGAGCCTTTCGAACCGGGAAAGATCACAGATTTTTGCAAGAAGAAGTAAAATGGAAATACCTGTTCAAAGAATGGATAGGCAAAGCAAGATATAAAGATCGTTGAAGGAAAATAAAATGCGTCGAATAGGACTTGAATCAATAACCGATAAGTCAAGATAATTGCGCTTATAGAAAATGTTTCACACCTACTTGAGATTGTTTTCGGTAATTAGACAGCAAGAACCCATCGAAGCTGTTGATCCACCAAAGGTTCGATGTACTCAAAACGTCAATATTGGTTATGGGGATATTACCTTGCACAACCGTTATACCCTGGTAGAGCGGTTGTGCGGCGCACTGAGATGCTCGAGATTTCACAGCGGAACATCACGCATGAGAAAGGATTCTCTATGACCAAAGCTCTTATTCACCTCAGTTGGATTGCATTGCTGATGACAGGTTGCATGAGAGTCCGATCGAACTCTATCGCGATTGGAACAGGTGGGATAATTTCAGAACCAGCACTTCCAGCCATTCACCTTCAATTTGCCGGAGCCAGCTTACAGGGTCTACAAAGTGCTTTCTTCTGGGAGGCCCCCGATGGCAGATCAAGCTTCGGCGCACAAAATCTGGTACCTAACCCACCCAACTATCCCAACACGCTTGTGGCGCAAGTCGGCCAAACTGTGGATATCGTGGTCACTTCTGCCAACTTCCCACCTGCGATAGTCGTCACCGAGCTTGATACACAAGGCATTCCCATCACGTCATCAGTCTTGCAACCCAGCGCAAGCCGCACGCCTTACGCACTGATTACACATGGTCAGTATATCCTGCAGGTCACCGCGCAATGGTCGTCGCAGAACTATGTGACATTTCTCTTCAAGGTTGATATAGCACCCTAATCGAGGCAGGCAACCGAGCCGAGGAGGCGCCGCCCACGACAAGATGGTTTCGCTGGTAGAGCGGATGCTGGCGCTGCACAAGCAGTCCGCCCGCACCCCGCAGGAAAAGGAAATGATCCAGCGCGAAATCAAGTCAACGGATGGGGCAATAAATTCCCTGGTCTATGAACTGTATGGATTGACCGAGGAAGAGATCAAAATCGTTGAAGGAAAATAAAATGCGCCGCACAGAACTTGAACCAAGAACTATTAAATTACGATAACTGCGCTTATAGAAAACGACATTCACCATTTATAAATCGAGATGGTCATTTTCTAAATAATGGTGAAGGTAATTAGCGTGCAGGGCGCACCAAATTATGCCCGAGAGGAGATATATACTATGGAAGGCAGTTTGAATGAAATTCTACCTGAGCCCATAAGCAAAAAAAACGAAGAGGCTGTATTGGATTTTGTTAAACGAAAGATGATGGTCTCTCTAGACTTGGCAGTAGAAATCCTACATGCCATGGAGAAACGTTTTGGAACTGAGGCACGAGAGGTCATCCGGGAAATGGCAAGTCAGCAAGAATTTGATATACGTGAGAAAACAGGCAGCCCTGAAAAGGATCTACAAGATTTCTGTAATATGGCTGAGCACATGGCGGCTGGGACGCATCGCTGGAAACGTGTGACCGATACCACGACAGCCATAGGATATGAATATACACGGTGCATGTACGCTGAAGTACTCCGGGAACTAGGTGAGCCTGAGTTAGGCCTGATAATTTGCGCGCGAGATGAACCATGGGTGAAATCTTATAATCCTAGGCTTGGATTCCGAAGGACAAAGAAATTAATGGATGGTGATGAGATTTGCGACAATGTATATTTGGTAGAGGAATAATCCACAAAAAACCTCGACTGGATGAGAAGGTAAGCCATCAGCCAAGATGGTTTCGCTGGTGGAGCGGATGCTGTTGCTGCACAAACAGTCCGCCCGCACGCCGCAGGAAAAGGAAATAATCCAGCGCGAGATCGAGTCAACGGATAAGGCGATTGATACCCTGGTCTATGAGCTGTATGGATTAACCGAGGAAGAGATCAAGATCGTTAAAGGAAAATAAAAAACGTCTCATCGGAATTGTCCTGTTATAGGGAACATTTGTAAAATAACCACTCGTCAGCCTGCCATAGACAAAATCCACCATCAAGAAAGGAAACCATCATGACCGGTGCTTTTTCAACCCCACACAACAGAAAAATGACGCTTATCCTCCTGGCGATCTGCGGCTTGCTGGCAATTGCCGCTTGCGTTGCAGGTATCAACGATAATCCGCCCGGAATACTGCTCGCCTTCCTTGCGGGGACTGCCTTTGTCCTTGCATTCGTCCACCCCTGGCGAACCGCAAGGAAGTTCATATTCCTCCTGCTGGCATCGATACTCGGTTTTGCCCTCTTCGTCACTCTGAATATCATCATCGATACTGCCGCCCAAAATCCAGCAAATTCGGGCCCGCTCCTGGATCTGCTGCAGAGCCCCGCCATGGATGCCTTTAGTGTCATCATCGCCATGATCTGCCCTGCGGCCTTCATCGTTGGCGCAGCCGGCTCGGTGGTCATGTTCATTCGCAACCGTCGCCGGCGAGCGTGAATCCATGAAGCAGCAGCAAGAAAAGGAAATGATCCAGCGCGAGATCGAGTCAACGGATCAGGCAATAGATTCCCTGGTCTATGAACTGTATGGATTGACCGAGGAAGAGATCAAGATAGTTGAAGGAAAATAAAATGCGTCGCACAGAATTTGAACCAAGAACTATTAAGTTAAGATAATTACGCTTATGATAAGCATAAGTATCGAATATGTATAATAAACAATTTTGAAATGATATACGGAAAATTTTATCGGTATATTCACTAGTTAAGCGTCAAGAGGTTATTAGTGTACTGAACGATTATTCATATCAAGGTTGTTGGATAAAGAAGCTATGAAAACTGCGATCATGGGTGCAGGTGGGCTTGGTAGTTATATAGGCGGGAGGATGGTTCAAACCGGGCATGATGTTACTTTTATTGCCAGAGGAGATCATCTTCAAGTGCTTCTTGACTATGGGCTAGAGGTCAAAAGCGATTTTGGTGATTTTCAACTAAAGAAAGTTAATGCAGTTAGCAATCCTGGGAATATCGGTAAGGTTGAGCTGGTATTTTTCTGTGTAAAGTCTTATGATGCCTTGGCAGCTGCAAGGTTAATAAAACCAATCGTAAACGAGGAAAGCCTAATTATTCCTGTATTGAACGGTATTGACCATATCAACATCCTTGGTAAAGAGTTAGGTCTAGATTCAGTCCTTGGTGGTGTAGCTATGATTGTTGCTCACCTTCGTAAACCAGGTTTTATTGAACAAAGTGGCCAATTGCACTTCATTGAATTTGGAGAGACAAGAGGAGGTAATTCTGAGCGTTGTGCTAATCTGCAGAAGATTTCTCGCAGAAACTGGTATTGAGTTCCGAGCTATCCCCAACATCATGGACCGCATGTGGTGGAAGTTGTGCATAGTTTCTGGATTTGCAGGGATATATAGTGTTGTCAGAGCTAACCATGCTTTGATCTCAGAATCCCCCGAAACGATGGACCTTCTCCGACAAGCAATTTTAGAAGCCATTTCCGTTGCGCAAGCGAATGGAATTGCATTATCAACAGAAGTTGCCGACGAAATCCTTGATAGCCAGGAAAATCTTTCTCCTGATTACAAGCCTTCCATGCTCATTGATCTAGAAAAAGGGAAACGCATTGAGTTAGAAGCAATCATCGGGGTAATCACCCGATTAGGGAAAAATCTAGGTGTGCCCACACCCGTGAACAACTTTATCTATGCGTGTCTCAAGCCATATGGAAATGGTATTCAATTGATTTAGTTGGATCATAGCTTGTTGATGGCTAAGTTTCCACCTAACACAGCGTCCACTGGAATCGTGGGATTCTGACTGCTAAATTGAGTTGGTTCTGGCTGAAAGGATTAACGCTATAATCTATACCCAAACCCGCTCACGAGACAGTAACGCCAACCGTTGGTAACAAAGCTACAATAAAGAAATATAGTAATTAAGAACCGCTAGGTCCATAACTACTCTCTCAATCAAGATAAAGTGATAGCTGAACTGGATTTGAGCCTAAATACGCTTGGTCGCAGGTCCCTGGCGGGGATGATATACCCTTTGGGCACCATGTCCGAATCCTGCTAAGCCCACTTTCATAACACATTGTCAGACATGCATTTTCCTTATTATCTCGTTGAAACTCTCTTAGTTGTTAATGTCACAGCGATGTGGTTTTCGATGGCATCATTTCACGTGTAGAATTTCCCTGAGGAACCTAAGGAGGACTTTCTGGGGCAATGGGAATCCTCCCTTTTTCTTCATATAAGATCTCATCAGGTATATATGCGATGACTGTATTTTTTAGGGGAAGATTATTATATAATGTGTAATAAGTACTGATTCTAAATCGCCGATATTGTATATATGATTACTGAATCATAGTTCACCCGTATAAAAGGCTAACCGCATAAATGTGTGATATTGGTAAACTGTCAAAGAAAGTCAAGTGCACTTTATTTATTGGCCTATTGCTTGGTTCACTAATATCTGCATGCGGCAAAGAGGCTGATACGCGCATAGTGTTTGAGTCTGACCGCGATGGAAACCCACAAATTTATACTATGAATGCCGATGGTTCAGAGGTTACACGTCTGACGAATAAGGGCGGCAGCGATCCAACATGGTCACCGGACAAGAAGCAAATTGCCTACGCATGCCCTGGTGGATTTTGTATCATGAATTCTGATGGTTCGCAGCAAACCTTGATCCCAAACGTACCATCAGGTGCCTGGGAGCCAACCTGGTCTGGTGATGGAAAATGGATTGCTTTCACGTCGGACTATGAAATCTATAAGATCAAATTCGATGGCTCTGGGTTGACCAATCTGACAAACAACCCAGCTGCAGATTATCACCCTTCTTTTTCGCCCGATGGTACTCGAGTAACCTTCGTTTCTGAGCGGGAGAACAATACAGTAGAAATCTATACCATGAATGCCGATGGCACAAATCCAGAGAGATTAACTCATTCCGGGTTTGCTACCATGCCTTCCTGGTCGGTAGATAGTGAACGAATTACCTATTATTGTAATGGAATGTGCGTAATGAATGTAGATGGGTCACATCAAGGAATTTTGCTTAGCGATCCCAAATTCACTGACCTAGCCACCTGGTCACCGGATGGAACTAGGATTGCTTTCAGTTCTTCCCGAGATGGCAACCTGGAAATCTATGTCATGAATGCTGATGGTAGGAACGTGACCAGGTTGACCGATGATCCTGCACATGATAGGAATCCGGATTGGTGAATTTTATATAATAGTAAATGCCCCTCCATCCGCCGGGTCCAAAACCGCTTTTAAATCAAAGACAAAATTGTAGCCTAACTGGAACTTTGCCTGAATACGCTTGGTCGCAGTTCCCCTTGCGGGGAGGATATACCCTTTGGGGACGATGTCCGAATCCTGCCGGGTTCACTACTTATGTAGATAGCTTTGCGCAATCAGCGTATTTTTCCTGGTCTAAATATTAAATCCCTCTTCCTTGCCATTGATAAGTAGAATATAATTTTGTATAACACATTTATAGTAATGTGTTATACAATTGCTTTTGTCTATCAAATCTGTTATACATAATTCAGAGTGAAGATTGTGAAAGGATTTCTCATGGAACCATTTGTCCCGACAAAGTTACCATTAGATACTTCCCGCTGGAATTGGGAGAAGCTCATTAACAAAGTCAGTTCTGCAAGCTCTTCTTTAGCTTATTACAACGGAATTCTAAAATCCATGATAAATCCTGCAATCTTTTTGTCACCATTGGAGACAAAAGAAGCCATTTTATCCTCCCGAATTGAGGGCACTATTACAACACTTGATGAAGTACTCAAGTATGAGGCTGATCTCAAACCTGAAGATGAATCAAAACAGAATGATATCATCGAGGTATTAAATTACCGAAGGGCGACACGTCATGCACATCGCTGGCTTTCGCGCGGATTACCTTTTAATCAAACAATGGTATGCGCAATCCAAAAAGGACTCATGTCTGGCGTGAGGGGAAAAGACAAAAAACCAGGAGAAATCAGGAAAGAGCAAGTATGGATCGGTCCAAAGCATAGCAGAATCGAGGAAGCTACTTTTATTCCCCCCGAACCGTTAAGCGTGAATCCTTTCTTAGATAATTTGTTTATTTTTCTTCTGTCCGATAAAATCGAGACTCTTATACAAACGGCAATCATGCATGCACAGTTCGAACTCATCCATCCATTCATGGATGGCAATGGCCGTACAGGGCGTATTTTAATAACATTATTCCTTTGGCACAAGAAACGCCTGAACTCGCCCATGTTATACATCAGTGAATATTTCGATGAACATCGTGATGATTATCTTGGAACCTTATCATCCATTTCTCAAAACAATGATTGGGAACGATGGGTATACTTCTTTTTAGATGCAGTGGAGGTTCAAGCGAAGAATAATGCTGATAAAGCAAAACAGGTATTAATGCTTTATACCCAAATGAAGGAACTTGTAGCCAAAATATCTAATTCTCCTTATGGGATCAAAGTACTGGACACACTTTTTAGCATGCCAATATTCCGACGCTCTGATTTTGAAAGGATAGCAGGATTAAACCACCAAACTACTTACCGAATAATCACCAGGCTAAAAGCAGAGAAAATTCTGGTTACATTAAAGAAGTCGTCTGGAAGATCACCAGAAATTCTCCGTTTTAATAAGTTATATAATTTAATTAACTCCTAGCTTTTGTATAACACTTATCTCTAAAAGTGATATACAAAAATATTTGTTTATCATAAATGTTATGCAAAGAAAAATCAAAATTGATTGTTTATTAACATCATCATGGTCATAATCCTATTGATGGTCATGATGATGGTGATAATCGTAATGGTGGTGGTGATGATGGTTATGATGGTAGTGGTGATGATGATGAACAAATCACCTTCCTTCAATTCGTTTGTTGCAATTGATGCCCTGAATTCGCCTGCTTGAATTGCAACATGTTACCGACCGTAATCCAAATGAAGGTAAAACTGTAGCCAAACTGGATTAGAACCTGAATACGCCTGGACCCAAGCCCGCTGGCGGGGATGATATACCCTTGGGGCACGATGTCCGAATCCAACCGGCCCCACTGATAAAAGGCCTCCTGATCGAAGAAACAGTCGGGAGACCTTTATTTTAATAAAGGCGGTAAATATCAAGGATATATTGCCTTATTCACATCCAACCCTCGGGGGTATTCATCCATCAATCTGGCAAGAGACAGCCAAGATCAGTTAAGTGAAAACGAACCTGGGTATTATTTTCCTGTTACC
The DNA here is from genome assembly GCA_963760315.1 of uncultured Chloroflexia bacterium. Lineage (GTDB taxonomy): Bacteria > Chloroflexota > Anaerolineae > Anaerolineales > Villigracilaceae > UBA877. Next base: position 291,782 of record CAVXCK010000001.1, read on the forward strand.
ATACAACTGCACATGCCAATCGTATCGATTATAGATTCGTGTTTTATTCCGTGGTTTTTTGGAGGGGTGGAGATCATGGATTGATTAGCGGAGATGCTTGAAGTCTGACGAGAAGTCTTTGAGCAATATCCGCCATGAATATCGGGTCTATAGGTCGTTCCAACCCACTCTCCTGCAGGGTCTCCACCATATTCCTGTATGAAAACACAATAACGTATTTCAATGAATATTGACCGCTATTCGTTTGCTCCTGATATCTCATATAAAAGGACCGGTTTATATCCCCATTCTTAAATGGGCTGATATCTTCGGTAAATCCGTATTCGGTGACATAACGATCAGAATACCTGGTGATGGCTAATTGCGCTCCTTCGACAGTGTTAAATAAGGCGACCTGGTCATATAAACTGAACTGATCAATCGCAAGATTGGGATCTCCTTCAAAATCAACATTAACCTCCCATCCATTTATGCGCCCGGTTTCTGCAAGGTAGTCGTCAGCATCACCAGCCATGCTTTGTGAAATATCTCCATTGGAAACAAATAACGGCAAATGAAAATAGGAGGTGTAATTTGCCATGGGCGGCAAGTCCAATTCCTAACAAGGAATTCTTTTAAATTTTCTTGAAGGGATAATAAATCCAGTGCAGGCGAAAGCGTTCCGGTTGGACCTTCTGTCGGCGTTTCTGTAATCTTTATTGTTGGCGTTTTTGTCGGCATCTCTGTGGGTGTGTTTGTTGGGGGAACAGGTGTGAATGTTGAGGCGGGAACGGCTGCCTGCGTTTCTGCGTCAGCTGTTTGGATGGCTTGTGTGGATGGCGCACAAGCAACCAGGAAGGCTGTCGCCAGGCAAACCATAAACGCGATTCGCTTCTTAGCCATGTTATTCCTTTCGTTGAATACGTTCGATAATCATTATCGCGCGATTCTGAAATTTCGGTCTTCCTTTCTGCCCCCGGTCAGCCTAACACTTTCACAATGTATATGTTGTAGTCTTGGCTTTCATTGGACTTCAAGCAACCCTAGTTGCCATCCTCACGAATGCCACTTTCTCGTTTGAAAATTACTCTTTATCGAATTGAAGAGCCTTGGTAATCGCAGGGATTCCATCGCGGTTGGAGATGATTATCCCCAAGGCTCCTTACGGGGAAATGCTTTGGGCACAGCGGAAGCCGGCAAAGTCGTACGGATCGTACAACCCGTACCAGAGGCGATAGGCAGAACGGCCAAAACCGAAGTTGATCCTCCAGCCTCCTCCCCGCATGAGGCGATAGATGGAGATCGAAGGGTCAACCCCTTGCGGGTTGGAGGCGGGTGAAATGGCATAATAATTCCTGGTCCCACCAAGGTACGGATCGGTTTCCAGAAATGCATCGTGCACCCATTCCCACACATTGCCTCCCATGTCCAGCGCGCCATACGGACTTACCCCAGTGGGAAAACTTCCAACCGGAGCTGTCTGGGCAAAGCCATCACACTCCGAGCTTTCATAGTTCCCCTTATTGCAGTCAAAGTTATTACCCCATGGGTAAATCCTCTTTTCATTCTTGATGGGGTCCCAGGCGGCGGCCTTCTCCCATTCGGCCTCGGTGGGCAGGCGGCGGCCCGCCCAGGCGCAATACGTTCCGGCGCGCACCCAGGACACATACACCACCGGATGGTCGGCAAAACCGGGATCGTCGAAGTAGGCCGTCACCGAGGGCGGCTGGCAGGCACCCGCTCGAACACAGAGGCGATACATGGCGTTGGTCACTTCGGTCCGGTCGATCCAAAAAGAATCCAGCATCACGGTATGGACAGGTTGTTCATCGGCAAGGCCGATCTTACTGCCCATCTCGAAGAACCCCGAGGGCACAAAGACCATGGTCATGCCATCGGTCGGGGAACCTGTTGTGCTGCCGAGTCCCGGTGTGGGAGTGGCGGCCGGGATCTGGGTCAGCGAAGGTGCGCAACCGCCCATGCAGCCTGCCAAAGCCGCAAAGGCGATGAGCAGACCCGGAACGACGCCCCAGGTTGACCTTGACTTTTTCTGTCTACGAATATGGTTTTCCGACATAGAATTCTCATTTCTTTATCCAACAAGCCCAAAATGGCGAAAAAATACAAAGCAATTTATCTATTCCACGAATATTACTCATGAAGTCAAGCTCGTTTTGATTCTCATCCCTCCTTCCTGCCAAATTCCCCCCTGATATAACAGAACAACTGGTCTATAATACCTTCAAGCACGGGATGGCTCACACCTTTCCAAGTTGCTTTCCAAGGATGGCTTATTGTACATTGAAACCAGGCATGCTTGAGGGGCATGTTGCACTCCGGACCGCCATGGCCCAGGGCATCGGCCAGTCTTCAGCGAGGAGTTTTCTTCAAAACAAAGAGCTGTCGCCCAAGAAACCCTGACAGCCCTTTGTTATTTTCTTTCTCAAGCGTAACAACCATAATTAATCCTTACTTCACCATTGGATCAGGCAGCGCGGGAGCATCCAATACGGGAAGGAAGACCCTTGCGAAACCCCGGCTGATTGAATAACGTATATTTCCATAGCAAATGACCATAAAAAAGGAGAACAAATGACCACTGAAACGAACCCAACTGAACAAGGACGCCATAAACCAAAAGTGATTCACCAAGGCGGCGCTTCAGAAGCCGTCTATGGATTGGGTCTCATCGGCGCTTGCATATATTACATCAGCCACGCCGCTACGTTCTGGCTTGGCGTGCTGGGGTTTTTCAAAGGCATTGTCTGGCCGGCGATGCTGGTCTACGAGGCGCTGAAGTTTCTACATATGTAGCGACCTGGGCGGCCGACCATCCTATAAAGAGGGGCGAGCGGGAACAACCCGCGGAGATCGGACTTCCGGAGTCGGGATGACTTCGGAAGTCATTTATGGTTCTTTACCAATGATTCCGACGCGGCGTCCTTCGGGGGGAGAGTAGAGTAAAATTGACCAAAGGGCACCAATATCATCACAAAAAGGAGTCTTATGAATCCTCAAATCCTTGCAATCCTGACCGCCATGGCCTGGGGCATCGGCGGCTACTTCGAAAAGAGAGGCCTGCACCTGGGCGGGCTTTCTCCGCAAATGGGCATCACGATCCGCACGGGGGTGGCGCTGGTGATCCTGGGGGCAGTCTCCTTCCCGCAGTGGAAAACCCTCCCGCAGGCCGGCACCAAGGCGCTGCTGATGATGGTCATCGGCGGCGGGGTCGTGGCCGGTTCGATCGGCATGTTGTGCTACTATGCCGCCATCAGCGGCGCCCCCCTCTCCAAAGTGATGCCCATTGCCTTCACTTCTCCGTTCTTCGGCGTAATGATGGGGATCATTTTCGGTGCCGAACCGCTCACCTGGAAGACCGCCATCGGTACCATTTTGACCATCGCCGGGATCGTGGTGCTGACCGTCTGATGGAACCCGACTTCGTCAAACCCCGCTACGACCAGGGGGGTTCGCCTCCTCCCGCAACGCGTCACCGACCTGCTGACCGGCCCGCAAAAATACGAGGCGGTGGTCCTGTTCCTGATGGACGGTTTCGGCTGGAGGTTCTTAGAGAAATTCCAGGGGGAGCCTTTCCTGAAAGCCGCGGCCCGTGAAGGGAAGGTGGAGAAATTGACCGCACAATTCCCGTCCACCACGGCCGCGCATATCACCACGCTCCACACCGGGATGCCGGTGGGCGAGCACGGCATCTTCGAGTGGATCTATTACGAGCCCACGCTCGACGCGGTGATCGCTCCGCTGCTCTTTTCCTTTGCGGGGACATCGCAGAGGGATACGCTCAAACAAGTGGGGGCAAAGCCGCGGCGTCTCTTCCCGAACAACACACTCTACCAGTTGCTCAAGAAGCAAGGGGTATCTTCCACCATCTTCCAGCACCGCGAGTACACGCCGTCTGCTTACGGGGATGTGATCTTCTCCGGGGCCAGATCCATGGGCTACAAGACCCTTCCCGAGGCGCTGGTCAACTTGGGGGAGGCGCTGAGGAAATCCACATCAGGAACCTATTTTGTTCTCTACAACGAAAAGGTCGACGCCATCAGCCACGAGTACGGTCCCGATTCTCCCCAAACCACCGCCGAGATCCAGGTCTTTTTAATGACCATGGAGACCATCTTTCAGAAAGCGTTGAGGGGCAGCCAAAAGAGAATCCTGTTCCTGCTGACCGCCGACCACGGCCAGTCTGAGACCGACCCGCAGACCACCGTCTATCTCAACCGCGAGCCGAGTTTTGCAGGCATCGAAAAATTCCTGAGGACCAACCGCCAGGGCGAACTGATCGTCCCGGGCGGTTCGGCACGGGACTTCTTCCTGTACATCCGAGCCGGGTTGGTCGATGAGGCCCAGGCATTTCTCACCCCGCGGCTGGAGGGACGGGCTGAGGTCCGGAAAGTGGCGGATCTCATGTCTGAGGGCTATTTCGGCCCGGTGCTCTCCCCCAAATTCTGCGCCCGTGCCGGCGACCTGGTGATCCTGCCCTACCGGTACGAGTCGGTCTGGTGGTACGAAAAGAACAAACACGAGCAGAAATATCATGGCCACCACGGCGGGTTGACGGCACAGGAAATGGAAATCCCGCTGTTGAGCTGGGAAATGTGAAGTAAAATTGACCCATCAACCTGTCCCCGTCACGCTGTGGCGGGACCTATACACTCAAGAGGAGATTCCCCATGTATCAAACCATTATCATCGTAGGTAACGTAGGCCGTGATCCGGAAATGCGTTACACCCCCTCCGGCCAGGCTGTGACATCCTTCTCGGTGGCTACCAACCGCCAGTACACCAACAATAACGGCGAAACCATCAAGGAGACCATCTGGTTCCGCGTCTCGGCCTGGGGCAAAACAGGCGAGACCTGCAATCAATATCTAAAAAAGGGATCCAAGGTGCTCGTGGAAGGCCGCCTGACCGCAGACCCCGCCACCGGCGGCCCGCGCATCTGGAAGGCCCAGGACGGGAACTCCCGCGCCTCCTTTGAAGTCTCCGCCCAAACCGTGCGTTTCCTGAGTTCACGCAGTGATTCTGAAAGCGGTGGCGCGGGCAGCGCTCCCGCGGCGGAGGATGGCAGCGTCCCGGCCGACACCGAGGATATCCCGTTCTAACCCGAAAGCGAGGATCCATTGGCACTCCCCTCTCCCAAACCACCGACCGCTTTCCAGATCGAAATCCCAGCGGACCTGCAACCGGTCTACGCCAACCTGGCGCGCATCGCCCACGCCCCGGCGGAGTTCGTGCTGGATTTTGCGCGGCTCCTGCCCGGCGATAACAAGGCAATCGTGACCGCCCGCGTGGTCATGTCGCCAGTCGCGCTGAAGTTATTTGCCCAGGCACTCAACGAAAACCTGGCGCGCTACGAGGCCACCCTGGGAACCATCAACATTCCCGTTGGCGGTCCGTCACTGGCGGATTCGCTCTTCAAACCCTTTCACCCGCCTGAACCGCCCAAAGAACCGCCCACAGAACCACCTCATAAACCGACCAAAGGACCGAAATAAACAACCAGAACGGACGCGGACGTCAATATTCGTCGGCGTCCGTTCACATGCAGGATAAACCCATGCAAAAACTCGAAAAGATCGCCGAACAAATCCGCCAGACCTTCGATGCGCAGACCGCCACCCGAGACAAAGCCCTGGGTCAGGCCCGGGCGCTTACCCGTGCCTGCGCCCTGTCCATTCGCGCGGTTCACCGCAACGAAACGGAGGTAATGCAGTCCCACCTGGATGAAGCCCGTCAACTTGCCGATGCCTTGCGCACCGACCTGGTTGACTATCCCGCTTTCTACTATGCCGGGTACACGCAGGATTCTTTGAAGGAATTTGCCGAGGCCAACATCACCTGCGCGTTGCTGCTCCACAAAGCCCTGCCCACGCCCGAAGAACTCAACCTGCCGCCCAATACTTACCTGAACGGGCTGGCCGAGTCGGTGGGTGAAATGCGCCGCCGCTGCCTGGATATGCTCCGCCAGGATGACTCCGCCGAAGCCGAACGCCTGCTTGGACACATGGACGACATCTTTGCCATCCTGGTGACCATGGACTACCCGGACGCGATCACCAACGGATTGCGCCGCCAGACTGACGTCATCCGGGCCATTATCGAACGCACCCGCGGCGATGTGACCTTCAGCCTGCGCGGCGAAAAACTGGAACGGTCCCTGTCCCGCCTGAGCGGGCAAATTCCGGGGTCCGAGTCGATGCTGGAGAGCGTGCGGCTCCCCCTGCCCCCTGAAGATAAGGATTAGCCCCCATGCCCGTCAGCGGACGGCGTCACCGCCTTATCCTGTACACGTATATTCTCGACCATTTGTGGCGAAAGATTCTTGGCATCGGCATCATCCTTTTAGCCCTGGTGGAGGGGATCATCTGGCTGCCTTCCGTCCTGCCGCAATATCCTCCGCTCCAGGTCGCCTTTTGGATCCTTACTCTCGCCGCCGGCGCAGCGGCGTTCGCCATCTGCCTTGCCATCTTCCTGGTGCTCATCCGAAAATCTGCTTACGTTCAACCTTTTGACGACCATTTGCGACTGGTGACGCCTTTCCTGCGGATGAAAATATCCTACCAACGACTCGTCCAGACATCCAGCGCCGAGCTGGGACAGTTGTTCCCGCTGAAAAAACTCAAAGGCCGGAACCGTGATCTTATGCGCCCGTGGGCGAAGCAAACCGCAATCGTCCTGGAATTGAAAGGCTGGCCGCTGCCACGCTGGGCGCTCAACCTGTTCTATTCCCCCTTCTTCTTCCCGGACAGGACTTCACGCCTGGCACTGCTTGTCCCCGACTGGATCGATTTCAGCACTGAACTGGAAAGTTTCCGCAGCGCCTGGTTCGATTCTCTCCACCGCCCAGCTAGGTCAGCACAATCAGACCTGCTTGCCAGTCTCTCTGAGAATCGATGAACATCTACTTCGCCTGTTCCATCACCGGCGGGCGGGATTTTGAATCCATCTATCGAGCCATTACCGATGCCTTGTTATCGGATGGCCACGAGGTCCCAACCGCACACCTGGCCGATTCGAATGTGAAAGCGTACGAAGGGGAAGTTTCCCCGTGGGACGTCTACGAGCGGGATACAGCCTGGATCCGCGCATGTGAGGCGCTGGTGGCTGAAGTCAGCACACCCTCGCACGGAGTGGGGTACGAGGTGGCGTACGCGCTGAATCTTGGCAAGCCGGTGCTTTGCGTGTATCGTGAGGGGCAGCCCATCTCGAAGATGTTGACCGGGAACCCGGATCCACATATTTCTGTAAAAACCTATCGCGATGCTGAAGAGGCAGTTGCAGTCATCCGTTCGTTCCTGGACAGCCAGACCTAATTGTGAAGATAATCACGAATTATCCGTGACTTTCCGCCCTAGCCCTTGTCAGACAAGTGGGCTATGATTGTGGTTGGAGACAGAAACATAACAGCTCCATCATTGCTTTTCACTGTCTCCTCCTTTGGCGAATGCCTCCGCAGATAGCTCCATCTGCGGAGGCTATTTTTTACTTCCTCTTGCACAAATCCCTCAAATTACATGCATTATATTGTCTGATAATAACAGGATTTAAACTCAGCCCTTTCGACAATACCCGAATCAAAAAACGCAGAGGTTTCCTTCTCTGCGTTTTTTATTTGAGGAACGCTCTTAAGCCGATTGGGTTACCGGCTGCTTGTAGAGGGGTAAAACCACCGTAAACGCCGACCCCTTCCCAAGCAGGGATTCAACCCATATGCGGCCCTGATGGTTGTCCACAATGGATTTGACAATCGCCAGACCCAGCCCGGAACCCCCCACTCCCTTGGGAACATTGCTGGCACGATAGAATTTCTCGAAAATATGGGGTTGGTCGGCAGGTGGAATGCCGGGACCAGTGTCAGAGATGCGCAAAATGACTTGTTCGTTTTGCGCTTCCACGTCAATGGTAATTTCGCCGCCTTCCGGAGTGTATTTGATCGCATTCCCGATCAGATTATCCAGCATCTGGCGCAAGCGAATCGGGTTGCCGCGCATCTGGGGAATATCCGTCGGCAGGTTGAGGTGAAGATTCAATTTTTTATCCAGAAATCTGGCCGCCGAGAGTTTCCAGCGCATAGCGGATAATCCCTTCCAGAGGAACCACTTCCTTCTGGCTATCAAATCCGGCCTCGATGCGGCCCAGTTCAAGCAGGTCATTGACCAGCGCGGTGATGCTCTGCACACTATTCTGGACACGATGGATGAATTCGCGCTGTTGATCATTGACCGGGCCAACCCGATCAAGCAAATCCACATAGCCGAGGATGGCCGTCAGCGGGGAGCGCAGGTCGTGGGAAACGGTATGAACAAATTCATTCTTCAAGCGGTCAATTTGCTTGAGATAGGTAATATCCTGCATGGTGATGGCCATACCAATCTTGGGGATGGGTGTGCATTGAGCCGAAAGCACACGCCCATCTTCAAAAGTGATTTCATTATGAGGCATGGGGTTATTGATGTTTTCGCTCAAAAGGATTTTCAAATCCGGATGAGGCAGCACTTCGCTGACCGGTTTCCCTTTCACCACTTCATCCTGCCAGAGACCGAAAGCCCTGCGCGCCGCTGGATTGATCAACAGGAGATTCGACTGTTCGTCAAGGATGATCACCCCGTCCTCGATATGCTCAACAATGGTATCGAGTTTTTGCAGTTCATCCACACGCTGCTGGAGCGAGGCGGTGGTGCGTTTGACCTCGCGCCGGGTCCAGTCACCGATCCGGTCGGCGCGTTTGATGCTATTTTCCACGGTCTTCATGATTTCTTCGATATGCAGCGGAGCATAGAGACAGTCGCTTACGCCAATATGGATTGCCTTTTTAATAATTTCGGGGGAATCCTGCAGGAGCAAAAGCAGAACCGGCATGGGTCGGAAAACGTTCCAACATCCCGGCGGCGATCTCCAGCTCATCTGCCCCATCGAAATTTTGGCTGATGATCACCAGGGCTGGCGAGGATTCCTGCAAAGCCTTATCAAGCGCAGCGCTGATCCCGGGCGATGGCAACATGATACGAAACCGCGGTCAACGCCCGGTCAAATAAGTTGAAGGATTTGCTCATCATCCAGCGCCAGTAAAACCAAATCAGATTTTGGCATACAAGAACCGTACCCTATTGTTCAGCTCTTCGTGCAGCCGGGAGGGTTACCTCGCCAGACCAGTCGTAAAGTTTGCTGCAACGAAGATTGTATAGACTTCTAAGCCTGTTGCTGTTCGCCCGTCAGCGCTTGCATTTTATCAGCAATGAACAAACCCATTGGACAGAATCCCTGGTTGGAGAAGGGGCGGAATAAGACTTTCAACACAATATTGTAACACTTTTATCACAAACGAAGCTTTTCTCGTGTAAAATACTTCAAAACATAGTTCACTGAGGAGTATTGCAAATGAATGACTTTCTGTGGTGGCGCGACGGCGTCATCTACCAAATCTATCCCCGCTCTTTTGCCGACAGCAATGGCGACGGATTGGGGACCTGGCCGGCATCATCTCCCGCCTCGATTACCTGGCTGACCTGGGTATAGATGCCATCTGGCTCTCGCCGTTTTACCCCACCCCCGATAAAGATTTCGGTTACGATATCAGCGATTACGTGGATGTGGACCCGCGGTTCGGCACCTGGCAGATTTCGACCGGCTGGTGGCAGAAGCCCATCGGCGCGGCATCCGGCTCATTCTGGACCTGGTCCTCAACCACACCTCCGACCAGCATCCCTGGTTCCTGGAATCCCGCTCCAGCCGCAACAACCCCAAGCGCGATTGGTATATCTGGAGAGACCAACCCAACAACTGGCAGGCCTGCTTCGGCGGAAAAGCCTGGGAATACGATCCGGTAACCGGTCAATATTACCTGCACCTGTTTACCAAGGAGCAGCCGGATGTCAACTGGCGCAACCCGGAAGTCCGCAAGGCCCAACTGGATGTTTTCCGCTTCTGGATGGAGCGCGGCGTGGACGGTTTCCGCCTGGACGTATTCAACGCCTACTTCAAACATCCCGACCTTCCCGATAACCCGCCCAAATTCGGCTTGCGCGGCTTCGACCGCCAGCGCCACATCTACGATATTGACCAGCCGGAGATGATGCCCTTCCTGAACGAAATGCGCCTCCTGCTGGACTCCTACCCGGAACGCTACGCCGTCGGCGAGACCTATTTCGCCACACCGCAGAAAACCGTCTCCTACTGCGGACCCGATAAACTGCATGCCGCATTCAGCTTCGATTTCACTTCCATGAACCTGTTTTACCCATCTACCCCTGGAACCCACGCTGGATGATGAAACAGATCATCAAACGTGAAGAGACCTTCAACGCCGCCGGGGTCTGGCCGACGACGGTCATGAGCAACCACGACCTGCCGCGCGCTGCCAGCCGTTATGCCAAGGGGAGAACGATGCCCAGCCATTTCTCGCCATGACGCTCCTGCTCACCTTGCGCGGCACGCCGTTCATGTACTACGGCGAAGAAATTGGGATGCGCGAACATCCATCTGCGACGGAGCGAAATCCTCGACCCACCCGGCAAGAAATACTGGCCCATCTACAAAGGCCGGGATGGCTGCCGCTCCCCGATGCAATGGAACGACACGGCTTATGCCGGTTTTTCGACTGCCAAACCCTGGCTGCCGGTGCACCCGAATTACATCCAGCGCAATGTCAGCGCCCAGCAGGCTGACCCGGATTCCCTGTTCAACTTTACCAAAAAACTTCTCGCCCTGCGCAAGGAAATTCCCGCCCTGCGCCGCGGCGATTTCATCCCACTGGAAACTCCGCACGGTATGTTGGCTTACCTGCGCCGCACTGAGGAGCAATCCGTGCTGGTGGCAATGAATTTTGGGAAGAGGAAGGCGAAAATCATCCTGCCGGATGGGAACTGGCGCATACGTTTGACGACCGACCAAGGGGCGACCGGTGTGCTTGCTCATTATGAAATTCAATTATTCACTTTTCCTGATTGTATTTTTCCTCCAAATCCTTATACTTACAAGTGATGGACGGATTTGCCTACCTCCCCGGCGATGAACCGGAAAATCCCGGCCCCCTGGCGCGCTACCTTCCCCCTACCCAGACGGGATTGCCACTGCTTTCCTGGCAAGCCATTCAGACCAGGCGACTGGGTGCTGGACCCGTTCGGGGCCACCCCCCGGACCGACCTTGAAATGGCAGGCCTCGGCTTCCGTGTGCTCGTTGCAGTGAACAACCCGGTCACACGCTTCCTGCTCGAGACAGCCGCCAACCCAGCCTCCCAGGCTGATCTGCGGGCGGCACTGGCCGAACTGGCAGCGGCCCGCAAAGGGGACGAGCGCCTGGAGACCCATCTGCAATCCCTATATTTAACCGAATGCACCAAATGCCACCGGCAGGTTCCAGCGGACGCATTCGTCTGGGAGCGCGAGAGCGGGGTTTAACGCAGCGCGCATTTATCACTGTTCATGTGGGGATAACGGAGAATATCCTGCCACCGAGGCGGACCAGGCGCGGGCTGCCAGCCTTGCGGCCACGGATAGCCTGCACCGCTCACGGGCACTCGAACGGGTGGCTACGCCGAACGATCCCGACCGTGTCCACGTAGAGGAAGCGCTTGAATGCTACCTGCCCCGGGCCGTGTACGCACTGATCACCATCATCAATAAACTGGATGGTTTTTCACTTGCACCCGAGCGCCGCCGCGCCATGCTGGCGCTCGTCCTGACCGCCTGCGACGAGGCAAGCGCTCTCTGGCCGCATCCCGCCGAGCGCCCGCGGCCGAAGCAACTGACCATCCCGCCGTGCTTCCTCGAGAAAAATGTCTGGCTGGCGCTCGAGCGCGGCGTGGAATTCTGGTCCGGCGCAGGGAAACCGGTCGAAGCAGTGAACTGGCCCACCGTCCCGGGTGAAGCGGGCGGGCTGTGCCTGTTCGACGGTCCGATGCGCGATCTGGCTCCGCGTCTGAAAGATATCTCTCTCGGGGCAGTCGTCACCGTCCTGCCGCGTCCAAACCAGGCCTTCTGGACGCTTTCAGCGCTATGGGCCGGCTGGCTGTGGGGACGGGAGGCCGCCGCCCCGTTCAAGTCGGTGCTGCATCGCCGCCGCTACGACTGGAACTGGCATGCCGCGGCCCTCTATGCCGCCCTGAAAAACCTCTCGGACCACCTGCCGCTGAACGCACCACTCTTCGCCATCATCCCTGAACCAGAACCAGCTTTTCTTTCTGCGGCGCTGCTGGCTGCAGCCGGATCAGGGTTCGACCTGGCCGGGTTGGCTCTGCGCACACGCCACGACCCGGCACAAATCCTCTGGCAGCGGCGCGCATTCAGCCATGCAGACAAAGAACCGGACGATATTGACGCCGAGGCAGTCCGCCAGGCAATGGTCTCCGCCCTGCAGGAACGCGGCGAGCCGGTTCCCATCCTGCACCTGCACGCCGCCGGGCTGGCTGCCATGGCAGCCGACCACACCCTGCGCTGGAGGCCCGAGGCGCTGGCGCAGATCAACGCTCCCATCCTGGCCGCGCTGGCTGGCCCGGAATTCGTCCACCACGCCGAGAGCAAGAACCCGGAGATCGGCCTGTGGGGGTTGGCCGACTGGGAGCCTGCAATCGAATTCGCTGCCCGACCGGGTTGAGATATCCATCGTCCGCTTTTTACATAAAAATCCCGGCGCGGCACTGCGGGACCTGGAAACAGCCCTGAACGCCGAACTTCCCGGCCTGCTGACTCCTTCGCTGGGATTGCTGCGCGCCGTGCTGGCCTCCTATGCGGTCGAGACAGACGGACGCTGGCAGCTTGCGCCCGGAAGACATCTCCGCCACCCGCCGCGCAGACCTGGAAACTGCCGCGCAAGCTCTCACTGCGCTGGCGCCACGGTTGGGAGTTCACGCCTGCAGCGGCAGGAAAGTCCCCATCGGCTCATCCTGTGGCAGGAATCCGGCGAAACAGTTTACGCTTTTTACCTGCTGGCCTCCGCCATCGCCGGGCAAATCATGCGTCAAAATCCATTCCCGCCGGAACGCAGCCTGCTGGTCCTACCGGGCGGACGCGCCGGCTTGCTGGCTTATAAACTAGAGCGTGACCCGGCCTTGAGATCTGTGGCGGAGCGCTGGCGGATCGTCAAGTTCCGGGCCTTGCGGCGGTTGTCCGAGATGACCGATCTCACCCGAGAGCGATTCGAAAAAGAACTCAGCGGGGATCCGATCGAGCCACCCGAACAAATGAAACTGTTTTAGCCGGATTCCGTATAGACTTGTATGAATATATGCATTTCGCTTGCATTCCGGCTCCAAAAACTCTATAATTGACCAATCATGCCCAACAATTTACACTCAAACGGATCGGAGCAGGCATCGAAGTATCTTGTCATCGCCGCTGCCCTGTTGGTCTTTATCGGCTGGTTCATTAACACTCCACCGGGCTTGCTTCGGCAAAGCGGACGCCATCGGGTATGCCGTCTGTCACCGCATCAGCGAACGGTCATTCCACATCGGGAGTTATCCAATTACCGCTGTGTGCGCGTTGTTCCGGAATGTACCTGGGCGCAGTAACCGGGCTGGTTTTCCAGTCCATCATTGGCTGGAAACGTTTGAAAATTCCGCACTGGAGCATCCTTGCCCTGCTGGTCGTTTTTGTGGCCGCGTTCGGGATAGATGGATCCAATTCGTACCTTTACCTGTTGAAACAAATCTCGCCGGGAATCCTGCCGAAAATCCCCAACCTGTATGTACCCAACAACACCCTGCGCCTGTTGACCGGCAGCGGGATGGGATTGGGGATGGCTGTCATGCTCTTCCCGGCTTTCAACCAGACCGTCTGGGCTGACGGCGAAGATAAACCGGCCATCCCCGGTTGGAAAGCTTTCGGCCTGTTGCTGGGCATCCAAGTGCTCTTCGACCTGCTGGTGCTGACCGAAAGCCCGATCGTCCTTTATCCCGCTGGCGATCATCAGCGCCCTGGGTGTGTGGCTCCTGCTGACCATGGTATACAGCATGGTCTGGGTGATGATCATGGGCCAGGATAATCAGTTTACAAAATTGCGGCAGTTGTGGCTGCCGTTCCTGGCTGGCTTGACAATCGCCATGATCCAAACCGCGGCCATTGACCGCTGCGGTTCTGGCTCACCGGAACATGGGGAGCTTTTCCCCTCGGAAAATAGCGGATTGGAGATGAATATGGATGCGCTTTTTGGAATCATGACTGCTTTTGGGCTATCGGCCAGTGCCGGGCTGAACGCCTATATTCCGCTGCTGGTGGTCGGCGTCATCGCCCATTATACAGATTGGATCAAGCTGAACCCGCCCTACGACCTGCTGGCAAATCCCTGGGTGCTCATTGTGGTTGGCGTCCTGCTCATCGTTGAAATGCTGGCTGATAAAATCCCGGCCGTCAACCATGTCAACGATATCATCCAGACGGGTATCCGCCCGGCAGCCGGAGCGATCATCTTTGCCGCCAGCGCCCATGCCATTACCAATGTCCACCCGGTGATCGCCATCATCTGCGGCCTGCTGGTGGCGGGAAGCGTCCACGTCGTCAAAGTCCGCGGCGGTGCGTCCGGCAGTCACTGCCACGACCGGCGGGACAGCCAACGTACCGGTCAGCATTGCCGAGGATGTGGTTGCAACCGTTGTTTCCATTCTTTCGATCGTCATCCCGGTCCTGGTGGCCGTGATCCTGGTCATATTCGTAGCATTGATCATCTGGTGGTTCTGGCGGCGCGCCAGCCGGAAAAACCAGCCTATTTCATAACTCATTTCTGGAGGAAACAATGGCTTATCCAACCCCTAATATTGTTCCGCCTGGACCCGCTCCGCAAGATGCCCGGATGGTTCAGGAGTTAAGCGTACCCATCCAGCAGGCGCGCGGCTGGTTGAAATTCCTGGGTGTCATGTCCATCATTGGCGGCGTCGTGCAGGCGCTTTCCATCGTGGGTATCCTTATCGCCTGGGCGTCCATCTGGATGGGTGTATTGATGTTCCAGGCAGGTTCTTCAATCGAGCCTGCCAGCCAGTTTGGCGATAAATTCGCCTTCCTGCGTTCATTGGGCAACCTGAAGACCTACTTTGTGCTCCAAGGCGTTCTTACCCTGGTTGCGATCATCGTTGCAGTGATCATGCTGTGCATCATGTTCGTGCTGCCATTGCTCGGATTCACCATTATTCCGTGGCAGCAAGTAATGAATAATATCCCCACATATTATTAGCCCATCTGGAAGAAAGCATCGCTTATAATCATTCCACAATACCCAAAAGAAATCGAAAAGGAGAAATTGAGATGAACCAACCCATACCACAACTGCCACCCACCACCCGTACAAGCACAGCAGCTATCATCAGCTTGATTGCCGGCATCCTCGGATTTGTACAAATCCTGCCAATCATCGGTCCAATCGGGGCGGTTATCTCAGGCCACATCGCCAAGAGTGAGATCAAAAAGAGCGGAGGCATGGTCACGGGCAACGGCTTGGCGACCGCCGGCTTGATTCTGGGCTATGTGATGATCGCTGTCGGCCTATGCCTCGCATGCATTTTCGTTCTGGCATTTGCTGGGATTATTACCCTTCCATTCGCATTTCCGTCCCTTACCCCGGCGACCAATTCCATATATTAATCCATGACCGAGGCAACAGGCACACCCCTTCCGCCAGCCGCCGCCGCTCCAAAGAAGACCAACCCATGGATCATTGTCATCGTGGTGATCGTGGTGGTCTGTTGCGGCTGCTTTGGAGTGATCGGGCTGATCTTTGTTTTTTGGGACCCCATCCGACAAGCAATGGGCCTGCATTCTCTGCTGCCCGTCCTAACGCTTCTCCCCTAATAAACAAGACCCCCGATTTCTTCACGAGAGATCGGGGTCTTTTATCTGCAAAGAGTATCTGGAATTCATCAACGCCGCCCGGGCCTGGTAACGAGTTCCCGCATCCAGGTGGAGGGCGGCGAATTCATGCTCTGAGATCGGGGAAGGCCGGTATCATAACAGGCATTTTACTCCCTCCGCTGGAATGGTGAGAGTAATCTTCTCTCCAACCAGCGGAGCGTCGGGAAGATAAAAATCCAAACCATTATCCAGCGTGACTTTAAATCCATCCTGCCGGAAGATAACGTCCACCACCACCCCGCTCAGCCTGCCCTCCGCGGCCAACCGGACCCCACGCCGGCTGACCAGCAAATTGACCTTATCTCCCGCGGAATGCGCGTGCTGAACATTCAAATCAAACACTCCGGCAGACGTCTCAACCTGGAACGGTCTTGTGTTTGACATGACAACTCCGGCAACCACATTACCTGCATCCAAAAACTGCGCGGCCCAGACCGATCCTGGATCGCTCCAGACCTGCTCTGGCGTCCCGCTGCGGACTATACAGCCGTCGTGGAGCAGGAGCACACGGTCTGCCAGGGTAAAGGCTTCCTCCTGGTCGTGCGTAACGTAAATCGCCGGGACACCACTCGCATGCAGGATACGGCGCAATTCGTCCATCAACTGCTCCCGCAGGCTGCGGTCCAGGGCACCCAGGGGTTCATCGAACATCAGCAGCCGCGGGTTGGGAGCCAGGGCACGCGCCAGCGCCACGCGCTGCTGCTCGCCTCCTGAGAGGTCGGTAACACGGCGATCCCCAAAGCCCGTCAAATTGACCATTTCCAAAATATCGGCTACACGCAGATCAATTTCAGCAGCGGCCAGGTTTTGCATTTTCAAGCCAAAAGCCACGTTCTCGGCCACATCCAGATGCGGGAAGAGGGCGTAGTCCTGAAAGACCAGCCCGAAGCCGCGCCGGTGGACCGGGACAGGAGCCAGGTCCTCCCCATCCCAGCAAACCTGGCCCTGCTCGGGGGTTTCCAGCCCGGCAATAATCCGCAGCAGCGTGGATTTGCCACTGCCCGAGGGTCCGAGCAGGCAAACGGTCTCACCTGCTGCGACGGTGAAGGAGATGCCGCGCAGCAGCGGTTGGCCTTCGTAAGATTTGTGGATGTCGATGAGTTCGAGCATGATCATTCCTGCAGGTGCAGATAGCGATCTGCCCGTTCTCTAAAATTCACCCGCTCCGGGTAATCGCAGGCGTTCGATAAGCAATATCCCGAAACCGCAAACCACCATCAACACCGTCGCCATCGCCATCGCCTGACCATAGTTCATCCCACCGGGCTGGGACAGGAACCGGGCGATCGCGATCGGCAGGGTCGGGTACTCCGGGCGGACAACCAGCGAGGTGGCCCCAAATTCACCCAGCGAGACGGTGAAGGCGAACACCGCCGCGGACAGCGTTGCCCGCGCCACAATCGGCCAGTCCACCGCAAACCAGACCCGAGGCGGAGAGGCTCCGAGCGAAGCCGCCGCCTGCCGCAGCCGGTCTGGGATGGAGGCCAGGGCAGGCTGCAGACTGCGAATGACAAACGGCAGGGCAATCAGCGTGTGCGCCAGCGGGACAAGCAGCGGCGAAGTGACCAGCGCCAGCGGCGGCCGGTTGAAGGTGACGATGAACCCCAGCCCCAACGTCACGGCGGAAGCGCCCAGAGGCAGCATCAGGAACGGGTCAAGCAGCCGCTCGAGGCGCCTGGGGCGGGCCAGGGCCGAAGCGACGGGAAAACCGAGCGCCAGGGACAGGACAACGGTCAACGTGGCGTAGCCGAGGGAGTTGCCAATCGCCTTGAATGGCGGCACGTAGAAAATCGAGTCGCGCCGATTAATAAACAGTTCAGTGTAGTAATCGCTGGTGAGGCCATAACGGACCTGGCCGCGTTCGCCGCGGTCGGCTTCCAGGCGGGTCAGAGAACGCAGTGGCAGGGAAACCAGCGGCAGGAGGAATAATGCCAGTAACAGCAAGACCATTCCTCCGAGGAAGAGTTTCTGGCGAAAGGTGCGAGCCTTGCGCAGATTGGTCTCAGCGGCACGCGGGGCGCTGGTCACGGCAGTACGGCTCACGATGCGGCTATAAAGGATGGAAAAAGCCAGCGTACAGAGCAACTGGATGAGGGAAAGCAGCCCCGCCAGCGGCAGGTTGAAAATCTGCACGGCCTGCTTGTATATCTCCACTTCCAGCGTGGAGAAACCCGGCCCGCCCAGCAGCAGGATGACGCCAAACGAGGTGAAGTCGAAGATGAAGACGAGCACCGACGCCGCCAGGATGGAAGGGCGCAGCAGTGGCAGCGTGAGGCGGCTCAGGACCCGAGGCGGGTCCGCTCCCAAAGTCCGGGCGGCCTGCTCCAGGCGCGGGTCGAGGTGCGAGAGAGCATTCCCAACCAGCCGGATGACAATGGTTGTATTATAAAAAACGTGTGCCAGCAGGATGACGCCGAGCGTCCCGACGATGGAGATGGGCGCAGATTGAAGATGAAACAGATCCATCAAGCCAAGGTTGACCCAGCCACGCGGACCGAGCAGGGCATTGAAACCTGCCGCAACCACCACCGTCGGCAGCATGAAAGGGATGGCGGTCAGGGCACGCAGGAGGGATTTCCCGTGGAAATCATAGCGGGCAAACAGGAAAGCAGCGGGCAGACCAAGAACAAGGGTGAGGAGGGTGGACAGGGCAGCCTGGTAAAAAGTAAAAAGCAACGAGTGGGAAGCAAGAAGGAGGGAGGCGAGGTCGAGGGTTTTGAGCGCAGCGGGGTTCAGTCCCAGCCAGAGGATGCGGGCAAGGGGATAGAAGAAGAACAGACCCAGGAAAATGGAGACACCCAGCCAGGGCAGAACGGGTCTTAACCCGGAGGACACAAAGACTCCGAACCTCGTGATCCTTTTTTTCCGGTGTGACCTCTTGGAAGATGGACATGGTCAGACGGGTCTTCTCTTCTTCGGTCCTAATGCAACACCGCCGCAGTCCAGTCGGCAATCCATTTATCGCGGTTGGCGGCAATCACCGCCGGATCAAGCGTGGCAGGCTGAGGAGCGGTCTGGGCATATTGGGTGAATTCCTGCGGCAGGCTCGCATCCGTGTTGACCGGGTACATGAACATCTGCAGAGGAATGTCTTCCTGGAACTGCTGGCTGAGCATAAAGTCGACGAATTTCTGCGCCAGGGCGAGGTGCCTGGTCCCTTTCAGGATGCCGACAAACTCGATCTGACGGAAGCAGGTATCCGGTCCGAGACATCGAGGCGGTGGGAGCATCTGTCAGCGGCGAACTGGCATAGATCACTTCCGCCGCCGGGCTGGAACTGTACGAGACCACCATCGGCTGTGGGCCATGACCGGACGAGCCGCTGAAGTTGGTGTAGTAAGCCGTTTCCCAGCCGTCCACGACCACCACGCCGTTGGCGCGCAGGGAGCGCCAGTAGTCGAGATAACCGTTTCGCCAAAGTGCTTGACCGTCGCCAGCAGAAAGCCAAGACCGGGCGAGGAAGTGGCAGGGTTTTCGACCACCAGCAGGTCTTTGTACTCGGGCTTGAGCAGATCTTCGAGCGAGACCGGGACCGGGAGATTGTGGGCGGCGAAATATAGCCTTATCGTAGTTGATGCAGATATCGCCATAATCCACCGGCAGGGCGCGGTTCTGCGGGTCGAGTTGGAACTCGGCAGGGATTTTCGCCAGGAGCGGCGAGGCATAGGGTTCATAAATCCCGGCATCAAGGGCGCGGGAGAGGAAGGTGTTGTCCACCCCGTAGAACACATCGGCCAGCGGGGCATCCTTGCTGAGGATGGCCTTGTTGAGCGCCGCCCCGGCATCGCCGCTTTTCAGGAAGACAACTTTGACATTGTTGGCTTGCTCGAAAGCAGTGATGACCGACTTGCTGGCGGCAAAGGAGTCGTGGGTCATGACGGTCAGCGTGACAGGGCCTTTGGGAGAGCACGCAGAAAGCAGGGTGAGGCAACAGCAGGAAGACAATAAGCAGGTATACGTTTCATAGGAACCTCCCAACAGTTTAAGAAGTTGCCGATGACGGCTGTGAACGACGAGCAGCAAACCGGATTCCAGGGAGATGGACGCCGTCTCGCCGAGCAACTCATTGCTGATGCCGCGCGTTTTGTATGGATAGAGCGTCTCGCCCTGCAGCGGCCAGCGCAGCCCTTCGGTGGCAACGCCGGTGACTTCCCCGCCCCACGGGATCAGCGAGACAATATCGCCAGGGTGTCCCTCGACCCGGGCTTGAGTGCTAACGGCAAAAAGGCTTGCTCCACTCCGTCGTCCACTCGGATATCCAATCCTGCCAAGGACGGGTCGGTCAGCAGGGCGAGGTTCCCCAGGGTCTGGTCCAGGCGGTCCCCCAAGCGCGGCAATAATGAGGATTTCGTGGATATCCGGCTTCGACGGCATAGTGCAGAGCCAGTTCGAAATCGGTCTCGTTTTTGTCGCGGGGATAGCTGCGGATTTCCGCACCGGCGGCTTCCAGCTTGCGGCGGTCATCGTCGGTCAGCGAATCCAGGTCGCCAATGACGACGGAGGGCACCAGCCCAAGGGCCAGGGCATGACGCGTGCCGCCGTCGGCGGCAATGAGGATATCTCCGGGCGGATCAAGCGGCGGACTTGTTCGAAGGTCCGGGATGTGGCCGTTCACAAAAATGACCGCGCGTGACATAAAAAAACCATCCTCCCCGGGGAGGATGGTTGGTTACAAGCATAATATCCCTCCGCCGGTATGATCCGGATCAGGTTCTGCGGGTCGAGGCTCATGGCCTCCTCTCAGCCCGGAACACGGGCTCCCCGTTCAATTGTTGAGGATGAGTATACGGCGGCGGCGGCAGGCTGTCAAGATTAAGCGCGATAATGGGAATAAAGCACAGCTGAATTACGGTCAAGTGCAGAGCTCTATCATGCGCTGGCTCCCGCAGACTTCCGATTCCATTCTATCATGCGGTGGGAAATAAATAAGGGATTTGTCCGTCGCAAATGAGGTTCTCTCGTGGGCCATTCATTTTTCTGTTCGTAAATCCCAAAGAGAAAATACCCATGTGATTCAAGATACTCCTTCAGGGCTTCAAATGGCACATGCCGATTATTGCCGGGATTCATCCCAGCCTCCACTTCCACAAGGTCGATTTTTTGTTCAGTCAGCATGGTCACCGCGCCTTTCAAAACTTCGAGGTCTCCGCCCTCCGTGTCTATTTTGAGGAAATTGATCTGATCGATTTGCCTGGTGCGACAGAATTCATCCAGCGTGACGATATCCACGGATTCAGTCGCCACATCATTGTTCATTGGCGGCTCCTTTGACTGGCCTAACAGGTAGGACATAGCAGAACTGCCTTGCTTAACCATTTTTCCCTTACTCTTTGATGAACCAAGAGCCAGTTGGTAACAATCAACACGCTCAATCCCTTTCAGATTGTCTTGAAGCTGATGAAATGTATCGCCCACCGGTTCAAAGCAATAAATGTGAGAACCTGGGAACCGGTCTACATAGATCTTCGCAGACTGCCCCACGTTGGCGCCTACGTCAAAAACAATGTCAACACGATACATCGGGAAGGAGTTGGCAATGTCTTGAATAAAATCAATACCGCGAGGCAGTACACGATATATATGGGTATCAGTCAAGCGTTCTACCAGCTCCTTAAGCTTTTCTCTTAAACTCATAGCTCTCTCCAATAACTAGATATTCGGCCGCTGGTTGACTGTTACGCGGAGCCCACCAACCCCGAAGGGTACTCCCGGGAGGCAGCAACGGCTTATTGGTTCTTGCGGGCCAATTATCGAAATTAATACAGGCATCAGGCGAATTATTGGTAGTATACGGTAAATCCCAATCCAATTCAATACCATGCGCTTTTCGGTGAGGGGAGGGTTTCCAACCTAGAGGTTCCAGGTCCCCAAAAGAGGATGATATTCAAATCCAAGGCGAGGTAACATGGCCGGGATTGGGTGGAGCATAAACCCCCATTCCAGGAACAAACTTACTCAACCAATTCAATCTGAACAGGACCAGGAATAACCGAACCTGGGACAAAGTGGCAATAATAATAGGCAACTATAACAAGGGGGGTAATAAGAAAATCGTCAGGACCTGTTCGCATCCCCGGCTGGTCCCGCAGGGTGATCGGTAACGTAAAAACCGCTGCCCTTGAATATCACCGAGGCGGCTGCATAGATCCGATGCACCTTGCGATGCCCGGATGGGCAGCGCACATCAGCCTGTTCGGTGCTCAAGGAGAACCGTTTCTCAAATTTCACCCCGCAAGTAGAGCAGGAAAATTCATAGAGCGGCATGGTGGGTCTCCATTGGGTTGGGGCAGGCGGTAAACCTGCCCCACTATTTATCTGGCCTTGACGGTGACGGTACGCGGCTTGACTTCCTCAGCTTTGGGGATCGTGATGGTCAAAACCCCGTCTTCAAAGTCGGCTTTGGCCTTGTCGGCCACCACCTCAGCCGGGAGGCTGAGGATGCGCTCGAAGGATCCAAAGCGCTGCTCGCGCAGGTGGTAAGCTTTCTCCTTCTTCTCTTCCTTTTCCTTGAACTCGCCCTTGAGGGTAAGCAAGTCTCCGGTGATGGAAATCTGCACATTTTCGGCCTTCATGCCAGGCAGACTGGCACGCACGACCACTTCTTCATCGGTCTGGTACAGGTCTACAGCCGGCGCTTGCAGGCCAGAAGCCAACCCAAACGGACGGGTAAAGGCATCATCAAAGAGACGATCCATGGCCTCTCGCAGGGTGACCATTTCACGGGCTGGTTCCCAACGGATTAGGTTTGACATCGCTTTTTCTCCTTTCTTCTAAAATTAATTATGCATTTTAAAATATACGAGGCCTGCGTTAGAAAAGCGCAAGCCTTGCATAATAGGATTGTTAGAACGCACCCCGGACCAGCAGCCCAGTCCCTTACATTATTCGACTTTTTCCCGGCGGAAGTCCACGAAACGGTAGCCGACGCCGCGCTCGGTCAGGATATATTTGGGATCGGCAGGATCCTTTTCCAGTTTTTGGCGGAGATAATTGATGTAAAGCCGGACATAGTGCGGTTCGTCGCGGTACTCATAACCCCAGACTTTGGAGAGCAACTGGTCATGAGAGATAACCCACCCGGCGTTCTGCACCAGATGATAAAGCAGGCGATATTCTGTAGGCCGCAATTTGACGATTTTCCCTTCCAGCCAGATTTCGCGGCGGTCAAAATCGATCTTCAGGCGCTCGTCAACTTCAATCAGACCGTGCATCCCCCCGCTCGCTCCTTCGGTGCGACGCAGGACAGCCTTGATGCGGCTGACCAGTTCACGCGGGCTGAACGGTTTGGTAATGTAATCGTCGGCACCCTTCTCCAAGCCATGAACTCGATCGTCTTCTTCGCCTTTGGCGGTCAGCATGATGACCGGCACACTGCTGATCTCGCGGATCATCTCCAACACTTCGAAACCATTCAGGTCCGGCATCATCACGTCGAGCAGGATCAGATCAGGGGTTGCGTCGCGCATGCGCTGAAGAGCCTGCTTTCCATTGAAAGCTTCGATTACAACAAAGCCATCATGTTCCAGGTTCAAGCGGATGAAACGCACCATGCGCTCTTCATCATCCACCACCAATATTTTGCGCCGTTTCAGGGAATCCTCATCCATGCTTATTCCCTCACAAAGCCAATGATGCGTTCTTCGCCCTCGCTCGGTATTACTTCAATAAAAGCAATTTGATTGATAGGCCAGATGACCGTGATAACATCATTTGACAAATAGTGAACATCCTTGCCGTCACGGCGACGAGGGTTGTGAACGGTTATAACAGTATCGGTTGCCTGCAGGGAGTTGATCCAATTCACCGCAAATAGGATCATCATTTGAAATATGGATGATAACCGTATGGGCCATTCGAACCCACCTTTTCTACTCGATCAGCACTTGAATTTTAAGTTTGCCCAGAGAAATAACATCCCCATGAGCCAACGGCATTTCAACATAGGGCGGTAAGCCGACTTCCGTTCAAATATGTGCCATTGGAAGAACCCAAGTCCATGATGACAATTTGATCATGGATTAATTTCAGGACTGCATGAAGGCGCGAGACGCCATTGGCATAAGCATTATGGGGTGACAAGTCCACATCCGGGACAATGGGCTGGCCTTCCGCTGAACGTCCCAAGGTAAACTCCGTGCGGTCAGCCAGAGGCAGGATTTGACCGGTTTCAATCATATTCAAGGAAATCCAGGATTGCAGATGCGCAGGTGGGGGAGGCTGGATCCGGCACGGTGTCGCGCTTGACTTCCTGACGAGTTTCAGCAGTATGAATTTTATGGGTGGCGATGGTCATATCTATCAGTTGTGCTCCGCATTTGCTGCAATAGACGGCGCCGCTCATTTCTTTATGCTGACAATTCGGACAAATGATCATAGGTCTTCCGTACTCCTCCCTGAGTCAACAGGGCACGTGTTCCATATTTTATCTCTTTTCCGCCTTGTTGTGAAAAGGACTTATTCTGTTGAATATGCTCGGCCTCCACCAGTGCTGTACGCGCCAAGCCGCGCTCGCCCTGGGAAAGCAGATGCGTCGCCAAACGATGCAAATGTTCAGAAGCTTGATCATACTCGCCATGCCGTGACTTCCAAACGCGCCTGTTCCTGGAGACGATAAAGCTTCAAGCGTGAAAGCGCCTCCACAATCTCAGCGGATGGAATATCAGTGCCTGCTTCGTCAGCAATAAGGACGGATCAGGCTGATCGGAATCGGACTTGAACGGAGAGATTTCATCCGTCAGAGTAACCGACATTTTTCCGTCAAAAAGGGTTACAGCATTGTTGCTGAACCGTCTGAGGATGAACGACAAATTCCATCAGAACCCTGAGGCTGGTATCACGGACAATTGGTCCCAGCATCATTGGGCTTTCAAAAGAGAGGACACCAGCCTCCGGTTGAAGGCGAAAAGCGTAGCGCAACTCAATTCCTTCCGGGATTTTAAAATCCATGCGGGTTTCTTCGGCATAGGCACTGCCAAGCTGGTTGAATTTGTCAAGCAGCGTCTTCTGGATGTCTTGGGGGCGAGAAACATACATGCTGCTGCCTCCAGTAGAAGAAGCCAGGTCATCCAAGAAAATTATCATTCCATTCAGAACCAATGCCCAAACCACTTATTCCAATACCTTGTTCTGAAGCCCGGTGGGCAAGGTTAATGCATTTATCTTCGTCACCATAAGTACGCCCATCGGTAAGTAAAATGATATGGTTAACCTGGGCATGATGTATGTTTCGGATAATTTCATTGTACCCCATTTCGAGGCCGGAGAAAATCTCCGTCCCGCCGGAGGGTCTGCAGCATATGGATGCGGGCTTCCATGTTTGCTCAAATCTGTGCTGCGGCTGGCCGGAATGATCTCTTCTGCCCGGTCGCTGAAGGCTACCACCGAGAAAATATCCTGTGGCTTCATTTTGCGCATTATCTGGATGGCAGTGGCCTTGACCACATCCATATTGACACCCTGCATGGAAGTCGAGCGGTCGAGCACCAAGCATAAGTTCAGGGAGGGTGCAGAAGGGGTTCGTGAATTGGCCGGAGGGGAAAATTCCATCAAGACATAAATCAATTGCGGTTCCGTCATGCGGATCAAACTCTGGCGGCTGAAAAGTACGCGCTGATCCAATGGAATATCAGGCGGTTTCTCTGGAGGCAAAGCGGCATCATACTTGGCACGTTTTCTTGGATTCGAAAGAACTTCGTACGCTTCCTGGATATCGAGGAAGAATTCCGTATCACCCGGGGTGGTGTTTTTGTCGGGGTGAAGCCGCTGTGCAGCATCGAAATATGCCTTGCGAATATCATCCGCAGAGGCGTTACGTGTCAATCCAAGAAGCGTGTAGAAGTCCCTTTTTCTTGTCATTACCCGAATAATTGTACCAAGATGGCGCTAATGTTATCCGGTCCCCCAGCATCATTAGCAGCAGCGATCAGGTTCTGGCAGGCACTATGAAGATTGGGCGCAGCGGCAACAAGATTACTAATGGTTTCATCGGGAATCACACTCCACAACCCATCACTGCAGAGGAGCAAATATCCCGGTTGCGGGAAGGGGGTGGTAAAGATATCCGGTTCAAGGACTTCCCCCTGGCCGAGAGCGCGATAGAGGACATTTCGTTGCGGGTGGGCGGCTGCTTCATCCGAAGAAATCTGGCCAAGTTCCTCCAGCCGTTTAACCAGGGAGTGATCACGCGTCAAAACCTCTACACGTCCATCCATGTGAATGGCGTAGGCGCGGCTGTCACCGACATGACCGATGGTCATCTGCTGGCCAAGCACCAGCGCGGCAGTCAGAGTAGTGCCGCTGCCAGGAGCGGCCTGAGTGACAGCCTGCTGTGCTTCGGTGATGGCAGCACGCATCATTTCCTGAAGCGGTTCTTCCATCCCTTCAGAGGGATTAGTCAGGTAGGCATGAAAACGTTTCAGCAGATAATTAGCCATTGTCCGTATAGCTGCGGAACTGGCCACTTCGCCATATTGATGCCCGCCCATACCGTCTGCCACAATATAAAGTCCCAGCGGAGCACTATTGGCTTCGCCACCCATTGTGGCTGAAAAGGCGAACAGACAATCTTCGTTATGCTCACGCTGTTTGCCGATTGACTGTCCGCAACCGGAGATTAATTGCTGTGGTTCAACACGCACAATCCGCATGGAATCCAATACCGAGTTGGTCGCTCGTCAGGGGAATGAGTATTCACATTAGCTGCAGCAGGTAGAGGTTTGGTTCTTTTGCCACGTAATCGATCAAAAAAGGATTTCACGATATTCTCCTTGAGACAAATACATTTACGCAAGTAAAGTGTATAAGAAGTGGTCAGTCGAGCCGATGTAAACAATATCATCATAATACCAGAGGAGAACCGGTGATCGGTCCTTTTGTGGCAAATTTCCAGCGTAAGCGACCAGTCCGGGCTTCGAGGCAGTAGATGTTCCCATCTGCCGATCCACAGTAGAGGGCGTCTTTGTAAACAACAGGCGAACTGCTTACCTGATGTTCCGTCTTGAAACGCCAGACTTCCTTATTGTGTGTGAGCATCAACTGCATAGATATTTCCATCGGCAGAGCCAATAAAAACCAAGCCCTTCGGCAAAATAGGGAGAAGCGACGGAACCCTTACCCATGCGGAACCGCCAAATGACCCAACCTGCGCGTGCATCCAGGGCATATAAACTGCTATCAAGCGAACCGAAATAAACCACGCCATCCGCTTCACATGGTGATGAAGTAATTGCCATTTTGGCCTTGTAATGCCATTTCATCTCTCCGCGGAAATCCACACAATAAAAATCGCCGTTCTCACAGCCGGCAAAAACTGTCTCATGCGCCACGTAAGGAGTGGAACGTACCGGTGCGGCTGTTTCGAAACGCCATGCGGCCCGTCCGCTCAACAGGTTAACAGCGTGAATGTGCTGGTCATCAGAGCCGATAGAAAACATGCCCTTCCGCAATGCGCGGCGATGAATGGACCCGGCCTTCAGTGTAATAAGTCCAATTCACTTTCCCGGTGCGGGCGTTGATGACATGCAAACGCTGATCTTCAGAGCCGATAGAAGATATCGCCCTCATAAGCCGCCGGGCGGGTAACAATACCGCCTTCGGTGGCATACTTCCAATTCAATTTTCCATCGGCGGCATTGAGAGAATAGAGATTATGATCATAAGACCCAATATAGACAGCGCCTTCATAGTATAGCGGTGCGCCACGCATCTCATCCTCGCACTGAAAGACCCATAAGGGTTTAATCCCGCCCAGATGGTTGGACGCTGGCAGTGCGACATTGGTGCGATTCAAGATGCCGGTCTTGCGTCCCGCAGCCATCAGGGCTTCTTTCATCGCTTCGGCACTATGGAAGCGGTCTTCAGGATTATATTGAAGTGCAGTATCGATGACGGCTTCCAATTCCACAGAGATGGCCGGATTAATCTTGCGCAGGGGACGTTCGCCGAAGGAAAATGGCGGCTCCAGGCGCGGGTCACGGCGGGAGAGGGCGTGGTGGATGGTGGCGCCCAGGGCATAGATATCTGCCAGAGGTCCAGCCTCGCCCCGATATTGCTCGGGCGGAGAATAACCCTCCGTGCCGATCATCGTCCCTTTTTGCCCAACCTGGAATGGTTTGGCAATTCCGAAATCCACCAGGATGATATGGTCGGCTCGGATTAACCATAACATTGGATGGCTTCATATCCCGGAAGATAATCGGATCGGGCTTGTGGGCATGGAGGAAGGCGAGCACGTCGCACAGCTCAATGGCCCATCCCAGGACGCGTTCCTCCGTCAGGAAGCCGGGAGTTTCATTGATTATGACTTCCAGGTCCTTGCCATGGACGAATTCCAGGACCAGGTAAGAACGATTGTCCTCACTAAAATAATCATAAATCCGGGGAATGGAAGGGTGGTTGAGGGTTGCGAGGATATTGGCTTCACGCTCGAAGTTCTGAACGATGGTTTTTCTGACCAGTGGGTCGGGAGCGCGGTTAATCATCTCTTTCACCGCTACCAGTTTGACCACGCTTGGGAAATGCAGGTCACGGGCGCGATAAACCGAACCCATGCCTCCCACGCCAATAACATCCTGGATCACATAGCGGTTAACGAGGGTTACTCCCGGAGTCAGTTGTGACGTTGAATGCGCCTTCTCGCGGCTCGTTACTCATTTGATTTAGTGATCTTTATGGGTTTCCAGAGCAACCTCCTCAGAATTGCTGAACTGAATGAATTATAGCCATCCCTGTCAGGATTGGCAACCTATCTGCAGACCTGGTTCCCCGGGTCAATCTCCGTGGTGTCGCAGTGCCTTGTTGAGTGCCTAGGAGTATCCGCAGCCCGCTGAATAAGCAGTATCTTCTCCCTCAGGTACTGGAATATCCCGAGAACCATCCAGCCTTGCGGGGAATTAAACTTTGGGGCACAATATGGCTGGAGCAGTTCCTTGAAAATATTGGCCGTAAGTGATGTTGTGGTTGACCGTCTGTACTCTGCACAGACTGCAGGGCATTTCCGCGACGTCAGACATGATCCTCGGCTGCGGCGACCTGCCATATGAGTATCTGGAATTTCTGGTCTCGGTCGCTGAATGTTCCTTTGCTTTACGTCCCCGGAAATCACGACCCAAAATATTGACGAGCAAAACCCGGCTGCGCGGGCGGATGGCTGTGATATTCTCGATCAGCGTGTGGCACGGGTCAAGGGGCTGAACATGGCCGGGCTGGGCGGGAGCATCCGCTACAAACCCTCCTCCCCAAACCAATATACTCAGGCGCAAATGTATTTACGCTTCATTTCTTTCCTGCCCAGGCTTCTTAGGCAGCGGGTTCAAACTGGGAGTGTTTTGGATATCATGATTGCCCATTCTCCGCCGAGCGGCATCCACGATGACAACGATCCCGCGCATGTTGGATTTTTGGCATTTCGGGATTTCATCCGGGTCTTCAAGCCACGCTATTTCCTGCATGGACACACTACTGGTTTATAAGAGCAATCTCTGCCTGCGGTGACAAAGATAGGGAGCCACGACGGTAATCAATGTTTACCCTTACAGACTGCTAGAGGTGGAACCACATGTTCGATGAGATTCACTGGCCGTGTGAAGAACGATTTTGCCCATGCCCGTTTCAAAGCCTTTTGGAACCGCATCCTCAGCATTCGTGGGCGGACAGCCAACTACATTGCTTTCTTACGATGATGTCAAAGAGAAATTACACATCGGCGGACCAATTTACCGCGGCGTTCGGACGGTGGAAGTAAAGAAAATCGTCGGCAGCCTGAACCGCTACCACCAGTTCGACCGCGCCTTTTTACCCCTCGAAGACCAGATTGCCAACCGCTGGCAAAACATCGACCGCGCCTTCTACCAGGAAGTCAACCTTCCACCAGTTGTCCTATATAAAGTCGGGGAGGTATATTTTGTGGTGGATGGTCATCACCGCGTCTCGGTGGCACGCGAACAGGGACAGATGATACATTGATGCTGAAGTACGTGAATGCTCAACCAAAGTCAATATCACCCCGACCTCAAGCCGGAAGACCTGGAGATCCTCGGTGAAAAAGTGGACTTCCTCGAACGCACCGAATTGGATCGCATCCGTCCGAAAGCCAAAATCAAACTGACCATTCCGGACGGGTTCGACCGCATGCTCGAACATATTGCCGTCCACCGTTACTTCATGGGACTGGATTTAAACGTGATATTTCGGATGAAGAGGCCGTGGCGCACTGGTACGATAAAGTCTATATGCCCATCGTCAGTAACATCCGGCGCAGCGGCATCCTGAAAGAGTTCCCCGGCAAGACAGAAGGCGACTTGTACCTGTGGGTGCTCGACCGCCAGCGCTACCTACATGATGAGGGCCAAAAACTTGTATCCCCCGGAAGGCGGCAAAAGATTTCCTCGATGAGGTTAAATAATGCATCCCCTGGCTGGTGTGTATTCTGCGGCGGTCACCCCGCTAAAAGCGGACTTTTCCCCGGACCTGGAGGCCATTCCTTCCCTGCTGGGCTTCCTCGCCGGGCGCGGCTGCCACGGCATTTTGCTTTTGGGAACGACCGGTGAAGGGCCTTCCTTTTCCCCAGAGGAACGGCTCGGGATTTTCCGGACTGCACTCCAGGTGCGCGAAATGCACCAATCAGCTCAGGGCGGGACTTGTAAAATGCTCGCCGGGACCGGGACGCCCAGTCTCACCGAAACCATCTCGCTGACCCATTCGGCTTTCGACCTGGGATGCGATGGTGTCGTTGTCCTGCCCCCCTATTACTTCCGCAAAGCCACGGAGGAAGGCTTGTTCCGTTACTTCCGCGAACTCATCCACAAGGCTGTCCCCTCGGACGGGTTCCTGCTCGGCTACCACATCCCCGGCACGGCTGGGATCGGTTTCTCGCCAGACCTGTTGGCCCGGCTCAAAGACGCCTTCCCGCACCAATTTGCCGGGATAAAAGATTCATCGCACGATGCCGAATTTCGCCCGCCGGCTGGGAGAACGTTTCGGCTCCGACTTGCTGGTACTGACCGGCACCGATTCTTTCCTGCAACTGGCATTGGAGAACCACGCCCAGGGTTGCATCACCGCTCCGGCCAACCTGATCTCGCCTGACTTGCGCAAGATATGGGACGCCTTCCAGCGCGGCGAGGATGTGTCTGCACTCCAGAGGCGTGTTACTGAAATCCGCCAAATCCTGGAGAAATATCCGCCGTTCCCGCCCATGCTGAAAGCGCTGCTGGCAAGACAGCATGGCTTCCCGCGCTGGCCCGTCCGCCCGCCGCTGGAGGAAGCCTCACCCGAAGATGTGGAAAAGGTGATAGAAGAATTCATGGCGGCAGCCGGATGAAAGATCCTGGCGCTTGCTCACCACCCCTCCGGCCCACGGGGCATGGAACATGGCCGTGGACGAAGCCATCCTCGAAGCGGTGGGCCGCGGTGACTCACCACCCGACCCTGCGCCTGTATGCCTGGGAACCAGCCTGTCTCTCCCTTGGATATGCCCAACCCCTCACCGATGTGGACATTCCCCGCCTGCAAGCGCGCGGCTGGGAGATGGTACGTCGTCCCACGGGCGGGCGGGCAATCCTGCACACCGACGAACTTACTTATCCGTTATCGCTCCACTCGCTGAGCCGCGTGTGGCCGGGACAGTTCTCGAATCCTACAGCCGCCTGGCAGCGGCTTTGGTGGAGGCATTACGCCTGCTCAACCTGCCAGTGGAAGTACATGAACACGAACCGGGTACGGGAACGAGCAAAACGCCCAACCCGGTCTGTTTCGAAGTCCCGTCCACCTCTGAGATTACCGTTGGAGGAAAGAAATTGGTCGGCTCAGCGCAGGCCCGCCGCAAGGAGGGCATCCTCCAACACGGTTCCCTGCCGCTGACCGGTGACCTGACCCGCATCCTCCAGGTACTGGTCTTTCCCGACGAAGAGGCCCGCACCCGTGCCGCCAGCCGACTGCTGGAACGGGCAACGACCGTGGAGACTGCCCTGGGACGCGTTGTCTCGTGGAATGAGGCAGCGCAGGCTTTTACTCGCTGCCTTCCGATCCGTGCTTGCCCTGGACCTCCAGCCAGGCGAACTCAGCCTGCAGGAAAAAGCACGCAGCGAGCAGTTGGTTGCCGACAAATATAATCATCCCGACTGGAACCGAAAACAAAAAAGTTGAAGGCTTATCACCTTCAACTTTTACTTATGGATTCATTAACCCTTTACGGTGTGGGCAGGACAAAGTTAATCTGTTTATATCCCAGGGTTTCAAAGAACCAGCGCAAGATAGGTCTGGGCGTTGGTGGTCGCCTGGTCCAGGATCCCTTCCTGCGGTGGCAGCCTTGAGAATCTCCTGCTCGGCCACCTGTCGGACCTGGGTCTCCAATGTCGGGTCACCGTGGGTGAACACACCCGTTACCCGGTCATAAACATACGACTTATCGTTGTCGAGGGTCGCGACCAGGATTTCCGTTGCTGGCAAGCGGACATTGAGCAGCTCGCCTTCGAGCCACAAGTCTTCCGGCTTGATCTTGCTCATGTCGATCCCGGCGATGATATATCCGTGCGCCACAAACAGCAACCGGTCACCGAAAAGCGGACCCAGCACCCCCTGGTTGACTTCCGCCGTAACTACTTTCTCAACTGTATAGCGGATCGTTTCCAGCCGGGCAAGCGATTGAACTTCATTGATAATTGTTACCGGGTCCGGAATGATCGTGGGTGTGGGATGCAACAAGTTGGCAACCTGGGTGCCCAGTTCATGGTTCGCCTGTTGTAAAGGATTAAGGGTGTTGTTGATGCTGTTGTTGACCAGACTTACCAGGAACCAAATGGCTGCAATACCCGCCAGGATCAGGATGATCTTGAGATGATTGATTTAGAAGAATTCGAAGGCGTTTATATTGGACATATCATGATTATATCGTGAATTATGAGACCTGTCACTTGCATTATTTGTTAATTCGAGATATTATGTTTTTATCGTTGGGGAACGATCCCCAAAACCCTATTCCCATGAGAGGAGAAGAAGAAGATGAAGAAAGTTTTTGTGTTCGTTTCGTTACTGGTTGCGGCCGTCATGCTGCTGACAGCATGCGGTCCCGCCGCGACCCCCACACCGGTTGCTGTTCCACCGACGGCAGTCCCGCCCACGGCTGTACCGCCGACGGCCGCCCCGACCACCAATCCACTGGGCACAGCTGCCAAGCCGATCGTCATGGCATTTGCCCCCTCCGCACCAGCCAGGAACTACAGGCCGGTGGCAATGCCATCGCGGCCAAGCTGACCGAACTGACCGGATACAGCATCACGGTCACCGTCCCGACCAACTATGCCGCCCTGGTGGAAGCCATGGGCTCCGGCAATGCGCAAGTCGGCTTCCTGCCCACCTGGCCTACATCGTTGCCAAGTCCAAGGGATATGCGGACGTCGGCCTGGTCGCCATGCGCAACGGTTCCGATCACTATGGCTTCCAGATCATTGCCAATACCGCCCGCAAGAACAGCGATGGGACCCCAATGTTCACCTCCTATTATGATGCCGCCACCAAGGCGAACACTGCGGATGCCGCCACCGCCCTGGCTCAGTTCGCCGGCAAGCGACCCTGCTGGACTGATCCGCTGTCCGCTTCCGGTTATCGTGGTGCCCACTGGGTTCCTGGCCAAGGCTGGCGTCACGTCAAGACCCGCGGTGCCTGGGTCCAGGGCCACCCGACGGTCGTCAAGTGCGGTCTACCTGAGCCCGAATGGCGAAATGTGCGACTTCGGAGCATCTACATTGACGCCCGCACGGCGGTCATCAACAGCCTTCCCGGATGTCAACGACAAGGTCGTAGGTGATCTGGGTCTCTGATCCGATCATCCCGAATGACACCGTATCCTTCGCCACCAGCCTGTCCCGGCAGATATTCGCGCCAGAAGCTCACCGATGCCTTTGTGACATCGCTTCAGACCGATGAGGCATGACCCTGCTCAAGAGCGGTGGCTACAACATCGGCGGATTGAAAGTCGTGGATGACACCTTCTTCGATGATTTCCGTGTCTACCTGAAGTCGATCGGCTTCGATTTCAATATCTTACAAATAAGAATTTACTGTAAAATAGGGAGGGCAATATGCCCTCCCTCTTTTATTCATGTGCAGAGTGACTATGCTGCGAATCCAAAACCTCACCAAAGTGTACCCGGGTGGCACGAAGGCATTCAAGAATGTCAGTTTTGAAGTCCAGGATGGCGAATTCCTGGTAGTCATCGGGCTTTCGGGTTCAGGCAAATCCACCCTGTTGCGCTGCATCAACCGGCTGATCGAACCCACCGAAGGCAAGATCACCTGGGACGACGTTGATATCACCGCCGCCTCGCCGGCAGAGTTGCTGCAAATCCGCCGCAACATCGGGATGGTATTCCAGCAGTTCAACCTGGTCAAGCGTTCCAGCGTGATGACCAATGTCCTTTCAGGACGGCTCGGGTATGCCAATCCCTGGCTCTCCCTGCTGGGCATCTGGTCAGCAGGAGACGGAAGCGAGCGCATAAAAGCCCTCGAGCGGGTGGGAATCGCCGACAAAGCCTACAGCCGCGCGGATGCCCTTTCGGGCGGACAGCAGCAGCGGGTGGGGATCGCGCGCGCACTGATGCAGGAACCGCGCATCATCCTGGCGGATGAACCGGTTGCCAGCCTCGACCCTGTCCTTTCGCATTCGATCCTGCAATACCTCGAACAATTGAACAAGGACGGCATTACCGTCATCTGTGCAGCCTGCACTTTCTGGACCTCGTCCATCGCTACGCCACGCGCGTGATCGCTCTGAAAGATGGCGTGAAAGTTTTCGAGGGGTTGCCAGAGGAAATCGACCGGGCCAAGTTCAAGGAAATCTACGGCGAGGAAGCGCAGGAAGTGCGCGCCACCACGGTATGAGGGCGGAAATGAGCAAGATGACATTCGCCCATCCTCGCCGGAATGTTCTCCGCCCTGCTCCCCGGGCTGGGACAATTCACCTCCGGCGCTGGTATCGCGGTGTAGCGTTCCTGCTGGGTTTCCTTTTTACGCTTGGCATCGTCGCCTGGTATGGAAAACCGATCTGGTATTTTGCCCTGCTGCTCATCTGGTTGTGGAACATCTGGGATGCCATCCGTGCCGCTGGTCAGAAACGCGTGCTTTCCATCGTCATTCCGATCCTGATCGGGTTCTTGGCCATGTTCGGTATTGGCTGGCACGTAGTTGGAGTTGATTTCAGCAAGGCGGATATCAACCGGGCCATTGCGATCATGCGCCCCATGTTCCACCCGGATTTCATCCAGAAGCGTACTAGAATCAATTCAAGCATGGGTGGAGGTGATGGTCCCCTGCCTGCCCGACCGGAGTGTGAGTGGTGTCCATGAAGAGAATGGCAAAAGGGTGACCATCACTCCGGCTTGTGCGGATATCGGTGAAACCCTCACCATCACTGCCAGCGGGTTATGGCCCAATACCGATGCGAACATCTGGTGGGAAGATCCAAGCGGCTCAGAGAAGATGGTCGGACCGGGGGAGGCTGCCATGCTGGTGGCTCATGCAGACGCGTCCGGCAACCTGACAACTTCTTTCAAAGTCCCCACGACCGCCACTATTGCCATCCAGATGTGACCCAGTCACCGCATCACCGCGTTTACCTGCAACAGTCCCGTCTGCTGGGAGGCATTGAAATCTCCTATGTCGGAGGCAGGGTGATACAAGGAGCACTGCAGACAGTGGGCATGGCTCTGATGGCGACCGCGCTGGCGATACTGCTTGCCATTCCGGTCAGCTTTCCTGGCAGCCCGCAACCTGATGGGCGGCAACCCGTTCACCTTTGCGATCTACATGATCGTCCGAACCCTCCTGAACATCGTGCGCTCGATCGAGTCGCTCATCATCGCCATCGTGTTTGTCGTCATAGTCGGACTTGGACCATTCGCAGGCGTGCTGGCGCTGGCGGTCCACTCGGTGGCTGCCCTGGCGAAATTGTACTCGGAAGTGATCGAAGGGATCGACCCGGGCCCTATTGAAGCCATCCGTGCCACGGGTGCCAACTGGGTCCAGGTGGTGCGATATGCAGTCATCCCGCAGATCGTCCCGCCGTTCACCGCCTTCACCATCTATCGTTGGGATATCAATGTCCGCTCGGCGACCATCATCGGATTTGTAGGCGGCGGGGGGATCGGCTTCCTGCTGATCGAGATCATCCGGATCAACGAGATGCGGGCTGTAAGCGCCGCTCTTCATCGCCATTGCGGTGATCGTGATCCTGCTTGATTATTTCAGCGCCAAGGTCCGGGAAAGGCTTTTGTAACAATGGAAAACCGCCCTTCTCCCGGAAAAATCACCCGCAACATCCTGCTGGCCCTTTTAATCGTGGCGGCCTTCGCCTTATCCTGGCGGGTCACTGATGTGGATTTTCTCAAATTGGCGAGAAACCTCCCAAATGGGAAGGATATCATCCTGGCCTTCCTTACGCCGGATGTCTTCACCCGTGACAAAACCACCACCACCATCGAGACTCCCTTCCCGATCCCATGCGGGTCCGCCCCCGAGGCGGCGATCCCGTCGAGCGGGCCGCGCCTTGTGCCAAGCGTCAAGTGCGCAGAACCGAAGATAAAGTTCACCCTCGAAGGGTTCAATATGGCGCCCAATTCCGACATGGTGATGCGCTGGAATATGCCCGACGGCCGCGTGCTCACGGCCGTGCAGGCCACCACGGATGCAAATGGCCATTTCAGCGCTGAAGTGGAAGTCGCGCCCAATCGCGGCCGCCATCAACGGTGTTGCCAGCCAGTCTTGCAGTCGAAACCCTGACCCCAGTCGGCGGGCTGAAACCCAGCCAGGCCGTCAACGACGTGCTGGCGGCCATGTTCGTCACCATCTTCATGGCGCTGCTTTCCACAACAATTGCAACCATCATCGCTGCCCCGCTCAGCTTCCTGGCAGCCAGCAATATCACCAAGCGTGGTGCGGTCGGCACGGCCATGTACTATACCTCGCGGTCGTTTTTCAACCTTATCCGTTCCTACGATCCGCTGGTGATGGCGACCGTCTTTGCCTTCTGGCTTGGCTTTGGACCTTTCCCGGTATCCTGGCCTGACGGTCGTGACAATCGCCTCCCTGGGAAAACTGTTCTCCGAAGCCGTCGAAGGCATCGATCCGCGGTCCGATCGAAGCCCTGCAGGCTACAGGCGCCAACCGCCTCCAGGTGGTGGTCTACGGTGTCATCCCGCAGATCGTCCCAGATTTCGTTTCGTTCATCATCTACCATTGGGATATCAACATCCGCATCTCGACCATCATCGGATTCGTGGGCGGCGGCGGTATTGGGTATTACCTGAGCCAGCAGATCAACCATGATCGAGTACCACAAGGCTGGCACGGCCATCTGGGCCATCGTGATGGTGGTCTGGGCCATGGACTTCCTGAGCGCCGAAGTCCGCAAACAGCTGACCTAAGTGATCCTGTCACCATGCACCCGTTTCCGGCGGAAACGGGTTTTTTTGTTCTCTGAAATCTCCATGGGATGACGGGTTTCCCAAAAACCTTTCTTCTTTGCATGGTAGAATACCGCCTGTGTTCAAACGTATCATCAAGATGTTCCTGAAAATTCTTCTTATTCTCGCTGTGCTCGGACTTTTCATTCTGATCATCTCACGTCTGGTGACCGGGTTGTATGCACGTCCGAAAACGTATACCGCTGCGGATGTCCCGCTCCGCCGGGTGGCAATCGTCTTCGGCGCGGGGTTGTGGCGGAATGGCACTGCCACCCCGGTACTTGCAAGACCGCGTCCAGACGGCTGCCAACTTGTATTTCGCCGGGAAGGTCGAGAAACTCCTGATGAGCGGCGACAACCGTTTCGTGGACTACAACGAACCGGCGGTCATGCGCAAAGTGGCTCTTTCGCTTGGCGTCCCGGAGGAGGCCATCGTGCTCGATTATGCCGGCCGGCGCACCTACGACACATGCTACCGGGCGAAGGCCATCTTCGGCGTGACCGAGGCCATCCTGGTGACGCAGGCCTTCCACCTGCCACGCGCCATCTACCTGTGCAACCGACTCGGCAGTTGATTCGGTGGGTGTGGAAGCCGACCTGCGCGTCTACCGCAAATCTTCCTTGCTATACTGGAATATGCGCGAATTACTCGCCACCGTCGCCGCCCTGTGGGATGTGAACATCAGCCACCCTGTGCCCGTGCTGGGTGACCCGGAACCAATTTTTCCGTAAGGCATTGAGGAGACTATGACCCGCGACGAAGCCCTTGCCCTTGTCCGTGAATACGTTAAGAACGACAACCTCGTCAAGCACATGCTCTCGGTGGAAGCCGCCATGCGCTTCTACGCCGGGAAATTTGGCGAGGATGTGGAAAAGTGGGCCGTCACCGGCCTGCTGCACGACTTCGATTGGGAGATCCATCCCACCCTCGAAGAGCATCCGCTGGCGGGGGAACCCATCCTGCGCCAGCGCGGCGTGCCCGAAGAGATCATCCGTGCCGTGATGAGCCACGCCGACCATACCGGCGTACCGCGCCAGTCTCGTATGGAGAAAGCGCTCTACGCCTGCGATGAAGTGACCGGATTGATCACCGCCGTGGCACTCGTCCGCCCGTCCCGCTCCCTGCTGGACCTGGAGCCATCGTCCGTCAAGAAGAAGTGGAAGGACAAGGCCTTCGCAGCCGGTGCCAACCGGGAAGAGATCCAAAAAGCCGCGGCCGAGTTCGGCATCGAACTCTGGGAGCACGTCGGCAATGTCATCACGGCCATGCGCAGCATTGCCCCCGAACTGGGGCTGGTGGGAAACATTCAATGATCAAGATCAATCCAACAATATCCCTGGTCACGAACCATCTGGCACATAATGAGATACGCGAGAACGTCCCGCATCATTTTATATGATGCGGGGAGATGTTCTATTCTCTTCAGGCTTCACATATCTTCTTTGCAGAGGTTTTCTTCTTCTCTTCCTTCTTCACCAGCTACGACAAATCGCTCCACAGCCCAGCCCTCGGTCAACCCGAGCAGCGCATCCCCGGCCTTGACCTCCACCACGGCCTCGCCGCGCAGGGCGGAGCGCTTGCGCAGGGGGGCTTCGTCGAGCCGCGCCATCTTCGGGGCGGCTTTGAGCAGGTGCAGGGTGACGATGGCGTTTGGCTTGCCCATCCCCAGCCCAGCCAGCTTGACGCCGCGCGGCAGTTCCCAGGCGATCACGCCCTTGCCATAGCGTCCCTGCGCCGGGAAGTCCTTCACCTCCACCCGTTTGCCCTTGCCGTCCGAAGCGATCAGGAAGAGGTCGCCGTTCCTGGCAGGACTTGCATCCCGACCACTTCATCCCCACCGCCCAGTTTGATGCCGTTGACACCCGCCGCGGCCAGCCCCATCGGGCGGACGTCCTCCTCGCTGAAGCGGATCGCCATGCCGAGCGCGGTCGCCAGCAAGATCTCCTTCCTTCCATCGGTCAGTGCAACCCAGCCCAGGCTGTCGCCGTCGTTGACGTTGACCAGCCGGAAGGTCTGCGCCGAGGGGCCGGGCAGTTCGCTGACAAGGCTCTTTTTAACCATCCCGCCGCGTGTGACCGTCAGGAGGGTGGTTTCATCGGGGAGTTCGGATTTCCTGGCAGGCAGGGCAAATGCCGCCACCGGCATCTCATCCGCCTGGAGCGGAGACTGTTTGTTGAACGGATTGCCGTCCGCCAGCTTTTCGGCTTCCGGCAGGGTATGCACAGCCACCGCCGCGGCCAGTCCGCGCTCGCAGACCAGGTAGAGCGTATCGGTGGCGTTGGCTTTGACCAGCAGTTTGGGCGCTTCGGAGCCGGAGAGACGCGGCGGTTTGTCGTCACGGGTGCGGGCGAGCGTCCCGTCGGCGGTCATGCCGATCCAGACCACCTGCTCCCGCACCAGTTCGGCGGCGGTCAGCGGGGCTTTTTTGGCTTTGCGGCCTTTCATGCTGACGATCTGCGTCCGGCGCCGGTCGCCGTAAGCGGCCTTGACCTTGAGCAGTTCCTCGGCTGCCACGCCGCGCATCTTCTTTGGGGATTTCAGCAGGCCTTCCAGTTCCTTGATCAGCGCCAGCGTTTCTTTGTACTCGGTCTCGATCTTCTTGCGTTCCAGCGCGGCCAGGCGGCGCAACTGCATTTCCAGGATGGCATTGGCCTGGAGCTCCGACAGCTTGTAGCGTTTCATCAAGCGCGTGCGGGCCGTCTCCACATCCGGCGAGCTTTTGATCAGGGCGATGATCTCGTCCAGGTGTTTGAGAGCCACCATCAGGCCTTCGAGGATGTGCGCCCGGGCACGCGCCTTTTCCAGGTCGAACTCGGCTGCGGCGCTTGATGACCAGCCAGCCGGTGGTCGAGGTAGACCCGCAGGGCCTGTTTCAGGTTCAGCAGGCGCGGCTCGTTATCCACCAGCGCCAGCAGGTTGATGCTGAAGGTGGACTGCATCGGCGTGCGCTTGTACAGGGCGGCCAGCACCTTCTCCGGCTCGACGTTCTTGGTCAGCTCGATGACGATGCGCAGACCCTGGCGGTCGGATTCATCCCGCAGGTCGGTGATGCCCCTCCAGCTGCCCATCCCGCACCAGTTCGGCGATCCGCTCGATCAGGCTGGACTTGTTGACCTGGTAGGGCAGTTCGGTGACGATGATGCGGCTCTTGCCGCGCTCCATCTCCTCGATGTGGGCATTGGCCTGGATCGTGACCCGCCCGCGGCCCTTGCCGTAGGCGGCTTCGATGCCTTCCTCGCCCTTCTGCTCGATGATGATGCCGCCGGTGGGGAAATCCGGGCCTTCGACAAACTCCATCAAATCTTCCACGTTGACATCGTCGAGTTTTTCCCACTTTTCGAGCATGTAGACACAGGCATCGGCGATCTCGCCCAGGTTGTGGGGCGGGATGTTGGTGGCCATGCCGACGGCAATGCCGGTGGCCCCGTTGACCAGCAGGTTCGGGATGGCGGAGGGGAGCACGGTCGGCTCGGTGAGGGTGCCGTCGAAGTTGTCGGATGAAATCAACCGTATTCTTGCCGATGTCTGCCAGCAGGTCCAGGGCCGGGGCGGCCAGACGGGCTTCGGTGTAGCGCATGGCCGCCGGCGGGTCGCCGTCCACCGAGCCAAAGTTGCCCTGCCCGTCCACCAGCAGGGTACGCATGGAGAAATCCTGGGCCATGCGCGCCATGGCTTCATAGACGGACTGGTCGCCGTGCGGGTGGTACTTGCCGAGCACCTCGCCGACGATGCGGGCGGACTTGCGGTAGGGGCTGTCGGTGCGGATGCCCATGTCGTACATGGCATACAGGATGCGGCGCTGGACAGGCTTGAGGCCATCGCGCGCATCCGGCAGGGCGCGTGCCACGATCACGCTCATGGCATAGTCGAGGTAGGCCTGCTGCATTTCCTGGTCAATGTCAATTTTGCGGACGAGGCCGAGTTCCATAATTGCTCCTTGATTCCACCAAGAGGAGGATGGCGATCATACAATTCCATCGTGGTGAAAGAATGTTCTATCTTCGGTTTATCTTACGGGGAAAGGGAGAAAGCGTCAAGGAGAAAAAGAACGGGGCGGTCTTGCGACCGCCCCGATGGGCATCTACGGCGTGAATGTGATCGTTTTATCCAGGCAGGTCCCTGTCAGGTTATAATCCGAACAAAGCCCAATGGTGGCAAGGATACTGTGACCAGCAGGATTCGACGCTAAATTATCAGATCTCGTCATGCCAACTTCCCCCGCTTTCAGGTTATCTGCTTCTTCAGATTGGGTACAACTGACTAAGTTATCGAAATAGTCATAAGCGACATCTCTAACCTGATGGGTCACTTGATCTGTAATCATTACCTTGTTAGACTGCCAGGTGACGGTGCCGTTATTGGTAATCTTGAACTTGAGATAGTAACTCGTACCGCAGTGGAGTGTAGAGGCATACACTAATTTAAAAGAAGCCCACGGGGTAGGGGTGGCCTTTGGAGTGGGGGTGGGCGGGGGTGTGGCGATGGGCAGACCGCTGGTATTACCGGTCACGGTGGCGTACTTGCCCCACAGCCAGCAGATGACGGACGGGTTGGACGGGTTGTGGATCAGCCAGAACTGGCTGGCGGCATCGCGGCCGATGACTTCGGCAGTCTGCCCGACTGCCAGCCCGCCAATCATGTCGTAAGCGTTCCCCGGACCGGTGCGGCAGTTCGTATCAACCGAGACGCTGACCAAGGGATAAGCAGGTGTGAGAGTAAATGTAGGCGTGGGAGTAAGGGATGGCGTGAAAGTAAACTCAGGTGTGTTGGTTACCATGGCAGCCATGGTGGATGCCACAGCATTGGCAACACTGGTCTGCACGTCCTTTGTCTGTGCGATGGCGGTATCGACGGCATTTCCCAGCACAGGCCCGGAAACCTGCGGGCTGCACGCGGATGCTCCAAGCAATATGATCATGATACTGAATGCAGTGATTCTTTCCCGGTTCATAGGTACACCTCTCTCTCGAAGAAAACAATCAAGTACATGATACAGACTTTTTTCCTTAAAAACAATCCCCCCTTAATTGCTTACGGGGCGGCTCGGTGCCGCCCCGTAATCCTCCTATGGGTTGAAGTTGATCGTCTTTGAAAGGCATGTGCCAGCCAGGCCGTTCTGCGAACATACCGTAAATGTGGCCGTGAAGCTGTGCCCAGCCGGGTTGTAGTTGAACTGCCCGGGGTCAATGTTGGCCACCACGCCACTTTCACCGGGCATCAGGTCATTCTGGTTCATTTCCAGGCTGCACCCGTTGTAAGAGCGGAACGCGTCCAGGGAGTGGGTCATGGTGGCTACTGTCTGATTATCGGTCACCACGATTTGAATAGATTCCCAGGTAATGGTCCCCGTATTTTTGACCTGGAATCGGAAGGCATATCGTGGAGCACAATTGGTGGGTCCAAGGAAGGAAACCGTGTATCCCGATCCCGGTACGGGCGAGGGGGTGGGCGGAGGCGTGGCGATAGGCAGACCACTGGTATCGCCGGTCACGGTGGCGTAATAACCCCACAGCCAGCAGACACCCGCCGGGTTGGACGGGTTGCGGATCAGCCAGTTCTGGCCTTGCGCATCACGGGCGACGACTTCGGCAGTCTGCCCGGCTGCCAGCACGCCAAGCAGGTCGTAAACTTTCCCCGGACCAGCGCGGCAGTACATATTAACCGAGACGCTGAGCATGGGGACAGCGGTGTTGAGGATCAACGTCGGTATGAGAGTAAGGGATGGCGTAGGAGTCAGGGATGGCGTGGGAGTAAGGGATGGTGTGAAAGTAAACTCAGGGGTGTTGGTTGCCACTGCAGCCAGGGTGGATTCCACGACGCTGGCAACATTAGTCTGCGCGTCCATCGTCTGCGCGACGGCGGTATCGACGGCATTTTCCAGCACAGTCCCGGATAGTTGCGAGCCACAGGCGGATGACCCAAGCAATATGATTAGGATGCTGAATAAAGTGATACTCTTCCAATTCATAGGTTCTCCTCTCCAGAATAAAAACTATCCATTACATCATACCGGTTTTCCCCATTTGTAACAATCCCTCCTTAAATACCACGCGGGGCGGCCTAGGGTGTGAA
The DNA here is from genome assembly GCA_963760315.1 of uncultured Chloroflexia bacterium. GTDB lineage: Bacteria > Chloroflexota > Anaerolineae > Anaerolineales > Villigracilaceae > UBA877. Next base: position 335,144 of record CAVXCK010000001.1, read on the forward strand.
ATTGATCGTCTGCGATAGGCACGTTCCGCCCAGGGCGTTCTCGGAACAGAGCTTGAGGGTGACATCAAAACTCTCCCCCACGGGGTTGTAGGCCAGAAAGGTTTTGACGCTGGCAGTGCCCGTTTCGCCAGGCATGAGATCCGCTTGGGACCCGGTGCTGACGCACCAGTTGTCATAGCCGATGAACTCATTACTTAAATCCGTCGCCGTGGTCCCATGCGCGCCGTTATGCAACGTGATTGTGAATGACTCCCAGGTCACCGCGCCGGTGTTATTTACTTCGAACTTAAAGCACTGAAAACCAGGACCTACACCCCAAAACTCGTAAGAGAAGGTGAAGGCAGATGCCGGTGTGGGGGTGGGCGGTGGAATGATAACAGGCAGCCCGGAGGTATTTCCAACCACCGTGGCATAAAATCCCCATAACCAGCAGGTAATGGCCGGATTGGAAGGCAGTTTAATGATCCAATTGTCGCTCGAGGCACTGCGGCCCACTACTTCGGCGACCTGACCAACATTTACAATGCCGAGGATATCGTAGGCCTTGCCGGGTCCAGAACGACAATTTGTTTGCACCGAAACGCTGACCAGGGGGACAGAAGGAGTGGGGGTGAACGTCGGTGTGGGAGTAAGGGATGGCGTGAAAGTAAACTCAGGCGTGCTGGTTGCCATGGCAGCCAGGGTGGATGCCACAGCATTGGCAAGGGCGGTCTGGGCTGCTTCTATTGAAGCAACAAACTCGGCGACCTGCGTCTGCGAGACAGCGGTCGGATCTTGATTCGTACCACTGACCACAGCATGCCATCCCGGCATGGTACAAGCTGAGCTGAGAAGGACCAAGCCGAATATCGAAAAGATTTTCTTATGGAACATTGGGACCTCCGTTCAGCGGCAGGTGGTTATTCAACATCATCATACATTTATTTATCTTAAAAAACAACTCCCCTAAAAATATACGAGACAGCCTTTCAGCTGTCTCGTGAGAGCAATATTCAATTATCAAGAGAACGCCCAGTGAGGGCAAAATACTCCTCCCCCAAAGCCAGGGGACGAATCCCCCCTGCCCCTGAGGGATCTAGTCTGATGCCCCGGCATCCGGGATTTCTGTCCACTGGGAGGAACCAGCCTGGGCAAGCGCCTTTTCGACCGCCAGGAAGCGTCCGTGGACAAAACCCGTCCCAGCCGGGATCAGCTTGCCAATGATGACGTTCTCCTTCAATCCATAGAGCGGGTCGGTGGAAGAACCGATGGCCGCGCCGGCCAGCACCTTGATGGTGTGCTGGAACGAGGAGGCTGAGAGGAACGAGTCGGTGCTGAGGGAGGCTTTGGTCACACCCAGCAGCAATTCATGGAACTTGGCCGGGGTCTTCCCTTCGGCCAGCAGTTGTTCGTTGACTCTCTGGACTTCCAGCCGTTCCACGGCATCGCCCGGCAGGTAACGGGTGTCACCCGGACGAACGACCTGCACCTTGCTCAACATCTTGCGGATGATGACCTCAAAGTGCTTGTCATGGATGTTCTGACCTTGCGAGCGATACACCTTCTGGATTTCGGTCATCAGGTACATCTGGCAGGCTTCCCGTCCCTGAACGCGCAGGACCCGGTGCGGGTTCAGCGAACCTTCGGTCAGCGGTTGGCCGTCTTCGACGTGATCGCCGTCCTTGACCAGCAGGCGCAGGGTGGTGGGGATCTCGTGCTCGATCTCTTCATGCTGCTCACGCGAGACATACACCTTGCGCTTCTCGATGCGGACTTTGCCGCCGTGTTCCGCGGCAATGGTGGCATCCTCCAAAGTGGCGATAATATCGCCCGCCTTGATCTCGCCTTCATCCTTCACCTGGATCTTCCATTCCTTTGGCACGTCGAACTCATCATGGATCATTTCACTTTGTTCGACGCGGACGAGGCGCATATCAGCATACTTGTCCGACTGGATGATGCGCACCGTGCCCTTGATCTCGGCGACGACTGCTTCACCCTTCGGTTGTTTGCGGGACTCGAAAAGTTCTTCCACGCGCGGCAGACCAGTGGTGATGTCACCGCCCGCAGCCACACCGCCGGTATGGAAGGTGCGCAGGGTCAACTGCGTGCCAGGCTCACCAATGGACTGGGCAGCCACAATGCCGACTGCCGACCCCATTTCGACCATCGTGCCGCGGGCCAGGTCAACGCCGTAACATTTGGCACAGATGCCGTGGGTCAATTCACAGGTCAGTGCTGAACGGACCTTTACTTCCGCCACATCGGCAACGGCAATCTTGCGCGCCAGATCGCGGTCGAGGATATCGTCCGGTTCAGCCAGCACTTCACCCGTCTTCGGGTCGAGGACACGCTCGGCAGCCAGGCGTCCATACAACCGGGATGCCATGGATTGACCGGCCACATCGTCCTTCCTGCGAATCCAGACGCCCTGGTGGGTGCCGCAGTCGGGTTCGTTGATGATGATATCCTGGGCAATATCCACCAGGCGGCGGGTCAGATAACCGGCATCAGCAGTACGCAGGGCGGTATCGGCCAGACCCTTGCGCGCGCCATGGGTCGAAATGAAGTATTCCTGAGCGGTCAGACCCTCGCGGAAGTTCGAGCGGATAGGCATCGGGATGATGCGCCCGGACGGGTCAGCCATCAGACCGCGCATACCGGCCAACTGCGAAATGGGGCCAAAGCCGCCTTTGGTCGCGCCGGAGTTGGCCATGGTGGACAGATTGCCGTCCGGGTCCAGGGCGTCACGGACCGATTTGGCGACATCGTTGGTGGTTTGCTGCCAGATCTGGATGATGCGTTCGTTCTGTTCCTGCTCGGTCAACAGACCGCGGCGGAAGTCACGCTGCACCAGCTCCACATCCTTGAGCGCCTTTTCCATGATTTCCTGTTTCTGCGGCGGAACGGTAATATCGGAGACCGCAATGGTGGTGCCGGAACGCATGGCATATTCGAAGCCGATGCGCTTGATCTCGTCAGCGGTTTCAGTGGTCACATCCTGACCATAAATTTCGTAAACTTCGGCAATCAGGTCTTTCACGCCGCCTTTTTCCAACTGCCGGTTGATGAACTGGACTTTTTCCGGCAGGATGCGGTTGAAGATGACACGCCCAACGGTGGTGTCAATCAGGCGGGTCTCGGCCTCGGGCAGGCGATTGTTCTTCTCATCGTACCAGGTGGTCAGCCGCACTTTGATCTTGCTGTGCACATCCACCTGACCCAGCTGGTAAGCCAAGATCAACATCATCCATATCGGAGAAGGCACGCCCATCACCCTTATGCGGCTTGGAGTGCAGCATCGTCATGTAGTACACGCCCAGCACCATATCCTTGGACGGACCGATGATGGGTTCGCCGTCGGCGGGCTTGAGCAGGTTCTTGGAAGCCAGCATCAGGCGGCGGGCTTCCTGCACAGCCTTATCAGACAGCGGCACATGGACAGCCATCTGGTCGCCGTCGAAGTCAGCGTTGAAGGCGGTACAAACCAGCGGGATGCAATTGGATGGCAGAGCCTTCAATCAGGATCGGCTCAAAGGCCTGGATGCCCAGGCGGTGCAGAGTAGGAGCACGGTTCAACAGAACCGGGCGGTCCTTGATGACTTCCTCAAGTGCTTCATAGACCTCGGGCCGGTTGCGCTCAATGAAGCGCCGCGCGCCTTTGACGTTGGCGGCATAGTTGTGGCTAACCAGCCGGGAAATCACAAACGGGCGGAACAGTTCCAGCGCCATGCTCTTCGGCAGACCACACTGATAGAGTTTCAACTGCGGGCCGACCACGATCACCGAACGGCCGGAATAGTCCACGCGCTTGCCGAGCAGGTTGCGGCGGAAGCGGCCTTTCTTGCCCTTGAGCATGTCGCTCAGGGAGCGGAGTTCACGCCGGCCGCGGCGGCTGAGCGCCTTGCCACGCTGGCTGTTGTCGATCAGGGAATCCACCGCTTCCTGCAACATGCGCTTCTCGTTGCGGACGATCACGTCTGGCGCACCGAGTTCAAGCAGGCGCTTGAGACGATTGTTGCGGTTGATGACACGCCGGTAGAGATCATTCAAATCCGACGTGGCAAAGCGGCCGCCATCCAACTGCACCATCGGGCGCAGGTCCGGCGGGATGACAGGCAGGATGGTCAGGATCATCCACTCCGGGCGATTGCCGGAACGGCGGAAAGCTTCCACCACCTTCAGTCGGGAAGTCGCCTTCTTGCGTTTCTGCTTGGACTTGGTCGTCCTGACTTCGTGCCAGAGTTCTTCAGAGAGTTTATCCAGGTCGAGGCGGCGCAGGATATCGTAAAAAGCCTCGGCACCCATGTCGGCGCGGAAGACCTGACCCCAGCGCTGTTTCAGTTCGCGGTAGCGGGTCTCACCCAGGAAGGTGAATGGGCGCAATTCCATCAATTCGTCGCGTTGACGGGCGTTCGCGTCGATGACTGGTGGAGGTCTGGTCTTCCAGCTGGCTGCGCAGTGCATTCATCTGCTCATCGGCCTCCGCCTTGATCGTTGCGGCTTCTGTTTTGATAGCGTCCAGGGCGCGCAGTTTCTCATCCTTGAGTTCGTTCTCGATGGCTTCCAACCGTCCCTGGACGAACTTCTGCACTTTGCCGAGATGCGTCGCGCCGACTTTGATGCCAGCATCAACGATCACATGTGCCTGTGCCGCCAAAAATGACGGCTTCCTTGAGCACCTGGCCTTTATTATCCTGGAGATAACGTTCCAACCGCTGGCCTTCCTGAATGATCGGTTCCAGCTTGGCAGCAATTTGCTCATCGTACTGGTGCTCCATCTCAACCTTGCGGGCCTGGAGTTCAGCTTGTTTCTTATCGCGGGCTGTCTTGATTTCGGCAATCTTGGAATTAATGACTGCCGCCTGCTCACGTTCGGAAACGGAGATTTCATCTTCCAGGCGCTTGAGGGCTTTCTGTCGGGCATCCTCGTCCACATAACTGACGATATATTGGGCAAAGTACAGCACCCGGTCGAGATTGCGGCGGGAGATGTCGAGCAGCATGCCCAGGTAGGAGGGAATACGCCGCGTGTACCAGATGTGGGCCACGGGTGTCGCCAGCATGAATGTGCCCCATGCGCTCGCGGCGAACCGAGGAGCGGGTCACTTCCACGCCGCATTTATCGCAGATGATGCCTTTATAGCGGGGGTTTTTATATTTACCGCAGTAGCATTGCCAGTCACGCGTCGGGCCAAAGATGGCCTCACAGAACAGGCCGTCTTTCTCCGGGCGCAGGCGGCGGTAGTTGATGGTTTCGGGTTTCAGAACTTCGCCGTACGACCAGGTTTTAATGGTTTCCGGAGAAGCAAGACTGATGCGTAATGAAATGAGTCCCTTGGTTTCCACTCGACCGTCTCCTCATCTGCAAACTCGACACCTGCGACTGACCACCCTTGCTCCAACATTAAAGTGATGCCAGAGACACGCAAAAGCAAGCGCTTCGAAGCCTTGTGCTTCAAGCGCTCGCTGAACGTCGCAGATAATGGTTATCTCTCAATGGAGCGCGAATTATACTCGTCCGGTCCAATTACGTCAAGAGAGCGACGCAAGATACGGAGCAAATATCATGACCTGCCGATCCCGCCCCAGATCATTCAAATTTCAGCAATTGCAGAACGTCTTGCAGCGCAGCGTCAAAAATCTCCTGCCATCGTCTCTTGCGGAGCCCGGTACCGCCCGCCAAAAGACCCATCGCCATAGACTTCCCGGGCTGCTTTGCGCATCCATGATGTCGGATGGCACATGCGGCGGAATTTTCTCGCCCTCCGGCAGGTCCGCCACGATGGTGAAGGGGAACGCCTCCAGCCAGTTGGCATGGCTTGGTTTGAGCTCATGGCGAATGGCGACTTCCTCCACACTGTGGGCCATCCACCAGGCATACCACTGCATTTTAAGACCGGGCAGTTCATTGGCAAGTTCTGTCAGGCGCGTTTTCAGGCCGCTGTTGCCGCCATGACCGTTCAGGACAAGGATGCGCTTGAAGCCCTGTCCATACGCCGAGCGGACGATATCCTCCACCGCGTCCATCAAGGTGGACAATCTGCAGGCTGAGCGTTCCGGGGTAGGTGAGAAAGTACGGGCTGGAGCCAAAGTTCATCGGCGGGGCAACCAGCACCCCGGTCTGTTTCGAGGCGGCATCCGCCAAGGGCCAGCGGGATTTTTACATCCGAGAGCAGGGATAGATACCCGTGCTGTTCACACGCCCCCACCACCAGCATCAGCCGGTCGTCATGCTTGAGATATTCTTCCACATCCATCCAGTTCAGTTCTTCGATTCGCATAACGCCATTATAATCGTCTTGTGCCTGAGCCTATTCCCATCCCGCCCCTTTTCCTCGAGCGCATGTCCCGCTTCCTCGGTGACGAGTATCCCGCCTTCGCCGAGTCGCTGACGCATGACCCCGTGCACGGGCTGCGGGTCAACACGCTAAAACTATCCGCAGGCGAGTTCCAGAAAATCTCGCCTTTCCCGCTGGGCGACAAGGTGGCGTGGTGCGATTCTGCCTTTTCCCTCATCCCGGTCCGTCCTCCAAAAGGAGATGGACGAGGAGCGTGAGGAACCCGGCAAGCATCCATACCACCTGGCCGGACTATACTACCTGCAAGACCCGTCTGCCATGTCGGCGGCAGAACTGCTCGGCCCCCGGCCTGGCGAGCGCGTCCTGGACCTGGCGGCCGCCCCCGGAGGCAAGACCACCCACATTGCCTCCCTGATGCAAGGACAGGGACTGCTGGTGGCCAACGAGATCAAGACCAAGCGCCTTAATCACCTGGTAGTCAACGTGGAACGCTGGGGGGCAACCAACGTGGTGGTCACCAACGAGACCCCCGAGCGGGTGGCCGACCAATTCGGGGCTTTTTTCGACCGGGTGCTCGTGGACGCGCCCTGCTCCGGCGAAGGCATGTTCCGCAAGGATACGCGGGCGCGACTTGACTGGTCGGAGGAGATGGTGGCGGGCTGCGCCGTGCGACAGACGAACATCCTGCGCGTGGCGGCCCACCTGGTCCGGCCAGGCGGACGACTGCTCTATTCCACCTGCACCTTCGCCCCCGAAGAAGACGAGGCGGTGATAGCCCGGTTCTTACAGGAACATCCTGATTTCGAAGTGGAATCCCTGCCACAGTTGCCTGGCTTCATGCCCGGACAGCCGGAATGGTCAGGTCTCTCTTCAGGGAATGATTCTCTACACGGCGCGGTACGCCTCTTCCCCCACCGGTTGACCGGCGAGGGACATTTCGCCTGTCTCCTGCAGCGCAAGAAAGGTCCGGCAAACGCTTTAACGTTCCCCTGGCGTGCGGCAATAATCCCAACCCCGGAGTGGCAGGTATGGCAGGCTTTCCGGGAGGAAACCCTGGGCGTGGATTTTCCCTCCGAGCGCTTGAGCAAGCAGGGGAATCGGTTATATTTCGTGCCGGAAGATGTCCCAGATCTGAAAGGGCTGCGGATGACGATCCCGGGCGTATGGCTGGGAACCTTCAAAAAAGAGCGCTTCGAACCGGCCCATCCGCTGGCACTGATCCTGAAGCCAGGACAGGCGCACAACGTACTGGCGCTCTCCTCAGAGAGCCAAGAATTGGATGCGTATTTACGAGGCGAAAGCCTGCCCTCGGAGGGCCGGTCCGGCTGGACGCTCGTCACTGCGGACGGCTGGCCGCTCGGATGGGGCAAGCGCGTGCAGGGCGTGGTGAAGAACCATTTTCCTAGAGGATGGCAAGTCTATTCATAAGTAACGCCCCTCCGCATGGATAAGGCGATGCGACAGGACCAGGTAGGTGGTTGTATTTAATTTTAAATGCCTTACAATATAATTGTTGATATCGGGATTAGAAACCCAGGGAGGGACCCATGTATAAGCTCAAGGTTTATTTCCTTCTCATCCCTGCCGGCATCCTACTACTGATCATTGCGGGTTGTAATTTTCCAGGCATCCGGGGGGTGGGAACCCTTCCCCCTGTGGAGGAAAATACCAGCACGCCGACGGAATATTCCGAGCATCCGACCGGACCAACCAACACCGACGGGGCCGAAACCATGCTCATCCCCGCAGGCAGCTTCTGGATGGGCAGCACGGATACCGAACCTCTAGCCAAGGCGGATGAGAAGCCCTTCCACCAGGTCACCCTGGATGCCTTCTATCTATATACCCATGAAGTCACCAACAAAATGTACGCCGCATGCGTCGAAGCGGGCGCCTGCATCCCCTTGGATGTGCTCGCCGGCGGCCCGACCGCACATTCCAGCGACCCGGCGTACGCCGATTTCCCCGTGGTGGGCGCGGACTGGATCATGGCCAAAGACTACTGCACCTGGGCGGGGGGACGCCTGCCAACCGAGGCGGAGTGGGAATACGCGGCGCCGCGGGACCGAGAGCCTGCTCTACCCCTGGGGCGCTGAAACCCCGGCCTGCGACCGGGCGAACATGCTCGGTTGTGAAGTGCCGCCTGACACGGTGGCGGTCGGCTCGTACGCGCTGGGCAACAGCCCCTTTGAAGTGTGGGACATGGCGGGAAACGCCTGGGAGTGGGTGCATGACTGGTATGCAGTGGGGACTTATGCCCTTTCCGCGGCGGTCAACCCCCTCGGCCCATATTCGTACCAGGACGTTAATCATCCGCTCAAGGTCGTGCGCGGCGGCGGATTGTACTCCGAACCGGTCGTACTGCGCACCGCCTCCCGCCAGGCGGCCGACCCGCACCGTCCTTACGACGACTGTCGGTTTCCGCTGCGTGGCCATGTCGGATTGGGTGCTTCCGGAAGATTATCTTCCTGTGGATCCCCGGCATCTCGCGCGTGCCCCCGGATTCCCTGGACGGCGGCGGGGAACATGTCGAGGAGGCGGACCCGGACCCGGGCGTGTTTATTGAATTAGGCCGGATCGCCTTTGAATGCCCGCTGCCGGATGGCAGCATGCCTTTGAGGATCTTGTATTCCGCCTCGGGACCCGTGACGGCAACAGTATCCGTGGACGACGTCCCGTTCACCTGTTCCACCAGCGACATGATCGGGGTTCTTGAATGTTCAGGCCCGACGCCGGACGCCTATGGTGTTTCACCCACCGTCCAGGTTGTGTGGCATTTCGAAGGCGAAGGCATCTCTACAGGCGGGGCCTGGACAGTGGACCTTCCCCTCCCTGACAGTTGCACGGAGGGTGAGACCACGCGACCCAGTATATCTGCCAGCATCGATTGCCCGGCGGCTGGTCTGGTCTCTCCCCACTTCATCTCTTCTCCGGCGATCGTCTGGGATCTTGTACAGCTCACGACGCTGACCGACACCTTCGATCTCTCGTGTTCGTACGCCTCGGATGCGGAAGCGGTTTGCATCGCGCCGGATAGGAGCGATGGCGGGCAGTACTGGTTCAATCTGCACGGCACCACTGCGGACGGGAGTGAAGTCGCAGTCATGGATTTCAGAATAGCGGCCCGGGCCGACTGCCCGGCGGAACTCCTGAAAACCCGCTTTTCCCCGTACTGCATCGGGGAGCTCCACCCGGGCGTGCGGATCGACTACTCTCCAGCCAGCGCCAGCCTCGAGAGCGTCAAAGAAGGCATCGCCGGGCTGCTGACGTGCATCCCGATGGCGCCGGGTGCGCAGGTCTGCGGGGACCTGGCCAGCATGCGGGGTACCGAACCACCCATCGAGGCCTGCTTTGCAGGCCTGGGCTGTGTGACGGAGAACGTGGTGGTCCCGGATTGCCATACACCTCCGGAATTCAGGTTTAGAATCCTTCCGATTTGTTCCCCCGACGGGAGCGCTGCCGCCACGCTTGATTATTGGCCGTGGGATCGTAACCCGCTCGTCAGCGCGGATGCCGATGGGGGGGGCGCCCTGACCTGCGTGGAAATGACCTTCGGCAGCTATTCATGTTTCGGCGTGCCCGGTGCAGCCGGTGACGAGAAGACGATCAACTTCTGCCTGGCGGACGGCTCCTGCTACAGCCAGGCGATCACCCTCGTCCCTTGCGGGGAGGAAGTGCCGTCCGGGAGGGACTGGCTCATCGCCGCCCTCGGCTGCCACGACGCAACCAGGATCTACTTCATCGCCAACACCTGGCTGGAGTGGCTAGTCCCCGGAGCCGGCTTCACTTACTCAGCAACAGATGGGAGCTCGAGCTACGCCTGCAGCGTTAATCCGACCATCCCGGGACGGCTGTACTGCTCGGGTCCCAGGCCGGTCACCCCTGATCCGCTGACCCTGTGCGTCAAGCAGGATGGCGCGGCATCTCCGACCTGCACCACTTGGACAGGCTGGCCGGGTAACGAGGCCACCATCCCGTCGTGCGCCCCGGAGGAACCGCCGCCACCCGGTCTGACGCCGTGTGGGAGTTATACGACTGGTCCCACATGCCCCACTGATCGGTGCTACTGGTACTGTCAGATCCCACCATGTGTTTGCAAACCTCTACCCTAGCGTGCGGGGATCCTCGACCAGGAGCGCCTTCGTGCGCTCCTGATTGGGTAATTCAATAATCCCTGAAGGTTTCCTCATCACCAAAATAAATCCCCGGCACTTTGGAAATGGCGGGGATTTGTTTATATTACCTTGCTAACCAGTATCTTCGACGCCAGGATGTCTTGCTTCGGCGGCGCGCAAGATCCCGATCTCTCTACGGTCCCACCACGAGCGTGTACGGCTTGTCCCCGGTCTGGCCAGATTCTTGCGTCCCGAAACACCAGGCGCTCACGATGAAGGTATATGTCCCTTCCTGGGTGGGGAGTCCCGGCGAGGATGGCGGTCTCCTCGGCATCCAAGAATACAAGTTCCAAGCCCGGCGGGAGATTGCCATCGGTCAGGGAGATGCCCCCGACCGGTGTGCCGTTCTGGCTGATGCGGATGGTTGCCTCGTAAGAGAGGCCCAGCCGGGCATCGGGCAACTCCTCCGGGCTGAATAGCAGCCCTTCGGCTGGCGGGAGATCCGCCACCACGATCGTAAACTGCTTCATTCCCGTCTGCCCGGATATGCTCGTGCCAAAACACCAGACACTGATGGTGAAGGTGTATGTGCCAACCTGGATGGGAACTCCGGTTATCCTGGCCGTATCCTCCGCCCTCGTATACACAAGTTCCAGCCCCGGCGGGAGTGTGCCTTCGGAAAGGGAGATGCTCCCGGCTGGTGTTTCGTTCTGGCTGATGCTGATGGTTGCCTCATAAAGAACGCCAACCTGGGCATTTGGCAACTCCTGCGGGCTAAACACGAGGGGGCCACGGGTGTGATTATTAAAAGGACACATGCACGCCAATGTCGCAAAGATGATAAAGGCAAGCACGACCAGGATAATCGGAGAGGTGCGTCTCATCGGGCAAACTCCTTAAACTAAATTACGATGTCGACCAGTTTTTTTTCTGCGCCAGGATATTATTCTCCGGCGGCATCCCGTCAAGAATTCGCTGGCGTTAATCATCAGATCCTTTCTTCCAGCAACCTTTCTTAGTTATTTAACTTTTACTTGCTATTACAAATTCCAGGTCCCGCCATCGTCAAGGCCCAGGTGCAGGCCGGATTGGCACCACAGGAGGATTTGTCCTTATACCCCCGGCAGTCGACCGTTTGGGGCATGTTCGTATCCGTTGGCTGCGGGGGCGGCGCCACCTGGACCACAAGCACCGGGCCGGTGTCGCCCTGGACCTGCACCTTACCCCCCCATACCCAACAGAGGATTTGCAGACGAGGGCTGAGGATATACCACCAATCACCGGCTTCATTTCGCCCCAGGATGGGCGCTGATTCGCCCTGGAGGAAGGAATCGATCAATTCGTAAAGCAGGTCCGGGCCGCTGCGACAGTTCAGATCAGCCTGTGCAATTGCCATGGCTGCGTTCAGACCTGAAGCTGGGCACTTGGTATTCGGAATGTGGGCGTAGAAAGACCAGCTCGAAGAATACGGCCCTTCCTGAGGTCCATTGGGGTCCGTCATGACACGCCAGTAATATTGAGTGCAGTTCTGGAGGCCAAATTCCGAAGCATCGGCCGTGTAGAGCGTTTGCAGGATCGGGATGCGGTGCAGGTAATCTGAAAAATCCTGGTGCGTGGATACCTGGATCTCGAACAGGCCGTTCACCAGGCAGGGGGTCGGATCGTCCCAAACAAAGGTGATGTCTCCAGACGGATCGACGGTGGTCTCATTGGCAGGGGAACTCAAATTGACCGGCTGCATTGTTTCACCGGTGCATACCGGACCAGTATAGAACCAGGAGAGAGCCTCCGGGCTGGTTACATCCTGCCCGGGCACGGTTCGAGGCAGGCGGAGACGTGGAAGAAATAGGTGTTCCCTGGTTCCAAGCCTGTAGTCCAGATGAGCTGATAATCCCCGGAGGGGACCGGATAATCAAAGATCAGCCGTTCCGTCGTGGCGGGGTAAGCCGGCTCCAACCCGGTCCATACATGGGCTTCGAAGAAGTCCGGGCTGCAGGTCGAGGCCGGGTAGTGCCAGGATAAAGACACATTCAAGGGGGGGACGGTTTCCTCGTGGGGATGCAAGTTTGCCGGCAATTGGAGATCCTCCGCCGTGCAGGGTGATGGTGAAGGGCCGCATGCCGGCAGAAGGAGCAGCAAAACTGGCAGCAGAAGCCTGCACCCTGAAAGAATATCCCTGATCTTCATCTCCTCCTCCTTTTAGAAAGAAACGACCGGAATGTAGCTGCATTCCCTGCCGTTCCTGCGTAAATCCATGGTTTCATTATAGGGTTTTAACCCGCCTCATGCAATCCCCTTGATTCTCATAATAAGGTGGACCGGATCATGGCCCGCCCGGTTTCCCGATCGAAGGAACCGTACCCATTTATCCTGCATCAGGGACTATCCAAGGTATTCTATTGTCAGGATGATAAAGTCCCCGGCGCCATCCCAGCACCGGGGACCTGAAGGTCACATGACGATATTGACCAGCTTCTTTTGCGCCACGATCACTTTCCTGGGCGGCTTGCCTTCCAGGAATTTCTGCACGGCTTCACTCGCCAGCGCGGCAGACTGGATCTGTTCTTCGCTGGCATCCAGCCGGGACGACGATCCGGTCGCGCAGTTTGCCGTTGACCTGCACCGGGATGGTGATCTCGTCTTCGCGGGCGGCTTCCTCGTCCACTGCGGCCAGGCTTGGGTGTGGACCGAATACGGCTTGCCCAGCACGTTCGTCCACAGTTCCTCGGCGATGTGCGGGCAGACCGGGGCCAGCATGCGCAGGTAGATATCCATGGGCTTCTTCCATTCGGGCGTGCCAGCCGCGCCGGCTTCGCTGGGCGCGTGACCATTTCATTCAGCAGTTCCATCAGGCCGGAGATGATGGTATTGAACTCGAAATTCTCGTAGTCGTGAGTCACATGGCGCAGCGTCTGGTGGACCTTGCGGCGCAGATTCTGTTTGGTCTCGGCGGAGCAGCTGCCAGGTCCGGACGGCCCGGTGAACAGCGCCCAGACGCGCTTCAGCCAGCGGTACGTCCCTTCGATGCCGGTGTGGCTCCACGGCGCGCCCATGTCCCACTGGCAAAGAACATCAGGTAGGAGCGCACGGCGTCTGCGCCGTAGCGCTTGCACCAGCTCATCCGGAGCCGACGACGTTGCCCTTGCTCTTGGACATCTTCTCGTGGTCCTCGCCCAGCACCATGCCCTGGTTGCGCAACTGGATCATCGGCTCGGGCCTTCGGTGATGCCCATGTCGCGCAGCGCCTTGTGGAAGAAGCGCGTATAGATCAGGTGCATGTTGGCATGCTCGATGCCGCCGGTGTAGGTATCCACCGGCATCCAGTAGTCGTACTCCTTCGGGTCGAAGGGGCCCTTGGTCATAGTGCGGGGACAGGTAGCGCAGGTGGTACCACGACGAGCACATGAAGGTGTCCATCGTGTCGGTCTCGCGCTCGGCAGGCTCGACCGCAAACCGGGCAGGTGGTGTTCTTCCAGGTGGGATGCAGTTTCAGCGGCGATTCGCCGGTGGGCTTCCATTCCACATCATCGGGCAGCAGCACGGGCAGATCGGTCATCCGGAACCGGGTTCCAGCCGTCCTTCTGGCAGTAGATCATCGGGATGGGCGCACCCCAGTATCGCTGGCGGGAGATCAGCCAGTCGCGCAGTTTGTAGTTGATCGACTCCCTTGCCAAGCCCTTTTTCGGTCCATGAACTTTACCGCAGCATGGAAGGCTTCGTCGGCGGAAGTGCCGGTCAGGGGTCCGGAATTGACCATCTTGCCAGAGGCAGGGACCGAGGCGGGCATGGTTGCACCATCCAGCGGCTTCAATGTCATCCGGCTGGATCACCACCCGCACCTCGAGCCCGTATTTGCGGGCGAACTCGAAGTCACGCTGGTCGTGCGCCGGGACGGCCATGATGGCGCCCGTGCCGTAGGTCATCAGCACGTAATCGGCGATCCAGATCGGGATCTTCTCCGCCATTGACCGGGTTGATGGCATAGCCGCCGGTGAAGACGCCGGTCTTTTCCTTGTCGGTCGGCTTCGCGGTCGATGTCCGACTGGCGGGCGGCCTGGCGTCTTGTAGGCCTCAACTTCGCTCTTTGTGCTCGGGCGTGGTGATCTTGTCCACCAGCGGGTGTTCGGGGGCCAGCACCATGAAGGTGGCGCCCCACAGCGTATCGGGCCGGGTGGTGAAAGACTTCCAGGGCATCGCCTGCTTTACCACTCGTGTAAGAGGCGGCCCTGAAGATGACCTGGCGCCCTCGACTCGGCCGATCCAGTTGGTCTGCAATACTCTGACCCGTTCCGGCCAGTCCATGCCTGCGTAGTTCAGCAATTCATCGGCGTAGCGCGGTGGTCTTGAAGAACCACTGCTCCAGGTCTTTCTTGATGACCGGCGTTCCGCAGCGTTCGCAGTGGCGGTCATCGCCCCAGACCTGTTCGCGTGCCAGGGTGGTGTTGCAGTGCGGGCAGAAGTCCACCGGCGACATCTTGCGGTAGGCCAGCCCGTGCTTGTATAGCTGGATGAAGAACCACTGCGTCCACTTGTAGTATTCCGGGTCCGCCGAGACGGCCTCGCGCCGCCAGTCGAACATCGCGCCCATCGAACGCAATTGCTTGCGCATCTTTTCGATATTCTCATAGGTCCGCTTCATCGGGTGGATGCCGTCGTTGATGGCCGCATTCTCGGCTGGCAGGCCAAAAGCATCAAAGCCGATGGGGAACAGCACGTTATAGCCGTTCATGCGCATGTAGCGGGCGCGGGCGTCGGGTGGAGTGTAAGGCATACCAGTGACCGATGTGCAGGTCGCCGGAAGGATAGGGCAGCATCGTCAGGGCGTAATGCTTGGGCTTGCTTATGGTCAATGTCGGCATGGTACAGCCCGTCGGCTTCCCATTTGGCCTGCCATTTTGGTTCGATTTCATGTGGGATGTAGTCGCTCATGTTTATCCTCACTATATTGAAGAATAGATTTTCCTGTATTTATCTTAAACAAAAATCCCTTCATCCACTCAGGGACGAAGGGTCATTTCTCCGCGGTACCACCCCGAATTGTCAACAAGTCCTTTTAGCTAGATAAGTCTTCGCAGGTACGAACCCTGTCTGGACTTATGGACATGTCAACCACTCATCGTGCTGATAACGGGCTTTCCCGGCGCTGACTACTTGATTCACCAGCGCAGTCTCTCTTGCGAGGAACAGGCGAGTTCAGTCTCTTGCACCCTTCAGGGTGCCGGGCGCTCCCGCTGGCGCTGTGAAGGGCTTCCACCTCGCTCTCCCTTCTCGCTGACGGGATGACCTACTACTCCTGTCATGACTTTCAATTAATTGCGGTCATTATAGCACAATCGCGATTAGGTCTCTGATCACAATTGCCAGTGGACCCAGCGAGATTCGAACTCGCGACCTTCTCAATGCCATTGAGACGCGCTCCCAACTGCGCTATGGGCCCATAATTGCTTGTAGAGTGCCAATTAAGGATTGTTGCGTGACAGCCCTCCTTCAGCAATCGTAAAACAGCTATCATCAATCCTGGTGGACCTGAGGGGATTCGAACCCCTGGCCTCCTCAGTGCGATTGAGGCGCGCTCCCAACTGCGCTACAGGCCCATTCTTGGGCGAACGGTATTCTACCTGAGTGAGGTAGGAATGTCAAGGAAAGCGCCAAAGCGGAAAAAGACCACCACCTTAGCAGCCAGGGAGTCAACGGACTCTTCGCTTCCATTCTTCATAATTTTCCATATTGCGCCAGGACCGCCTGAATGCGCGCCGTCAACTGGTCGGGAGCAAGAGGTTTCAACAGGTATTCCACTGCGCCGGCCCGAAGGCCAGCCTGGATTTCAGAATCTCGTCCTTTGGCAGAAAGGAAAATTACCGGTATATCCTTCAAGGCAGGTTCGGCCTTGATGGCCACACAGGTTTCATACCCGCTCATACGGGGCATGCGCACATCCATCAGAATTAGATCGGGGAGTTCCTGCCGGGCCATGGTCAATGCTTCTTCGCCATTGCTGACCGCGACAACATCATAATTCGCATAGCGCAGGGTAAAAGTGATCAGGTCGCGAATATCGGGTTCATCTTCCGCAATCAATATCTTCGTCATCTCACTCCAAGGATAACTATAAGCATGACATCAACTCAGCGAAGTCCGGTCAATCACTATTGTACACGTACTATCCCCACATGCAATACATTTTTTCTCTTCGACCTGGAAGTATTTTCCCCCGCCAACCCAATTGAAGGCCTCCTGCAAAAACCCCACTGCCAGGTCACAACAGGGTCCGCCAGCATGCCGCTCCCAACACAGCGGGCAGCGCTCGATATGCCAGTAAATATTTTTCTCATCCACTTCGAGACGGATATGCTGGCCGGTGAGCTGGTTGAACAATCCCGCCAGCGCTTCGCTCCCGACCTTCAACCGCTTGGGCAAAGGCAAGAGACGGAAGGCCAGGCCGGTCACCCCGAGTTTGGAGCCATATTCGCGCAGGCCATATTTCACACAGACACGTCCAATCCGTAAAGACAGGCCGCGACCAGCCCGAGGTCCATAAGCACTTTCGAGCGAGGTTTGGAGCTGGCTGATGATGGTCAAAAGGGAATTTTAAGTCCTGACTGGAAGCAAGGGATTGATCAATGTAGTTTGGAAGATGAGCAAGATCAAGAGCAGCAATCACCCCAGAATGTCCGAGGATCTCTTCCATTGCCAGCATAACAATCCGTCCCATGGGGTCGGGATAGAAAGAAACCGGCGCGGAGTTCATGCGGTTGGTTTATCCTCGTCGAGAAAATCTGTGAGCTTGTCCATGAATGGATCCTTAATGGCACTCCTTTAGCACTTCGTAGCTAAATCGCCAAATCCCCAACAGGCAAGTGCGCAGGTGCACTGGATTGCACCCAGTTGCGCCATGGTTTCCGGCCAGAGTCCCCCGAACACAGCCATCCACGTAACAGGGTGACCATCCGGCTCTGCCCATGAACTTCATAATGGACCAACTTCTGGCCGGCAGGGGTGGATGACACGTCAACGATTAAATATATGGAGAGACTATTTCCCTCCATTCTCCATTTCGGCCAGGATGCTGTAGAGCAATTCGAGAAGAATTGCTTTAACCGAGTCTCGATCGGTGGCAACGCAGGAAATTAGTTTGACCTTGGATTCAAGGCGGAGAACGTGGCGCATATCTTCAATATCCCAGGCTTCCTTCATATCCTGTTTATTGGCAGCCACCACATAGGGGGTTGGGGCGTAAGCATGAAAGGTTTCGAGAATGGAACGAGCCTCGCGGAAAGTCTCCGGGCGGGTACTATCCACCATGACAATGAAACCGAGCATCCCCTCGGAGAGAATTTCCCACATAAAGTCAAATCGCCGCTGACCAGGGGTGCCAAACAGGTACAACACCAGGTCTTCATCCACCGTGATGCGACCGAAATCCATGGCGACGGTGGTTGCTTCTTTAATTGACTTTTCGGTGGCTGAGGAAATCTTGCGCTCTGTGGAGACGACGTCAATCTCGCTGACTGAGCGAATGAACTCAGTCTTCCCGGCGTTAAAGAGGACCCGTGACAACCATTTTGACCGTTTGCATAATGACAATCCTCGAAAAAGATTAGAGGGAACGAATTCTGATCAATGAGGCGATTGACCAACGATTTTTGCTCTTCTTTATCTTCCATAGGGAAAGACCCGCACCATAGGAGCTGGACATCGGAGCCCCTTCGATCCGGATGGTTTCAACCAGGCCGGCTTGCAACAGACTATAAACGATGCGCCGGATTTCCAGATCATTCATCTTGGTGGCGCTGGCAATCTGCTGGATGGTATTGCGTGGGTTGATAATGAAACAACCCGCCATTCCTCAACACTCAAGTTGACGTTGCGGATATTGGTGCCGGGACGGTCGGTGAACTTGAGCGCCATATCCAGGCTGGGAATTTCATCCTGCAATTGCTCCCACTCGCGCATTTGACGCGAGCCTTCGATAATCAGGTTTTCAAGATCAAGGCGGACGCTGATCCGGTCGTCTGGAGGGAGCGAGTCATTATCGAAGTGAAAAAAGCCCTCCACCCAGGTAGAACAGGCGCTGGATAATATTTGTAAAATGCTGTTGGAGATTGGTCAGGATGTCTTCCTGCGACAGATATCCGGCATTGATGAGCAATAAACCCAGTTCCTTATCGGAGATATTTGGAGCGCCATGCTGGATTGATTTAAACTGACCCGAGGAGAGTTTTTTAGCTTTATGCAATACGCATAGCCAGGCTGCTCATCTTCCTGGTCAATTTGGGCATAGGCCAATTTCCCATCACGGAAGGAGACCTTGGCCGTCTCGCTGGGCCCTTCAACAACAAGAGTCCCGGTTTTATTGGCCAGGTTGATGAGGTTCAATAATTGAGTGATGGTGAAGTCGCGCAGATTGCCGCGCAGAGCCATGCTGGGCCTCGAAAGATATCCATTTTGGGGTTATGAAAGTAAAATGATTATACATGTAAGGCTGTCATGCGTCAAAGGGTCGGGACCATCCAAACTGCATTATCCAAGATGTCACCAAATCAAGCATGGAAAGCAAGCTGATTTAAGGCAAGAAGCAGTATAATTTTTGAATTATCCTGTCAGGAGTTGATGCCATGTTAAAAATTTCCATCGTCTATTGCACAGTCTGACACTACACCGACCGGGCCGTGAGCCTGGCAAATGAACTGCTGAACAACTTCGAGGCGGAGATCGAGAGCATCACACTCATCCCTTCCGATGGAGGCCGTTACGAGGTCACCGTCAACGATAAGCTGGTATACTCCAAACTCCAGACCGGACGTCACGCCGATCCAGGCGAAGTCCTTGGGCTGGTCAAAGAGCTCATAAAAAAGTAATAAGACGTTCGATCAATCAATTTCTGCTTTACTCGAGGTAACCATGGCTAAAAAAGGCCGCGTTTTTTCCGGCATCCGCCCCACCGGGCGTGCCCACCTGGGCAATTATCTGGGCGCGTTCAAAAACTACGTCGCTTTGCAGGATGATTACGAGTGCGTTTATTGCATCGTGGACCTGCACGCCCTGACCACCGTTGAGGACACTCTAGACCTGAAACAGAACACCTACGATCTGGCTCTTGACCTGCTGGCTGTCGGCATCCGTCCGGAGGAGACCATCCTCTTCGTCCAGTCCCACGTCCCGCAGGTCACCGAACTGCACACCATCCTTTCGATGGTCACTCCGCTCGGCAAACTGACCGACCTGCCAACTTTCAAGGAAAAGGTGCGCCAGAACCCAAACAACGTCAACTATGGGTTGGTCGGCTACCCGGTGCTGATGAGCGCGGATATCCTGCTTTATAAAACGGACCTTGTCCCGGTGGGCATTGACCAGGCCCCCCATCTCGAGTTTGCCCGCGAGGCCGTCCGGTCCTTCAACTACCGCTACAATACCAACGTACTGATCGAACCGCAAATGAAAGCTGCCGAAGTGCAGAAAGTCCTCGGTATTGACGGCAAAGAGAAAATGGGAAAAAGCCTGAACAACCACATCGAACTGGCTGCCACGCCCGAAGAGACCCGCCAGCGTGTCATGATGATGGTCACCGACCCGCAGCGCATAAAACGCACCGATCCCGGCAACCCGGATGTGTGCAACGTTTTCACACTCCACAAAGTCTTCACCCCCAAAGAAGACGTGGAAATGATCAACATCGAATGCCGCCGGGCCGGCATCGGCTGCGTGGACTGCAAGAAACGCTTTGCCGAGAGTTTGAACAAGAGCTCTCGAACCCTTCCGCGCCAAGCGCGCCGAAATCGCAGCACAGCCGGACCTGGTTCCGTCCGTGCTTGCCGACGGCGCTGGCCGCGCCCGGGCCATCGCCGAAAAGACGATGCAGGAAGTCCGGGCGGCAGTGCAATTGCCGTAATCACCCTGAGGGACGATCTTCCGTCACCCCCGGCGTAGAAAATGCGCGCACTGATCCAGAGAGTCACATCCGGTAAAGTCACCGTGGAAGGGGAAACCGTTGCCGAAATCGGCCACGGACTGGTTATCCTGCTCGGTATTGGGCAGGGGGATACCGAAGAACAGGCCAGATTCTTGGCAGAGAAAATCGCAACCCTGCGCATCTTTGAGGATTCCGACCGGCAAATTCAACCTGTCCCTCTTGGATATAAGCGGGGCAGCAATCGTCGTTTCGCAGTTTACACTCTACAGCGACACCCGCAAGGGCCGGCGTCCCTCCTTTACGGAGGCAGCCCGGCCCGAGGTCGCCGCGCCGCTTGTGAGAAAATTCGCTGAATTCCTGACGCGCCCAGGGTGTCCCGACACAGACCGGCATCTTCGGTGCTCATATGCTGGTCGAGATCGAAAATGATGGCCCGGTGAGCCTCTGGCTGGAAAAATAAGCAATATGCTGTCACCCAGCGCAACATATGATGGGCTTATTTTATGCGCCAATCACCACCACTTCAGAGCCCACGCAGCTGCCCCGGAGGCATGTGCCCCATGAGAGTACGGATTTGCCATGATTTATGATCGGCGGACTTGCTATTCTTCGCATCCTGGAAGGTGCCCTGATGATGCGTGTTTATCCTGATATTCGCCATTCGCCCACAACCCTCCGCTTGACGATATAGAAAGGTTGTGCTAGTATCACTTAGAAACCCATAAAAGGAAGACAGTTTTGGAGGAGGAATCCATGCTCAAGAAATTATCGTTGATTATCATCCTTGGCCTGGCAGCAATGTTGTTGCTTGTTTCATGCCAGCGCGCCGCTTCTCAAGCGCCGGTGGCATCCAATGGCTACACCGACCAGAACCATCGCTTCTGGCGGGGTGGGACAGCCAACCGGCATTGGTCAAGTACAAATGCTAGGTACCACACAAATGATACAGACGATGACTGCCATAGCACGGACTGCAGTTCCCAGTGGCAGCCTGCCCACCATCACTCTGGAAGGCACAGTAGCCACCCTCAATCCCTTAGACCCCCGTACCGCCAACCGGAGCTGCCACCACACCGGGCGCGGGAACCACACCAGTTGTCATTGTGCCAACAGCCACACCCGGGCGCCCTGCAACTTACACCCTCATGTCAGGCGAATTCCCTTATTGCATCGCCCGCCGCTTCAACGTCAACCCGGATGAATTGTTGGCTTTGAATGGCTGAGCGACGGCAAGTCCTTCAACCTGGCATGCATTTTACGCATTCCCCAGACGGGTATCCTTCCCGGCGACCGCGCTCTGCATCCTCACCCGGCTACAGTACACTGTCACTGGCTGACGACACGATCTATGGCATCGCCTGCTACTACGGCGACATTGACCCCACTTCCATCGCCGCCGCAAACAGTCTGTCATTATCCTACTCCGCTGCACAGCCGGAACCAGACTCTGAATATCCCGTAAACCACAAAAACGCTTTTACTCCACCCAGGCGAAATCCTTCGCCTGGGTGTTATTTTGGAGAGTCGATATGCCATTCGAACTCCTGAAATCTGAAATTGTCTATCCGGGCCGAGCTTTCACCATCCGCCGCGACACCCTGCGCCTGCCAGATGGTCGCGAGACCAGGTTCGACATCGTGGAACACATCGGCTCGGTGGTCATCCTGCCAGTGGACGCGAACGGTAATTTGCTTTTCGTCCGCCAGTACCGGCACGCAGCAGGGCTGGACCTCCTGGAACTGCCCGCCGGGACACTGGACGAAGGGCGAGTCCCCGGAGGCTTGCGCCCGGCGCGAGGTCCGGGAAGAGACGGGCATGGCCGCGGGGAAATTGGAACACCTGGGCGGGTTCTATCTGGCCCCCGGTTACTCCACCGAATACATGTACGTCTACCTGGCAACCGATTTGCGCTACGACCCATTGGAGGCCGACGCTGACGAGTTCCTGTCCGTCGAGCGCATCCCGTTAGCCGAGGCGCTGGCAATGTGTGAACGTGGCGAAATCCCGGATGCAAAGTCGCTGGCAGCGTTCCTGCTTGCACGCGAGCACCTGGAAAAGCAAGAATAGAGCGTTTTTTATTGGTGACAAGTCGCAGTAGTATTTGTGTATAAAATAACTATCGCTGGTAAACCCGGGGGAATACACTCATACGTTGGTACATCAGACCTGCACAGAATTGCCTGTGTTATCCTATTTGAAGGAGTAAAGTTATATGGAACGTCAAAAGGTTACGATTGATGGGAATGAAGCCACCGCTTCAGTCGCCCATCGCACCAATGAAATCTGCGCGATCTATCCGATCACGCCCTCTTCCAATATGGGGGAGTTTGCCGATGACTGGTCGGCAATCAAGCGCAAGAACATCTGGGGAACCGTCCCACTGGTAATCGAGATGCAATCCGAAGGCGGTGCCTCCGGCGCAGTCCACGGAGCACTCCAGACCGGTGCACTGACCACCACTTTCACCGCCAGCCAGGGCTTGCTGCTGATGATCCCCAATATGTTCAAGATCGCCGGGGAATTGACCAGCACCGTTTTCCACGTTTCGGCCCGTTCCGTGGCAACCCATGCCCTCTCGATCTTCGGCGACCACTCCGACGTGATGGCTGTCCGCCAGACCGGCTGGGCGATGCTTCCCTCCGGATCGGTCCAGGAAGCGCACGACATGGCATTGATTGCCCAGGCTGCCACACTGGAAGCACGTGTGCCGTTCCTGCACTTCTTCGATGGCTTCCGCACTTCGCACGAAGTGGACAAGATCGAGCAGTTGAATGATGACGATCTGCGGGCAATGATTGATGATGAGCTCGTCCGGGCTCACCGCGCCCGCGCCCTTTCACCCGATCATCCAGTACTGCGCGGTTCCGCCCAGAACCCGGATGTGTTCTTCCAGGCGCGCGAGACCATCAACCCGTTCTACACCAAGGTCCCCGGCATCGTCCAGAAGACCATGGACAAATTCGCCAAGCTGACTGGCCGTGCGTATCACCTGTTCGATTATATAGGCGCGCCGGATGCCGAACGCGTGATCATCATCATGGCTTCCGGCGGTGAGACTGCTGAAGCAACCGTGCACTATCTGGTTGAAAAGGGTGAAAAAGTCGGTGTCATCCGTGTGCGCCTGTACCGCCCATTCGACACAACGGCTTTCCTCAAATCCCTGCCCAAGACCGTCAAGTCCATTGCCGTACTCGACCGCACCAAGGAACCCGGCGCAGCTGGCGAACCGCTTTATCTGGATGTAACCAGCTCCCTGTTCGAAAATGGACGGCAGGGCATCAAGGTTATTGGCGGACGCTATGGGCTGTCTTCAAAAGAATTTACCCCGGCCATGGTCAAGGCCGTCTTCGACGAACTCAAGAAAGCCGACCCCAAAAATCATTTCGTGGTCGGCATCAACGAAGACGTGACCCACTCCAGCCTGGATTACGATCCAGAATTTCTCTGTTGAGCATCCTGAAACCGTGCGCTGCCTCTTCTTCGGTCTGGGTTCCGATGGCACCGTCGGTGCAAACAAGAACTCCATCAAGATCATCGGCGAAGAGACCGACAACAACGCCCAGGGCTATTTCTACTACGACTCCAAAAAGGCCGGCACTTTGACGGTTTCACACCTGCGCTTTGGCCCCAAACCGATCCAGGCCCCTTACCTGATCACCCCCAACACCGCCAACTTCGTCGCCTGCCACCAGTTCAGTTTCCTGGAGCGCTTTGACTTCACCAAGTACGCCCAGCCTGGTGCAGTCTTCCTGGTGAACAGCCTGTATGGCCCGGAGGAAATCTGGGATAAGCTGCCGCAAGAAGTTCAGAAGGACATCATCGAGAAGAAACTCAGGTTCTACACCATCAACGCCTATGATGTGGCCGAAAAGACCGGTATGGGCAGCCGCGTCAATACCATCATGCAGACCTGCTTCTTCGCCATTTCCGGCATCCTGCCGCGCGATGAGGCCATCGAGCAGATCAAGAAAGCCATCAAGAAGACCTATGGCAAACGCGGCGAAGCCGTGGTCCTGAAGAACTACTGCGGCCGTGGATCAGACTCTGGTCAACCTGCATGAGGTCAAGGTGCCCGATAAAGTGACCAGCACTTTCACCCGCCGCGCCCCGGTCTCTGCTGAAGCGCCAGCCTTTGTCCGCGATGTGCTCGGCCCAATGATCGCCTTCGAAGGCGATACCGTCCCGGTGTCTGCCATGCCCGTGGATGGCACCTTCCCCACCGGCACCACCAAGTGGGAAAAGCGCAATATCGCCCTGGAAATCCCGGTCTGGGAATCCGACCTGTGCATCCAGTGCGGCAAGTGTGTCTTTGTCTGCCCGCATGCCGTCATCCGGCACAAGGTATACGATAAGAAATTCCTCGAGAAATGCCCCGCAAGACCTTCAAGTACCATGGATTCCAAGTTCAAGGAATTTCCTGGCATGGCCTATACCGTCCAGGTGGCACCCGAGGATTGCACCGGCTGCACGCTGTGCGTGGAAGCCTGCCCGGCCAAGGATAAGACCAACCCGGCCCGCAAAGCCATCAACATGGCTCCACAGCCAGCCCTGCGCGAAACCGAAGTTCCAAACTGGGAATTCTTCCTGTCCCTGCCTGAAATTGACCGCACCGCCATTAGCCTCGGCACCATCAAGAACTCGCAACTGCTTCAACCGCTCTTCGAGTTCTCCGGCGCCTGCGCAGGCTGCGGTGAGACGCCTTACGTCAAACTGATGTCGCAGTTGTTTGGCGACCGCGCCATTATCGCCAATGCCACCGGCTGCTCCTCCATTTATGGCGGCAACCTGCCGACCACACCCTACACCTTCAACAAAGACGGACGCGGCCCGGCCTGGTCCAACTCGCTGTTCGAAGACAATGCCGAGTTCGGCCTGGGCTTCCGCCTGACGCTGGACAAGCAACTCGAATATGCCAGCGATATCCTGCCGACTTTCGTCAACGAACTCGGCCAGACCTCGTGGACGGCCTGCTCAAAGCCGACCAAACCACCGACCTGGGCATCAAACAGCAGCGCGAGCGCGTCGAAGCCCTCAAACAGAAACTTGCCCACTCCAAGAATCCGCAGGCCAAGAACCTGGCTGCCGTTGCCGACGCGTTCGTCAAGAAGTCGGTCTGGATCGTTGGTGGCGATGGCTGGGCATATGATATTGGTTACGGCGGTCTCGACCATGTCCTCTCCACCGGCCGCAATGTCAATTTGCTGGTGCTCGACACAGAAGTCTACTCGAATACCGGCGGTCAGGCATCCAAGTCCACGCCGCGGGGTGCGGTTGCCCGCTTTGCAGCGTCGGGCAAGGGCCTTTCAAAGAAAGACCTGGGACTGATGGCCATTGCCTACGGTTATGTCTATGTGGCGCGCGTCGCCATGGGTTACAGTGACCAGCACACACTGAAAGCCTTCATCGAAGCCGAGGCCTATAACGGCCCATCCATCATCATCGCTTACAGCCACTGTATCTCCCATGGCATTGACATGGCCAAAGGTCTCGAACAGCAGAAACTGGCCGTCCAGTCTGGTCTCTGGCCTCTCTATCGCTACGACCCGCGTCTGGCTGCGGAAGGCAAAAATCCGCTGCAGATTGACTTCAAAGAGCCGACAGTGCCGGTGGAGCAGTATATGTACAACGAGACCCGCTTCCGTATGTTGACCCAGAGTGACGAAGACGCGCGCCGAGACGCTGCTTAAACTGTCCAGCCAAGATGCCAAGGCCCGCTGGAACTTCTATTCCCAGCTGGCTGCCATGCACTATGGTGAAACCATCAGAACAGAAATAGCACATAGCAAAAATGGGACAGAGTATCACTCTGTCCCATTTTTGAATAAGGATCAAGCAAAGGAGAGAATAATGGTTGATCTTTCAACGACCTATCTTGGTCTCAAACTCAAGAACCCGCTGGTAGCTTCTGCCTCGCCCCTGTCGGAAAAAGTGGAAACCGTCAAGAAACTGGAAGAGGCCGGGATTGCGGCGATAGTGATGTACTCACTTTTTGAAGAACAAATCATCCACGAAAGCCTTGAGTTGGATCATTTCCTGTTTTATGGCTCAGAAATTTCTGCTGAAATTGACTCATTCTATCCCAAGAGTGGAAAATACACACTCAAAGCAGAAGCCTATATTGAGACACTCAAGAAAATCAAGCAGGCAGTCAATATCCCCGTCATCGGCAGCCTGAACGGTGTCTCCACTGGCGGCTGGATCAAATATGCCAGAAAAATTGAAGATGCAGGTGCAGATGCTCTGGAACTCAATCTCTATTACCTCCCCACCGACCCGGCGCATGACTGCCAGTGCAGATTGAAGAGAATTACATCAATCTTGTCCACGATGTGCGCAAAAGCATCAAAATTCCCCTGGCGGTCAAACTCAGCCCATTCTTCACCGCCATCCCCAACATTGCCAAGCGGCTGGTCGAAGCCGGCGCAAATGGTCTGGTGCTCTTCAACCGTTTCTACCAGCCCGATCTCGACCTGGAAGCCCTGGAAGTCACCCCGAACCTGGTTTTAAGCACTTCGAACGAACTACGCCTGCCCTTGCGCTGGATTGCCATTCTCTACGGACACATCAACGCCGACCTGGCGCTCACCAGCGGCATCCATACTGCTGAAGATGTGATTAAAGCCATGCATGGCCGGTGCCAGCGTGGCAATGACGACCTCGGAATTGCTTGCAAAAGGAATCGGTCGCATTCCCGTCATCCTGGCCGATCTGGAAAAGTGGATGACCGGTCACGAATACGAATCCATCAAGCAAATGAAAGGCAGCTTGAGCCAGAAGATCGGTCAAAGAACCGGCTGCATTCGAACGCGCAAATTACATGAAAGTGCTAAATTCCTTCAAATCTCTGCCGTAAGAATCTGCCTTTAATAAAACACAGCCCCTGCAAATGCAGGGGCTGTTCATTTTATATGAGTGCAGACGGAACCGGTTATTCAACCTCTCAGGTTCCCCGCCGGACTTCTTCTGGCGATAGGTGATACGTCCGCGGGTCAAATCGTAGGGAGACATTTCAACCTTGACATGATCCCCGAGCAGGATACGGATGTAATACTTGCGCATCTTGCCCGAAAGATAGGCCAAAACTTCATGCCCGTTATCGAGTCGCACCCGGAACTGAGTCCCGGGTAAAGCCTCGATCACCAGCCCCTCGACCTGAATCTTATCTTCATTTGCCATAAAGCCTCCAGTCCCGTTCCGCTGGTTTACTCAAAATCCTTATAAGCACGTCGCTTGTAACGCCGAATGGCCTTCTTCTTGATCCATGCGGCGTTGCTCACTCTTGGAGACAAACCAGCGCTTGCGGCGCACCGTGCTCAAGACTCCGCTCTTTACGATCTTTTTGCGGAAACGCTTGAGCAATTGATCCTGGAACTCATTATTGCGTAAATTTACGACCGTCAACTGCCTCACCTCCTTCCATTTGGAGGAATAAATAAAAACTCGGCTTATCACAGACACAGCCGAGGGCGCGTAATACCTGGATGAGGACATGATCTAATCATCAAGAATTTAGCGCTGCACACACTCCTTGACTGCCAAAGAAAACGATCAAAACGGCAATCGACACGGACTGGTCTGTGAACGAAAGAATTATACCTTATGAAAGAACTGATGAGAAGAGAAAAGAAAAGTCTCTTTGGCAATGACCTACTCTCCCAGGCAGTTACCCACCAAGTACCATCGGCGCTGACGAGCTTAACTTCCGGGTTCGGGATGGGACCGGGTGTACCCTCGCCGCTCAAATCACCAAAGAGACTTATTCCCTAAATTGTATGCTGAATAGTTATTGTGATTGATGTAGGAACAATATCAAGTTCTCCGCACCACGCAAATAAGCCCTCGACCATTAGTACGGTTTAGCTCAACACATTACTGTGCTTACACACACCGCCTATCAAGCAGGTAGTCTACCTGCGGTCTTACTCCATTAAGGATACAGGGATCTAATCTTAGGGCAAGTTTCCCACTTAGATGCTTTCAGCGGTTATCTTTGCCAGACGTAGCTACCCAGCAATGCCGTTGGCACGACAACTGGCACACCAGAGGTCTGTCCACTCCGGTCCTCTCGTACTAGGAGCAGCTCCCTTCAAATCCCTTACGCCCACAGCGGATAGAGACCGACCTGTCTCACGACGGTCTGAACCCAGCTCGCGTACCGCTTTAACGGGCGAACAGCCCGACCCTTGGGACCTTGTCCAGCCCCAGGATGCGATGAGCCGACATCGAGGTGCCGAGCGAGATCGTCGATGTGAACTCTTGGATCTCACCAGCCTGTTATCCCCGGGGTAGCTTTTATCCGGTAGCCACGGCCCTTCCACTCGGATCCGTGGGATCACTAAGCCCGTCTTTCGACTCTGCTCGACGCGTTGGTCTTGCAGTCAAGCTCCCTTATGCCTTTACACTCTATGGGTGGTTTCCATTCACCCTGAGGGAACCTTTGGGCGCCTCCGTTACCTTTTAGGAGGCGACCGCCCCAGTCAAACTGCCCACCTGGCACGGTCCCCCGCCCGGATGACGGTGCGGGGTTAGGGTCTAAATGTAATCAGGGTGGTATTTCACCGATGGCTCCACCGAGGCTAGCGCCCCAGCTTCAAAGCCTCCCACCTATGCTACACAGATCACACCCAAACTCAATGCCAAGATACAGTAAAGCTCCACGGGGTCTTTTTGTCCTGCTGCGGGTAGGCCGCATCTTCACAGCCATTTCAATTTCACCGGGTCCCTCGTTGAGACACTACTCTAGTTGTTACGCGGTTCGTGCGGGTCGGAACTTACCCGACAAGGAATTTCGCTACCTTAGGACCGTTATAGTTACGGCCGCCGTTCACCGGGGCTTCAGTTCAAAGCTTCGACTTGCGTCTAACCTCTCCCTTTAACCTTCCGGCACTGGGCACGCGTCAGCCCCTATACATCGCCTTACGGCTTAGCAGAGACCTGTGGTTTTGTTAACCAGTCACTAGAGCCATTTCACTGCGACCTGTCACCAGGTACCCCTTATCCCGAAGTTACGGGGTTAAATTGCCTAGTTCCTTAACGAGGGTTCTCCCGTTCGCCTTGGTATACTCTACCCATCTACCGGTGTCGGATTGCGGTACGGGCATCTGGAAATCAATGCTTAGAGGCTTTTCTCGGCAACAAGGCTCAACCACTTATGCCTCAAGGGCTCGCTATCGTCTCAGCTCGGCTTGCGGATTTTCCTACAAGCCTCAACACCTAAACGGATCGCACCAGCACAACCAATCACTGGCTGGCCTACCTCGTTGCGTCCCCTCATCGCTCCTTCCAGACGGTTCCGGAATGTTGACCGGATGTCCATCACCTACGCCTCTCGGCCTCGGCTAAGGACCCGACTAACCCGACGCGGAATGACCTGGCGTCGGAAACCTTAGATTTACGGCGAACACGGTTCTCACGTGTTTGTACGCTACTCATGCCTGCATTCTCACTTCCGCCCGCTCCAGCTGTCCTTACGGTCAACCTTCACTGCTGGCGGAACGCTCCCCTACCGACCTGCTTGCGCAAGTCCCATGGCTTCGGTACCAAGCTTAGCCCCGTTAAGTTTTCCGCGCAAGGTCACTAGACCAGTGAGCTATTACGCACTCTTTAAAGGGTGGCTGCTTCTGAGCCAACCTCCTGGTTGTTCAAGTAACCTCACCTCGTTTCCCACTTAGCTTGGATTTGGGGACCTTAGCCGATGATCTGGGCTGTTTCCCTTTTGACCCCGAAACTCATCTCCCGGAGTCCGACTGCCATGCTATGGAGTATCGGCATTCGGAGTTTGGTTGAGTTCGGTAAGCAGTAAGCCCCCTAGCTCATCCAGTGCTCTACCTCCGATACTAAACGCATGACGCTAGTCCAAAAACTATTTCGGGGAGAACCAGCTATATCCGAGTTCGTTTGGCATATCACCTCTACCCACAGCTCATCCCCTAACTTTGCAACATTAGTAGGTTCGGGCCTCCACGAGCGTTTAAACTCGCTTCGCCCTGGCCATGGGTAGCTCACCCGGTTTCGGGTCTAATCCCAACGACTATACGCCTTATTCAAACTCGCTTTCGCTACGGCTTCGGGTGTAACTCCCTTAACCTCGCCGCTGAGATTAACTCGCAGGCTCATTCTCCAAGAGGCACGCTGTCAGGCATAGCGCCGCGCACCCGGCTTTCGCCAGAGCACCGACACGCCATTAGCCCTCCAACTGTTTGTAAGCTTACGGTTTCAGGTTCTATTTCACTCCCCTAACAGGGGGACTTTTCACCTTTCCCTCACGGTACTTGTTCACTATCGGTCGCCAAGTGTATTTAGCCTTGGGGAGTGGACTCCCCAGATTCCCACCGGATTAGCGTGCCCGGCAGTACTCAGGTATCCAGCGGAAGTCAGTTCGTTTTCACATACGGGACTGTTACCCTCTTTGGTTGGCTTTCCCACACCATTCTGCTAACAAACTGATTTGTAACTTCCATATGCCAGACCCTACAACCCCGTCCGTGCAAGCACGGGCGGTTTGGGCTAATTCCCGTTCGCTCGCCACTACTAGGGAAATGATCTCTTTTCCTCCGGGTACTTAGATGTTTCAGTTCCCCGGGTGCCCTTCTCCTGGTCTATGTGTTCAACCGGGAGATGCTGCGGGTTCGCCGCAGCGGGTTTCCCCATTCGGAAATCCTCGGATTAACGCCTGTTCACGGCTACCCGAGGCTTATCGCAGTGTCCCACGTCCTTCATCGGCACTTGGCGCCAAGGCATCCACCGTAAGCCCTTAGTAGCTTCTCCACGTGATGCGGAGAAATTGATATTGTTCGGCCTACATCAAAAAATATCAAATCAATAACTATTCAGTTGTCAAGGTTCTATTTTCGCCGTTGACCGGCGACCGGTGTGCTTCACATTCGTCAAGTACACGGATTGGCAGTCAACTATTTTTTTCGACAAAGCGACCCGGCTCATCGCCGGGCCGCGTAGTACACCCTTGCGATCAGAGCCAAACTTCTATCATTCTTCCAAGGTCGCCAACTTCAAACTTTTCATCATCCTTTCATACACAGGCTCAGTGGAGATGACGGGATTCGAACCCGTGGCCTTCGCCTTGCAAAGGCGTTGCTCTCCCACTGAGCTACATCCCCGAGCACTTCCTGAAAAATCAGGTGGGCCTGACTGGACTCGAACCAGTGACCCCAGTCTTATCAGGACTGTGCTCTAACCAACTGAGCTACAGGCCCGCCCAGGCTAGGCCTTAACAACTGAGAAGTGATAGGAAGCTTACTTATCGACTCTCACCCACCGCGGGCGAAAGATTTGAAAGTTGAGCGCAGGTTTGCGTGAGTGCTGAACCATTGCTCGGTAATCTAGAAAGGAGGTGATCCAGGCGCACCTTCCGGTACACCTACCTTGTTACGACTTCGTCCCAGTCACCAACCCCACCTTCGACAGCGCCCTCCTTGCGGTTAGGCTACCGGCTTCAGGTGTTGCCAGCTCCCATGACGTGACGGGCGGTGTGTACAATCCCCGGGAACGTATTCAACGCACTATAGCTGACGCGCGTTTACTAGCAACTCCGACTTCACACAGGCGGGTTGCAGCCTGTGATCTGAACTGAGGCCGGCTTTAGGGATTGGCTCTACCTCGCGGCTTAGCGACCCATTGTACCGGCCATTGTAGCGTGTGTGTAGCCCCAGGTATAAAGGCCATGCTGACTTGACGTCATCCCCACCTTCCTCCGGCTTGATACCGGCGGTCCCGTATGACACTTGTAACATACGGCGAGGGTTGCGCTCGTTGGCGGACTTAACCGAACATCTCACGACACGAGCTGACGACAGCCATGCAACACCTGTGAAGGCTCCCTTGCGGGTCGGTCTGCTTTCGCTTCCCTACCACCAACATGTCAAACCTGGGTAAGGTTCTTCGTGTAACATCGAATTAAACCACACGCTCCGCTGCTTGTGCGGGGACCCGTCAATTCCTTTGAGTTTTAACCTTGCGGCCGTAGTCCCCAGGCGGTGAACTTATCGCGTTGGCTTCGGCACCGACGGCTTTGAACCCGCCGACGCCAAGTTCACATCGTTTACAGCTAGGACTACCGGGGTCTCTAATCCCGTTTGCTACCCTAGCTTTCGCGTCTGAGTGTCAGAAACAGTCCAGGAGGCCGCTTTCGCCACTGGTGTTCCTCCCGATATCTACGCATTTCACCACTACACCGGGAATTCCACCTCCCTCTACTGCTCTCAAGTCTGGTAGTATTGAACGACCTCTCCCAGTTGAGCCAGGAGCTTTCACATCCAACTTACCAAACCACCTGCACGCGCTTTACGCCCAGTAAATCCGGATAACGCTCGCCTCCTACGTTTTACCGCGGCTGCTGGCACGTAGTTAGCCGAGACTTATTCCTGAGATACTGTCCTTTCTCATCTCTCAGAAAAGCACTTTACGATCCGAAGACCTTCATCGTGCACGCGGCGTTGCTGGGTCAGGCTTTCGCCCATTGCCCAATATTCCCTACTGCTGCCACCCGTAGGTGTCTGGCCCGTGTTTCAGTGCCAGTGTGGGGGACCACCCTCTCAGGTCCCCTACCCGTCGTAGCCTTGGTGGGCCGTTACCTCACCAACTAGCTGATGGGACGCAGGTCCCTCCCAAAGCGCATTACTGCTTTAGTCATCGGCTTCTAAACCCGATGACCACATGCGGTATTAGCAGTCCTTTCGAACTGTTATCCCACACTTCGGGGCAGGTCACCAACGCGTTACGCACCCGTTCGCCACTAAGAAACCTCCGTATTGCTACAAAGGCTCTTCGTTCGACTTGCATGTATTAAGCACGCCGCCAGCGTTCATCCTGAGCCAGGATCAAACTCTCCGCAAAAAAATCACCCTTGCGGGTGTAAGTTACGGAATAGAACGACAGGCTTACTTCCTATCACTTTTCAGTTGTTAAGGTCCGGTATACAAAGCGGGCTGCATTTTACCCGCAAGGCCCTCCACTGTCAAGTCCCAGAGAGACGAAATCGCCGATGTTTTGATTGCGACATCGGCTCGTCAGACTGCGAAACCTGCTGGTTTGTGTCTCTGACGTGAGACGTTGCTCTGTTGTCAACGATCTGTCCATGTGGACGAGATCTGCGTGGGGGTCAATGTGCTTGCCTATTATACGCATTCGAACGAGGTTG
Source organism: uncultured Chloroflexia bacterium (assembly GCA_963760315.1). Lineage (GTDB taxonomy): Bacteria > Chloroflexota > Anaerolineae > Anaerolineales > Villigracilaceae > UBA877. The sequence goes on from CAVXCK010000001.1 coordinate 368,606, forward strand.
TCAAGGAATTTGCACCCCCAATTTGGATTTTTTAAGGTTACGACATCTCCTGCCGCCCGGATAGGGCGCGCAACAGCGTATTTTGATCGGCATATTCCAGGTCACCGCCAACCGGCAGGCCGCGCGCCAGTCTCGTCACACGCACACCGAGTGACTGGAGACGCGGGTGCAAGTATTGCGCCGTAGCCTCCCCTTCCATGGAAGGATTGGTTGCCAGGATGACTTCCTGCACGCCTCCACGCTGGATGCGTTCGAGCAATGGCTTGATCTTCAAGTCATCCGGGCCGATGCCTTCTATGGGCGAGAGAACCCCCTGCAAGACGTGGTACTTTCCTTTGTAAGCGCCTATGCGTTCCAGCGCCAGCAGATCCAGCGGCTCCTCGACCACGCAGATAATCGTCCCATCCCGTTGACCGCTCTCGCATATCTCGCAGCGTTCGCGCCCGGCGGAGGTGATATTGAAGCACTCCTGGCAAAAGGCAAGCTTGGTCTTGAAGTCGGCCAGCGCTTCAGCCAGCTGGCCGGAGACCTCCTCCGGGGCACGCAGGAGGAAGAATGCCAGCCGGGAGGCCGTCTTCGGGCCGATGCCGGGGAGACGTTCCAGGGCAATAACAAATTTTGAATGGGTTCGGGAAGCATAATTGTCATCCGGTAGGCGCGATCGATTGACCGCACCTACAAACTCTTAAACTGGCAATCCGCCCGCCAGCGGACCCATGACCTGTTCCTGGCGCTCGCGCGACTTTTCCAGCGCCAGGTTGACCGCAGTCAGCATCAGGTCCTGGAGCATTTCGGCATCCGCGTCTTTAAGCAGAGTCGGGTCAATCTCGACCGACTGGCATTTTTGGTCGCCGGTCATCGTGATCTTGACCGCGCCGCCGCCCGCTGTGGCCGTAACGGTTTCCTGCGCCAGATGTTCCTGGGCTTCAGCCATCTGCTGTTGCAGACGCTGAAGTTGCTGCATCATTCCAGCCTGCCCCCCACCGCCGGCAGGACGATTAAATCCTTTAGCCATAATTACTCCTGAATATCCACAATTTCGCCGCCAGCCTTGATTGCCGCAGCCACCATCCCATCCGCTTTGACATCCGGCGGAGGAGATTGCTTAGCATTGGTGACCACACATTTTATCGAGAGTTCACCACCACATACTTTCCGCAATTGCCTTGCGAGTGATTTCTATTTGCTCCGGCATATCCATTTTCGACCGTAGCAATTCGCTAGCAAATCCAATCACCAATACGCCATTCTTGATTTCCAGCAGCCTGCAGGAATTGAGCAAAGCCATCCAGCGATGGACTCTGCGGTTTAATGCGCGCTCGAATTTGCTTCCAGGCTTTGCTGACCTGTTCCAGCGTGATGGATGATTCTGTCTGCGCTGTAGAGCCGGTCTCTGGTCGCTTCCACATCTTTCTGGACCGTCGGCTTAATGGCAGGTTTTTCGCCTTTTTCCTTCGCCGGGGTCTTGATCTCATCGGCAGGTGTGGCGGTCTGATACAGAATTTTCGGCGCTTCGATGACTTCAGCCAGCGCCATTTCCAGCGGCAGGGACGGCTGCCAGCCGCCGCGCAGGTCTGTAGCAGCAAAGTTAAACGCTTTGATCATGCGCATCACTTCCGATGTAGAAAAAGCCTTGGCATGTTTCGCAGCTTGAGCACGTGTATCCGCGGCCAGGTCCACCTGCGAGGCGTTGCCCATCTGGACGAGCAGCAATGCCCGCAGGTAGTCCACCACCTGCCGCGCCAGCAGGCGCGGATCAGTGCCGGAATCCAGAGCGGTATGAATCGCGTCCATACCGGCCGCGGGTTTCTGGTCCAGCACCGCTCCGACCAACTCAATGCACGGTTTGACTTGTGGCGGTGCCAAGCACGGTTTGCGTCAGTCCAAGGGTGATTTCCTTTCCGGTGGAAGCCATTTGGTCAAGCAGGGAGATGGCGTCGCGCATTCCTCCGGCAGACTGGCGGGCGATGAGGGTCAGCGCTTCGGGTTCGGCAATGAGCTTTTCGTTGGTGACGATGTTCTGCAACTGGCCCACAATGTCGTCCACCGGAACCCGGCGGAATTCATAGCGCTGGCAGCGGGAGAGAACAGTGGCTGGGATTTTATGCATCTCGGTGGTGGCCAGGATGAAGATTGCATGGGCAGGCGGCTCTTCAAGGGTTTTCAGCAAGGCGTTGAAGGCATTGTTGGAGAACATGTGCACTTCGTCAATGATGTATATTTTGTAGCGGCCCTGGTTAGGGGAGAAATTGACTTTATCGCGCAAGTCACGCACATCGTCCACCCGGTCTGGGATGCGGCATCAATTTCGATGAGATCGAGGAATCGATTCTCGTTGACTGCCAGGCAGTGGACGCATTCATTGCATGGACGGGCTGCCGGGTTTTCATTCAGGCAGTTGACGGCCTTCGCCAGCAGACGGGCAGCGGTGGTCTTGCCAGTGCCGCGTGGACCTGCGAACAGGTAGGCGTGGACAACGCGGTTACCCATGACCGCATTACGCAACGTCTGTACGACATGCTGCTGCCCGACAATTTCATCCCATTTCTGGGGGCGCCATTTATTATAGAGAGCCTGGGTCATAAGCTAAGTCCATTATTCCATTAAGGAACGCGATAAAAGGCACGGGCAATGTTCTGTGTATCGTAGAGGGCAGCCAGTTCGCCGGATTCCCAGACCGGTGTGGAGCGTCCCCAGTAAAGATCTGCGGCGGTGTCGACTCCGGGCTTCGTATGTACCTGCACTGTACCACCGGGGTAGAGCATCAATTGCGGAAATATGTAGGTGATGCCCTGGCTGTCCTTGAGCGTCCAGCCAGTTAACCCAAGTGCCGCGTCGCCTTTATTCTGGATGACCACAAACTCGCTGGCAAGCACCCCCGCGCCTGTGACGCTGGCGATGTCCGCGTTTACACCTCCGGGAGAAAGCGTGGGGATCGTCTCGCCCGATCCGCAATCCGTCTTATGGTTGGCGCGATCGTAAAAGAAGAGGATCGCCCCTGATACAAGGGCTGAAACGAAGGCATTCAGCAGCAGGTAGAGTACCAAACGGCGGCGCATCATCTTGACCGTATGATAGCACAAAAATGCTGAAGGTTACCCTTAAACCTTCAGCACAGGAATAAATCCATGAATTTTACAGCACCACCATGGGATTGAGTATATCCCAAGGAACACCACCTTGCTGAAACCGACTACCGCACCAGCAGAGCCACCCAATCCCCTATTTGGCGCTTTTCCACCAATTTTAATTCATGTTCTTCTGCAGAGGAAATCACCCCTTCGGCTTGTTCTTCCAGGATACCCGAAAGGATGAACACTCCTCCCGGAGATGCCAACTTTGCCAGACCTGAACCAAATAGACGGATGATGATCGGAGCTAGAATATTGGCAAGCACAAGCGGGGCGTTTCGCACCCTCCGGCTACCGTTTTGGGAGGGTGCCAGAAACCTGCCGGTCAAAACATCTGTCACCGAACCCAGGCCAATTGTAAACTGATCTGCGGGGATACCGTTGGAGTCCGCGTTCTCACGACTGGCTTTAACCGATGCTTCATCAATGTCTACACCAAGGGCAAAGCCTGCGCCGAGTTTTAGGGCGGCAATTGAGAGAATCCCTGATCCACAGCCGACGTCAATAACATCGCCGTCTTTCGGCGTATAGGACTCCAGAAACTCAAGACACAATTGCGTGGTTGGGTGCGTCCCGGTCCCGAAAGCCATACCAGGGTCAATTTTAATGGAGATGCGGGAGGCATCCGGCGATTTAAGCCAGGCAGGAACGATGATGAGTCGTTTGCCAATCGGAATCGGATGGTAGTTGGCTTTCCATACTTCCATCCAGTTCTGGTCCGCCAGTGGTGTAAAGACCGGCGCGGGCAGCGGCTGGATCATACCCAAATGGAAGAGGGATTCTTCCAGTTTCTGACGCGCCTTTACAAGCATTTCATCCACCGGCAGGTAGGCGCGCACAGTGATCGGTCCGACCGGTGTGCCCTCGTCTTCGTCGTTGACAAAATCCACAGCCTGCTCAGTGGTCACCCCGTTAGGTGCAAAACGAGCCAGCACGTCAGCCACGGCTTCCGCCAGTTCGCCGTTGACGGTGAGGGAAACTTCGAGCCAATTCATAAAGTCATCTCACTTCTCAGAATTCAGGATTGCCAGGCATTTTTCAATCGTGGCACGATGTTCCTTGAATAAATCGGGGTATTCGTTGGTGTCATAATATTGGATACTGGATACTTCATCGCTTGGGACAAAGGTACCGCTCACTCCCGTGCAGAGATAGGTCAGGGCAACGTGATGGGTTTCGGTCGAATTCTCAACCAGCAGGAGATGTGCATTCTGTACCGCCAGGCCGGTTTCCTCCAGGATTTCCCGCTTGATCGCTTCCACGGGGTCTTCGCCAAACTTAAGATCACCACCCGGCAGCCCCCAAGCATGAAGGCGACGATAGGTATGCTCGCAAAGGAGGATTTGTCCATGTTCGTTGATGATCATCCCCCCAACCGCCACCTGGTATCGCGGACGAATAATGGCAGCCGCGAGGAGCTGCATCCAGATTGGCAGAATTCGCCAGACTTTGAGGAGGTATTTTTTCATGCCGTTCAATTTGCCGTTTATTCCACACCAAGCGGGAAAATCATATCACAGGAAAACAAACCCAATTCCAGACGATACAGGTTGCATGTTTACCCAAACTTGACCGTAGATTACCCCCCTATGGCATCATTCAACCAATCCAAAAATCCTTTTTCCTTCGGCTTGACCGTCGTGCCAAGCGTAGCCGCTAGTTTCTCGAACAGTTCACGTTGTTCCTTCGTCAGCTTGGATGGGATATCCACATTTATAAGCACCATCTGGTCACCGCGGCCGCTCTTGCGCAGGTGAGGTACGCCGCGTGCCTTGAGCGTGAACACCTTGCCCGGTTGCGTCCCGGCAGGGATTTTGAGTTTAGAAGATCCATCCACAGTCGGAACATCCACTTCCGCGCCCAGCACGGCCTGGGCCACATTAATGTCCAGATTGAGCAGGATATCGTTCTCGCGGCGTTTGAAGAACTTGTGCGGCTTGACCGCCAGCAGGAGGTATAGATTTCCCTGCGGCCCGCCAAGGATTCCCGGTTCGCCTTCCCCTGCCAAACGGATCTGCGTACCATTGTCCACACCGGCCGGCACCTGGACGGTCTTCTTGATCGTTTTCCGTTCCAGCCCGGTCCCGCGGCAAGTATGACAGGGCGAGGAGATAACCTCACCTCGTCCGCCACAGGTGGGACAGGTCCGGATTGCATCATCGAGCCGAAGATCGTCTGGCGCACCTGGCGGACTTCACCGCGCCCATCGCAGGTATTGCAGCGCTGCGGGCTGGTGCCCGGTTCAGCACCGGACCCATGGCAGGTTCCGCAGGTTTCATTGCGCGTCACTTCAATGGTTTTTTCTGCGCCAAAGACGGCTTCCTCGAAAGTAAGGTCGAGGCGCACTTGCAGGTCCCGCCCCCGCCGCGGGCGGCGTGAACGGCTCCCACCGCCCATGTTAATCCCGAAGAACTGCTCGAATATATCCGAGAAATCCATCGTGGCGTAATCGGGCATACCGCCCATTTCACCCAGACCGGCCCGGCCATACTGGTCATAGCGGGCGCGTTTCTGCGGGTCCGAAAGGACACCGTAGGCCTCATTAATTTCCTTGAATTTTTCCTCGGCATCCGATTCCTTGCTCACATCAGGATGATATTGGCGCGCAAGTTTACGGAAGGCGGCCTTGATGTCATCCGTGGAGGCGTTCCTGGAAATGCCGAGGATTTCGTAGTAGTCGCGATTGGTCATAGGTCATTGAGAACAGGAATAGTGAACTGGGCAAACCATTCACGAACCCTTATTCATTTCCTTTTCCTTCGCTTTCAATTGTGGGCTCACCATCGGGATTTTGCGGACCAGCTTCCGGTCCAGCTTGTTCCGGGGCTCTGCTCGTAAGCTGCCGTGCCGACTTTCTGGACGACCTGGCTGAGGGCATCCACCGCCTTGCGGATGGCCGGTTCGTCATCGCCCTCTTTCACTTTCTTGACTTCGTCCACGGCTGCCTGAACCTCGGCCTTGATCTCCGCCGGAACCTTTTCGCCGAGTTCGTTCAAGACCTTCTCAGCGCCATAGACTGAATTATCAGCGGTATTCCTAGCTTCAATCAAATCGCGGCGCTGCTTGTCTTCGGCGGCGTGCACTTCGGCTTCCTTGCGCATGCGTTCCACTTCATCCTTCGCCAGGCCGGACGAGGCCGTGATGGTGATATGCTGGCTGCGTCCGCTGGCCTTATCCTGCGCATTGACTTTCAGGATGCCGTTGGCGTCAATGTCAAAAGTCACTTCAATCTGAGGGATGCCGCGCGGGGCCGGCGGGATGCCATCCAGGATGAATTTGCCAAGCGACTTGTTATCCACGGCCATCGGGCGCTCCCCCTGCAGAACGTGGATTTCGACCTGCGTCTGGCTGTCGACTGGCAGTGGAAAATACCTGGCTCTTGCGGGTCGGAATGGTGGTGTTGCGCTCGATCTGCGGCGTGGCGACTCCGCCCAGGGTTTCGATGGAAAGCGACAGCGGGGTGACATCCAGCAGGAGAATGTCTTTCACTTCGCCGCTCAACACACCCGCCTGGATGGCTGCACCGACCGCCACCACTTCGTCAGGGTTGACGCCTTTATGAGGTTCCTTGCCGAAGAAATGGCGCACGGCTTCCTGTACGGCGGGCATACGGGTCATGCCGCCCACCATCACGACTTCGTTAATGTCGGAAGCGGAAAGGCCAGCATCTGCCATTGCCTGTTTGAGCGGGGTCAGCGTTCCTTCCACCAGATCAGCGGTGAGTTGTTCCAGTTTGGCGCGGGTCATGGTCATCACCAGGTGCTTCGGCCCGGAGGCATCGGCAGTGAGATAGGGCAGGTTGACTTCGGTCTGCATCATCGTCGAAAGTTCGATCTTGGCCTTCTCGGCCGCTTCACGCAGGCGCTGGAGTGACTGCCGGTCCTGTCGCAGGTCAATGCCGCTCTCTTTCTGGAACTCCTGGGTGAAATAATCTATGATGCGCTGGTCAAAATCGTCTCCGCCCAGGAAGGTATTGCCGTTGGTGGAACGGACCTGGAAAACACCTTCACCCACATCGAGGATGGAAATATCGAACGTCCCCCCGCCCAAATCATAGACCGCGATGATCTCGTTGGTCTTCTTATCCAGTCCATAGGCGAGTGAAGATGCAGTCGGCTCATTGATGATACGCAGTACGTCCAGGCCGGCAATCTTACCAGCATCTTTCGTCGCATTGCGCTGGGCATCATTAAAGTACGCCGGGACGGTAATCACCGCCTGCGTAACCGTTTCGCCGAGATAGGCTTCGGCATCGCGTTTGATCTTGGCCAGGATCATGGCCGAGATTTCCGGCGGGGAATATTCCTTGTCATCCATCTTGACACGCACATCCCCGTTTTCCGCGGGAAGCGCAGTATACGGAATCCGCGGCAAGGTGCGCTGAACTTCCGGGTCTTCGTACTTGCGACCCATGAAACGCTTGATGGAAAAGATAGTATTCTGGGAATTGACAATTGCCTGGTTGCGGGCCACCCGTCCCACCAGGCGCTCGTGATTTTTGTTTATTGCCACCACAGACGGCACCAACCGCTCCCCTTCTGATGAGGAGATTACAACCGGTTCAGCTCCCATCATCACCGCCCCGACAGAATTCGTTGTACCTAGATCGATCCCAATGATTTTAGACATAAATCCCTTTACTCCAGAAATTGAATTCAACGTTCCTATGTCAATTACTCCGGTGCTACGTAACACCTGACAAAGGAATACCAGATTATCGGATTACTGGGCAACTCTTACCACCGCCGGTCGAATGATCTTCTCTCCCAATGTATAGCCGTTCTGCACGACAGAGATAACCTGTCCGCTTTCATAGCCTTCGCTCGGTTCCTGCTGGATGGCTTCGTGGAAATTCGGGTCGAACATCTGCCCCTCGGCTTCGATGCGCTTCAACCCTTCTGACTCGAGAATAAATTGCAGTTTACGGTAAATCAACTCGATACCGTCCACCCAAGCCAGATCTGCAGGGCGCGTCGCCAGGGCACGTTCCAAGTCATCCAGGATTGGTAAATAACGTTTGATGATACTGCCGATCGCATTCTGGTAGGTTTCAAACTTTTCTGCATCGACACGCCGTCGATAATTCTGGAAGTCAGCCACGGAACGCTGCCAGCCGTCCTTATATTCTGCAGCCTGGGACTGAGCTTCAGCCAGATGTTTTTCAAGTTCGGCGAGAGCCGCGGAAGTGTCAGGTGCCGCGTCGGGTCCTAGGTCAGCAACCGGCGCGGCGGTTGCCTCGGGCGTATTTTCCATCTCGGGATTACTCTGGTGCAACTTTTCTTTCTTGCTCATTTTCGTCTCCTGCCATTGTTTCAGATACCAAACCACTTAAAGATCAGCCATAAAACGGACGGTGGGGATGGTCCGTGCGTAAGGCATGCGCATCGGTCCAAAGACACCCAGCGTGCCGGTGACAAGGCCAGGGATTCCATAGCGAGCCAGAACAACCGAACATTGCTTCAACTCCTCCCATTTACCCTCTCCGCCGATCAACACCTGGACTCCGCCCACGGTGGCATTGTTGGTGGTGCGGGCCAACAGATCCTGCAATAACGAGCGCTCCTCAAACAGATGCACGGCCCGACGGGCATCCCCGGATTCGAGGAATTCGGGTTCGGAGAGAACATTGGTCAAGCCGTCCAGATAGATTTCGCCGGAAACGCGTTGCTCACCGCGGTTCATGTCTTGGAGGACGAGGGTCAGGATATCCTTCTCAAGGGAATCAGCGCGCGGAGGGATGGCCGCGATTTCTTCGGTGGTCTTTCCCAGGCAGATTTGGTTGAGCCGGTCGGCAGCAGTAGACATGCGTTCCTGAGCCACAGGCTCGGCCAGGGTAAGGATTTGCTGGCTGACCTCCCCACCGGTCATGACCAGAACCATCAGCACCTGCCGTCCCTGGGTGGAGATGAGTTCCACGTGTTTGTAGTGCGATCGCTCTGAATGCGGCGCAGTGACTATGGAAGCCGCTCGTGAATGTTGTGCCAGGATGGAAGCCGCCAGTGGCATCCACTGCTCCACATCCTGCCGCGCCTGGTAAAACTGATGCGAGATGGTGTCCCGCGCAGGTTCGGGCAGATCAGATGGGTAGACCACGTGGGTGACGAAATAGCGATAACCTTCTTCGGTGGGAACACGTCCTGCCGATGTGTGTGGCTGGCGCAAGTAACCAAATTCAGTCAGCGCGCCCATTTCGTTGCGGACAGTGGCGGTACTCATATCAAGTTTGTAACAGTCCACCAAACGCTGTGAACCGACTGGCTGTGCAGTTTCAGTATAGTGACGCACAACAAGGGCAAGGATCAAGCGCTGACGTTCGCGCCTTCAGCAGCCGCTCATTCTCCTCCCGGCGCCGCACCGCGATGCGGAAAAAGCGCTCATCCAGCCCCCGAAAATTGCCGGCATCCCGGATCACGATACGGTGGGCCAGCATCCGTCTTTGCAATGCGGCCGCGGTCATCCCCGGCCGGGTAAGCTTCACCAGGAGATAATTCACCACGCTGGGAAACGGGGTGAACCCCGGCAGCGCCGCCAGCCGGTTAAAGAGGAATTCCCGCTCCTGGGCGATGAGGGCCCGGGTCCGGCTCATATAGGCAAGGTCGGCCAGGCAGGCCCGCCCCATGGCCTGGGCCATGGTGTTCACCGACCAGGGCTCCTGCGCCTCCGCCAGGCGGGCAGAGAGTTCCGGGGCTCCTAACAAAAAACCCAGGCGCATCCCCGGGATACCGAAAAATTTGGTGAAAGACCGGAGGATCATCAGGCGGGGGAACCGGCCCAGGTGAGTCTTCAAGGAGGCCTCTTCCACGAAATCCACGAAAGCTTCATCCAGGAGGAGATAAGCTCCCGCCGCATCGACCCGGGCCGCCACCTCCAGGAAGAGCGCCGGGTTCAGAAGCACCCCGCTGGGACTGGCGGGATGCGCCAGGAAGACCAGGTCGCCGGCCCTCGGCTCCAGGACCTCATGCAGGGAAAAATCGTGAGCTTCAGCGGTGGGATGGAAAACCACCGGCACCCGGGCCACGTTGAGGGCTTGCTCATATTCGCTGAAGGCCGGGGTCACAATCAGGCCCCGGGTGGGTCTGAGCGCCCGGGCCGCCAGGTAGATGAGCTCCGTGGAGCCGTTCCCCACCAGGATTGCCTCAGGGCCGAGGCCATGATAGGCCGCCAGGTCCCGGCGCAGATCCAGGCAGCGGCGATCCGGGTAGTGGACGATCTCGCGCATAGCCTCCTGCTACCGCGCCGGGAAGCCCCGGGGGAAATCCCAGGGGGTTGATATTGGCGGAGAAATCCAGGAGGTCGTCAAGCTCAAGCCCCAGGGTGCGGGCCAGGTGATACACGTCCCCCCCGTGCGGGGGGGTCTTGTTAGGCAAGTCAGTCATTTTTTTCAAGTTCGAATCATGGTATTGAGTTGGGCCAGATCCAGATGGCGGCGCAACAGGTCGGCCAGACGGTCCAACTGGGCTTCTTGAAAGCTTTGATAAGAGACGTCTCCGGCGAGGCGGTCGGGGTCGCCCGGCCGGCTCCGCGCAGTTCTTGCAGAAAAACCCGGCGAAACCCGTCATTATCATACAGGCCGTGGAGATAGGTGCCCCAGACGCGATGGTCCGGGCTGACCCAGCCATCGGCCACCTTCAGGGGCTGGCCGTTCCGGCTGATGATCTCGAAGGCCGGCTGCCCTTCCCCCCGGGGCTCGGTGACTCCCATGTGGATCTCGTAGGCCGACAGCACCCCGCCTTCCCTCCGGTCCGAGCCCCGGGCCTCCACCTGGGTGGTGGTCTTGGCCCCGGCCATGGTGGTGACCAGCGGCAAGAGATTCAATCCCGCCTCCGTCCGGGGGTCGCCTTCCACCCCCAGGGGGTCCCGGACTTCCTGCCCCAGGATCTGGTAGCCCCCGCAGATACCCACCACCCGGCCGCCCTCCCGGGCGTAGGCCTGAATCCGCCGGAACAGGCCGGTCTCCTTGAGATAGAGGAGGTCGCTGATGGTGTTCTTGGTCCCCGGCAGGATCAGGAGGTCCAGGCCGTCAAGCCCATCCCGGTGGTCCAGGTACCGGAGGGTCACCCCGGGCTCCTGCTCCAGGGCGTCAAAGTCGGTGTAGTTGGAGATGTGGGGCAGCCGCACCACCCCGATCCTGAGGCCGCCATTTTCGGCCCACGCTCCGGCCAGACGCTTGCGGCCCAGGGCGACGCTGTCCTCTTCGGGCAGGACCAAATCGCCCACGTAGGGCACCACCCCCAGGACGGGTCTTGCGGTGCGCCGCTCGATGATCTCCACCCCCTCCTCAAACAGGGCCGGATCGCCCCGGAACTTGTTGATGATGAAGCCCCGGAGCATCCGGCGCTCCCCCGGCGTCAGGAGATGGAAGGCGCCGATGGTGGCCGCGAACACCCCGCCCCGGTCGATGTCGGCCACCAGCAGCACCGCGGCCCCGGCCTTCCTGGCCATGTTGAAGTTCACCAGGTCGTTTTTCTTTAAATTCAGCTCCACCGCGCTGCCGGCCCCCTCCAACACGATGAGGTCATAGGCCTGGGCGAGGCGGCGGTAGCTCTCCATCACCTTCCGCACCAGCCGGGGCTTGAGCCGGTAGTAATCCCGGGCCGAAAAGTTGCCGTACACCCGGCCGTGGACAATCACCTGGGAGCCCACCTCGCTGCTGGGCTTGAGCAGGATGGGGTTCATGTCCACATGGGGGACCAGGCCCGCGGCCTGGGCCTGGACCACCTGGGCCCGGCCCATCTCCCCGCCTTCCGGGGTGATGAAACTGTTCAGGGCCATGTTCTGGGCCTTGAAGGGGGCCACCCGGATGCCCTCCTGGCGGAAGATGCGGCACAGCCCGGCCACCATGATGCTCTTGCCCACGTCCGAGCCCGAACCCAGGATCATTAAAGGACGGTATTTCATAGATTGTTATCAGCTATCAGCTTCTCAGCTAATCAGCAGTCAGCTTCTTCTCCTTGATCCACTAAACTTCCTATGTTCAAAACTGGGATTATTCCTGACCACCCTGACTACCCTGACACCTGACCACTGTACTTAGTCAGGTAGCCCCGGGGGGTGATCATATAATCGCCGTAGGTGTAGGTCTGGGAGTTGCCCACCACCACGATGGTCTGCATGTCCACCGGGTTTTTCGTAAGATCATGAAAGAGTCGTGATCGTGGTGGTTTGGCCCTGGCGCATGGCCCGGGAGACGATGCCCACGGGGGTGTCGGGGGCTTTATAGCGCAGCAGCAGGTCCCGCACCGCGCCCAACTGCCAGTCCCGTTTCTTGCTCTTGGGGTTATAGAGCACGATGACGAAATCCCCCTGGGCCGCCAGTTCCAGGCGCTTTTCAATCGTCTCCCAGGGGGTGAGGAGGTCGCTCAAGGAGATGGCGACAAAATCGTGCATCAGGGGCGCCCCCAGCAGCGCCGCCCCCGCGGCCAGGGCCGGGACTCCGGGGATCACCTCCAGGTAGAGGTCCACGTCCGTCTCCCCGGCAGGGCGGGCCCACCTTGAGCCCCTGGGCGGCGCACATCGACAGGACCAGCCCGGCCATGCCGTAGATGCCGGCGTCGCCGCTGGAGACCAGGGCCACCCGCTGCCCGGCCCGGGCCCGGTCCAGGGCCAGCTGGCAGCGCTTCACTTCGGCCTTCATCCCGGTGGCCACCACTTCCTGGGTGGTCAGCAGCGGGCGCACCAGGTCGATATAGGTCTGGTAGCCCACCACCACCTGGGCCTCGGCCAGGGCGGCCTGCGCCCGGGGGATGAGGTAATCGGCAAACCCGGGCCCCAGGCTCACCACCGCTAAGCGACCCGGGCCACCGCCAGGGTGGCGTTGGCGGCTCTTGCGCTTGGTCACGATCAGCTCCACCCCCCCGGCCTTCAGGGCCGCCGCCTCGCTGACACTCGCCACTTTCATGTGGCGGGCCACCCGGGGCGAGGGGTTCGGCACCGGTATGTCCTCTAACTCCGTCGCGGTAAACCATAAGAATTCGACTCCCAGACTCCGGGCGGCCATCCGCAGCCCGGGTTCCTCCTTTTTGGCCTCAATGGTGGCCAGGGCCTTCAGGGACAGGAGGGACAACCCTTCCTGCTTAAACGTTTGTTTAATAAAATCAACGAGTTCCTCCGCGGGCGTGCCCTTATGACAGCCCATCCCGGCCACCAGGTTCCGGGGCCGGAGCCGCAGCCACTCCGGGGGCCAGTCCCGCTCCCGAAAGCCCACGTAAACCGTGGGGCCGGGGCCGGCCAGGGCCCGGTCCAGGTCGGGCTCTAGACTGAATAACTCCGGATACGCTGATAATTCGCCATATAAAAAACCCTCGGGGTCCACCACCCGGATAGTTCGGCCCTCCAACAAAGCCATGTGGATCGGCCGCACCTCCGGCAGGTTTTCGATGGTCAGGCCATGCTCCACCGCCAGCACGTCCAGGGCCGGGAGCCCCTGCACGTCGGTGGCCGTGGTGATGACCGCGGTGCCCCCCAATACCTTCGCCACCTCGCCGGGCCAGCTCGTTGGCCCCGCCCAGGTGCCCGGACAGGAGGCTGACGGCGAACCGCCCGGCTTCATCCACCACCACCACCGCCGGGTCGGTATCCTTGCCCTTCAGATACGGGGCGATGCCGCGCACCACGATCCCCGCGGCCATGACGCACACCAGGTTTTCGCCCTTCTCAAAGGCCTCCCGGAAGACTTCGGATAGCCGGGAAAAAGCCTGGTCCCCCGGCTCCCCGGCCTGGGCCTGGGGGAGAAGACACTTGGCGCCGGCCAGCCCCTCGGCAGAGCCGCCGGGCCAGGGCCGCGCCCCGGGGCGTCAGGGCCAGGATTTTGATGGGGCGTGCCTGCGAAACCATAACGTTACCGAAGGTAGGGCGTAGGGGCGACCCGGCGGGTCGCCTCTACCGCTATTGCCATCTATTTGATATATCTGCGCTATTTCACTCATCTCCCCCCCCGGCCCGAAACCCATGGGTGAAGCCCTGGTCATAGAGCTTGGAGCGGGCCTTGAGCTCGCCCTCCCGGGCGGCCAGGACCGGCCCCACCAGGATCAAGGCCTGGCGCTCGATGCCCGACTCCTTGACCAGCCCGGCAATGGTGGCCAGGGTGCCCCGGATCAGCCGCTGGTCCGGCCAGCTCACCCGGTACGCCACCACCGCCGGGGTCTCCGGGCCGTAGGCCGGGGTGAGCTCGGCCACCACGGCGTCGATAAGCTTGATGCTGAGATAGATGACCAGGGTGGCCCCATGCCGGGCCAACTCATGGCAGGGCCTCCCGCTCCGGCACCGGGGTGCGCCCCGCCGCCCGGGTGAGGATGACCGTCTGGGTCACCTCCGGCAAGGTGAGTTCCTGGGCCAGGGCCGCGGCCGCGGCGAACGCCGCACTCACCCCGGGAATCACCTCACAGGGGACCCCTTCCCGCTCCAGCACCTCCAGCTGCTCCTGGATGGCGCCGAACAGGGCGGGGTCGCCGGAGTGGACCCGGACCACCCGTTTGCCGGCCCGCTGCCCCTCAATAATCCGGGCGAGAATCTCCTCCAGGTTGAGTTTGGCGGTGTCAATGAGCTCGGCCCCGGGGCTGGCCCACCCCAGCACCGCGGGCGACACCAGGGACCCGGCGTAGAGCACCAGGTCGCGCCCGGGCCAGGGCCTTTTGCCCCTTGACCGTGATGAGCTCCGGGTCGCCGGGCCCGGCCCCCACGAAGATAACGGGATGACGTTCGGTCATGCAATTTTCCTTTTATTCCTGAGGGAGGGGCCAGGCGCTAGTTGCCAGTTGTCAGTTTCCAGGTTGCCTAGTTTTTTCTGCCCCCCTTACTGACCACTGGCTACTGACTACTGCTTCTCCCCGGCCCTCCCCTCAAGTAACCCGTAACAATCCACACCGGATTCAAGGCCTGCAACGACGTCCCACCCGCCAGGGGGCGGGACCGGCTTACCTGGAGTTGGACCACTTCCACCTCCCAGCCCGCCTGTTCCAGGGCGACCCGAGCCGTCTCCAGGGTCTCCAGGAGGGCGGCGGTGACCACCACCCGGCCCTCCGGCGTCAGGCGCCGCATGGCTTCCTGGACGATGGCGCCCACATCCGGTCCGCCGCCCCCCACGAAGACCCGCTGGGGAGCGGGCAGGTCCGCCAGGCACTCCGGGGCCTGGCCGCATACCACCTCCAGGTTGGCCACCCCGAATCTGTCCCGGTTGGCGTCAATCTGGGCGGCCCGTTCCGGGTGGCGCTCCACCGCAAAAATCTTCCCGCCGGGGACGAGCAGGCTGGCCTCCAACCCCACGGAACCGCACCCGGCCCCCACGTCCCAGAGGACCTGGCCGGGCCCGAGGGCCAGCTTGGCCAGGACCACGGCCCGCACCTCGGCCTTGGTGATGAGCCCGGCCTGGTGGGCCAGGGCCGCCTCGGGGAGTCCAAGGTGGAGCTGCGGGCGCACCGGGCTGACCTCACCCGGCTCCGGCATCACCACGACCAGGTTCAAGGGCGAAAAGTCTTGCTCCTGGGCTTCCGCCAGAGAAAGCCAGGTGACCCGCTCCGTTGCCTGGCCCAGGTCTTCCAGCACGCAGAAGCGGGCCTGGGCCAGACCCCGGTCCAGCAGGAACCGGGCGATCTCCCCGGGGGGGTGCGCCGGGTCCGTGTAAATCAGCAACGGACCCGGCTTTCCTAAGGCCGCGGCCAACGGCTCCCAGGAGCGCCCGTGCAGGCTGATGACGGTGGCGTCCTGCCAGGGCATCCGGAGCCGGGCGCAGGCGGTTTGAATCGCGGTGAGGTTGGGGTGGATCACCACCTGCTCCGCCCCCAGGACCCCAACCACCAGCGGCCCCACCCCGTAGAAATTGGGGTCCCCGGAGGCCAGCACCACCACCCGCCGGGTTTCGGCCAGGGGCGGGAGTTGCCGGAGGGTGCCTTCCGGGTCCTTTCCCAGGGGAATTTTCATGCCCCGGTGCTCGGGAAAGTAGTCGAGGAGGCGCCGCCCCCCCACCAACACCTGGGCCTCCCGGATGATCTCCCGGGTCCGGGGGGTCAGGTCCTCCGGCGACATCCCCAGGCCCACCACCTGTACCGGGATCATGCCGCCGCCTCCCCGAGGCTCTCCCCCCGCCAGAGGGGTGAGCCGTCAAAATCGAGCATCACCGCGCTCAAGCCTCGGCCGGGGACCGGCATAGTCTCCGCAAGGCCGCCAGCATCCGGTCGCCCACCTTCTCCACCACCTGGCCGGCCCGGGCCCCGGTGAGAATCTCCAGGGCCTGCCGGGCGGTATTGGCCCCGGCCACTTCACCCGCCAGGGCCGCATCCCCCGTCAGGGCCAGGGTCCAGCGGCCCAACTCCTTTAAATCGGCCAGCCCCCGGGAAGCATGGGTGTGCCCGAAACCCTGGGCGATCTTCAGGGCCTTGCCGAAAAAAGCCGCCGCGGTGATCTCGGCGAACCCCATGGGAGCGGCCACCTTCAGGGCGAAGCGCACGTAATCGCCCATCTGCACCAAGGCCGTATCGGGCAACTCCGGCCGGAGCGCCTTGAGGTAACCTTCGCTTTTGCCCCCGGTGCTGAACCCGATGTGCCTGAGTCCCATCGCCTTGGCCACCCTGAGGGCGGCGGCGATGGTGGCCCGGTAGGCCTGGTGGGAAAAGGGCTTCACCAGACCGGTGGTCCCCAAAATCGAGATGCCCCCCACAATCCCCAGGCGGGGGTTGAGGGTATGCCGGGCCAGTTCCTCTCCCCGGGGCACAAAAATCTCCACCGCCAGGCGGAGAGGTTCTCCGGGACAAATCTCATCCCACACCCGGCGCAAGGCCCGCAGGATCATCCGCCGGGGCACCGGGTTGATGGCGGGCTCCCCCACCGCCACCGGCAAACCCGGCCTGGTCACCCGGCCCACGCCTTCGCCGCCCAAAATGGCGATGTCCTCTGGCCCTCCCGGCCCCCCCAGCCGCCAGACCCGGGCCCCGATCTCCGCCCCGTTGGTGACGTCGGGGTCGTCACCGGCGTCCTTAATCACCACCGCTTCCCCCCGGTCGCCGTGCCGGCCGTGGCGGTTCAGCGGGATGCTGAGGCTCCCACCGCCGGGCAGGTCCACCTCCACCCGGTCGGGAC
This sequence comes from uncultured Chloroflexia bacterium, assembly GCA_963760315.1. GTDB lineage: Bacteria > Chloroflexota > Anaerolineae > Anaerolineales > Villigracilaceae > UBA877. The sequence goes on from CAVXCK010000001.1 coordinate 385,807, forward strand.
AGGGCCGCGCCAAAAGTTCGTACAGCGCCCCCTGGGCCGCGGCCGTGGCGGCGGTGCCGGTAGAAAACCCCTGGCGCAGTTCCTTCCGCGGGCGGGGCGGCCTGAGGACCTCGTCGTCCTCAAAGGCCGGAGGGGGTATGGGTGACTTTTTCACAACTGCTTTCCCACCGTTGCCTTTTGCCTATCCCACTTATACCGAGTGAAGACTGCGGCAAAATTCATAAAATCCCCTGCCAAGCCTGCCATAGAGGGCACAGCCCGCTGCGCCCCTACCATTCACCCCTTACCGGGGGATGGGCGGGGAGTTTGATGGGGGGGCCATCAATACCCCTTGCCTTGCTTTTTGATGATGATCATGGAGAGATAGGGCAATTCCCGCCCTTTGAGTTCCCGGAGATTTTCCACAATGGTCTCGCCTTCCAGGCCGCACCGGCTGATGCAAGTGGTCCGGTCCAGCAAGTCCAGGTCCTCCAGGGCCTGATAGATTTCGTTAAAGTAACGATACGTTTTAAGTATCACAATATTATCTGATTTATCAATAGCTTCCTTCAGTCGGGCCGCTCCCATGGCCCCGGACACCAGGTAGAAGGATTCCTCCCCCTCGGTCAACGGAATGTGGGTCAGGGCCGCAGCGGCGCTGTAAGAGGTGATGCCGGGAATGGTGACGATACACACCTCGGGGTTGAGGCGCTTGAGGGTCTTCAGGAGATACCCGAAGGTGGAGTAGGTCAGGGGGTCCCCGAGAGTGACGAAGGCGGCATCACTGCCGGTGGCCAGTACTTCCAGGACCCGCCGGGCGTTCTGCTCCCAGGCGGACTTAAGAACCTGGGGGTCCTTGGTCATGGGGAAGGGCAGGTGCTCGATGCCGGCGCCGTTGAGGTGGCAACGCACGATGCTCAGGGCCAGGCTGTAGTTGTTCTTGGTGGAGCACGAGGCAAAAATGTGGGGCACCCGATTGAGCACCTTGAGGGCCTTCAGGGTAATCAATTCGGGATCTCCCGGTCCTACGCCGATCCCGTACAGGGTCCCGGTTTTCGTGGTCATGACGGCATCTCCTCCAGGGCCATGATGGCCAGGGCATTCATGATGCTGGCCGCCAGCGCGGAGCCGCCTTTGGCCCCCAAGGCGGTGATGTAAGGGCAATCCTGGCGGGCCAGGGCGTCCTTGGATTCGGCGGCGTTGACAAAACCCACCGGCACCCCCACCACCAGGGCCGGCGGCGGGGCCCCGGCCTTGAGCAGTTCCAGCAGTCGCAACAGGGCGGTGGGGGCATTGCCGATGGCCACGATGCCTCCGGCCAGCTTCGGCAGGCTCCGCTCCATGGCCACCTCGGCCCGGGTGGCGCCCCGGCGGGCCGCTTCGGCGGCCACCTCCGGGTCGTCCATGAGGCAGAAGGCCGTAACCCCCAAGCGGTCCAGGCGGCCGGTGGAGATGCCCGCCAGGAGCATGCGGGTGTCGGTGGCCACCGGGCGGCCGCGTCTCAAGGCCTCCACCCCGGCGGCGATGGCCCGGGGATGGATCCGGGCCGACGCCAGGTACTCCAGGTCGGCGCTGGTGTGGATCATGCGCCGCACCACGAACCAGACCTCGGGCGGCAGGTGGTGGGCACCCACCTGGGCTTCGATGCGGCGGAAACTCTCGGCCTCGATCTCCGCGGGGAGGCGGGGTTGCCAGGTCATGTTTACTCCTTTTGAAAGCAGTGTCTTGAGGGGAGGGCCGGGGGACGTCTGCCCCGCCCTCAAGTCCCTCGCCCTCCCCTCAAATTCCCCTACGGCCTGTGTCCGCCCTTATAGGGGGTTGGGAGAGGGAGTTTGAGGGGAGGGGCGAGGGGACTTACGTCTGTCCCTCGCCCCCTCCCTCAAGTTATCTTTATACGCCCGGCAACTCGCCACCAGGTGCCGGGCCACTTCGGGGTTGCTGCCGAAGTGGAGGTGCACGTAGCTGGCCAGGACGTGGTTTTGCGCCGTAGCCTTCGCTCACGGCCTCGCCCCCCCGCCGGGGGGTGAGGCGGTAGAGGCGGGGCACGCCGTCGGGCTCCCCCACAATTTCCGAGTAGTGAAACTCATGCCCCCGGGCCTTGGTCCCCGCCGGGCCCAGGAGGCCGGGCGCGGTCAGGGTGACCTCCCGGTAGCCCAGGGCCTTGAGCCGGGGCAGCATCCGCACCGTGAAGGGGAAGACCCCCGCCATGGGGTGGGCCCGGCCCTCCAGGTCCCGGATTTCCCGGGAGAGGTACATGAGCCCGCCGCATTCGGCGTAGATGGGCAGCCCCCGGCGGCGGCCTGCCTCAGGGCGTGCTTCATGGTCTCATTGGCGGCCAGCTGCTCGGCATAGAGCTCCGGATACCCCCCGCCCAGGTAGATGCCGTGCAAGGTCGGCGGGCAGTTCCCGGTCGTCCAGGGGCGAGAAGGGGACCAATTCCGCCCCGAATGCGGCCAGCAACTCCAGGTTCTCGGGGTAGTAAAAGCAAAAGGCCCGGTCCCGGGCGACCCCCAGGCGCACCGTGGGCGGCACGGGCGCCGGGGCGGGGTCCTCCGGCAGCGCCAGCGGGGGCAACGCCTGCAGCAGCCCGTCCAGGTCCAGGTGGGTCTCCAGCCAGTCCGCCAGGTGATTCAGATAGGCCTCCTCCAACGGGTGGTCCTCGGCGGTGGCCAGACCCAGGTGCCGCTCGGGGATGGCCAGTTCCCGGTCCCGGGGGAGCCCCCCGAAGCACCGCACGCCTTTCAAGTGACGACAGGGCCTGACTCAAGTACTCCAGATGGGTGGCGCTGCCGATACGGTTAAAGACCACGCCCGCCAAAGTCAGGGCGGGATCGAAGCTGGCGAACCCGTGCACCAGGGCGGCGGCGCTCCGGGCCATGGCGCGGGCGTCCACCACCAACAGCACCGGCAGCCCCAGCCACTTGGCCATCTGGGCCGTGGACCCGGCCTCGCTGGCCCCGTCATAGCCGTCGAACAGCCCCATGACCCCCTCCACCACCGCCACGTCGGCCTCCCGGGCCTGGCGGCGGAACAGGGCCAGATTGGCCTCCCGGCTCAGCATCCAGCCGTCCAGGTTCCGGCAGACGCGGCCCGCGGCCCGGGTGTGATGCCCGGGATCGATGAAATCCGGCCCCACCTTGAAAGGCTGCACCACCAAACCCCGGCGGCGCCAGGGCGTACAGCAGCCCCAGGGTGACGGTGGTCTTGCCCACCCCACTCTGAGTCCCGGCTATCACCAGCCCACGCGTTTGGTTGATTCATGGTAGAGAATTCTGGCATGTTATTCTCAGTTAAGGGCTAGGGGACGCCTACCCCGAGGCTGTTAATCTTTTTCTGAGCCCCTCTCCCCCTAGATCCTCTGACACCACTGGCCCCTGTCTTTTCTCCCACGCCTCGGGGTGGAGAAACCGGGCCAGTTGTGCCACTGCCTCCGCCGACCGGGGTCCCGGGCGGGAGTAGAGGCTCTCGTCCACCACCAGCACCCGGTGCGCCTTCACCGCCTGGAGTTCCTGATAATAGGGGCGGGAGTAAATGTCTTCGGGGCTGCGGTTCATGGACCCCTTCTGAATAATGTAAACCTCCGGGTTCGCCTGGATGAGGGCCTCCAGGCTGTATAACGCCAGTTTTTGGGAACTGGTGACGAGGTTTTCGCCCCCCGCCCGGGTGATGATGTCGTTTATCAAAGAGCCTTGCCCCGCGGCCAGGAGGTTGAGGTCGCGCACCTCGAAAAAGACCCGGGGCTTAGGGCGGCCCGCCACCCGCTTAGCCACGTCATCGAGTTTGGCCTCCATGGACCGCGTCAGGGCCTCAGCCGCCTCTCCCCGCCCGGTGAGGACTCCCAGCCGGGTGATGGTGCTGAACAGGCCATCGAAATCGTGGGGCGCAAACATGGCCACCGGCACCTGCGCCGCCTCCAGCCTCTTCAAGGCCGGCATCCCCTTGGCGACTCCCCCCTGCACCACCAGATCCGGCTTCAAAGCCAGGATCATCTCCACGTTGGGCTGCAGATGGGTGCCCACGGTGGGAATCCCCTTGATGGTCTCATCTCCCTGGGTGCGGGCCACTACCCGGCCAGCCACTCCCAGGGCGCTCAGGATTTCCGTCAAGCCGCCGTACAGGGAGATGATCCGCTGGGGCGGGGCGGTCAGATTCACCGCGGCGTCCCGGTCATCGATAATCTGGGCGGCGTTCAGGTTGGTGGCCCCCAGCGACAACATCATCAAACCGATGAGCAAGGTCAGCCCGGCAAATCGACGCCCCCTCATGACTGGACCGCCTCCAGGACCTCCGCCTCGGCCTCCGCCTCCCCGGTTGCCGGCGACAAGGGCAGCATCACCGAGTAGGGCCGGTTATGGGCGGGGTGCCAGACGACCTCCATGGGCGTCTCGTAAACCTCGGCCAAAATCGCCGGGGTGAACACCTGGTCCGTGGGGCCGTCCACCACGATCCGCCCATCCTTGATGAACATGAGGCGCCGGCAGTAGAGGGCCGCCAGATTCAGGTCGTGCATGGCGCAGAGCACCGTGAGCCCCCTGGTCTCGTTCAGGTATTTGAGGATCTCGAAGATCTCCAGCTTCTTGCGCACGTCCAAAGATGAGGTGGCCTCATCCAGGAGCAGGATTTCCGGGTCCTGGGCCAGGGCCCGGGCGATCACCACCCGCTGGCATTCCCCTCCGGAGACCTCGGTGATGGACCGTTCCTTGAGGTGCGACGTGGTGGTCCGGCGCATGGACTTGAGGGCCCAGACCAGGTCCGCGTCCGTCAGGGTCCCCAGGCGGCGCCGGTGGGGATAGCGCCCCATGAGCACGATCTCCAGGCAGGTAAAAGGGAACCGCACATCGGTGGATTGGGGCACCACCGCCAGGATCTGGGCCCGGAGCCGGCTGGGCAAAACTCCCAGAGCCTCGGACTTGACGATAATCCGCCCGTTTTTGGGCGGCAGCAGGCCCGAGAGGGCATGGAGCAAGGTGGATTTGCCGCTGCCATTGGGGCCCAGGATGCCCAGGAATTCCCCCCGGTCCACCTGGAAATTGAGGCCCGTGAGGACCAGTCGGTCCTCGTAGCCCAACTCCAGCGCCTCTACCCGGATCACCACATCCCCCTGGAACGGCGGGATTTCAGGAGATAAAAGAAAAACGGCCCGCCTAGTAGGGCCGTGACCACGCCCACCGGCAGCTCCTGGCCGCTGGCCAGGAGAATGCGGGCCAGGACGTCGGCCCAGATCAGGATCAGGGCGCCGGTCGCGGCGGATAACGCCAGGAGCCGGCCATGGGAAGGGCCGGCCAGCACCCGCACCAGGTGGGGCACCACCAGGCCCACAAAGCCGATCACCCCGGAAACGGACACCGCCCCCGCAGTGAGCAAGGAGGCCCCCAGGAGGAGCTTCAGCCGGACCTTCGACACGGCCACCCCCAGGTGGTGGGATTGCTCCTCCCCCAGGGCCAGGATGTCCAGTTCCCGGTGATAAACCGCGGCCAGCACCAGGCCGGCCGCCAGATAGGGCAGGAGAAAGCCCACGTGGATCCAGCCCCGGCCGGAGAAGCTCCCCATGATCCAGAAAACGATGGCCGACAGGGACTCCTCATCCAGGCTCTTGATGAGGCTGATGAGGGCGGCGAGAAAGGTGCTCACCACGATCCCGGCCAGGATCAGGGTCTCCTTGCGGATGCGGCCGGACTCCCGGGACAATACCATGACCGCCGCCATGGCCCCCAGGGCCCCCGCCAGGGCGCCCAGAGGCAGAGGGCTTAAGCCCAGAAAACTGCCGCCTACCCCCAGCATGACCAGGAGCGCCACCCCAAAAGCCGCGCCGGTGGACACGCCGAGGGTGAAAGGATCGGCCAGGGGGTTCAGGAGGAGCCCCTGGAAGATGACCCCGGCGGTGGCCAAAGACGCCCCCACCAGCCCCGAGAGCACCACCCGGGAAAGGCGAATGCCCCAGATGACCACGTCCGTGGTGCGGTCGACCGCCGCAGTATGAAAACCCAGTTTGCCCAGGATCACGTCGGCGATAGCGCCCCAACCAACGTCCATGCGGCCGATGCCCGTGGCCAGGACTACCGACAGGACCAGGCCCAGACCCAAAACGATGAGGGCGGCGGCAAACCGGCGCGCCCCTAACTTATGCCGCCTCCTGGCTTCCGCCAGATCCACGGCCCGGTTCAGGTCATCGGCAGGCAGGGAACTCACTTTCATTTATTCAGGGTCTTCAGCGCCTCGTCCAGGTGGTCCAGGTAAAGGCGCACCACGCCTTCCTGATAGCCCAGCCCTTTCCGAACGCCCTGGACGCGATAGCTGCCGCTTTTCAGGAGTTGAGATTTCCAGCTGTCCGGTTCGTCTCCCAGGATATCCTTGTTGACGTGCTCGCCCGCCACCAGGAGGAAGGGGATAAACACCACCTCGCCGACCCCGGATTGCCGCACCGCCGCCAGGGCCGCCGCTTTCGTGGGCTTGCCCTCCACCACCCCGAAAAACACGTTTTTATCGGGATACCGGGAGCGCACCAGGCGTTCAAACGCGGCATAGGTGGCCGCTCCCTGGGGGCTGGGACTGCCGTGCCCCACCAGCACCACGGCGTTCTTCTGCAAGTCCTTGGGAAAGGTCTTGGCCAGGGCCTTAAGGACCCAAATCTGGTCGGCCTTGCTGCTCAAGAGCGGTTGGCCCAAAGCTACCTGGAGCCCCGGGACCGCCCGGCTCTCTTTGACCATCTCCTCCCACTCTTCCCCCGGCACCACGTGCAGGGATTGCACCGCCACCCGGGTATACCCCGCGGCCTTCAGGTCCTTAAGCGTCTGGGGCAGGTCTTGCAGTTCTTTCTGCTGTTCCTGCCAGACTTTCTGCCGGACCTGGTGTGAGGTAAAGGCCCACCGGAGGTCGTACCCGGGGAACCGCTGCTTGACCTGGTCTTCCAGATGCTTATAGGTGTCAAAGGCCGCGGTGCTGGTGCCGAACGCGGTGAGGACAATGGCCGGTTTGTCGGGGTTGGGGGCGGCGCCGGCCATGGAGCCGACCCCCAGCCCCAGCAGCAATGCCAGGACGAGCAGAACCCACCGCCGTGCTCCCTCTTTAGGCATGTCACCTCCAGACGAAAAACCAGACGAAAAAAAATCCCTAAGTCCCAGTGGACTTAAGGATGCACCCAGCTTCTTTATCCTTAAATGAGGAGGCCGCTTGTCCGGAGCGACCTCTAATGTTTGGACCCTGATCGCGCTTCAGGCTCCAAACCTCCGGGCAGGTCTTCTGGCTCCCGGATCGACCTACTTCCTGCGCCTTCCCATCCCACTTCGGTGGAACAGTGGCCTCGTGCAGGGTTCGTCCCCGGTCACAGCGGCGGGACCGCGACGGCTCACACCGTCTTCCCCATTAAACCCCGAAGGGTACCCGGATAACTCACTATATAAAGTTCACCCGGGGGTGTCAACCTTAATCGGCCACCGCCGGGCGCTTAGCTTTTTCCGGGGCGCGTGGTCAACAGGCGCATGACCCGGGCCGCCACCCCGCTCCCCTGGCAGACGGTCTCGGCGATGTCCCGGGGCCCCTGGCAGGTGCCGGCCAGAAAGACTCCCGGCACGGTGGACTCCAGGGGGTGCAGGATGGGATGGCGCTCCTGGTAAAAGCCCAGCCCGTCTCTGGCCGGGGCCGGGTCCGCAAAGGGCAGCGCCTCCGCCGGGGCCTCCAAACCCACGGCCAGCACCGCCATATCCACGGCCAGCTGCGAGGCCCCTCCCCTTTCCTGGTCTTCAAAGCAGATGATCGGGCGCCCCTCGTCGTCCTCAGTGATGCGGCCCGGCAGCCCTTTGATAAACCGCACCCCCGCAGCCTTCGCCCTCAGGTACAACTCTTCAAAGCCTTTGCCGGAGGTGCGGATGTCGTTGTAGAAAATGGTGACCTCGGAGTCCGGTTCATGTTCCAGGGCCAGCATGGCTTCCTTGATGGAGGCGGTGCAGCAATAGCCGGAGCAATAGGGCAGGAACCGCCGGTCCCGGGAGCCCACGCACTGGATGAAGGCCAGTCGCTTCACCGGCCGGCCCCCGGGAGTTACCAGACTGCCCAGGGTGGGACCCGTGGCGCAGACGATCCGCTCGAACTCCAGGTTGGTCACCACCCCTGGGATACGGCCGTAGCCGTACTCGCTCTTGATGGCGGGGTCAAAGGGCCGGGCCCCGGTGGCCAGGACAATGGCTCCCACCGTGAGCCGGCGCGAGCTCGGGTGGTGCAGCAGGTTGATGGCCTGGTGCTCGCAGGCCTGGACGCACATCTGGCAGTCGATGCAGTATTCCCTTTCAATGGTGGCTCTCAGTGGCACCGCCTGGGCGAAGATGATGCGGATGCATTTCCGGGGCTTGAGCCCCAGATTCCAGCGGCTGGGCACGATCACCGGGCACACCGTGGTGCAGGTCCCGCACCCCACGCACTTGCTCATGTTGACGTAGCGGGGCTTGAGGGTGACTTCCACCTCGAAGCCCCCGGCCTGCCCGGCAATGCGGCTGAGGCTGGCATAGCTGAGCAGCTCGATGTTGGGATGGGCGGCCACCTCCACCAGTTTCGGCCCCAGGATGCAGATGGAGCAGTCCAGGGTGGGGAAGGTCTTGTCCAACTGCGCCATGGTGCCGCCGATGGAGAGGGAGGATTCGGCCAGGTAGACCTTAAGGCCGGCGTTGGCCAGGTCCAGGGCCGCCTGGCAGCCCCCCACGCCGCCGCCGACCACGAGCACCTCCCGGCAGACCGGGACCCCGGGGATTTCCGGCGGCTCCCGGGTTTCAAGGGCCAGGGTCAGGGCCCCCAGCGCGGTCTCCAGATCAGCCGCGGACCGCACGTCCACTACCGGCAGCGGCGCCTCTCCCGCCAGGCCCTGGAAGAAGCCGGCATGGATCTCCGGCCCGCAGGCGGCCACCAGCCAGGGCCGGGCCTTGGCGGCCGTGAGTTTCCGGAGCCGCGCCAGGCCGTCGGGAGTGCACAGGGGCGGCGCCAGGTCGGCCTGCACCCCCGCCCGCTCCAGCCGGACGGCCAGCTCCCGCCCATCAATCGCCAGGTCGGGGCAGGCGCATATGAGAACTTTAAGTCGGGTCATTTTTCTTGGTTTTAATCCGCCGTCGCAGCCTGTTTTATGAGCTATCATCGGCCGTCAGCGTCCAAGAAAAGATTGGTGGCACAGGCTTCGCCTGTGCAGCCGTAGGGCGCGTCTCACGCGCCATTTTTGGTGCGTAAAAGGCACCCTACTTACTTGCTCTCCCGTCTCCTCGCCGTTACCGTTTCCCCACCGATGCCCCAGTTGTCGGTTTCCACTTCCTCAATCACCACCACGGTGGTGGCGGGATTCTTGTGGAGCACCTTCACCAGCAGATCGGTAACTCCCTTAATAAGTTCGGCTTTTTGTTCCGGTGTGGCGCCATCCTTGGTGATCTTGATGTTTACAAAAGGCATGCTGTCCTCCTGGTTTTTCCATCAAAGGAAATCTGATGCTCAAAGTTGCACCTTCCCTTTTCGCCTCTTTTTTTTTCCCTTTTCGCCTTTTCGCCTTTTCCCCTTTTCGCCCTCAATTTCTTCCGCCATCTCCCGGATGACCTGCTGAAAGGTCTTGCCCTCCGTGGCGGAAATCCACTCCAGGCGCAGGCGCGCCGGGTCGATGCCCTTCTCGATCAGCTTAGGTTTGAGCTTTTCTATCCGGGCCTGGGCCCGGAGGTTCCCGGCCACATAATGGCATTCTCCCGGGGGATGGCAGCCCGAGACCAGCACCTGTCCGGCGCCCCGCGCCAGGGCGTGGAGGATGAACTTGGGATGGACCCGCCCGGAGCACATGGTGCGGATAATCCGCACCGCCGGGGGGTATTGCAGCCGGGACACCCCGGCGAAATCCGCCCCGGCATAAGAGCACCAGTTGCAGCAGAACGCCAGGATCTTCTCCTCGGGGTCGGCCGCCAGGGCCTCGTCAATCTGGGCCAGGATCATCTCGTCGGTAAAGCCCCGGGCGATGACGGCCCCGCTGGGGCAGGCCCCGGCGCAGACCCCGCATCCTTTGCAGGCCGCTTCGATGATCCGGGCCTGGCGGTTTTCCCCTCCCCCACCATCTCCACCGCCTGGAAGGGGCATTCCTGGTAACAACTCTCGCAGCCGATGCACTTGTCCGGGTCCACCTCGCAAATCAGGCCGTCCAGGGTGATGGTGTCATGGGCCATGAGGGCCAGAATCTTGGCCGCGGCCCCGGAGCCCTGGGTAATGGACTCCGCCAGGTCCTTGGGGCCCTGGCAGGCCCCGGCCAGAAAGATGCCGTCCAGCACCGTCTCCAGGGGGCGCAGCTTGGGATGGGCTTCCAGGAAGAAACCGTCGGGCCCCACCGGCAGCTTCAGCACCTCCCGGAGGGCGGCGCCGTCCCCCGGCGTCATGCCCACCGCCAGGACCGCCAGGTCCACCCGGTCCCGGCTCACCCACTGGCCCAGTTCCTGGTCCGCCTCGATCACCACCCCGCCCGCCTCACCGGGCCGGATATCCCGTACCCGGCCCCGCATAAAGCCGATGCCCGCCTCCCGGGCCCGGGTGTACAGGGCCTCCCAGTCCTTCTTGATGGTCCTCATATCCCGGTAATAAATGCGGATGCGGGCCTGGGGGAGCAGGGCCTTCAGTTCCAGGGCCTGGTTCAAGGCCGTGGGGCAGCAGATCCGGGAGCAGTAACGGTTCCCCTCTTCTTCCCGGGAGCCCACGCACAACACAAAGGCGATCTCCCGGGGCTCGGCGGCCGCACCGGGTGGCAGCACCCGGCCCCCGGTGGGCCCCTGGGGAGACAGGAGGCGTTCCAGGGCCACGGTGGTCACGACCTGGGGCAGGGCGGCCCAGGACTCGTAGCGGCTGCCCGCCAGCGCAAAGGGCGAGAAGCCCGTGGCCACCACAACGCTCCCCACCTCCAGGGAATGCTCGATTTCCCCCTCGGCCTCTAAGGTCGATGGCCTGGCGGGGGCAGGCCGGGACGCAGGCGCCGCAGCGGTCGCAGTGCGCCACATCCACCACGTAGCGGGCCGGAAAGGCCGTGGGCGACGGCAGGTAGATGGCCGCCCGGAGACTCTGTCCCGGTTCCCGGTCATCCGGCACCCGGATCGGGCAGACCGTCTCACAGGCGCCGCAGCGGTCGCAGTCATCCGAAATCACCGGCCGGGCTTGCTTCACCGTCACCCGGTAGCTGCCCAGGTGGCCGCTGACCCCGGTGACGGCGCTGTCGGTCAACACCGTAATCCCGGGGTGGAGCATCACCGCGGCCATCATGGGGTTGATGAGGCTCACGGCGCTCTGGCCCTGGGGAAAGGTTTTGTAGAGCCGGTTGGCCATGCCTCCCAGGACTGGGGCGCGCTCCACCAGGGTCACGGGAATCCCGGCGTGGGCGATGTCCAGGGCGGCCCGGAGCCCCGCCGGGCCCCCGCCGATCACCAGGGCGGCCCGGGTCAGGGGCACCTGGCGCTCCGCCAGGGGCCGGGCGCGCCGCACCTTGGCCAGCCCCATGCGGATCAGCTCCAGGGCCTTCACCAAGGCGGCCTCCGGCTCCCGGGCGTGGACCCAGGAGCAGTGCTCCCGGATGTTGACGATTTCCAGAAGATAGGGATTGACGCCGTTCTCGGCCAGCAGGCGCCGAAAGGTGGGCTCGTGCAGCTTGGGCGAGCAGGCCGCCACCACCATGCGGTTCAGGCCGAACTGCTGGATATCCTTGGCTATATCCTTCTGGCCCGCCTCGGAGCAGGAATAGAGATGATCCCGGCAGACCGCGACCCCCGGCAAACCCCGGGCCGCGGCCGCCAGGGCCTCAGGGCCGATGACTCCGGCGATGTTGTGCCCGCAGTGGCAGATATAAAG
>CAVXCK010000002.1:0-396873 GCA_963760315.1 uncultured Chloroflexia bacterium
GCACGAAAGATAAAGTAGTCGTTGTTCAGCCATTTGCGATCCTTCCTTTTTAACGATAGGATTTGCCTACTTACAGGTGACCATCCGCAGGCTCTCTTCGCAGGTTGCGAAGAGAGCCGTTCATCCAGGCAAATGAAATAGTTGACGCGTCACATCCAATCGACGATAACGAATCTCTATTCCATGCCTAAATAGGATTTTTGGATCATCTTATTTTTCTTGAGTTCTCGGCAGTATCCTGTAATACGATCTCTCCGGTCTGCAGAACGTAGCCGCGGTTGGCAACACTGAGCGCCATGAGGGCATTTTGCTCGACCAGCAGAATGGTCGTCCCCTCTTTATTAATTTCCTTGATGGTGTCGAAGATACTCTCCACCAGGACCGGCGCCAGCCCCATGGAAGGTTCATCCATCAAGAGCAGACGGGGGTGAGCCATCAATGCCCGTCCCGTGGCAAGCATCTGCTGTTCCCCGCCGGAAAGCGTACCGCCCACCTGTTTACGGCGTTCCTTGAGCCGTGGAAACAATGTGAACACGCGCTCCAGATCCGCGGCAATCTCCGTCCCTTTCTTGCGGGTGTAGGCTCCCATTTCCAGGTTTTCAGTGACGGTCAGCCTGGCAAAGATGCCACGCCCTTCCGGCACCATCGCAACGCCCTTGAACACAATTTCATGAGCTTTATATCGTAAGCCAGATCTTCTCCGTCCAGGCGAATTGCGCCCTCACGCGGCTTCAGCAGGCCGCAAATGGTGCGCAGGGTGGTGGTCTTGCCGGCACCATTGCCCCCGATCAGGGTGACGATTTCACCCTTTTCAACGGTCAAGGAGATGCCTTTAAGGGCGTGGATGTTTCCGTAATAGGAGTGAATATTCTCGACTTCCAGGATAGGCATGGCAATCACCTCGTCGTAGACGTGCAGGTATTGGGGAGACAGCTGGTTGATTGGCTCTACTACCGACTACGCTGCCCCGCCCGAGGTAGGCTTCGATGACTTTGGGATTGTTCTGGATTTCAACAGCCGTTCCTTCGGCAATCTTGACACCGTAATCCAAGACGGTGATCCGTTCGGAGATTCCCATCACCACCCGCATTTGATGCTCGATGAGCAAAATGGTGATCTCAAGTTCATCACGCAACCGGCGTATGAATTTCATCATTTCTTCTGTCTCGTGTGGATTCATGCCAGCCGTAGGTTCATCTAGAAGCAATAACCTTGGACGCGTGGCGAGTGCACGGGCAATTTCGAGGCGGCGTTGCGCGCCATAGGGGAGATTCCTGGCCAGGAGATCTCCCTTGCCGGAAAGCTCGATAAATTGGAGCAATCGTCTGGCTTCATCCAGGGCAGATTTTTCTTCCCGACGGGTACCCGAAGTGCCCAAGACAGCCCCAATCCAATTTGAGCGGAGATGGAGATGCTGCCCAACCAGAATATTTTCCAGAGCGGTCATATCGGCGAACAGGCGGATATTCTGGTAGGTACGCGAGATACCCAGGTGTGCGATCTGGTCTGTGCGGAGACGGTGAATGGGTATACCGTCGAAGATTATCTCGCCTTCGTTGGCTTTTTCGAACCCAGTGACGCAATTGAAGAAAGTAGTCTTGCCAGCACCGTTGGGACCGATAATGCTTGCAATGGCCTTCTTCTCGATCTCGAAATCCAATGAACTCACGGCGACCAGGCCGCCGAAACGTTTGGTTACTTTGTTTGCAGTCAGGATAGCCATTCGTCGCTCCTATGTGACTGAGGTCGGTAAAGTTGATGTGTCATTTGGGATCCGGTTCGTCCTTTTCCTTCACATGAAGTTCACGCTGGACGATAGAGGAAGGCCAAAGCCCTCCAGGCTTGGACAACATCATAATGATCAAGGCCGCACCGTAAAAAAGAAAGCGATATTCTGAAAATTCTCGAAAAGCCTCAGGCAGCCCGATCAGTGCAATCGCACCTACTATGACACCTGGAATACTGCCCATGCCTCCTACAATGATGAGACAAACCACATTGAAAGAAACCATCAGTTGCATGCTGCTGGCAAAGATCGAGCCAACCAGAGTGCCAAAGAGCGCTCCGCCCAGGCCGGCGAAGGATGCTCCCAGCATGTAAGCAAGCAGTTTTGTCTGGATCAAATTAACACCCAATGCTTCAGCAACATCTTCATCCTCGCGGATAGCCATCCAGGCTCTCCCCAAGCGCGAAATCTCGCAAGCGAGCGGCAACAAAAGCCGCAATCAGTGCGAAGACGATGGCGAGGTAGTAAATCTCTTTTGGTCCTCCAAGTTCCCAGCCGTGACAAACGCGTGGAATACCGACTCCCTGAAATGGACCCAGCCAGCCGAGACACGGCTTTTGAATACCGATCACCCCCTGGGGTCCACCCAACCACGGCCCAAGGAAATCGGAACCGGCCAAAAGGCGGACAATTTCGCCGAAACCAAGGGTCGCGATCGCCAGATAGTCACCGCGCATACCCAGGACCGGAAGGCCTAAAAAAGCACCGACCATAAAGGCGACGAATATTGCGATCGGTACGACTGCCCAGAAAGATAAATGTGCCAGTCCATATTCGCCATAGGAGGTTAGCAGGCCGACGGTGTAAGCACCCATGGCAAAGAAGGCTACGAATCCCAAATCCAGCAGACCAGCAAATCCCAGGGTGATATTCAGTCCCAATCCCATGAGAATATTCAGGCTGATCAGGACAATTACCTGGGCAATGAATGCGCCGGAGAATTGTGGCAATATCAGTGCCACGATCAAGAGCAGGCCGATTGATGACCACCGCAAGGCTGACTGGCCGGTGCGAGGCAACCGGGAGATGCGTGATTGAACTGATTTTCCCCATGCAGACCAGGCTCCGACTATTCCAATAATGAGCACGAAGAAAATCAACGCTCCGGCTTCTGTCAGGCCCGTTTCCCCAAAGAGGAAGCGCCCCAAAGCTTCCGGCCAACCCTGACGGGAGATCAACAACGGGCGCACCAATCCTGCAAACAAACCCACCAACAAAATCCCCATAAAGCCGCGTATCAAAGGTTGCTGTACCCTGGATGGCAACAAACGAACCAAAGAACCTAAAGAGCCAAGAAGAGCGCCAACGAGAAGAGGGATCCAGGCGCCCGGAAGGTTGCGACCAAATGTGAGCATTCCATATAACGTGGGGGAGGCGTGGATGAACATGGCGCGTATGTTGATCAAATTTCCAAGCAGAAGGAAGATTGTGAGAGCCCCACCTCCCAGAAGACCAGATAGTATCCCTGCCAGCAAAAGTTTGAGTTTACCTGTTTGGGCCTGCTCGGAATTACTTTTCGCAACCAAATACCCTGTGACCAGAAAAGGAAGAAACAATAAAACATGTCCAAGCGAAATCAAGTTCTCGATTAGGCTGCGTTGTCCGAATATCTCCACGATCCCAACCAGACAGAGAAAAACTGACACTATTCCCCCAATCAAACCGATCCGTACGGTCTTGCCGAAGGTGTCACGAGGTTTTATATTCATCGCATCCCATCCTTGTCGGATCGAATATTATGCTTTTTTGGTTGACAGGCGTTCACCCAGAATGCCGGAAGGACGGAAGAGCAATACCAACACCAGCATGGTGTAAGCGATGGCATCCTGGAGTTGATACGGGCGCGGGATATGAAGGCCGTCCAAGAACAAAGCCGGTCCAATGGACTCGAAGATGCCCAGGACGAGGCCGCCCACCATCGCGCCGGGAACGTTGCCAATGCCGCCCAGCACTGCCGCAGTAAAAGCTTTAATACCGGGAACAAATCCCATAAAAAAGTTCACCTGGCGGAACATCAACGCATAGAGTACCCCGGCTGCGCCAGCCATTGATGCTCCAATGGCAAATGTGAAGACAATAATGCGGTCAACATCAATGCCCATGAGCGCGGCTACATCCTTGCTTTCGGATACTGCCCGCATTGCTTTACCTATTTTTGTGCGCATGACGATTGTATAAAGCACTGCCATCATAATAAAGGCTGCCACGGCCACCACCACCTGCATTTTGAAAATCCCCACCCCAAAAATATTCCACTCCCCTGTCAGAACCTTAATATTTGGGTAGGCATAAATACCAGGACCGAAGAAACCCCGGAATGTGTACTGGAGAAAAAAAGAAGCGCCGATGGCACTGATCAACGGTACCAGACGTGGTGCTTTCCGGAGTGGACGATAGGCAATCCGCTCGACCAGCAGCGCCACCCCGGCTGAGACAGCCATCCCAACGAGAACGGCAGCAATGAGCCCTAAAACCGGATTTCTGTCAAGAAAGCCAGATTGGCTCATGGCGTTGGCGAGAAAGTAGCCACCGAAGGCTCCACTCATGAAGATTTCGCTATGGGCGAAGTTTATCATGCGCAGGATCCCGTAGACCATGGTGTAGCCAAGGGCGATAAGTGCATAAATACTGCCCCGAGCAATGCCAAACACAACGAAATCCATCCACTGTACGCCAGTGTATTTCCCACCGCGGATGGTGAGAATCGTCCCTATCACCACCACTGACACAACCAGAATACGAAACCCCCAAAGATACACTACAACGGCTACCTCACCGAATTTTTCCGTCAGAGTCGTACGCATGCGGCTCCTCCTTTTTAAATATAACAGCCTAAGGGACGAGCCAGACAATTTGCCTGGCTCATCCCCGTGAGCTACATTTACGATGCTTGATTTACGGGTAGATTTTCTCCGGGTTCACACCTGGATTCCATGCTGCAGGATCGGAGCTTGTGATCTGGTAGACCGCGATCACTGGTGCGCCGCAGTCGCCATATTGGCTGCAGGTGAGGGTTCCGGTGATGCCCTTGAAATCCTTTGTGGCATAGATGGCATCGCGCAACGCCTTGCGTCCGATGTGGAGCGTACCATCAGCATCTTTTACCGCCACCTTCGTGATGGCAGCGAAGATAATGCTCGCTGCGTCGTAGGCATGGGCATGGAAGATGCTCAACGGTGCCGTACCGATACTTTGCCTTGTATTTGTCCACGAAAGTCTGCGTAACCGGCCGGGAACATACTAAAGTCGGGGCTGGAGAGGTACATGCCGACTGCAGCTGCGCCAGCGCCTTTGAGCAGGTCGGGTGAGAACATGCCGTCCGCACCCATCAGTTTGACATTCTCCAAACCTGCGACTTCTTTCGCCTGAGCGGTGATGTAACCACCCGCGGCAACGAAGATCGGGTAATAGATCAATTCCGGTCCGGCAGCGGCGATCGTGGTCAGGACGGCGTGCATATCGGTATCCGTCTTGGCTACGGCTTCCTGAGCGACGATCGTGCCACCGAGGGTCTTGAAGTTATCTGCGAAGACTTGCTGGAGAGCTTGAGCATAGGAACTGCCGTCATGGATGGTCGCCGCTTTGCGGATACCCAGCTTGTTGTAGGCAAATTCCGCTGCGGTCTTGCCCTGGAAGGCATCGCTATGGGCGGTGCGGAGGTAGCCGGCATAATCCGGGCTGCGATCAGCTGCGGTGAGGACAGGACGGGTATTCGACGGTGATATCGTGGTCAGGCCGGCGTTGGTGAGGGTGGCAATACCGCCAACTGTTTCGTCAGAGCAGGACGAACCGACAAGCGCGACAATAGTTGTGTCAACCGCCAGTTTGGTGGCTGCCGTTGCCCCGCCCTCGGGGGTGCAGAGCGCATCCTCAGTGGTCAGCTTGATATCGTGGCCGAGCAACTTGCCTTGATCATCCATGGCAATCTCGACGCCGTATTGGGAGTCCTGGCCCAGGGTCGAGTCGGCGCCTGAAAGGACACCCCAGAAGGCGATATGGATAGGATCGCTTGGTCCGTAGGTGACACAACCGAGCGAATCAGTGCAGGTGAAGGCAGCTTTGGAAGGACCGCAGGCTGTGAGCACCATGCCCAGAATCGCTATTGCTGAAAATATTATAGACAACCGCTTAAACATACTCTTTTCTCCTCCGGTGAATAATGGTGAATATAGGAACCCGTTTTCCGGGTTTTTTGGCGTAGCTGACAATGCCTTTCTGTGTCGAGTATCACCTCCTTTATTCTTTCATCTTGTTTGAGCTGATTGATGTTCATCGCCTCAATCATTCCCACGGGGGCGATTAATATGAACCACAATTCACTCATAACTTGTAAAGGATTAAGCTTGGGAAATCTCCATTATGTAAAGAATTTTCTGTGATAGCACCGCAAAATAAAAAACGGTCTACTAATCGCGAGAAAGGATTCGACGCTCTGGATCTTCGAGAGAAAAACAGACTGGCTTCTGAATTCTCGAAATCACCTTTTCTTGCGAATTCACATTTTTCGCTAGTAAACCGATTTTCATTACAATAGACATAATAGACTTTACCCGTTTTTATTAAATAAGTCAAGTACTGAACGGGTATTTTTCAGGGCGTTCTTCAAGTCCACAGAGAAGAGAATAGTGAGGCATTCTACGTCGATGTACTCCACATCTTTGGGGAGGAGATTGCTTCAACTGCCCAGGAGCGCTGGCCTCGCAAGGCCACAAAAAAGCAAGTTGCGAGTATAAGAACAATAGGGGGCGCTTTCTGGGGATTAAAGGCCATAACCTATTAATATACACCGCGAAGGGACACTGTTCGCGAGGATAATCCGGGAGGTCGATTTTGATAAACGTTTATTTCTTCGATTTCAATAACCGTTGACGGGTGTAAGGGATCAATCCGCCTGCCTCAATGATCACCTGTCGCGCCTGGGGCAAGGGTACGATCTCGAAGCTTTTTCCATTCGACTTGTTCAAAACATGCGTGGCTGAGATTATTCAGCTCATCGCCTTCCTCGGCCTCGATACCCGGGCAAATGATTGTGTTCAGCCCCAGGTTGATGGAATTCTGCAGGAAAATGCGGGCGAAATCCCTGGCAATGACAATGAAATCTGGACCCTTGAGGCAGGAGGCAGCCTGTTCGCGGGAGGAACCGCAGCCGAAATTTTTCCCGGCCACGATCACACTTTGCGGCTGGATCTCCTTATTCTTCACGCGGGTATTAAAATCGACCAGATCCGCAAATAGCATACTGAGGCGTTTCTGCGGGCAGCACGGTCGCCATGAAACGTCCGGGGTAGATGATATCGGTCGAGACATCATCGCCCAGTTTGAGGACTACTTTGGACATGTCTCAGGCTCCTTTCCGGGGATCGGTAATCTTGCCGGTCAATGCGCTGGCGGCTGCCACGGCCGGAGAGCAAAGATAGACTTCGGCAGATGGATTGCCCATGCGGCCCTTGAAATTCCGGTTGGTGGTGGCCAGGGCAACGTCGCCATCCGCCAGGGCTCCCTGGTGCACGCCGAGGCACGGACCGCAGCCCGAGTTCATCACCACTGCTCCGGCATCCATAAGCGTCGAGAGGGTTCCATCTTTGAGCGCCTGGCGGTAGATGCGCGCCGAGGCCGGGAAGACCAGCATGCGCACATTGCGGGCAACTTTTTTCCCTTCCAGTATTCTGGGCGGCAATCTGGATGTCATCGAGACGGCCATTGGTGCAGGAGCCGATCACGATCTGGTTGACCTGCTTTCCAGCAACTTCCTGGATGGGCTTGACGTTGTCCACCGTGTGGGGACAGGCAAGCTGCGGGTCCAGATCTGAGGCGTCGATTTCAATCACTTGATCGTAAACGGCATCTGCGTCCGGTTGAAGGACTTCGATGGCGCCTTTCACTCCCGCTTCCTCATGCAAATAACGCACGGTTTCCGCGTCCGCCGGGACGATCCCGGAGGTTGCACCAGCTTCCACTGCCATGTTGCAGATGGTCAGACGTCCGGAGGTTGAAATATTTTCGATCGTCGGACCGTGGAACTCGATGACCTTGAAATTGGCCCCTTGTGCTGAAATCTGACCGATCAGGTAAAGGATCAGGTCCTTGGGCAGGACATAAGGTTGAAAGTCACCGTGCACCTCCACTTTGATCGTTCCGGGAACTTCCACGTTGAGGATTCGCCCCAGCGCCCAGACGGAGGCCATTTCCGTAGCCCCGATGCCGAACGAAAAGGCTCCCAGGGCACCATGGCTCGTGGTGTGGCTGTCCGTGCCGACCACAACCTGCCCGGGAAGGACATAACCATTCTCCGGCAGGATCTGATGACAAATGCCGCCTTCATCCCCACGGATATCATGGAATTTATTGATCCCTTGCTGGGCAACAAATTCACGGACCTTTTTTTGATTCGTGGCGGTCTTGGCGCTTTCCGCCGGAACCCGATGATCGAAGATCAAGGCGATCTTCTCGGGGTCCCAGACTCTGGCCTCCAGACCGGTACCCATGGTAGATTTCCTGGAACTGGTTGATCACCAGGGCCCCGTTTTCATGCGACATTGCCAGATCGACGCGGGGCTCCACGACATCCCCCGCCTTCACGTGGGGTTGATCGGTCGCCCTGGCCAGGATCTTCTCCACCAACTGTCATTCCCATATAAGGTCCTCCTGCGTTTTACACTGGATGCTAGCCAACGATTTTTGCCTGGCCCTTGTACTTGGTCTCGACATGCTCCTTCGGGAGATAAGCGTCTTCCATCCTTTTATATTCCTTCAATCCGACGAAATCGGTGTATTCCTCAAAGGAATTGACCCATTGGGTCTGGCCTGCCAGGATTCCTGTGGGGGAATTCTTGAGCGCGGTGAAGAAATCCTTGAGAGCTTTATTGGCGACCATGATCGATGCCACCGGGATGGAGACCCGGCCTACTCCCAGCTTTGCCAGCTCTGGAATGGGGATCAATTCGGTCTTCATGCCCGAGATGGCATCCATAAGGTTCACTGACAAGGGTCCTTTGACCGCTTTCACTGCTCTTTCGATGTCAGTCCGGGTGCGGATTCCGTCGATAAAAGCCATGTCGGCGCCAGCCTCCAGATACAGGTTGCAGCGGCGGATGGCTTCGTCGAGACCAGCTACGGCAAAAGAATCTGTCCGGGCATTAATGATGAAGTCCTTATCCAACCTGTCCCGCGATTTCCGCACAGGCGCGCACTTTCCCGGCCATTTCCTCGGCAGAGATCACTTCTTTGCCTGCCATGTGACCGCAGCGCTTCGGAAAGACCTGGTCTTCGATATTCATCCCCGCCAACCCCATGGGGATCAGGCGTTCAACAATCCAGGCCGCGTTGACCGCGTTACCGCCACCTGTATCCAAGTCGGCCATGACCGGAATTTCCACAGCCTGGGCAATGTTCCACGAGATATCCAGGATGTCTTTCATCTGCACCAGACCCACATCTGGTCTCGCTAGGAGCGAGCCGGCCATGCCATAGCCGGAGATCTGAACTGCCTCGAAACCGCAGGTCTCGATGATCCTGGCAGACAGGGCGTCGTGGCAGCCGGGTACTACGACCGCCCTCCTTTCCAGGATGGCTTTTCTTAAAATACTGGTTCTTATTCATCATTCATCTTCTCCTGTTATCTATCGTTTATAACCGGTCCGCGATCGCCCGCCCCATTTCCAGGGTCGTATTGGAACCGCCCATATCGTAAGTTCTGACTTTGCCTTCCTTGATCACTTCCGCCACAGCTTTTTCCACTGCGGCTCCCTTCTGCTCCTCCCCCAGCCAGTCGAGCATCATCTTGGCGGCCAGGATGGAGGCGATCGGATTCACCTTGTACTGGCCGGCATATTTGGGCGCCGATCCGTGGCTCGGCTCGAAGACTGCCAACTTGTCGCCGATATTCCCGGAGCACGCGAAACCGAGGCCTCCCACCATTTGGGCACACAGGTCGGAAATGATATCTCCATACAGATTGGGTGCCACCAATACGTCATAGTTGTGAGGATTCTTCAAGAGCCACATGCAAATGGCGTCTACGTTCGCTTCATCCATCTGGATCTCGGGATACTCCTTGGCGATTTCCTTGGCGATGTCCAAGAACAGGCCGTCGGTGGCGCGCACCACATTGGCTTTATGCACAACGGTCACTTTCTTGCGGCCGAATTTCCTGGTGAAATCGAATGCCGCGCGCAGGATGCGTTCGCACCCTTTCCGCGTATTCACTTTGACGGAGATGGCGTACTGGTCTCCGGGCAAATCCTTGAAGGGGGCAAAGGGTTTCAATTCCTGGGCCAGGACCGCAGCCACATTGGCGGGTACTGGGTTGAATTCCACTCCGGCGTACAGGTCTTCTGTGTTCTCGCGAAATACAACCAGGTCGATGCCTTCTTTATAATTCAATGGGTTATGCGGGTAACCCTTGCATGGGCGCAGGCAATTATAGAGGTCGAAAAGCTGGCGCATCCGCACGATGGGTGAACGGTAGGTCAAACCTTTGCCTTTTAATTCCGGAATTAATTCGGCTTCGGCCGTCTTGACCGGTTTGGAGGTGATGGCGCCAAACATGGCCGCGTCAACCTTCTTCAGCAGCTCGATGGTGCGGGCCGGGAGGGCATCGCCTTCCTTGCACCAGAATTCCCAGCCGATATCGCCATGGATGTACTCGGCATTTAAATTGATCTTGTCCAGGACAATTTTCGTCGCCTCAAGCACGTCCACCCCCACCCCATCCCCCGGAAGCCAGGCAATCTGGATACTTGCCGCCAGTTTTCTTGAGTCTTATTATTCATGCTACTTCTCCTGATCTAAATAGGGTATAACGCCTTGGAGTATATCGGGAATTTATTTTAGCCAAGAGACAGAAAAAGTAGAAGTGACAGATGTCACACACAAAAACATATGAGATTTCTAAAAAATAAAAGTAAAATAAAGGCATAGAATAAATATCATCTGGATTTCCCTGAACAGTGTACCGTTTTGACTGCCTGCTCCCCATTTCTAAAATGAGTTCAAAATGAAATCAGTCCTCAGGAACTCCATTGAATAAATCCAGAATGACCAATCCCGGATGGGGATTTCTTTCCGGTTTGACCGCGGCCTCCATCTGGGGGGGCATGTACGTGGTCAGCAAGGTGGTCATGGCAGTGATCCCCCCCTTTTCGCTGATTGTCACCCGTTTGGTCTTGGGTATCCTGACGCTGGCCATCATCGTTGCCATTCGCAAGAGCTGGAAGGTGATGCGTCGACAATTCTGGCGGATTTTTAGCGTGGGGCTGGTGGGGTATGGCATTTCTCTCGGTTTCCAATTTGTGGGCACGAACTTCTCCACTGCTGCCAACGGCTCATTGGTCACCTCGGCAACGCCAGCCTTTGTCCTGCTTTTTGCTGCCCTCATTCTGGCCGAAAGGATCACCCTGAGGCGATTGGTGGCGTTGGGGATCGCCACGGCTGGCGTGGTGGCAGTCATCGACCCGCGTAATGCAGCCCTCTCCCCATCCTTTTTTTGGGGCAACATCTGCCTGGTGGCCGCGGCGCTGACCTGGGCGCTGTATTCAGTCCTCATCCGCAAAGTCACGCGGGACACCGACGTCCTGACAACCACCCTGATTGCTTTTATCGGTGGCCTGCCGGTCTGCCTGCCGCTTAGCTGCTGGGAAGCGATGACACAGGGTTTCGGGAGGATCAGTCTGGGGGTGGTTGGCGGCATCCTGTTTATCGGTATTATCTCCACCGCCATTGCCATGTATCTATGGAACACTGCCTTTACCATACTGGACGCCGGGACTGCCTCGCTGACCTTCTTCGCCCAGCCCGTGGTTGGGACGCTGCTTAGCGTGCTCTTCTTGAGTGAACGCATCACCCCGCTATTCGTCATCGGTGGAGTGTTGATCGGGGTCGCTTTGCTTGTCTCCAGCAAAGCCTGATGGAACGCCTCTCCGGAAGCCTTGTCAAGATAAATCCCCAGGAGAAATGAAAAGTCTGTCAAAACCGGACGCTAGAAAGCATTGCCATGGCTCCCTTGCGGGGATGACAATTTTAAGAAATCCATTGGGTAAATACGCAGATGAAATTCTGTATTCTATTTTCTAACTAGGATATCTCTTCAATCAACTTTGTCATCGAGAGGTAAAGTCGTGGAAATACTGTTCGGAATATCGTGGAGCTGTATATCGAGGCAGGTATCGAGGAGTTTATACTCGGTTATTGGATAGACGAGGAGGTCCCTAAGTCTGTCCCCTTGGACTTATCAATTACCCCAATATATCGGAGTATATTTCACTGGAAGGTATTTCTGGGCTGCAATGATTTTTAGGAGAGGCTCAACCCCTCCCCGGGCAGACAACACCTCTGCTGCAAAAAAACAGCAGTGGTTTGCCAAAAATGATAGGATAAGGCCTGTAAAAACATGTTTGCGTATTCGACAAAAAGGCGGGTACTTCTCGATACCCTATGTCATAACTGACAAGGCCAATCTGGAACTTGTCTAAATAGTCCCCTTATCTACCCCCACCCTAAGCAGACGGTTTTTAAATTCGAAATTACCGTCAATTGCTAAAATACTCGAACAAATTGTGAGAAAGAGCGCGATAATCAAAATGAATTCTTTCTAGCCTCGCTGCTGACGCTATCCCCTTTGGGGATAATCAGCCAAACCTTCAGGCAGCCGAAGCAATGAAGGTATAGCCAACGGATCTACGGACTTCCAGTTAGCCCATCTAATTCACCACACCATTAAGGTTATCCTCGTAGTATTATGTTATATAATCGTCAACATAGGGGGAAATGGTTCGCTTGTCATCACACTTTCATCGCATCGAATTGATTTAGTTTGTATGGTGGGGAGGGTGTCATGATAAATCACATTTTAGTACCTCTGGATGACTCATTGTTGGCAGAATGTGTATTGCCGCATGTAATGGCAATTGCCCCAGTGACCAATGCACACATCACCTTGACACATGTAATGGAAAATCAGCGTGGGTTGGAAACTCCGGCTGTTGACCTAATAGACTGGCATTTACGCAAACACGAATCGGAAAAATACCTTGAGAAGATTGCCGCCCGCCTGCAGACTGCTGGCTTGAAGGTGGATCACACGATTCTCGAAGGTAATCCAGCTGAATGTATCATTGACCATGCACGCAACAATAATGTGGATTTGATCACCCTCAGCACACACGGGCACAGCGGGCTAAGCAAATGGAACATTAGCAGTGTTGTCCAGAAGATCATGTTGCGTTCTTATAAATCCACATTGCTTGTACGGGCCTACAAATCCACGGATGCGGATGCGCCGAAGGTTCAATACAAGCGGTTGTTTGTTGGGTTGGATTGTTCCACGCGGGCAGAATATATCCTGCCGCTCGCGGTCAACCTGGCGCAATTCCACAAATCCCAACTCATTCTGGGGACTGTCATTCAGAAACCGCAAGCCGTCCATCGCTTCCCGCTTTCCGAAGAAGATGCGAGGTTGGTGGACCAAATCATTGAGAAGAACCACCTCACTGCATCCCATTACTTGGACCAGCTTCAAGCTCAATTTTCGCAAAATAAATTGGATTTGCACACCAAGATTATCGTCAGCGATAACGCCTTCGCGAGCCTACACGATATGGTCGAGGAAAATAACGCCGATCTGGTCATGCTAGTCGCTCATGGCAGTTCAGGAGGAAGACGATGGCCGTATGGAAGCACGACAACAAGTTTCATTATGTATGGCAATACCCCCCTGATGATTATTCAAGACCTCACCTCTGAGGAGATTCAACATTCCCATGCGGAATTGGCAGTTAAAGAAGGCAAGGGACATTGATCCATGCTCAACCCTGCTCACGAAACAGGCCAGGTTGAATTTGCGGCGCCCAGCAGCCTCATGCTTCACAACCAATTAGATGAGCTGGCCGTTGAACTGGCGCAAAGATTAACCTCCTGCGTACTGCGCCGTGGAGATTTTCCAATCCCACGTCGGTTGAAGAAATTGGAAAAATTTTTCCAATCTGCGTATCGCTATTTTGAGGAAGCTAATCAGACACAAGTCTCTGTTTCACATACAGCAGAATGGGTGTTGGATAATTTCCATGTCATCAAGGAGGCTATCCGCCAAGTGGAGGAGGGTTTGCCTGCGAATTATTATCATCGTCTCCCCAAAACCCAGGATGACTGGACTCGCATCTACATCCTTGCACTAGCGATCAAGCGGAGAGAAAACATCCACTGCGATATTGACCAGATTAAAACCTTCATCCAGAGTTTCCAAAGCATAATTCCGCTCAGGGTCGGTGAACTCTGGGCTTTGCCCTTGATGTTACGCCTGACCGTAATGGAGACTCTGGCAGAAGAACTGGCGAACGCTACGAAACTGAATTGGGAGGTTGCGCCCCCCCCGCCTCTCTTGCAGGATTTAAAAAATTTCGTTTCGGACTCCCCTCAACCTGCCACTGAGTCGATGGTCATTGATTGCATTTTGAATTTACGCCTGCTCGCCACTCAAGATTGGAAAGCGTTCTTTGAATCCACCAGCGTATTGGAAAAAACCCTTAGCGAGGACCCGACAGGTACTTACACCCGCATGGATTTTGAGACGCGTAACCGCTACCGCAATATCATTGAAGAACTGGCGCGGGGATCGCCAGTTGACGAAATAAACATTGCTTTTCAGGCAGTTCAACTTGCGCGGGCTGGTGCGTCACAATCTGAGAAGCATGTAGGATATTATCTTATCGGGTCTGCTTGCGCAATCCTGGAAGCGCAACTTTCTTATCACCCAAACACCAACAGGCGGATAAGACGCTGGCTCCAGAAACATGCCACGCCGTCTTACTTGGGAAGTATCTTTGCACTGACTCTCCTAATTTATTATGCTATTATTTCTTATGTTTTACATGCGGGTGGGCGTCCTGGTCAAATCATTCTTGCGGCGTTTCTTTCGCTAATACCCGTTCTGGCTGTAACCATAGAACTGATCAACTGGCTGGTGATTTCCATTATTCCACCGCGCCTGCTTCCCAAAATGGATTTTCAAACAGGGGTGCCATCAGAATACAGCACAATGGTCGTCATTCCGGCTTTGCTTAGCACAGAGGGAGACACGCCTTTCCTTACTCACCAGCTTGAAAATCACTTCTTGGGGAATGCCGATATAAACATTCACTTTGCATTACTAACTGATTTTGCAGATGCACCGCAAAAAGAAATGCCCAATGACAGCCAGCTTGTGGATCAAGCCAAAGTTGCTATTGAGCGATTAAATGAAAAGTATGGCAAGAATAATTATCGTCCGTTTTTTCTGTTCCATCGTGAACGCACGTGGAACCCGGGCGAAGAATGTTGGATGGGTTGGGAACGCAAACGCGGCAAATTGGAGGAATTCAATAAACTACTCAGAGGCAGCCCCTCGACAAACTATGCAATTCAGTTCGGTGACTTATTCATTCTGCCAAATATCCGTTATGTGATCACGTTAGACGCCGATACGCAATTACCACGCGAGAGCGCCCGCCAGTTAATCGCTGCAATGGCGCATCCATTAAACCGGGCTGAGTTTGATCAGGCAACAGGGGAGATCAAAGCCGGGTATACGGTTCTCCAGCCAAAAATCCAGGTGAAGCCCTCAGTGGCTAATCGTTCCATTTTTACCCGTGTCTATTCAGGTGACTCAGTCCTAGATCTATATACACGCGCAGTATCCGATGTCTATCAGGATCTATTTGGTGAAGGAAATTATATAGGTAAAGGCATATACGATGTAGATGCTTTCCAATCCTGCTTGCAGGACCGCGTCCCGGATAATCAATTGCTGAGTCATGATCTGTTTGAAGGGATTCAAGGGCGCTGTGGGCTGGTGACCGATATTGTGCTATTTGAGGATTACCCACCCTATTACCTAGCATATACAGACCGCCTGCATCGCTGGGTGCGCGGAGACTGGCAATTGCTGCCCTGGCTCGGAAAGCGTGTGCCGCATCGCACGAGAGATAGAGTCCCAAACCCTCTATTATTGATTGATCGTTGGAAGATTATTGATAACCTGTGCCGCAGTTTATTGCCTCTCATGGTTGTAAATTTGCTTGGCGCTGGATGGCTATTGTTGCCCGGCGCAAATATCTTCTGGATCACATTGGCGCTTTCGCCGTTCTTAATCTCAATGGTTACCAATCTGATCCGGGCGCTTCTAAATAATAAAACCGGCCAGTCATACCACGTGATAACACGATTACTATACCTTTCTGCGCTTCGCTCATCGTACGAGATCATTTTCCTGCCGCACGAAGCATTCATCATGCTGGATGCCATCGCAACCTCGCTCGTCCGCATGTTCATTACACATAAAAGAATGTTGCAGTGGTTGACAGCAGCTCACACTGTCCAGTTTTTCGGCAAAAGATTGAAAGTGGCAGTTATATGGCGAGAGATGGTTATTGAGCCGCTGTCGGCTTTTGCGCTATTCATGTTATTGCTGGCTCTTTCTCCGCAAAACCTTCCTGCCGCTTCACCATTGTTGATTGTCTGGATTGTCGCGCCTTATATCGCCGCACGGATTGGTCAACCTGAGGCTCATCCTGTCAAAAAACTCCTCCCTGCTCAGGAACGCAAACTCCGTTTGCTGGCGCGTTCCACCTGGCTTTATTTTGAGCACTTCGTCAGTCCCGATGATCGCTGGTTACCGCCCGACCACTTTCAGGAAAGTCCGCTTGGAGTGGTTGCGCATCGCACCTCGCCAACCAACATAGGATTGATGTTACTCTCCGCACTTTCGGCACATGACTTTGGCTACATCGGTCTAGTGGAGCTTTCACTTCGCTTACGTGACACGTTTGATAGCATTGATTCTCTTGAGAGAGTGCAAGGTCACCTCTTGAATTGGTATGACACGCGCACCTTTGCTCCGCTTCCACCGCGTTATATTTCCACTGTGGATAGCGGGAATCTGGCAGCGTGCATTCTCATCCTGCGTCAGGGATGCCGCGAAATGGATCAGAGCCTCGTTGTTCGTATGGAGGGTTTGCTGGATACATTGAACATACTGTCACATACGCTGGAAATGGCGCATCTTGGTGATGCTTATAATGAATTGCGCGGCATAATTGATTCGTTATCCTCTCAGGCTGAAACCCTGAGTGATACCAACCGGTTCTCGCCATTCCTGCTTGCCAGACTATTCAAAAATAATTATTCCGAAATGGAGAACTTGCTGGTGGAAGCGGTCCAAAAATCTGGTGAGGAATTAGCCCCGGATGTGTTGCGCGGTCTCGCAGTCTGGATTGAACGCGTCCGCTATCACTTGAAGCAAATTGAAAGTGATCTGCATATGCTGGCCCCGTGGCTGTTGACAATCTCTGATACGCCACGCCTGTTCAACCAACCAAACCTAAAACCCGATCTTGAGTTTGCCAAAATTATTTTACTGTCAACGCTCTCCACATGCCCCTCGTTGGGGCAAATCCCCGAAATATGCAGGCGCGCGGGCTTGAATTCTTAAACGGATCATTTATCTGCTCGATGAAAACGATCTGGATACGCACAACTGGTGCCAAACCCTTGCTCAAGAGATTGAAACTTCGTGGAACAACTCCGCATCATTATTGGACAATTATTCTGCTCTTGCTTCGAGCGCTGAATCCTACTTCCAGGACATGAACTTCAATTTCCTGTTCGATCCTCAGCGGCAAGTTTTCCACATCGGTTACAACGTAGAGACAAGCCGCCTCGATCCTAATTATTATGATTTGATGGCTTCCGAAGCCCGCATCACCAGCCTGATCGCAATTGCGCGCGGCGATGTGCCGCAAAGTCACTGGCTTCATCTTGCCCGCCCGCTGACTCAGCTGGGCGACATGCGTGCCCTGCTTTCGTGGAGTGGCACAATGTTCGAATACCTGATGCCCACCTTATTTGCAGAGAGCTACCCCAACACGCTCCTGGATCAGAGTTGCCGTGTGGCTGTCGAAGAACAAATACGATATGCTGGAAGTAAGAACATCCCCTGGGGCATCTCAGAAGCAAGCTTTTACACTTTTGATTCTGCCCAATCTTATCAATATAAAGCATTTGGCATTCCAAGTCTTGGATATAAACGCGGCTTGTCAGATGACCTGGTTGTTACGCCTTATGCATCCCTCTTGGCTCTTCCCTATGTACCTAATAATGTGATGCAAAACCTAGAGTGGTTTGAGAAAAATAAGTTGTGGGGGTTGTATGGCTTGTACGAATCAGTGGATTTCACCGCTGGGCATCTGAAGACGGGCGTAAATTTTTCTATTATCCGTTCGTTCATGGCGCATCACCAGGGAATGATTTTGCTATCCCTATCCAACTATCTATTCAACAAACGTATGATTTAGCGGTTTCACGCAGATCCACGTATCGAGAGTATAGAATTGCTGTTGCAGGAACAAACTCCCGTATACGCGCCAACCGAGTCCCGAATCATAAACAAACAGATGCAAATCACGGAACGTACACTGCGATTTCGCTTGATCCCTGGCGCGTCTCGCCCGATGCTCCCTATACTCAACTGCATTGTCTTTCGAATGGAAGTTACAGTCTCATCATCACTGCTGCGGGAGGCGGCTTTAGCCATTGGGGCGATATCGAACTGACCCGCTGGCGATTTGATTCCACGCTGGACGATTGGGGAAGTTGGATTTATGTGGAAGATCGATCAAATGGACAATTGTGGTCTTCGACATTCCAACCAACCCTGACCCCGCCCGCCAGAAGTGAAGTGCGCTTCTTCCCTCATAAAGTGGAATTTGATCGGCAAGATGGAGAAGTGGGTTTAAGCACATCGGTCATTATTGCCCCTGATGACAATGTGGAAATTCGCCGCGTGACAATCACCAATCACGGAGACAGTCTTCGCGTCGTTGCTCTCACCAGCTATGCAGAGATCATTCTCTCTCCACAAGAAATCGACCAGCGCCATCCCGCTTTTAATAAACTGTTTATTGAAAGCGAGTTTCTGCCTGAAGAACAAATACTACTCTTCCGCCGGCGCCCGCGCTCAGCAGATGAAGAACCTATCTATCTGGCGCACTTTTTCACCAGCAACGATGAAGATATAAAATTAACCGGCTACGAAACTGATCGCGCTCTTTTCCTGGGGCGCGGGAATACGTCGCGTCACCCGGCTATTTTTTCTTCCGGGGCATCCAGGCTTTCTTGCACAACCGGGGCAACTCTTGATTCCATTTGCACTTTGCAAGCCGAAACTAAAATTCCTCCTTATGAAACCACTCAACTCGCCTTTGTCACATTGGCGGCGAACTCACGGAAAGAGGCAATTGAATTAGCGTTTCACTATCACCACTGGTCGCAAATCAACAGGGCGATTGACGATGCGCGCATTCAGTCTGAGCAGGAACTTTCGCAACTCAGCCTCACATCTAAAGATGTTGAATGGATTCAAAAACTCCTATCACCGTTGTTATACCCCTCGCTTGCATTGCGGACTGAACCGTCAGCACTTTCAGCCAATACTCTCAGCCAGCCTAGCCTTTGGTCGTTTGGCATTTCAGGTGATTATCCCATTATATTGGTGCGATTGAAACGCGAAGAAGATCTTGACCTGCTTGATAAGTTACTTCTGGCACACACCTACTGGCGCAAACGCGGGCTGATGATAGACCTTGTAATCTTCAACCAGAGTGAGACTAGCTATGACCAGGCGCTTTACGGAAAAATTGTTCGCGTGATGAATCGTACCGACAGCGATTCATGGATTAATAAGCGCGGCGGGATATTTATTGTTCGAGAAGATCAGATGAACACCGCCGAGCGCATTCTTCTGATGGCTGTCGCTCGCGTCGTTATGGACGGGGGAGCTGGCACGCTTGAAAGACAGCTTTCCAGGCTGGATGCAGAAATTGCCCAACTCCCGCACTTTGTGCCGATAGAACCATTGGCGTTGCCTGCTGATTTAGCGCCCGATGTTGAACGCCTCACAGACCTTATTGGGAACGGTACTGTGAGTAGGCGCAAACAACGTGCCAATCCAGTACCCGCAGTGAAACGCCCTACAGATCTGCTTTTTGACAATGGGCTGGGCGGCTTCACCCCGGACGGACGCGAATACGTCATCTATCTTGCACCTGGTCAGTGGACGCCGGCTCCGTGGATCAACATCATTGCCGCTCCAGAGTTTGGATGTCTCGTCTCAGAAGCGGGGATGGGTTGCACCTGGGCACAAAACAGCGGAGAGAATTGCCTTACTCCTTGGAGAAATGATGCAGTGAGTGACCAACCTTCGGAAGCCATCTATTTACGCGACGAAGACACAGGTCAGGTTTGGTCACCGACGCCATTGCCTGCCGCGCGGATGCGCCGTATCTGATCCATCACGGAGCGGGATATTCTGTTTTTGAGCACACAAGCCATGGGTTGGAACAGAGCATGCGTGTCTTTGCCGTACCGAATGATCCGGTCAAAATCATCCAATTGAAACTACGAAACGCAACCGCACACATGCGCCGCATAAGCGTAACCTACTATGCGGAATGGGTGCTCGGGTCGCTGCATGAAAACACAGCTCCGTACATTGTGCCTGAATTTGCATCCAATCAATTCGCTTTGCTGGCACGCAACACATATAACCTGGATTTCAGACAGAGAGTGGCTTTTTTGGCGTCCACACGAGAGCCGAGTGGTGTTACTACTGATCGCACGGAATTTCTTGGCAAGCATGGTAGTTACACGCGGCCTGCCGCGCTGGAACGCATTGGTCTCACGCCGCGCATGCAACCTGGTGGGGACCCGTGTGCCGCGTTGCAGTTGTTGATTTGGTTGCAACCCGGTGATACGAAAGAGGTCGCCTTTTTGCTTGGCCAGGGTGCAGATCGCAATGATACGGAACGATTGATCACTAATTATCAGAACATTGAGAACATTGAATCTGCGTGGCAGGCTCTGGGTAAATTCTGGGATAAGCACCTTGGGCAGATTCAAGTTAAGACTTCCGGATGTAGGCTTGGATTTATTACTCAACCGGTGGTTGCTCTACCAGTCATTAGCGTCTCGCTTTTGGGGTCGGTCGGCGTTTTACCAACCTGGCGGAGCTTATGGCTATCGCGATCAATTACAGGATGTAATGGCATTTATCCATGTCCGGCCCGATATGGTTCGTCAACATATTTTAGATGCTGCCAGTCGCCAGTTCGAGGAAGGCGATGTGCTTCACTGGTGGCATCCGCCAGTTGGACGTGGGGTGCGCACGCGTTGTTCGGATGATCTGCTCTGGCTCCCGTATGTCACCGAGTATTATGTGCGAGTCACAGGCGATCGCTCCATTCTTGATGAGAACGTTACTTTCCTAAGCGCTACACCGTTGGATCCCGGCGAACACGAACGGTATGGATATTTCCCATTATCTGCTCAGTCTGAAACATTATATGAACACTGTTGCCTTGCTATTTCCAAAGGCACAAAGGTTGGTCGGCATGGCATCCCGTTGATCGGTGCCTACGATTGGAACGACGGCATGAATCGCGTGGGCGTGCAAGGACAAGGAGAAAGCATTTGGCTTGGTTGGTTTTTGTACAGCGTGCTGACTAATTCTGTGGATATTTGCATGCTCATGAGCGATCACCAACGGGTAGATGAGTATCGCGTTCAAGCGGATGCGATCCGCGAGGCGCTTGAATTGAACGGCTGGGATGGGGATTGGTATCGCCGTGCTTATTATGATGACGCATCGCTGCTTGGTTCAGACGTGAACCCCGAATGTAAGATAGACTCCGTTGCTCAATCTTGGGCTGTCTTATCAAGAGGCGCAGATCCTGCGCGTGCAAAACGCGCCATGGAATTTGTCTACGAATGGCTTATCCGTAAAAATGATGAATTGATCCTGTTGTTCACTCCGCCCTTTGAACACACCGTCCGAGACCCCGGTTATATTAAGGGTTATCCGCCTGGCATTCGTGAAAATGGAGGGCAGTATACTCATGCCGCGCTGTGGGCTATATGGGCATACGCGTAACTCGGTCAAGGTGACCGAGTTGGGGATCTACTTCATCTCATCAATCCTGTTTATCATGCCGATACGTCGGAAAAAGCAAATCGGTATCGTGTCGAACCTTATGTTATTGCCGCTGACGTTTACAGTATGTCCCCGCACGCTGGCCGCGGCGGCTGGACATGGTACACCGGGTCAGCAAGCTGGATGTATCGCCTAGGCATTGAAGCCATCCTGGGCTTCACCCGTGTGGGGGATGTGTTAATGCTCAACCCATGCATTCCCGGGAATTGGCCGGGGTTCCAGCTCACTTACCGATTTGGCAGGACGCCTTACCTGATCCGCGTCGAGAACCCGGAGGGCGTCAATCGTGGCATCCGACAGGTCCTGCTCAATGGAATCCCTTTGCCTGATGACCGGATTCCACTGTCCGACGACGGACGGCAACACACAGTCCGTGTGCTGATGGGACCTGCAGATTCTCCCAAGGTGGGAAAACACAGATAATATTAGTAGAGGCAATCTCTATTCTCTCCCGGCGCTTGCGTCCGGGGTAGGTGCGCGCCAAGCACTGAAGTCAACCCCGCAAGCGAATGTAAAGGCAATTAGACGGATATGACCAAGCTAACAGGGCAATGGTCGGAGCCAAACACATCCTCGTGGATGTCCGCGGCGATGATGCGGTCTTTCAAATCGGGAGATACCATGAAATAGTCCAGCCTCCAGCCCACATTTCGCTCGCGTGCCCGTGTCACCATGTCCCACCACGAATATTTCACCGTATCCGGATGAAGATGGCGGAATGTATCGATCAGTCCAGCTTGGAAAAATTCACCTAGCCCGGCCCGTTCCTCCGGCATGAAGCCGCTGTGAGTCAACGTTCTCCCTGGGACGGGCCAGGTCAATCTCGGCATACGCGGTGTTGAAATCGCCGGTAACGACGATGGGATGCCCGCTTTGCATATACCCTTTTGCGACTTCGAGGAACCGCCGGTAGAACGCCAGTTTATGTGCCACCCATTCCGGCCCGCGCCCGCCGTTGGGGAAGTAGATGTTGAAGAATACAATTGGTTCGAATTCATGGATGAGGCACCGGCCTTCAGTGTCGAAGCGTGGATCGTTCAAACCGGCAATCACTTTAACTGGCGTGTGCCTGGAATATGTAACCGTGCCGCTGTAGCCCTTCTTCTCTGCAGAGTTCCAGGCAGCCTGGTAGCTGGCTGGGTTCAATAGTCCCGCTGAGAGTTGTTCGGGGCGGGCTTTGGTTTCCTGCACCGCCACCAGATCGGCATCGCTGGCAGACAACCACTCCATGAAGCCTTTCTTCTCAGCTGCCCGGATGCCGTTCACATTCCATGAGATTAGTTTCCAATTCATCTCAACCATCCAAGTATCGATTTCCGACCTCTGAATAATCCTTTTTTCAGAAATCCAGGACCTTTCCTAATATTCCCGGTCTTGTAAGGAATTGTGGACTCCTTCTGGCTGGTTCCTTGTCTGCCTCATGGTTTGAACGATAAAAAATTGTTGTCTCTGTTTCCATGAACTAAAGAGGAAATTTGCCAGTTGCATCCATAATGACCGGACCATGACCTGGACATACGATGCGCGCGCCAAGTGCGGCCTGCTTCCTCTCTGCCTCTCTTGCCTTCGCATCGTCCCAAGTTAAACCGCTGCGTGAGCCATGGATGCCACTTTCATCAGTTACCAGTGAATCACCGCTAAACAATACACCAATTGAAGGTGCGAACAACGAAATGTGACCCGGGGTGTGGCCTGAGGTTTCGATTACGCGAAACCACCCAGTACTGGCAGGATCTGACCGTCTGTCAGGATCTCATCCACCTGGAAAGGGGCACCTTTCATAAAAGGGCGCAACAGGGAGAACATCAGACGCATCACCGAAAAGCCTGAGGCTTTGATCTGACGGGAAGGCACACCCGAGGCGATGGCATCAGCTTCAATCCTGCTGGCAAATGTGCGGCCACCAGTTGATTTATGCAGGGCGGTAAGACCGCCCACGTGGTCAAGATCTGCATGGGTAAGAATGATGCGTTTCACGTCACATGCGGATCTGCCCAGGCTGGAAACATAGGCAAGGATTTTTCTCTCGCTGCGCGGGAGGCCCGTATCAATGATGGTCAGCCCGTCGGCATCAACGAGGATATATGGATTTGCCACTACGCCTGGGACAAGGAATAAATTCTCAATGATCTTCATACAAATAGCTTCCTTTAATGGATTTTACTTCTTCTTGACCTAACTGAGCATCCTGGCGCCGTCTGAAGCATGGCAGATGTAGATTTCGGATTTTAGGCCTGTTTGGGCTTGATAGCGGGATGCTAATTGCGCGCTAAAGGAATTTGCTGCGGTTCTTTTAACCAGATTCACTGTGCAACCGCCAAAACCAGCGCCCGTCAGGCGTGCGCCGTAACAGCCTGGTAGGCTTTCGGCAATTTCAACCATCGCATTCAGTTCCGGGATCGAGACCTCATATAAATCTCGCAAGCTGGCGTGGCACTGTTTAATAATTACCCCAAATTCATGAATTTTACCCTGCTCCAATAGCGGGATGGCGCGCCGGGTGCGTTCCACTTCTTCGACAACATGCCGCGCACGCTTCTCAACCAAAGGTGGAAGCTGGTTACAAAGCCGATTAAAATCTTCCACGCCTACATCTCTGAGCGCTTGGATGCCTGGCAGGTATTGCCTCAGAATATTGACCGCCTCTTCGCAGGCCTGCCTGCGTTCGTTGTAACCACTGGTGGTCAGTTTTCGGCGCACAGATGTATCGGCGATTACAATCACGACATCTTCCGGTATCGGCAAAACCTTCCATTGGAGCGAACGGCAATCGAGCAGGAGTAATTTGTCAGAAACACCACAGGCCGAGGCAAACTGATCCATGATGCCGCAGTTGACGCCGACATATTTGTTTTCAGCTTTTTGACCGAGCAAGGCGCGCTGCATCGGGGGCAAAGCCCATCCGCCCATTTCCGACCAGGCTACCACAAACGCCATCTCCACTGAAGCAGATGAACTTAACCCTGCACCGCGGGGTACATTTGAAGCAAAAACAGCGTTCATCCCGGGAGCGGATAAGGTGGCACTCGAAAGAGCCCACGCCACACCGGCAGGATAGCGAGCCCACTCAACGAGGGGATTCCCGCTTGCGTTGTTCTTGGCGGGTATGCTCGCAGGTGTAAACGTGGTCTCTTCGACAAAATCCGCAGCCACCAGGGTGGAGAGATCCGAATCCGCTGGAGAAAAGGCGATATACGTTGCCCGGTCAATGGCAGCCGGCAGCACAAATCCATCATTAAAGTCAACATGCTCCCCCAGCAGGTTGACACGGCCTGGTGCGAGAGCCAGATGGACGGGGCCTTTGCCAAATCTTTGCTGAAATGCTTGAGTTACAAGTTCTTTTGGGTGCATCGTTAACTCTGGGTTCAGCGGAGTTCAGGCAGGTTGCGCAGGGGGTAGCCAGGGGTTTTGGAACAATCAAGTTGGGGCATGGCAAGCATTCTATAGTCAACCTTAGAGTTATGTGCCGTGGCTTGGCGCAGGAGTGCCATGTTGATGTAGGGGAGCAACAATCCTTCGTGGGTGAGTGGATTAAATCGATAGAGTGCATACTCAAACATAGTATAGCTCTCCACAAATTACCATGCCATCGTGCGCTAGCGTACGCGGATTTTGGTCAGATTGCCGCACCCGAAAGAGAATGACTGGGGATATCATTACCCATTGCAGCGGAAAAATGGGCGATTTACCCCAACGAATTCCTTTCAATGCTTATTCATCCTGTTTTCTTCTTCGTCCCAAAAAGGCTATTTGGCTTAGACCAATACTGAGGAAGTAAAGCATAATCATCGGTACCATCACTAATGACATGTTGACAGGATCCACCGTTGGGGTAACTGCTGCAGCAATTATGGCGATAATAACGATGGCATAGCGCCACTGCTTTGACAGCATTTTCGGTTTGACAATACCCATGAGAGATAACACATAAATGACGAGTGGAAACTCGAATGCGATCCCGATCCAGAAGAGTAATCCTGTTACGAAGTCTACATAGGATGATACACGCGGGATGGTGTGGATACCCATGAAGGTCAGCAAAAAGGGCAAGGCGCTCGGAAGAAGAAGATAATAAGAAAATAAGATCCCGCCCATGAAGAAGATCAAAGCCAGCGGGATGCCCACGAGACCCATCTGGCGGGCGCGTGCGTGCAAGCCAGGCGCAGCAAACAACCAAAGCTCAAACGCAATGTATGGTAGGGCCAGCGCAAATCCGGCAAACAGTGCCACGCGCATGAAAACCCCGATCGATTCGGTGACATCGATCGCTTGCAAAGTATTTATCCCTCCGATCGGCTTGGATAAAAAACCAATGATATTGATTGTAAAGGTGGCACATATTGCCACACCGATCACCAATGCGATAACCATGCGGATCAAGTGCTTGCGAAGGGCGTTGATATGCTCAAAGATTGCTGACGGCTGTTTCATGCTGGTAGCGAAAGCCTCTAATAGAGGCTGATCTTCGGGCTCTTCGGTTAGAAAGATGTATACACGCTTGAATGCTTTGATAGGGAATACAGCCGCCATCCCCAGGATGCGGAAGGGAAAGGTGACGATTCGCCAGAGTCTATGAAGGATTTTGCGCACTTGTCTCCCTCTTATAGGTCATTCTTGGGAGCAGGAGGCGCAATTCTATTGGGATCGCTTGAAGATGCTTCAGTAGGATCTTTTTCAGGTTCAGTGGATTCAGTAACCCGCATTTCACCTGTCCCGGAATCAAGCATTTTCCGGACGTTTTCAGTAGATGGGATAATTTCCGAACCTAATGACTGTTTCATCTCTTCTATCCCTGCTTCGCGCATTAGTTCGTTTGGGAGCGATTTTAACTCTTTCAGAGGCCTGCTGGACAGTTTTCCAGGTATCCGACTTGACCAATTTGGATAGACCTTTCCCGATGCTCTTTCCTGTTTTTTCCAGGTCTTTTGGGCCCAGGATAAGTAACGCGATCAGGATGATGAAAAGCAACTCTAGTGGACCGATACCGAGAAACTCCATGGGGGAACCTTCTATTCTTCTCCAATTCGATAAACCGATAACCTTGCTTGCCACCAGATTTAGCTGAGCCGGCAGGACTTGTACCCCGATAAGGGTATTTGGACAATGTGCCCGCGAAGCAACAGAATGGTGAAGGGATTGAAATCCCTTTCAGGGGATCTTCAGTCAAGCGATTATAAGCCAGGTGGTCGCTTTTCAATAGCCTTCACTCGCGTTCAGAATCCCTAGATCACCTGATAATTCCTATGCTATCAAACTATCCATGACGGAAGGCTGTTTTCGCGGGGGATGAAAGTTGAAATCCATTGCAAGCCTGCTGAAAATCTAAGAATGGATTCCCTTTCAGCGCACTCAGTTGAGATGAGAGGTGGGGATTTCATTCACATTCGTTTTTGAAGGGCGGTTTGACGGATAAGTAATTCATGCCAACCGGCTCTGATTCAATGCGGCGAATCCTGCATTGGCTTGGCATACTTGATTATTCTGGCATGC
Organism: uncultured Chloroflexia bacterium; assembly: GCA_963760315.1. Taxonomy (GTDB): domain Bacteria; phylum Chloroflexota; class Anaerolineae; order Anaerolineales; family Villigracilaceae; genus UBA877. The sequence continues at coordinate 27,291 of CAVXCK010000002.1, forward strand.
CTAGTCCGCAGGGAAGCAATGTGGTAAATTTAGACCCGCCATGTCTTTACTCGCCATTGTGCTGCTTCTCGCTTCTGCGACCCTTCACGCCCTCTGGAATCTTCTCCTCAAACAATCCTCGGAAAAATATGTTGCCATGGGTTGGCAGGTGATCATCAGCGGCATCTTATCAATTTTTGTGCTGTTCTTCACCGGCCTGCCTCCGCGTTCCATGTGGCTATTTGCGATAATCAGCATGACGCTGGAAGCCATCTATTTCGTCCTGCTCTCATTCGCCTACAGCGATCATGATTTTTCGCTGGTTTACCCGGTGGCGCGGGGCGCTGCTCCTGCCTTGGTCGTCCTATGGTCCATATTATTCCTGCGAGAGATACCGAGCATTGGAGGCTTCATTGGAATTGGAACGATTATTTGTGGATTGGTCATCATTGGTTTAACCAGTTTCTTCCAGCCTCACGAGGGCAAACCGCAATTCAAGGGAATAGCCATTGCGCTTTCGATTGCCCTTGTCATCTCCATTTACACCATGGTCGATGGTTTCGCAGTCAAACACGGTCCGGTTCTGCCCTATGCTCTTAGCATGTTCACGCTGGTGCCGGTTTTGACCACACCCGTCATTGTGCGCCACTATGGATGGGCGCATTTTATTGAAGCCTGGCACAAACAACCGGCCCGCCTCGTCCTGATCGGTTTTCTGGGGGTCATTGCTTATCTGTTCGCTCTATTTGCCTACTCGTTGGCTCCTGTGAATTATTCAGAGGCCATCCGGGAGGTCAGCGTGGTGATGGGAGCATTCGCCGGCTGGCGGTTCCTTGGCGAGAAATTGGGGAAGATTCGCCTTCTCGGAGCGGCAGTAATCTTTGCAGGAATTGTCTTGATTGCTGTTTTTGGGTAAACCCAAGAAGTTTGCAGTTACATAAAACAACTTCAGGAGCTTCCTCGATCCTGGTGGGGGAATTTACCTTGGGAGTTCTGACGAAGACCTAGGGTACTTGCTCTAATTTGTGGTGTGAAGAACCCGCGGTCTCTCGTTTGGCGCTTGTCTCAATGGATGCTGGGCGCAGAACGGTCAGGCTTTCAAAACCAGGACCGCTTCACGCGAGCAGGTGATCTGGCCTTTATCGCCGATCTTGGGCAGCTCGAGGAATGGATTGTTGAAAGTATCCATATAGAAGTGGTTGCTGCCAACCAGCACCTGGATGCGGACGACTGAACCGAGGAAGGTGATATTCTCGATCTGGCAGTCAAGGACATTGGCTTTCCTTTCCTGCGCAATAAAATTGAAGCGCTCGGGTCGGATCGCAATCGAGACCTTATCGCCTTTTTGCTTGCCATCCAATCCCTCGGCTGCCTGCAGCTGAATACCATCGATCTGAAGAAGGTGCTTGGCCGGGTCAACCACTTCGGCGGTGGCGGTATTCAAAGTGCCGACGAAACTGGCAACAAAGGCGGTCTGGGGGAAGTTGTAGATCTCGAAGGGCGTACCGACCTGTTCGATCTTACCTTCGTGCATGACGACGATGCGGTCCGAGATGGACAGGGCTTCTTCCTGGTCATGGGTAACGTATATGGCAGTGATGCCCAGCTTGCGTTGGATGGCGCGGATTTCAGCTCGCAGCGAGACCCGAATCTTGGCGTCCAACGCGGAGAGGGGCTCGTCGAGCAGAAGCACCTGGGGGCGAATAGCCAGGGCGCGGGCCAGGGCAACGCGTTGCTGCTGCCCACCGGAAAGTTGGTAAGGATAACTTTTCCCTTTTTGTTCGAGATGGATAAGGGTGAGCATTTCAGCAACACGTTCTTTGATGGCATCAGCTGGTTCCTTGCGGAGGCTCAGCCCAAACCCGATGTTCTGGGCCACGGTCATATTCGGGAAGAGGGCGTATGCCTGGAAGACCATGCCCACATTGCGCTGGTTGGGAGCTTTATTGGTGATATCCACATCATTGATGGTCACCTTGCCAGTCGTGGGGATCTCGAAGCCGGCGATCATGCGCAGGGTGGTCGTTTTACCGCATCCCGATGGACCAAGGAACGAAACAAACTCGCCTTTTTCCACATCCAAGTCGAAATCCAGGACGGCGAAAGATTCTGCAAAGCTCTTTGAGATATTTGAGAGAGTCAGGTATGCCATAGTCATTCTCGCTTGGTGAGTTAGTGCGCGCCAGTAGCCTGCTCCTGCCCGCCTGATACCAGTTGGATGATCCCCATGGCGACCCAGGTCAGCAGGAAAGTAATGAACGTCAATGCAGCCGGTTCGAAGGCACGGTGTTGACCGAGCAAAAAGAGGTAGGGGCCAAATGCAGGGACGCCGAGATATGAGGCCAAGTACCACTTCTCCGACAACGATCGCGAATGTGAGCAAGGAGCCGCTGAGAAGGGCGGTGCGTACGTTGGGCAGGATCACGCGCACCATGATATTGAACCAGTTTGCTCCCAGGCTTTGCGCCGCCTCTGTCAGTGTGCGGACATCCACCGTCCGCATACCTGTATCCACGGAACGATACATATAAGGCAATCCCAAGACCATATAACCGCCCACGATCAAGATTACCGTACCGTAGGGTGAATTGGTGAGGGAATTAATCAATACAATGGATGTAAAAGGGATCTTGAATGGTGCGCTGTAAATGCGGATCAACCCGAACACAAGAATGATCGCCGGAATCACGAAAGGCAGGAGGGTAATGAACTCGACCGTTCTGCGCGCTTCAGGCAATCGCAGGCGGATCCAGTATGCAGTGGGGACAGTCAACAAGATACTGACGATAATCGTGATCGCTGCAAGGCCTATCGAGTATAGAAACGAATGCACAAACCCGGGATCAGCAAATGCAGAGGCATAAGCCTGCAAACTAAGCACGCCGCGCTTCATCCGTAGGGAGAAGTCGAGCGTAGCATATAATGGCAGAATAAAATAAATCGCTCCCAGGAAATACCAAAACCAACTCCATACCGGGATACCCCGTCTCGATTTTCGCGTGCTTTCAGGACGCGCCATGCGTTTGCGAAGAAATGAAAGCCAACCAAATGGGAGATTCACCGCAACCACCTTTCCGTCCTGCTCTGGAGCCAGGAATAACCTGCCAGCGAGATCGCCATGATGAACACCATTCCCAAGGCCATGGCATAACCCAGGCCCGGATTATGAAGCACGTCACCCCGGATCTGTGCCCCGATTTGGATCGTAATAATCGGCAGGGCTCCTCCCGTTAACGCATAGGCAGTGGCATAAGCCCCAAACGCGTTCCCAAACAACAGGATCATCGATCCTAAGAGGGATGGTAAAAGGATCGGCATGGCGATACGCAGCCAGTATTGCGTGGTGTTTGCGCCGAGATTTTCAGCCGCCTCGCGCCATTCGCGTTTCAATCCATCCAAGGCCGGAGCCATGATCAGAATCATCAGCGGGAATTGAAAATACATGTACGTAAGGCTTAACCCAATAAAACCATACAGGTTAAAACCATGATCATAGATATTAAATTGAAATACGTTCTTAAGCAGAACGGAAATAAGGCCGGTTCGTCCCAGGGTGGCAATAAAAGCAAAAGCCAGTGGAACCCCCGCAAAATTGGAGGCGACGCCCGAAAAAGTGATCAATATGCTCCGCATCGGTTTTGGCAGGCCGCCCACAGTTATCGAATAAGCCAGCAGAAAACCGAATATGCCACCACCAAGCGCCGTCACTGCGCTGATCTTAATGCTCAACCAATAAGCGTTCAAAATGCTCGGCTGGCCGACTAATTGGGAAATATTATTTAGGGTGAATTGTCCATGTTCATCGGTAAAACTTCCGATGAATAAACGCAGCGAAGGTAAGAGAAGGAAAAGAATGGCAAAGAGGAAAAAGGGCGCCACGCCCAGCCATTTTCCCCAACCGGAAAGGACTGGTCTCTTGACTTGTTTGGATAGCGATGTCGTCTGGGCCATGCTTGGCCTACCTCAGAGCGAAACTTGTTTTGGCGAGACCCCGCTGGAAGGCGGGGTCTCGCGATATGTCACATGATCGAAATTTTTATGGAGCTGCCTTGATGTCTGCGCCGACGACTGCATCCCATTGCGCGGTAATGAGAGCTTTTGCAGCGTTGAGTTGGTCAAGGGACGGGAAGACCGCACCGGAGACATCCGGCAGCTTGGCGCTCAGCTCGGCCGGAACGACGTTGCGGGAACGCAAGTCAGCTTCACGAATGGGGTGGCAGTAGCCTGCCATCCAGAGCAGCTGGCCCTCGTCCGAATACAGGTATTCCATCCACAACTTGGCAGCATTCGGGTGGGGAGCATAGGCGCTGATGGCCTGCACATACACACCCGCGAAGCGACCGGTCTTGGGGATCACCAATGTGGCCTGCGGGTTGCCTGCAAACCCATCGATGGCTGCCAGACCATTATAGTCCCAGGTGATGCGGATCGGGGTCTCGCCCTTTGCTACCAGCCCGTTGTTGGAGATCAAGGGGACCAGGTTGCCAGCTTGTTGTACTCTGGCAAAGAAGTCCAAGCCGGGTTGCGGATTATCCAGCGTACCGCCGTTGGCCAGTCCGGAGGCATAGACTGCTTGGATCGCCTGGTTTGAAACGCGTGGGTCACCCGAGAGAGCGACCTGTCCCTTGTAAGCGGGATCCAGCAGATCGTTCCAGTCCTGGGGTACCTTCGACTGTACATCTGTGTTGACTAGGAAGGCCATCACGCCGTAATAGTCGCCGTACCAGTAGCCATCCGCATCTTTTGCGCTATCTGGAATGGTCGCCCAAGTCGAGACTTTATAGGGCATCAGCAGGTTTTCGGCTTTGGAGGATGGACCAAAAGCGAAACCAACGTCGATAACATCCGGAGCCTGCGGGCCCTTGTTGTCCTTATTGGCCTTGATGGCTTCGACTTCATCACCAGAACCGCCATCCGGGTTGAGTTCATTGACGGCCAAACTGTATTTCGCTTTGTAGCCGTCGATGAGAGCCCCATAGTTGCACCAGTCATGCGGCAGGGCGATGGTGGTCAATGTACCTTCCTGTTGTGCAGCCGCCACTAGCATTTCCATGGCAGTCTGGGTAGGAGCCTGGGTGGGTGGAACCTGCGTGCTTGGAGCTTGAGTCGGAGGCGGGGTGGCAGTGGCAGGGCTTCCGCAGGCGGAAAGGACGAAGGCCGCGACAACCAGCAAAGCGACCAAATTAAAGACCAATTTCTTGGTTTGCATATTCTACTTCTCTCCTTTTTTTGGATTGATGTTTCAAAGATGGAAATGCAGAGAATAGACGGATCATCCGGTCAGATCTTGTCGTGGCACCTCCTGTCTAAATATGTTTTTTCATTGTAGCATTCTCAAGCGCCAGAGTCAATCGGCACCTTAATCCCTCGAGGGAGGGGAGGATGCGGAACAGGACATACCATGCGATCCTGTTCCGCCAACATTAACTCTGTTGGAAGGAGGAGTGATGAACTGGTCAAGCAGGGTCAGCCCTCCTCCTTCCTAATGGAAACGCTCCGCGGCAGACGATTATTCCACCGGGATTTCCTTATAAACCTTTTCTATTTCAATGCCCTGGCGCCTGCGATAGGCACTGAACCCGAAGTAGATTCCCGCGGCAACCAGGTAGTTGATCAGCATGAAGACCATCGAGCTGGCGTTCGACCAGCCGATGGCATAACTGGCGGTTCCTGAAGCCGTGTTCGGGTCCCAGAACCAGACTACCAGCAGCCAGTCGAGGAAGCCCAGGAAGATCAGGCCTGCCAGAGTGATGAGCGGCATGGCCTTGCTGCTGAGGGTCCCCTTGACGACCTGGTACAGTATCCAAAGCAGGACGACCGCATTGACCAGGGTCACCAGCGCCAGGATCACCACTACGAACCAGGTGAGGCCGCTGGCACTGATGGCACCCAGGCCGGTAAGGATCGTCCAGGCATCCTTGAACGACAGGTAGATCAGGTAGATGGCGAAGGCGCCGAAAACCACCGTAACGATCCATCCCAGCCACGCGGGTACCTTGTACCTGGCGATCGGCGAGCCTTCAAAGACATCCTTCGCTCTCCAGGGCATGACAATCCCGGCGATGGTGGAACCGAGGAAGGTGATGGCGATTACCACCGTGGCATCCAGCGCCAGGGTTTGGAAGTTGAAGACCTTGAAGGCGTACAGGTACGAAATGATCGCCGATGGGATGACCATCAGCAGCAACGCGTTGATGGGCGTCTTGGTGCGGGACTCGATCTTCGAGACCCACTCCGGCAGCATGCGGTCAATGGCGGCCGCAAAGATCACGCGGGTTGAGCTCAGGAAGAGCGTGCCGGACCAGCCGAACCACCACAGGCTCATCAGAAGTACGATGATGAACATGAGCGCCGGGCTCTTGACCATGAAGGCGGCAAACAGGGCCGGGTAGGGCCAGATGGGCAGCGGCGGTGGGGTGGCGGTGTACCCGAAGCCCCAGTTCCAGAAGGCGCCGTTGGCCATGTTATAAAAGTTCCAGCCGATGGTCTTGCCGATCAGGACAAACAATAGTACTGCCCCGACCGTGGTGATGATGATCGCCCACAGCATGCCTGAGAGGTTGCGCTTGTAATCCGAAGCGCCGCGCACCTCGCCGTACAGGGTGGAGCCCCAGTTTGGCCACAGGTTGAAGAAGGTCAGCATCGGGACCAGAAAGATGCTGGCTCCCAGAGCCAACGGCCACAGCGGACCAGCAACCGTGCCGGCATCCGCACCAGCCTGGAGGGTGGCTGCATAAGTATCCCCGGCCTGCGGCACCGAAGCGTGGAGCAAGAGCGTTGAAATTGGCGATGAAGGTCGCGTTGTTCCCGAACAGGAGCAGGAGAAAAACGATCGCCAGGCCGGCAAGTCCGCCCCAGAAGCAGAACTTCTGAATCCGGGCATACCACTTCATGCCGACTGCAATATAGATGAACACAATGAGGCACACCGACAGCATGCCGACGAACTGACCCGTTTGAGTGCAATGAACCACAGGGCGGCATTCTTTAAGCCCGCGATTGCCAGCAGCGGTGTGTAGACCTCGTAGGTGAGCATCTGGCCGTAGAGCGGCGTCCACAGCCATAGGATGAACCACCAGCCGGTGACCGTCAGCACGAAGCCAACCGCGCGATTAAGGATGCGGCTCTGCCAGACGTAGTCGCCGCCGGCACGCGGCATGGCGGAAATCAGGCTGGCGTAAACGATCACTTCGAAGACAGTAAAGATGGCGCCAACCACCACCCCGGTTATCAGACTGCCCTTGAGATAGTAGCAATAGGAGAAGATGAACAGACCGAGGGTAATCAGGTTGATGGAGAAAGTGGCATAAATGAACGCGTCGAACACCGACCAGGCTCTTACCAGGCCGCTTGCCTTGCGTACAAACAGAGAAACGTCACTCATCTGAATCTCCTTTACAAGTTATTCTTCGGTCTCCTGCGGTCATTGTCGGAGACCTTCCAAACGAACAGGTTTCGGACCGATGTGTCTGCAAATCTCCCAATTCAATTTATCGCCAATAATGCCCTCCTTTCCAAGTACCTGCAACCAAAGTAACCTTATCCGCTGGTCAACAGGTAGTTGCCTACTTTTTGAGGTTTAAGCTCGATCACCGCGCCGTTCAGCATGCCTTGCTCGTACATGCTGCCCGGGTTGATGCAAAGTGTTTTTTTATATTTGCGCGTTCCCTTTCCTTCGTGGATATGTCCGTGCAATCCCAGCAGCGGCTGGTATTTGTCGATCACGGTCATCACGGAGCGGCTGCCGACCGGGACCATGGAACGACCGGCATAGGTAGGCCGCAGGTCCTTGGTCAGTTCCGGCGCTTCATCCAGGCCACTGCCAAAGGGCGGCGCGTGGAGGCTGAATACCGCCTGGGACGGGTTCTTCAGCTTGCTGATCACCGCCTCGATGCGTGCCAGCAGGGCCTCGTCCGGTTCCTCACGGTGGGTGTCCCAGGGGGTCGGGTTGGACCAGCCAGAACTGGCCATCTCGTGGTGTTCATCGAGCTCAACGACCTGCCCTTCCACGCTGCGCACACATTTCGAGGCCGAGATCACTGCGTCGATCTCGAAAATATCGTCATTCCCCGGGCAGACATAAGCAGCGTATGCCTGTCCCGCTCAGCTTCGCGTCGGCATACTCCATCCAGCGCTGCATGGTTTTCATCACCTGCTCGAGGAAGAGCTCATCCGATTTTCCCGGCACGTCGACGATGGTCTGCACTTCATCAGGATTGGTCAGGTACGGATAATAGCCGCGGTTTTGGATGGTCTGGACCATCTTGTCCACTTCCTCTTTCCCATGCAGGATGCTTTCCTGTTCCAGCAAGGTTACCTTGAAGTTGTCGTTGCCCTGGGCGATGATTGGGATGATGGCCTTGCCGGTCATGTCGCCGCCCAGGATCAGGGTATCCACATCATAAAACTTGCTCGCCGCGAGGAATTTCTTCCAACAGATCTCGGAACCGTGCACGTCTGTGGCGAAATAAATTTTCATCTGGCATTCCTTTTCCGTCGAAATTTGAATCCTGCGTGATACCCGAAAAACGTAACCAACTTACGGCTTTTCCAGCTCTCCAGGGACCAGGTCCTTGAACTGGCTGTGGATGCGCGCCTCCGCCTCGGCAGGAATCAGGTCAGCGCTGTCTTGGGCCAGGATCTCCTTCACGCGCTGCATGGCGTGGGCATGCGTATCGAGCGAGCCCTTCTTCTCCCAGATTTCGCGCCCCTCCCGGTCAGCCAGGCGGGGGAGCAGGGCTTCGCTTTTCATGCGCTTGGCAGTGTGCGGACTCATCATGAACGACCCGCCCGGTTTTATTTGAGCAATGACCTGCAGGGCAAGTTCCTCCTCGTTGAACGTGATGCCGCGCTTCAGGCGTTTGAGCATCTGGGCGATTTCGTCATCGATCACGGCCTTGGCAAAATCGAATACCTTCAGTGCGTCGAGCAGTCCGCCCATGTTCAGCATGTCTGCGCCAGCCAGCACACCTGCCACGGTGGACATGCCTGTTTCAAAGCCTGACTGGGCATCGTTGAGTTTGGAATTGGACAAGCCCGATGTATCCGCCGCACGGCACGTTGTAGAAGCGCGCCATCTGGGCAAAGGCCATGTGCAGCATTCCGCACTCGATGCCGCCCGAAGCATAGGCGCCGGTGCGCATGTCGGCAACAGTCGGCAGGGTGGCGTAGATGGTCGGCGTGCCCTCCCGCACCATTTGCATCAGCACCGATATGGCAAGGAATTCGGCATTGCCCTGCGCCAGCGTCCCCGCCAGGGACATCGGCGAGGTCAGGCCGGCGTTGGGCACGATGCTCGGGTAAACAGGCAGCCCCGCCTCGCTGAAGAAGATGACCGCCTCCGTGGATAGTTGGTCCATGGTCAGCGGCGAGACGATGGGGCAGTAGTGATGCGTTACGAACGGGCGCTGGCGGTAGGCCTCTTCGCTCCCCGCGAGCGTGTGCAACAGACGCATGACCGCGGCGGCGTCGTCCATGTCCCTGGTCGTGCTGCGGATGGGCTTGAGGCAGTATTTCAGAGACGGGTAGAGCCGTGCCAGCGTGAATTGTCCCGGCGGCGCGTCGTCTGCCAGCGTGGAGATCGAGAAAACGTCGTAGGCGGGCAGTTCCTGAATGAGGTGGGCAATGCGGGCGATGTCGTCCGAGCGCGCCCGCCTCTCGCGACCTGTAACCGGGTCAATGACATTCGGTGCGGAGCTGCCCGTGACGATGACCGGGCCATCCTGCGGGAGGGTGCGGTCGTACTGGGGGTCGCGCCCGTGGAAGGTAAAGTTCGGCGGCAGCATGGCCCGGTACTTCTCGACCACTGCTGGTGGGAACTTGACGATCTGAGTCTCGGCGTCCACCCGGCAACCGTGCTTCTTGAAGATAGCGCGCGCCTTTTCGTTCCGCACCAGCAAGCCAACGTTCTCGAGGATCTCCAGGGATGCGGCGTGCGTGCGTTCGACTTGTTGCTGGGTGAGAAGGGTGGCGAAGTTGATCAAAGGATTCTCCTAGCGATGAGGCAGGTCTGCTACCTGTGGGAAACTCAACCGGGAGCTTCGCTGCCAAGGCGTTAATCTCAACGATCGGAAACATTTGCAACCCGGGCCGGGTTACCTTGAGGGATGCGGCAGCAGTGGCAAAGCGGGCCGATTCTTCCAGGCTCCATCCTTTTAAATGCCCGTAGATAAAACCAGCCGAGAAGGTGGCCCCAGCTCCGCAGCCATCCACGGCATGGACGGACGGGGCATGCACGCGCACGGCTTCTGAGCCATTCACCGCCAGGCAGCCTTCACCAGCCATGGTGATCAGCGCAGTTTGCACGCCGGTTTTCAACAACTTCTGTGCCACTTCAAGGGGGGGAACTTCGCCTCGCTGGGCGGCGTCCGTCACAGCCTGGCAGATCGTTGCCCGGCTCCCATAATGCTTGAGCAACTCCGGATCCGCATGCCCGTGCTCGAAATTCAGGAAGACAGGCAGATCCCGGACGAAGGGCTTCATCCATTGCCCGCAGGATATGATCGCCGTCATACCAGTCGACGTATAACAAGCCGGCCCCTTCCAGCAGGGAAAGGTCTGCCGTGTCGAGGGTATTTAGCACCTGCGGCGCCCTCTCCCAGAAATACGTGCGTGCACCTGTCTCATCCGAGACATCCACTTCCCAGGGGGTTTTGATTTCCCTTGAGTGGCGAACCTCTCCCTGTACACCCCATGTTTTCAATTGCTGTGCCAGGATGTGTCCGCGCGGGTCATCCCCGACAGCGGTGCCAATCATGGCCGAAGGGATCTCCCACTGGCGCAGCAGGCAGGCAATGATGGCGGCGTCATCAAAGACAAACTCGCTGACCTCTTTGACGAGCGCGCCAGTGTTGTGCTCTGGCAGCTGCTCGACCACCATGATGGCGACGGGGGTGAGCATTCCAAAACCAACGTAGACAGGGTGGAGGCTTTTCATATTCCTAAAGCAGTTTTCAATTATTACAGATTCCAGCGCTGGAAGAGGTCCAGGTTGTATTTGATGTATTTAATTACGCTCGCAGGCGTTCGCCCTTGGGATCGAACAGGACGGTGGCGGTCACTTCGCCCTGGCGGCGACCCTCGATCAGATTAATTTCGAAGCGGGTTCCGGTCTTGGCCAATTCCGTTGGGAGATAGGCATACAAAATATTCTTCTTTAAAGTATATCCAAATCCGCCGCTGCGTACACGTGAAATAACTTTGCCTTCGTGGTAGATCGCTTCGCCGCCGTAGATTTGGGTGAATTCGTTGCCATCCAGAACCAGTGTGCAAAGTTTGCGCTTCAAGCCTTCCTGCTTTTGCTTGACGAGCGCATCCTTGCCGATGAAATCACCTTTATCAAGATGGACGCAGAAACCGAGGCCGCCTTCGTAGGGCGTCTCCAACATGGTGACATCGGCGGTGTAATAGCGATAACCTTTTTCGAGGCGCAGAGAATCGAGAACTTTGTAGCCGCCGACCTCGATACCGAATTCCTTGCCAGCTTTGAGCAGTGCATCCCAAACCAACATGGCACGATTGGCGGGGATATAAAGTTCCCAGCCAAGCTCGCCGACATAACTGACACGTTGCGCCAGAACGGTAACTCCATTGATATCGATCGGTCTGGTCTGCAAATAGGGATGAGCATCATTCGAAATATCGCTCGGTCGTGATTTTCTTCAACACATCGCGGGATTTCGGTCCCCACATGGCGAGACAAGCCCAATCGGTGGTGATATCGCGAATGGTGACAGCGCCATCTTTTTCGTCAACGTGCATCTGGATCCATCCAAGATCGTTGGCGATGAAGGCCGAACCGGTAATCACCCAGAAGCGATCTTCGCCGAGACGGGTAATGGTCAAGTCAGCTTCCACGCCGCCGTTTGTGTTGAGGAACTGGGTGTAAACCGCACTGCCAACCGGTTTATCGATATCGCTGTCTGCGAGGCGCTGGAGGAGTTTCAAAGCACCGGGACCGCTGACTTCGATCTTGCCGAACGATGTCAGGTCAAAGAGAGCAACGCGTTCGCGCGTGGCCTGATGTTCCTGCCCAACACGCTCGAAGTAAGGCGGACGCTTCCAGCCCCACTCACGCTGATCCGCTCCTGCACGCCGCCAGGGTTTGCCCGGCTCAAAGTAGTTGACGCGCTCCCATCCAAATTTCTCACCGAAGACCGCACCCATTTCCTGAAGGCGATAATGCACCGGGCTGAGGCGATGCGGGCGCGCCCATTCATTCTCATCGTTCGGGAAGCGCAGGCGATAATAATATTTGACGCCTTCACGCGTGCGCTCGGCGGCATATTCAGGATTGGAATAATAATTGCCAAAACGAGTGGCGCGATAGGCATAAACATCCAGCGGGGATTCGCCTCCGATAATCCACTCTGCCATCAGTTTGCCAATTCCACCCGCGCCGCCATATCCGTTGAGCGACATGCCTGCCGCCATCCACATGCCGCGCACGCCAGCCATCGGTCCGAGCATTGGCTGGCAATCGGGGGTGTATGCGCCAGGATGGCAGACCAGCGTGATGATGCCAGCCTGGTCGAGGAACGGAATACGGCGGATGGCGCCTTCGAGCAGCTGCTCAAAGCGATCGTAGTCCGCTGGCAGAGTGGTCCCGCCGTGCTCCCACGGCACGCCATCGATCCAGCGCGCCAGCGGGTTGGGTTCATAACCGCCAATCACAAGTCCGCCTTGCTCCTGGCGCATGTACACCAAATTATCGGGGTCACGCAGACAGGGTGTGGTCGGCAGGGAATTCGTTGCCAGGCACCGCTTTTAATGCGATATGTTGATGATCCACCGGCGTGGTTGGGATATGGATACCCGCCATCGCGGCGACTTGCGGCGCCCACAGCCCAGCTGCGTTCACCACCATCTCGGTCTTTATGGATCCCTTGTCTGTTATCACTTTCTTGACATCTCCCTTCGCGGACAATTCGATCCCGATCACGCGCGTGTTCGTGAGAACTTCAACACCCAATTCTTTGGCAAACCTCGCCATCGAAGTGGTGGTGGTGTACGGATCAAGTTGACCGTCGCGTGGAAGATAGATCGCGCCATAAAGATTTTTCTTGCTGATCTGCGGCATGATCTTCAACGCCTCCGCCGGCGAAATGATTCCAGCTTCCATGCCAATCGCGTTGGCGCGGCTGACGCTTCGTTCCATCTCCTTGAGCTGTTCCGGGCTCGAAGCCACGCGCAGACTGCCGACATGATCGAAGAGTCCCAGTTCACTGTACAACTCAATGCTGTATTTACGGAACTGCATCAGGGTTTGTGAGGTGGCGAACTGCGTTACAAGACCGGCCGCGTGAGACGACTCGCCGCTGGCGATTTCGCCTTTCTCAACGAGTACAACATCCTTCCGCCCCATCTTCGCAAGATGATAGGCAACATTGGCTCCGACGATGCCTCCGCCAATAATCACGATTTGTGCTTGATCTTTCATAATATCCGTTAATCATCCTTTCGCTATTTGTATGTAAGACTCGAATAATCCTTAGGAGTTATAAAGTTTGAACATCCTTCAACCAGGCTGGGAACTCTGCCGAATCCATTTTTTCCACCGCTCTTCCCCAGCGTTCAGTTGCCCAGCCCCAAAAATCATATTCTATCTTTGAATGTTTGCCTGGATCGCCGCCCACAAACCCCAGCCTACATCGGACATAATCATATTCAATTTCATGCGCGAGATTTTGTTTTCGGAAGCAGTGCTGAAATATGCGGAACATACTTCGCTGATCTGTTCATCATTGAACTGCATTTCCTGACAGGTATTTCCAAGTTCAAAGCACGGATCATTGTTTCCGCTGTATTCATAATCAATCAGCCACAAAGACTTGCCATCGTCAATGTAGTTTTCTGCAAGCAGGTCGTTGTTGCAGGGTACTGTGGGCAGGGGATCAGCCAGCAGGGCCTTTTCAATTTGCGCCACGGTGGACATTCTTTCCAGATAACCATCCGGGACGCGGATTTTGCGGTCAGCGCATATCGCCAGGTAATATTCCGTGAGGCGGAACATGTTGAAGTCCGAATAGAAGCGGGATCCGGCGTGGAGTTGCTTGATGGACTGTGCCATGCGTGTCGGCATTCCCGGAGCGTTCAATGATTCCTTCGACATGGTTTTCCCGTTTAAAAATTCCAACACCATCACATTGTATTCGGGTAAATGATAAAGAACTTTCGGGCCAACGCCAGCCTCAGCCGCGGCCTTTGTATTGTGATATTCATTATTTCGGTCGATGGCCAGAAGTTCGGTGCTCTCATCCGGGGACTCGCACAAAAAAAGGAGTGTCATCCACTTCCACTTTGAAATTCGTGTTTGTCAAACCGCCTGGAAGCGGCTGAATTGAAACATTCTTCCCCTTCCAATCCTCAATTTTGGAGACAATTTCTTCGATAACTGGCATATACCTTCTCAATCCGAGTGCTCAATGGAAAATGGTGGTCAGTGCCCTAAAAGCACTGACCACCCAGCATCATTCTAACGATGAAGAAATCTTATTCGGGCGGGATCTCCTTGAAGGCGAAGTCCACATTGATGCCCTTGGACTTCTGGCGAGCCTTGACGATCACATACCAAATCGCCGAGATCACAATGATCGCAATGGCGATGATTTGCGCCAGCAGGTTCTTGGGGAAATCCGTAAAGTTCCAGTTCCCGAGAACACCCAGGGCTGGCGAGAGCAGGAAGGCGACCACCATGGCCATTCCCAACCCTCCGCCGAGCATGCCCAGTGCGGAGAGCCAGGGCATCGGCTTGCCGTTCATCCATTCCAGCAAGTGTCTTCTCATCGGGTAGAGGAAAGCAATCACGGCCGCAATCGAGGCGAGCCGGACCAGCCAGGACAGAACCATCGAACTGGCAAATGCCTGTGGAGCCAGCACCCAGGTCAGCGCAATGAATGCAGCCGCACCAAGCAGGGTAAATAATACCCCGACGTACCCGCTTACTTTGTATTTGGCACCCGGTGAAGCATCATAAACCTCCTTGGCGCGGTAGGGCAGCAGGGCACCCGCCAGGCAGGTGATGATAAACACATAACCGCAGCCAAAGGTCACGCCGAGGGTCAGACTTACCCATGTGAAAGGCTGGGTTACCAGGCTGTAGCCCACGATCACCGGCAGGCTGGCCAGGAAGTAGCCCAGGTGAGCATTCACCGGTGTATGATACTTTTCGTTTACCTTGCTGAACCAATCTGGCAGCAGGCGGTCAAGCGACATGGCAACGATGACACGAGTCATGCCAATGTAGCAGTTGCAGACGATCTGGAAGCCGTTGAGCAGGTAGCCGATGCCAATGATCAGCACCACAATCGGGCTGGCGGCGAGGGCGACCGCCAGGATTGGTGGCCACAGGTTGAAGCCATTGATGTTCGCTTCACCAATCAATGACCAGTAACCCGCGCCGGCTACGTACAGGAATTCCGAACCGGCTACTTTTTGGATGCCCAGTGCCAGCAGGGCAAGCAGTAGACCAGTGACGATCAAAGAGCCGACCATGATAAAGGCCTGTGAGCGGAAGCTGCGGGCGTCCTTGATTTCACCGTTCTGCTCGGCCGAATAGGTCGCCCACTGCAGGCTGGTCCAGGCAATGGGCGCGACCAGAAGCGTTGCCATCAAGCTGAATGGCGGATGAATGTTGATCCCGGCCTGGGTCACGGCATTCACGGCGGTTTGGTAGAAGTTGGCTACGCCGCCGGAGGCTACCGCAAAGGCATTCAGCCGCGTTATGAATTCGCTGGCGGGTGTGGTAAAGAGGACGATAAACACCGTGGCAAAGCACACGAGCGTACCCCACCACATCACGTGCTGGAAACGAACATAGTTCTTGAAGCCCGAGGTCAGTAGGATGAGCGACAGGAGGGCGTTGGCGATGCTGACGATGATGATGCCCGTCGAGGTCGTAAACCAGAGACCTAAACTCGACAAGGAAGCCACGTGCATTGTGGCGCCTAGGCCAAGGAAGAGCGGCGCGAAACCGAGGTAAGAGACCAGCCAACCGGAGAGCGCCACCCACTGCAAAATCCAGATAACAAAGCCGGACATCACCACGGTGAAGGCCAGGCCGCCCCCGAACACACGGCTCTGGAACACGTAGTCACCGCCTGAACGTGGCAGGGCTGTCGAAAGCCAGACATATACGAAGGCAATCGGAATTTCGATCACCATCGCCAGGATAATTCCCCAGACCAGATGACCGCCAGGAAGGGAACCGGGGGCCCACAGGTAGGTCCAGGGGAAGATCAAGCCCATAGTCAATATGTTATAGACGAACGCAGAATAGGGAGACATAACCCGTACAAGCCCAGATGCCTTCCGTGTAAAGATTTCTGGTTTTGGAGTTGCTGTTTCAGCCATTGCTTCCTCCTTTGAATATAGGTAGTCCAATTATTGTTGCGTTGAATCGATTGGGTGATAGAAGCTCCGCATATCTATCACGCATTTTTCATACTTTTGAAACCAGCATTGGTTCTTTAAGTGAGCTGCCTCCTTTCCGCAAGATGCATTGCTCAACCGCTCGTCATCTGGTAGCCTTTCACTTCACCATCCACGAAAGTAACCAGACAACCGCGCAAAATGCCCTCTCCGTATTCCGAACCTGGATTAATGCAGGTTGTCCGCCCGATCTTTGCCACGGACTGGGATTCGTGGATGTGGCCATGCAAGCCCAACATCGGCTTGTATTTCTCAATTGCAGTGCGTACAGATTTGCTCCCGGCCCCGTGCATAATTGTCTGCCCGCCTTGGATGATTGGCTCTGGGGGATCCTTGTCCCAATCCAGCATGGGGCAGGTATCCAGGGATGAATTTACGGGCGGGTCGTGAAAATTAAAAATTGTGTGGCTGAGATCTGGAACTTTGGTTACCATTTCTTCGATCATTTCGCCCAGTTTTTCATCTGTAATTTCGCGCGGGGTTTTCCATGGCGTGGGAGTACTGAAGCCTACCGAGATCATCGTATGGTCATCGTCCACCTGAACGACCTCTCCTTCGCAGGCAAAGAAAGAATGGGTGCTTTCCCGCTTAATCAGCAGTTAACACCTCGGGAGAATCATCGTTTCCGCCAGTCACGAAACATTTTCTTCCCGTCCCAGCCAGACGCTCTTCCGCAAGGTCCACCCAGTTACTCAACCGTTGACGGGCGACTTCGTGGAATAACTCATTGACCGCATTTTCGTCCAATCGAGAGGGCATGGAACTCGTCTTCACCCATGATTTTATGATAAAAACCAAGTGTGCCCAACCGGGTGACAAGCTCGTCCAGTTCCTTTTGGGTGGTAATTTCTTCGACGCGTCCCTGCAGGGTGGCGCGGTAATGATCATTCTTTTCTTTGATGATCGGGATGAGCAATTTGCCGGTAATATCCCCGCCCATCACCAGGATGTCGACATCGTAGAATTTCCCCGCATTGATAAACTTTCGGTAGGTGCGTTCAGAGCCATGCAAATCAGTGGCAAAGAACAGGCGGGTTGGTTCTTTGCTGGGTTTCTTTGAAAAGAAAGGCATGGGTTACTCTCCGATTTACAATGTTACCGGGCGTTGTAAAACAGACATCAGACTCTGACAGGATTTGAGACGGCAATCAGGATTTCCACTGAATGAGCCGCAAGAGATTCGCTTAGCAGAGGAGTCGATGGCTTCATCAGTGATAAATTTATCAATTTCATCGATAGTAGCAATTTGAAAATTTGAAACCACACCCCACTTACTGTGATCCGCAACAATAATGATCTGGCCTCTGGTGCGCTCGATCATCTGTCGCACAACTTCTGCCTCAGCATTCGAAGGAACGGTACAGCCGTGCTTCAAGCTGACCCCATCCACGCCCAGATATGGCCTTATCGGCATAGACCTGGCTAAGATTATCGATGGCAAAGCGACCTGCCACAGAATTGGAATGGGGCTGAAACTCCCCGCCAATCAGCTGGTGCTTATAAGCCCGCCTCACCCACCTCGAGCGCGGCATAAACATTATTGCTGAATACAGTGATCCCCGCATCGCCACGAATATAACGGATAACTTGAGTGGTGGTCGTGCCGCTGTTGATAAAAACAACATCGTTATCCTCAATAAGCGACGCCGCCATTTCACCGATCAAACGTTTTTCTTCGGGATGCTTCTGTGCCCTCTGCAAATACTCGGGCTCCAGGGTCAGCCTTTGGCTGAGGATCGCCCCCCCATGCGTGCGTTCGACAATGCCTTCGCGTTCCAACCATTCCAGATCACGGCGCACGGTCGCTTCAGAAGTGTCCAGCAGGGTATACAAATCGTCCATTCGGACGATCTTATGGGTTACCAGATACTCCTGGATTCGCTCTCGGCGCTGCGCGGGAATGAGAGGTTTGCTCATTAAGTTGATTTTTGGCTGTTGGCTGAAGGAAATTGAATATTTATATAATGGATTATATAAGAATTTGAAGAAATTTGCAAGTTTTTGCTTTTTTTATTATAATGTTCCTGGGTTCTTCCACTTTGTCAACCTGCAAACCGCTCGTATATCGACCAGGGCTGTTCGCTGAGACCTCATCGTAGGAGAATGGTATGACAAGCAGTCCCATCGGAATGGGCGAACAAGATCAAGCTGAGCGCGAAAAGTTTGAAAACGAATTGAAGCGCATCCTCAAAGCCAGTGACGATGCTGGAATTATCCTGCGGGTAATCGGATCATTGGCCTTCCAAATGCACTGCCAGAAATATGGATATCTTCAAGCCGCCATGGGCCGTGCGTACACTGACATCGATTTTGCCGCCTACCACAGACAAACCAAAGAAATCCAGGCATTGATGGCCGGCCTGGGCTATCACGAAAACCGTGAGGTCTTTATTGTTTCGGAAGGCGATCGTGCCATTTTTGAAAAGCCGGAGGTTGGCCTGCACGTCGATGTGTTCTATGAAAAACTCGATTTCTGCCACGTCATCCATTGGGAGGATAGGTTGGAGGTAGATCATCCCAGCATCCCACTGGCCGAGATGCTGCTCGAAAAAATGCAGATCGTCCAGATCAACGAAAAAGATATCATTGATACCATCATGTTGTTGCTCGAACATCCCCTGGGCGACAAGGATAATGAGACCATCAACATCAAGCGTGTCGCCGGGCTTTGCAGCACTGATTGGGGTCTTTGGCGCACCACAACCATGAACCTGGAAAAGGTCCGTCAACTGGCTCACGGTTACGAGCAGCTCACCGGTGAGCAAAAAGGAATTAATTGATTCGCAGAGTCAAAGCCGCGCTGGCGCGGATCGATCAAGAACCCAAATCCCTTGCCTGGCGCTTGCGCGCCAGAGTGGGCGACCGCGTGAAATGGTACAAAGATGTGGATGAAGTTCAATGACTGGTAGGAGTCGGCTATGAAAAAACTCGTCCGCGACCTGATGCACCCGGGGCTGCTTACCTGCCGCCCGGACGCTACCCTGGGTCAGGTGTCCGTCCTGCTGACCCAGCACCACGTGCATGCCTTGATCGTTGCTGACCGCGATGGCCGTCCCGATTGGCATCATCTCCGATTACGACCTGCTTGCCGGTGAATGGCTTTCGGCGGATTCCCAAAGCCTGGCCACGATGCGCAACCTGACCGCCGGGGAATTGATGTCCTCCCCGATCGATACCATCGAAGCAGGTATGCCTTTGGACGTGGCTGCCCATACGCTCATCGAGAAGGACATCAACCGCCTGCTGGTCACCGAAAAAGGTGCTCCGGCAGGGGTCATCTCGACCTCCGATTTCGTTTCCAGCATTGCCAGAGAAGAAAAACCTCTTCGCCAGACTGTTGCGGATGTGATGTCTGATGCCATCCTGGTCTGCCGGGATAAAACCCCACTCATCTCTGCGGCGCGCACGATGACCCAGGCTGGCTGGCGCTCGGTGCTGGTGGTGGACGCCAAAGGCAAGCCGGAGGGCGTGGTCAGCGGTAAAGACCTGCTGCCCTACGTGGAGAACGGTGTCGACGAAAAACTGACCGTGCGGGACATCATGCACCCGGCGCTTACGATCGATATTCACGCCAGGTTGCGCGAAGCCGCCGACTTGATGATCCAAAAGCACTACCATCGTTTGGTGGTGGTCGACCAGGACGATCCGCAGGCCTTCCCGCTGGGCATTATTTCGTCGTTCGATATTGTTGCCGAGATGGCCAGACCTGGATCAATCTGGCAGAAGTAGACATCCGCAATACCCGTCTGCAGGACTCTTGAACCCTGTAAGGTCTCATATAATTCTTTTTATCGGAGATATGCCGATCATGGCTCTTACGCTGGAAGAGGCGCTTGCCCGTGTTCCTCAATGGGCGGGTGCCAGCGACCTGAAAGCCACCCCTCTGGGCGGTGGAATCACCAACAGCAATTTCCGCATTGATGTGGGCGGAGAGGCTTTTGTTCTTCGCATCGCAGGGGCAGATACAGAACTATTAGGGATCAATCGGGAGTACGAATATGCGGCCAACCTGGCTGCCGGCAAGCTGGGCATCGCTCCGGAAGTATTTTACTTTATCCGGCCTGAAGGTTATCTGGTTACCCGCTTCATTACCGGGCGTCCAATCCTGCCCGAGGAGATCCGCCAACCGGAAAACATCCGCCGGGTCATGGACGTCGTCCGAAAAATCCACAACATGCCGGAAATTCCCGGCAAGTTTGATGTCTTTCGCATTGTTGCGGATTATTGCTGAAATTGCCCGCCGCTACCAGGTTGAAGTTCCCCAAGAATTTTGATTGGCTGATCGAACACATGCAGGCTGCCGAGAAGGCCCTGAATACCCATCCTGCTCACACCCTGCCCATGCCATAACGATTTGCTCAATGCGAATTTCCTTACCAACGGTCAACTCTACATCCTGGATTGGGAATACGCCGGCATGGGCGATGTCTTTTTCGACCTGGCCAATTTTTCCGACCATCATAAATTGACCGATGAACAGGACCGCTGGCTTCTGAAATGTTATTTCGAGGAGGTGACGCCCAGCCAGTGGGCGCACTTGAAAATCATGAAAATCATGTCCGATCTGCGCGAGGCAACATGGGCGCTTGTTCAGATCGGCATTTCGAAACTCGATTTCGACTTTCGTGACTATGCCGACAAGTTCTTTGGCCGCGTCATCGAAAATATCCAAAATCCCCAATGGAATGAATGGCTTAAGGAGGTAAGTAAAAATGTCTGATTTTCCTACTCATGCTCAAGTAGTCGTCATCGGTGGAGGCGTTGGCGGGTGCAGCATTGCATACCATCTAACGCTCATGGGTTGGAAAGATGTTGTCATCCTGGAACGTCACGAATTGACCAGCGGTTCGACCTGGCACTCTGCAGGCCTGGTCGGCCAGATGCGTTCGGATGCCAATCTCACCCGGATGATGCACTACAGCACCGATCTATATCGGAAGTTGAAGGACGAGACCGGCCATGATCCCGCCTGGCGCGAGGTCGGCGGCCTGCGGCTGGCTTCTTCTGCCGAACGCATGGAAGATCTCAAGCGGCTGGTCGGCATGGCGCAATCCTTCGGCGTACCGATGGATCTGATCTCACCCAAGGAGGCCCTCGACCTCTTCCCGATCATGAGCCCGGACGGGATCGCCGGCGCAGCTTTCACACCCAACGATGGCGTCATCGACCCGACCGGTCTGACCAATGCCCTGGCAGCCGGTGCCAAACAACGCGGGACGCGGATTTTTACAGACACGAACGTGGAGAAGATCAACCTGAAGAACGGTCGCATCCACGATGTGGTTACCGATAAGGGCACGATCGAGACCGAGGTGGTGGTGAACGCCGCCGGGCAATGGGGAGGTGAGGTTGGGAAGATGGTCGGGCTGAACCTGCCCATCGTGCCGATGGCACACCTGTACATCATCACCAAACCGATCAAGGGCGTGGGGCACGATTTTCCGACCCTGCGCGACCCCGACCTGCTGGTCTACTGGCGCGAGGAGGTCGGCGGGCTGGTCACGGGTGGTTATGAGCGTAACCCGGCCCCGTTTGGTCTGAACGGCATCCCGCGCGATTTCAAATACCAACTCCTGCCGCCCGACTGGGATCGTTTTACCCCGCTGATGGAGAACTCCATCAAACGCGTGCCAGCGGTGGAGACAGCCGAGGTGATCCAGCTCTTGAACGGACCGGAAGGATTTACGCCGGACGGTGAGTTCCTGCTGGGTCCCACCTCGGTCAAGGGTTTCTGGGTGGCCTGCGCCTTCTGTGCCCACGGGTTGGCCGGTGCCGGCGGCATCGGAAAGACCATGGCAGAGTGGATCATCGACGGGCATCCGGAATGGGATGTCTGGCGGCTGGACGTCCGCCGTTTCGGTTCCAACTACAACAGCCAGGACTACACCGTAGCGCGTACTCTTGAAACCTATACCCAGTATTACGATATCCATTATCCCGGCGAAGAACGCCTTTCCCGCCGCGGCCTGCGCCTTTCACCCACTTATCATCGCCTGCAGGAACTGGGCTGCTACTTTGGAGAGAAGACCGGTTGGGAGCGCCCCAACTGGTTCAAACCATACGAAGAAAAGGCGCGCCACGGGCACGAGCCCAAAGGCTGGGCACACCACAACTGGTCGCGCGCCATTGGTTACGAACACCTGAAGACCCGCGAGAACGCTGGATCTATTCGATGAAACCTCGTTCAATAAATTTGAAGTGCGCGGACCGGGTGCGTTGGCTTTCTTGAACAATGTGTGCGCCAACGAAATCGACCAGCCGGTCGGGACGATCATCTATACCGAATGCCTGAACAAGCGCGGCGGGATCGAGTGCGACTTCACTGTTACCCGTCTGGCTGAGGACCGCTTCTTTATCGTCACCGGTACAGCCTTCGGACAGCACGACCTGTCCTGGCTGTCCCTGAATATGCCGGAAGACGGGTCGGTGGCGATCGAGGATGTCAGCTCGTCCTACGCCTGCCTCGGTCTGTGGGGACCCAAGGCACGCACGATCCTGGAGAAAGTCACCAAGGACGATGTGTCCAACGCCGGCTTCCCCTACATGACCGCCCGCCATATCGTGGTTGGCGACGTGCCCGCCCTGGCGTCCCGCGTGACTTACGTAGGCGAGCTGGGCTGGGAGTTTTACTGCCCCATGGAATACGGTCTGCGCCTGTGGGATACGCTTTGGGAAGCCGGGCAACCCGAGGGATTGGTCGCAGCCGGCTACAAGGCGATCGACTCCCTGCGGCTTGAAAAAGGGATACCGCTACTGGAGCAGCGAGATCAGCCCGGATTATTCTCCGCTCGAAGCCGGTCTGGGTTTCGCCGTCAAGCTGAACAAAAAGGATTTCATCGGGAAAGAAGCCCTGCTAAAGCAGAAAGAAGCCGGCTTGACGCGCAAGCTGTGCTGCATGACGCTCTCAGACAGCCGCACGATCGCCCTGGGCAAGGAACCGATCCGCTCGAAAGATGGCAAGATGATCGGATGGGTGGCCGCGGGCGGATACGGCTATTCCGTCGGGCAAAGCATCATCTATGCCTATCTGCCGATGGAGTTTACCAAGGTGGGCACAGAACTGGAGGTCGAATTCCTTGGTGAACAGGTTGGGGCCGTGGTCGTACAGGCACCTTTATGGGATCCCAAAGGTGAGCGGATCAAGGCATAAATGATCTGGACGGTTGTATAATAACTTTCCTACAAAGGAAGCGGTTATTGCATCGAGGTGTGAATGCTTGACTGTAAAAATAAACGGACTAGCATAATCCAAAACTCTCAGGAGACTAAAACATATGTCAATCGTAAACGCAAAAGAAATCATGGTGAAAGCTGCCAAAGGGAAATACGCCATTGGCGCCTTCAATATCACCGACCTGGTCCAGATGGAAGCAGTGGTGGACGCTGCAATTGCAAAGAAATCACCGCTAATCATCCAGACCTCGGTCAAGCCGTCCAAGTTCCTGGGCGTGGATGTGCTGGTGGCAATTTACAGAACCATTGCTGCCTCGGCTCCGATCCCGATCTGCCTGCATCTGGATCACTGCACTGAGATCGAGCACTGCAAGAAATGTGCCGATGCGGGCTATACCAATATCATGATCGACGCCTCCAAACAGCCCTACGAGGAGAACATCCGCCAGACCAAGGAAGTCGTCGATTACTGCCACAAAGTCGGCAAAATCTCAGTGGAAGGTGAACTGGGCACAGTCAGCGGCGTGGAAGATCAGATCAAGGTTGCTGAAGACGAGACGCAGCTGGCCAATCCGCAAGCAAGCCGTTGAATTCGTCGAGCGCACCGGCCTGGATATCTTCGCCCCCGCCATCGGCACCGCCCATGGGGTCTACAAAACCAAGAATCCCAAGGTGGATTTCGAGCGCCTGGGCAAGATCAACCAGATGATGAATGGTAAGACGATCAAGACCCCCCTGGTGGTACATGGTGGAACAGGATTGCCGGAAGACTACATCAAGAAGCTGATCGAGATGGGCGGCGCGAAATTAAACGTCTCCACCGAGTTGAAGCGCACCATGATTGATGCAGAATACGAGTACATCGCCGCACACCGGGAGGAATATGATCCCGGGAAGGTCGATGAGGCGGTCAGGGACGCCATCCGCAAAGCCGTCGGGCACTGGATCGATATGGTCGGCAGCGCCGGGAAGGCATAAATCCAAATAAAGAGCAGCGGGGAAGAGTGAGGGGCAAGAATCTGCCCTTCACTCTTCCCTTGCTTCACCAACCAGATTAAAAGGAGTAAGACATGAAAAAGATAGAGGAATATTTTGTACCCTGGGTGAAAGGCATTCCGATGTACATTTCCGGGCACATCGAACTTGCCTGGAAGAAGCCGGAACTCCATCGCATGATGTCCAACGAGAATCCCAACCCGCCTTCCGAGAAAGTGCTGGAGGCGATCATTAAATATGCCAAGATGTCCAACCGCTACCCGGACCAGGGCCTGGTGGTGCGCGGCAAGATCGCCCAGATCAATGGGCTGGGCGGCGCAGAGAATGTGATGCTGGGCAACGGCTCCAGCGAGGTGTACGACAACATCTTCCGCTGCTTCCTGGCGCCCGGAGAGGAAGTCATCCAGCATACACCCTGCTTCGGCATCTACAAGCTGCGCGGGACCATCCTGGGCGGCAAGATGGTCTCCGTACCCATGATCTACAAAGATAAGTACCTTCATCTACGACGCGGCCGGAATCATCAAGGCGATCACGGACAAGACCAAGATCATCGTCATCGCCAACCCGAATAACCCGACCGGTAACTTTATGGATGCCAAGGACTTCGTGCGCATCGCCGAGACTGGCATCCCCTTCATTAGTCGACGAGGCTTACGTCGAATATGCCGGCCTGGGGATGTCCCAGGTGGGTCTGACCAAGAAATACAAGAATGTGATCATCACCCGCACGCTTTCCAAGGCTTATGGACTGGCCGGTTTGCGCTTTGGCTATGCCATGGGTGACAAGGATGTGATCGGACAAATCTCGGCCGCTCTTCTCCCCTGGAACGTGGGTACAATCCCAATGTGGGCGGCACTGGCTGCGCTGGAAGATACTGAAGCCCTGGCGTTCCGGGTGAAGTTCAACAACAGCGAGGTGGATTTCATCACGGAAGCCCTCAGCGAAATACCCGGCCTGGTGGTTTTCCCCTCGAAGGCCAACTACATTCTTTTCGACTGCGGTGAAACGGGCAAGAAGGGCAAGGATATGGTGGCCTACGCCGAACAGAAAGGCCTGATCTTCCGCCCGGAAACCGAAAAATATGGCAGCGACGGTTGGTTCCGCATCACTATTGGCTCGAAGGAAGAGAACCGCATGGCTGTCGATGTAGTGCGCGAGTTTTTGACCAAGAAGTAATCTGGTTTACCCAAAGGTCGAAATGACCTCCAGGGTTTATTCGAGCGAGGAGGCAAAGCATGGGAAAAATTAAAGCTGTATTCTTTGACCAGGACGGAGTGATCATCGACACGGAACGGGATGGTCACCGTGTCTCGTTCAATATGACCTTCAAAGAATTCGGTTTCACCGACGAGTGGAGCGTGGACTACTACCACGAGCTGCTTCAAATCGCCGGCGGCAAAGAGCGCATGAAGCATCACCTGCAGACCAAGGGCTTCAGCAAGCCCGTACCACCGGAGAAGGTGGATGATCTCATCAAGGAGATGCACAAGCGCAAGACAGCCATTTTCGTCGAGCTGATCGAGACCGGCAAACTGCCGCTGCGCCCTGGGATTCACCGCTTTATGAAAGAGGCCATGGACGCTGGCTTAAAGATCGGTGTGTGCACCACCTCCAATGAGCAGGCTGCCAAGGCGATCACCGAGAAAATCCTTTCCGACATCAAGTTCGATATCGTGCTGGCCGGGGACGTGGTCAGCAAGAAAAAGCCCGATCCGGAAATCTACAACCTGGCTCTCACCCGGACCGGGTTGAAACCGGATGAAGTCATCGTCGTGGAGGATTCCAAGAACGGCGTGCTGGCTGCAAAAGCTGCCGGGACGCACGTGGTGGTGACCACCAACTACTATACCGAGAAAGAGGACGTCAGCGGCGGCGATATCATTGTCACCTGCCTGGGCGATCCGGACGGTGAGAAAGGGCGCCTGACAAAGGGCGGCAAAAACCTGAAGTTTGATGGCGTGCTGCGGGTAAAGCAGGTGGTCGATTATTTTGCCAGGTAAAGCCAGGTACAATTCAGGAACGACAGATCAAAAGGACGCAAAGGATAAACCTTTGCGTCCTTTGTTCAAGTGCTATCGCGGAAACCGCTATGTCCGATGAACTGCTCGATATTGTCGATGATGAAGACCTGGTCACAGGCCAGGAAACTGAGAGCCGATATCCACCAGCGCGGCCTCCAACACAGAGGTGTTCACATTTTTCTGGTAACACCGGAGGGAAAACTGCTCGTGCAGAAACGCGGCAGGCATCGGGGGAATTGCCCCCTGGCACTGGACTGCTCGGTCTCGGAGCATGTCAAAGCCGGAGAAGGGTATCCAGAAGCTGCAGCCCGCGGTCTCGCAGAAGAGCTGGGTATCCGACATGCCAATATTCATGCGCTGATTAAATTTAAAATGGATTATGGTCCCAACGATAAGGAAATTTGCCAGTTGTATGAAGGAATGGTTGATCCAGCCCTGGTGCACTTTGATCCGCTTGAGGTGGAGGGGATTGCCTACTATAGCTTGGACGACCTGGAAGCTCTTCTCCGGAGTGGGAAGGTGGCATTCAGTGGATGGTTTGTGCAATTGATATTCTGGTACTTGGGCAGGCCTTCCGATATGCAGGTCCTAAGGATCTTCACCCGCACGCATCTACTACCGCTTCATGCATAAATCTATGAACTCTCGGGTATCGAATTACTTGAAAAAAAATTAAATCCTGGTTCGGATATTTTCGCAGTAGCTTGTATTTCCGTCTAAATGACGGGGATATTCCGCCAGGAGAGGAACAATGGCTCGGCGCAATCTATGGAATAATCCAGTTGATCACCCAGAACATGCCGGCGGCAACCAGAGCGGTAGCCGGGATGGTGAGTAGCCAGGCCATGGCGATCTCTTGCGCCACCCCCCAGCGGACTTTATTTGCCCGTTCGCCTGCACCCACACCCATGATCGCCGAGCTGACCACCTGCGTGGTGCTCACGGGTCCTCCGAGCAGAGAGTTGCCCAGGATGACTACCGCTGAGGTCAGTTGGGAAGCAAACCCATCCACCGGCCGGATTTTGTAGATCTTTCCTCCCAGGGTGCGGATCAATTTCCATCCACCTACGGCAGTGCCCAAGGCGATCATCGATGCGCACAATAGAATGACCCATCGTGGAACAGCAAAAACCTTCAAATATCCTGAGGTGACCAGCGCCAGGGTGATGACCCCCATGGTTTTTTGCGCATCGTTGGCGCCATGGCTGAGCGCCAGTGTAATGCCGGTCAGTATTTGGCTTCGCTTGAAAAAGCCGTTGATGCGCGGCGAGGCCTTCCAACTGAAAATAAAATAAGCCTGATGATAATGAATCCAAAGACAAAGCCGATGATGGGGGAGGAAAATAAGGCGATCAATATTTTCTCCAATCCCTTGATTTCTATGGCCTGCCATCCCGCCGCCATCACCACCGCCCCAATGATACCGCCGACCAGCGCGTGAGAAGAACTGCTCGGAAATCCCAGGTACCAGGTCAGCAAATCCCACAGAATGGCGCTGACCAACGCTGCCAGGATCACCTGTGTGCTGATGAGTTGGGAAGCGACGATATCGTTGCCGATGGTATTTGCCACCGCCACGCCAAAGATAAACGGTCCTGAAAACTCTGCCACGGCAGTTACCCCCAGGGCGACCTGCGGCGAAAACGCCCGTGACGAAATCATTGTGGCCACAACGTTGCTGGAATCGTGGATGCCGTTCAGAAAATCGAACAGGAGACCCAAAACGATCACGGCAATGAGGACGGGTGTCATGGTTGCTGCCTCTTTCTTCGATGTAATTTTAATGGCAAAATTCAGGTTGCCTTTTCAGAGTTTTTTATTGGAAATTCCATGTGAGCAAATCGTAGATTAACCAGGCATTTAGGGCTGTGCTATGGTTAGTCATACAAATTCTGCCCCAACTCACGTAATCTTAACAATAATATCGGCAATGACATTGGCCGCCTCGTCGCCACGGTCGGCCGCATTGCTCAAATGGCGATAGACCTCGCGCGATTTCAGCATCTTGATCACATGCTGGATATCCTCTGCACCGCTGAAAAGGTCAGCCAGGGCCTCGCGATACAACTCTTCCACCCGGTTTTCGAGAGACTTGGCGCGCTGGGCATGGTCGTTGGCGACCCCGGGATGGTTTTCCAGGCGATCAACCGCCATCAACAGTTCATAGGCCGCGTCCCTGAGGATGGATGCCATATTCTGCATGTAATTCGTCGGCTCAACCTTCAAGATTTCCATCTCGCTGACAGTACTGTAGGCGTAATCCAGGACATCGTCAATTGTCCGGGAAAGCAGGAAAATATCCTCGCGGTCAAAGGGAGTAATGAAGGTTTTATTTAATTCATCGATCAAGATTCGGCGGGCTTCGTCAGCCTCTTTTTCCTTGGCGGAAAGCAGGGCCGAGGCAGCCGGGTCACTGGAAATCATAAAGGCCTTCAGGGCTTCCAACCCATCCAGGGTAAGCGATGCCTGGTCATGGATCAATTTCAGGAAAACATTCTGTTTTTTCTTAAAAATTCGAAACATGGATGAAAATCCTCCTTGAGGTGGCGAAAATTTCTACTCCTGCGTGGAATGGTTCATTTGTGGTTAAAACCACGCTTTTCCTGACCGGCTATGTTAGGACTCGCAGGCAGTAGACCAGCCCAAATTACAATTATTAATGACTACAAATTCGTTGCACAGGAATGAATACGATGTTAATCGCCCTTGATAAGAAAGTAATGTTAATATACTGTTCCCTCAATAATAACATAAAACCCAACAACGGTTCTTTTCCCGGAATGGAAAGTGTGCGCGTTAAGTGCCTGTCCGAACTAAAATTTGAGATACAGAGGTTGGGGACTAACTGGTTTCTTGGTCCTTCGCTGAAGCCACGGGAGGAGGATTACGGTTTCAGAGCTGCGGCGACGGAGGCGAGCACCTGCTTCGATTTCCAGGAAATCCTGGTGCCAACGAAAGGCCTCGGATATCCTTCAATGCCTGGACCCGGGGACCGATGCCGATAAAGCCATAGCCCAGCGAGCGGGACGTCTGCAGGTCCCAGGGCCCGTCCCCCAGGTAGAACGACCCGCTCGAATCCTGGGCAAGTGTAGAAATCTATTGCCCGTCCGGCGGCAATTTCCATGATCCTCTTGCGTTCCCGGTCATCGTCCGAAGTGGCCATCGGAATGCCATCAACGCTCAGACCGCTTGCCTGCAGCTTGAACAGGGCTTCGCTGCGCCAGCAGCCGGTGGCGATGGCGATTCCCACCCCGTCGAGTTTTCGCAGCCGTTCCAGGAAGCGCGAGGCGCCGGGACCTCGCTGAAAGCTCTCAGGGGATTCCCGGTACATCCTTTCGAAGGTGCCGGAGCACCTTGCGCTTCACCTCTTCGATCTCTTCTGCCTTGGGACTCCTCCCGGTGAGGCGCCGGATTGCCTCCAGCGTTACACCGATGGAGGTCTTGTCGACATACCCATTCCAAATCCGCGTCGACCGGTGGGCACTCAAGCACCTCGGCGATGGCAAGACCGAATATTTCCCGGTCATACTCGTAGGACTGGGTCAGAGTCCCGTCGATGTCCAGCATGACCAGGTTCATAAGCGACAAACCTTTGGATGCACCTCAACTGCTCCTTCAGCAGGATTAATCATCTTCACAATAATCCGTTAACTCGCAGTCACAACGATCAAGGCGAGTCTAGCATGGAATTTGTAAAGGGAAGTGTCCCTTTAAACAAGGAAGTAAAGCCTCCCTGAAACTTCTCGAGACAAAAACGTTCAATTCAATGGCATCGCCAGACACGGCATTGTCATTATTAAGCCGAAATCTGGCGATGACTGCCCCCGTCGTCGTACAAATATCAAAATAATTCTGCTTTGCTCAAGGCTCCATTTGCGGAGGCCTATTTATTTTGGCAGACGCCAGGGGTCACCAGCCGGTTCCAGGTGCATTCTGGATGCATGCTGCAGGTCTTGAGATCCTTGTACTGGGCACAAGAAGGCACCAGGGTGGGGGTGGGGACGGCAAACAACACCCGGACCGGGCCGGTGTCCGCCGAGGGGGTACCGCTTTCCAATGACACCCAGCAGCCAAACTGAGGCGTGAGCATGATATACAACCAGGTGTTCTCCTGGTTGCGCCCATCGATCGGGTAGGATTGTCCCTTCATCGCCAGATGGTCCGAACTGGAGTTCGAATATGGGCCGGACCGGCAGTAGGCATTGATGCTTGGGGTGAAATTGAACACCGCCGGGGTGGGGGTCGCCGTCGTTGCTCCTAAATCAGTCACTGGAACACAGTTGGAAAATTCGGACGTGTTGCCGTCCGGATCGGTCGCCGTGGAAGTAATGACGTCTCCGGCTTCATAATAAGTGACAGGGATGACCTCGTTGAACGATGCCTGCCCGTTGACATTGGTGGTAAGCGCAAAGGAATGCATCATGGCGCGCCCTTCTCCGTACCCGGATGGATCACAGAAGGCGTCCGAGTAAATCTGCACCGTATAAATCGTTCCGGGGGCGCTGCTGAGCGTCCCGTGGTAAGTGGTATTACCCGCCACCGGATCGATGACGGCAGAGATGATCACGGGGTAGTTCTGGCGGTTGTTGTCACCTGAATCGAGGTCCAGTGGATCGTTGGGGATCACCGCATTCTCGCTGATGGCGATACCAAGCAATCCATTGTCGTGGATGGAGTTCGATAGGATGCGATTGCCCGTGGCGCCCCCGCTTTCCGAGATCACCGCCACGCCGTTCTGGGCGTTATTGGCAATGCTATTGGCCATGCCCGTCCCGTCGATGAAGTTACCCGAGCCCTTGATCAGGATCCCGTTCCCGCCGTTCCCCAGCGGCACCTCGGTGGTACTCAACCCAATTCGGTTCCCCTGTACCGTGGCTCCCTTGTACAGCAGCAGCCCGTCCCCATCGTTGCCAGAGATCAGGTTCCCATCTCCGAATGTTGTGCCTCCGATGGTGACGCTGGTATCGCCGATACCCAGGCCCACCTCGATACCTGTCCCGTTCCCCAGAGTGGCAGTCCCGGAATAATCGGTACCAATGTAATTATTACGGATCACGATGCCCGTTGATCCGCTCCAAACCGCCACACCCGGACCCCAGTTCCCGGAGATCAGGTTGCGGCCTCCCTCGAAGGAGGCGCCGACAACTTGGTTTGTCCCTGCTAGGCGGACGCCGCCCTTGATGTTCCCGAGGGCGATTGTCCCCGCCCGGTCGGTCCCGATGCGGTTTCCAAATACCGAGATGTCGTTGGAGCCGTCTTCCACGTATATGCCAAAGAGTTGGTTGGCGGAGATCACGTTCATGGCTCCCGGTTCGCTCCCGCCGATCTGGATGCTGCCCATCCCGAATGCGTATACCCCGCTCATCTGGTTGCCCAACCCGATCATTCCTGATACATCGGTGCCGATGTAATTGCCCTGCACCAGCACGGAGCCAGCCTGGACCCGGACCCCGTTCACCAGGTTTCCCGAGATGACATTCCGGGCTTGGACCGTGGTGCCCCCAACCAGGTTCAAGTTCCCGTTGATGGTCACTCCGTTCCAGACGTTCCCCAGGGCTGCGTTCCCCGCCGCGTTGAGGCCGATCCGGTTGCCCTGGATGTCATTTTGTACACCGTTGATCACCACTCCGTCCCCGCCATTGGCGGAGATCAGATTTCCGGTGCTGTCAGACAATCCACCGATAGTGTTCTCATTCCCGGCCACAATAATGCCGTTTGACGAATTGCCGAGGGCGGCTGCACCGATGGCATCCGTGCCGATGTAATTATTGATCACCAGATTATGATCCGAGGCGATGCTGACCCCATTCCCCTGGTTGCCCAGATCTCATTCCTTTCACCGTATCCGGATCCGCCGATGATGTTCCCATCCCCGCTCTCGATCCAGATGCCGCCATTGGTGGTCGGTCCTCCCGCGCTCCCCGCAGCGTTGTTGAAGATATAGCAGCCCACGATGAGATTTCCGCCTATACTTGTACTGCGGATGCCGGCACCGGAGAAGTTCTTGATGACCAGGGCTTTTACGGTGGTATGGCCACCCACCAGCACCAGACCATCCGCATAAGGCCCGGCGGCCAGGCTTCCATCCAGAACGATCAAGGGAGCGGAGACATACCCGGGCTGGGTGGTGCCGTCGATTGTCACCGGGGCAGCGACCGCCGGAAGGTTGCTGGCCACCTGGATGGTCTGCGTGCCTCCGCCGCCGATATTGAACCTGATCTTGGCGGGTTCCGGCATCACGTTGGCAGCGAGGATTGCCTCCCTCAGGCTGCAGTGGGCTGCATTGCAGGTACCGTCATAGACATCGTTGTTGCTGTTTACCATGAGGATCGGTCCTCCGCCTCCCCCTCCACCTCCCCCGCCGCATGCGGATAGCATCAAACCAAACGCCAGAATGAGCAACGCAGTTATTGAACACTTTGACAGGGACTTCATGGTACATTCTCCTTTCGAGGCCGGATATCCCCAGAGAGAAAGAAATATCCGGAAACCTCCATGACGAGCGGAGTTGCCCAGGATTGCACCACCCTCTCTCCTGTCATCAGGAGAGTTCTGTATTGGTATTATACACATTTCCGGTGGTTGCGTTCCTCGTTACCCCCTCCTGCAAATGTTCAATCTGTGCTCTATTTCATTCTCCCCTTCAGTTCTTAGTCCATTCCGTGTGGAAGGTGCCTTCGCGGTCAATCCGCCGGTAAGTGTGAGCGCCGAAGTAATCCCGCTGCGCCTGGGTCAGGTTGGCGGGCAGGCGTTCACATCGGTAGGCGTCGTAATAAGCCAGCGCCGAACTGAAGGCCAGCGCCGGGATGCCGCTCTCGGCAGCCAAAGCCACCACCTTACGCAGGGCGGATTGGCGTGCGTTCATCGCCTCTGCAAATTCAGGGTCCACCATCAGGTTGGTCAGGATCGGGGGTGCGCTCGAAGGCCTGGCGGATGTCGTTCAGGAAGCGGGCACGGATGATGCATCCGCCGCGCCAGATGCGGGCGATCTCGCCGAAGTTCAGGTTGAAGCCGTACTCTTTGTCCGCCAGGCGCATCAGGCCGAAACCCTGGGCATAGGAACAGATCTTGGCGGCATACAGGGCATCCCGCACCCAGCCGATGACCGTCTCCTGGTCGGCGGGGAGGTGGGGTTCGGGTCCGGTCAGCACCTTCGAGGCCGCGATGCGCTCGTCCTTGTATGCCGAGAGGATACGGCTCTCCACGGCGGCGTTAATGGTTGGGGTGGGGGCGCCCAGGTCGAGCGCGTTCTGCGAAGCCCACTTTGCCGGTGCCCTTTTGCTGGGCCTCGTCCAGGATCAGGTCCACGATGGCACGGCCCGTTTCCGGGTCGGAGTGCGTGAAGATGTCAGCGGTGATCTCGATCAGGTACGACTTCGAGTTCGCCATGGTTCCAGTCACTGAATACCTCATGCAGGCGGGTATTGTCCAGCCCCAGGCCGCGGTGCAGGATGTCGTAGGCTTCCGCGATGAGCTGCATGTCGCCGTACTCGATGCCGTTATGCACCATCTTGACATAATGACCGGCACCACGCGGCCCCATGTATGCCACGCATGGCTCGTCTCCGACCCGGGCGCTGATGGCCTCGAAAATGGGTTTGACCAACTCCCAGGCTTCGGGCTGGCCGCCGGGCATGATGGCCGGCCCCCACAGGGCGCCGTACTCGCCGCCGCTGACGCCGGTGCCGATGTAGATGATGCCCTTGGCTTCCAGTTCCTTCGAGCGGCGCTCAGTGTCCATGAAGAAGGTGTTGCCGCCGTCAATCAGCAGGTCCCCCGGCTAGAGGACGTCGCGCAGGCTGGCAATCGCCGCGTCGACCGGTTTCCCCGCCGGGACCATCATCATGATGCGTCGCGGGAGTTCCAGCGCGGCAAGGAACTCGTTCAGGGTGGTACAGGCGACCAGATTCTTGCCGGAATTCTTCGTGTCGAAAGCCTTCACCTTTTCAGCATCCAGGTCATAGCCTGCCACGCGGAAACCATGACGCTCCATGTTGAGCGCCAGCATGTGACCCATGACGCCCAGTCCCATCATTCCGAAATTTGCTTTTTGCATAAAGCCTCTCCAACGTTATGAGAAGAAATCATGGTTTCAATTCTAACAGGATCGCACCTGCCTGTGAGACCTGGAGGATCCTTTCTCTTACAAAAGATCATCCAACAAATCCATAATTTCCTGATCCCCTCCTGCCGGAGGAGACCAATCCACCTGGACAACTTCCACTTGTTGTTGTTCCAAACTTGCACCGAATAGTTTCAAGCCCAGATTGATCACGATCACAGGCCCGGATAATAATTCACCGATCTGCGTTTCCATATAATTACCTCTATCCTTGTCGCAGGAGGGCGCTGCAAGCCACCGACGCCAGAGCATTGCTGCGAAAAACCATCGCGCTGGCTTCCTGAAGCATTTTTGTCTGAAGAATTAAATCCTGCGGATCCAATTCGGTCCCACAGACCGAGGCCACAATCGTTAAAGAGCCGCCGCGCTGCCTTGAGATCCGCTTGGCTTCCAGTATCGCATCGATAAGTTCTCCCACCGGATCCATGGAAGCGTTATAACCCAATATAAAATCCAGGTAAAGAACTGCCACTTGGGGATCGCGGCTCTCGGCTAGAATCCGACGCTTGCGCAGCGTTCCATCGATCATGGGATGTGGCTTGCCGATCGTGTAAAAATCATCCCCCATATCCACAATTGTATGTTCAATGCTATGATCCGGGTCAGTGAGACGGTTCTTCAAGTCGAATGGGCTGTTGGAATAAATATTATAGCCGGCTTCACGCAGGATCTGTTGTGACTGGTAACAGAAGGTCCCCCCTGCCAGAATGCCGCGCAGGTATTTTTGTTCAGGTGACCAAACCTGCTTTTCTTTCAGAATTGTTGCCAACTCTTGGGGGGTCAGTCCTCCTGCAGGTACGGCTGCCTCTTTATTTGAACAGGCAATAGCGATCCGTACGGCATCATCAATGGTGGAAGCTGGTTGAAGATTGGGCTTCCCAGAGAGCAGTCCCGGATCTATCCCCAGGAAACAACCTATTACCGGTTTTTTGCAGGTCTCTATTCTATTTACTAGAGCAACCAGGGTGCTGACCGCTGGCGGTTTGGATATGATCACGATCACGTGAGTCCCTTGATCCGCCTCCAAAGCATCCAAAGAGGCCCTGGTCGTTAGACCAGCGATCTTCTCGGACAGATCGTGGCTGCCAGTCCCGATGGCATGGGAAATCCCGGATCCGGCATTGTGAACCTGACTGGTGAATTCCTGCAACCCGGTTCCCGCGGCTCCAATTACCCCTATCGGACCTCGCCGCACAACATTAGCAAAGCCAATCCCAACACCGCCAATCAGGCTTGTTCCGCAGTCCGGTCCCATCACAAGCAATCCTCGCTTTGCGGCGAATTGTTTTAACTCCAATTCGTCATCGATTGAAACATTGTCACTGAAAAGGAAGACGTTCAATCCCGCTTCCAGAGCTTTTTTTGCCTCCCGGGCGGCGTACTCGCCAGGGACAGAGATCACTGCCAGGTTGGCATCCGGTTTTAAGGACAGGCCATCGTCGAGGGTTCTAACGTTCAGGGAGACTTTATTTTCCTGAATTGCCTCCAGCCACTCGTCCAACCGACTGAGAACATTTTTCACGATGGCAGGGGATTCCGCAATGACCGCCACGATCAAATCGTTGGGTTGGGCGACGTCGATTTGGTCGTCCTGTATTCCTATATCTAGTAAAAGCTGCTTATTGGCCGGGCTGCCCATCAAAACAGCTGTTTGCTGGACACCTTTAACTTCCGAGATGCGCCGGTTGACGCTCATCAGGAAGACCGAGTCATAATACTGGTTCTTGCGGATCACAAAACCGGAGGCCATGGGGAATCCTTTACTCTTATATTATTATTTACCAACATTATATTTTCGGCCGAAGGCGATCAAGGCTTTCTTGAAGCATTCCAGGGGAGCGTGCACCAAGCCTGCGCCGATCTTTGGATAGCCAGGATCTTTGTGGGCGATTGCAGTATCAATGATGGGCGTGATCCCGGACTGAACCACCTTGCGGATGTCGATCCCGATCGAGGTACCGGCAAAGCCGAGGGCAGGTAAACGATATGTCGGGTGAGTGGATACTGTGATCTTTCTCATTTCCCTGGAATATGCCAGGGCTTCCTCGGGAGTACCGCCTACCAGGCTGAGGATCCCGGGCGCTCCGCCAATGGTAAACGCGCCCCAGCCCACCGTCTCGGTGATGGCCGAATCGCCCATATCCAGACCGGCCACTTCGGCTGTATAACCGGGCAGGTAAAGACCATCCACCTTGGGGGAGGGAGCGGTGAACCATTCCTCCCCCAAACCGCTTACTCGCAGTCCAAATTCGATCCCATTCCGACACATTGCAGTTACCACCGTGCTGTATTCAATCCCCATGGCCGGGTCAGCGATCGCTTTACCACAAGCCATGGCAATGCCCAGGAAGATGAGCTCATGGTTGGTGACATATTTCAGTGTCCAGAGCATTTTATCTTTCGGTAGTTCGGTTTGGGCCATCGCCACCGCCATGGCATTGGCGAACAAGCTGGAAGCGGCGGTATGACGGTTATGAAGTTCATCGCCCATCTGAAGCGCCTTGGTAATGATCGGTTTCAGTTCCAATCCTCCGATTGTTCCGAGTGCCTGCCGAAGGGTGGGCGCCCAGACATCCCGCCACATGGCGCAATCCCTGCAATGCCTGCCTCACTGTAATCTCCGAATTGCTGGTTGCCCTCCACCTGACGGCAGATAGGCCCGGTTCCCGAAGGCTCTGTTCTCGACCACCCAAACGGGGGCGGAAGGCGAAATGGTGCCTGCCATCGGGCCCACTGTCTGATGATGGTGATTGGGCTCAAGCCGGATTTTCCCTTTATCGAGCAGGGCTGTGGCTTCCTCAACGGAGTTGGCCCAACCCTCATAAATCGCCTGCCCAATGATTGCGCCACGCTGGGCACCGCACATCCTCTGCCATTCAATGGGCGGACCGGAGTGCGTGATCATTTTCCCTTTCATGCCCGGGATCACCTCACCCGCCGGGGCGATATCCACGAGAACTGGATCACCCAGATTAAGGCGTTGAGCAGCTTCTTCATTGGCTTTTTCGATCTTCTGTTTAATATCCATGCCAGATCCTTTCGTATCCAATTGGTTTCATATTAAGAACGAGGATTGCAGATAATCTGTAAAAGTAAGCAGCATTCCTACCAAAAAACCGGTCAGCAAACTCCAGCCCGTGGAATGGCCTACTGAGATTAAATCTGAGGCAGCGAAATTGGCATTCTCCACTGTTCGGTTAGATAAAAGAGCAATGCCCAAGCGGTTTAAGGGATCCAACGCATAACCGGCAGCGTTATCTTTGAGGAGGACAAAGCTTATCAGATTGGTGCGTGGCTGATTTGCATCGATCCATTCGGAAAGATTGGATAATTCCAGATAAAAAAGATGTGGATAAGAGTATGAGAGTAGATACCGGGCAAAAAATAGTCCACCTAGGAAATCGTCCCCGGAAGGAATCAATCCCTCCCCCAGGCCGATCAGCGCCTCAGCATGTTGCAAAACCATGGGGAGATCATGGGATAGGCAGGCCCTGGCAATCCTTTCGACAATAGGCCAGGCTGTCATAGTCAGAATATTTTCAGGCTGAAAGCTTGTAGCGAAATCCTTTTTACTTGCGATTTGAAATACAGGCTGGATAAACGAACCAATCCCAACAGGCGTTACCTTTGCCAGGAATAGTTCACATGCCATAAAGAGTTTATCGGGCAATTGCTCGATCCCGATGACTTCGCTGACAGGCAGGGCAGGGGTTTCATAGTCGCATAAAGTATAAAAATTCAGTTCTTCCCCTGACTTGAAGTTGATCGATTGACCTTGGATCGTAAAAGTAGAGTCAACTGCCAGGCGGGGTAATTGAGTCGGCCATTGAATACACCGGTGGTGCTTTGGGCTTTTTGGGGTTGCCAGCCAGACCAGCTCACCCTGATCGGAAAGCAGGTAAACGGCATGGTTGACCGAGGCCAGAACTTCCCGCCTCGACCCTGTGAAAGCCAGCCGCGCGCAGCCCCGCCCAGGATCGGTGCCTTTCCAGAAAAAGTAGCCAAGTTGGATATCATTGGTTGAAGGTGGGGGCACCACCCCAGAAGAGGGTGGTGCCCCTCAGAAATTTATGAATTTAATTTTATTTCGGGCTGCCGATCACGCCCTTGACGAACCAGTCTACACCGCTCATTCTATCATGGGTCAGGACATCGCCTTGCGGGAATAACCACGGTCCCGTTCTGGTCCACGATCGGACCTTTAAAGACAACCAGCGTACCGGCATCGATATCTGCTAGCTTCGCTTTCACCAGATCCTGTACTGCCTGTGGGACCTTCGGGCCGAAGGGTGCTATGCCCATGCAGCCATCGGATATTCCGCAGCGCACGAATGGCGCGTCCCCCATTTTCCATCGATCACTTCTTGGGTCAGCCAGGTCAGCGTTGCTCCCAAGGTATAGCCAGTGCCCGAGATCCAGTACTGGGGGGCGAACTGCTGGGCGGCCAGGTTCTGGAATCCGATCGAGTAAACGCCGCGCGATTCGGCGGTCGCCAATGACCGTCACCGGCGAATCGACGATGCATGGTGATCACGTCCGCGCCCTGGTTGATGAGCGAGTTGGTGGCTATCCGCTTCCTTGGCGGAATCACCCCAAGCCAGGGTGAAGGTCACGATAGGTCTGCGCATCCGGGTTGACCGATTGGACGCCCAGTTCGAAGGCGTTGATGAAGGTCAGGGTCCAAGCCGAATGGGGCATGCGCCACAAAACCGATCTTGTTGGAGGTCGTCATCTTCCCGGCTGCAATGCCCATCAGGTACCAGCCATCCGGGGGATTGCCAAAGAAGTTGCCAAAGTTGGCACTCGTCTTCCAGCCGCCGGCATCTTCAAAGATGACATCCGGGTGGGTCGCTGCCAGCGCAAATGCGGGATCTTGATGGTTGAAGGCGGTGGCGATGATCATCTTGGCGCCCTGGTGGATCATGTTCTCCATGGTGGTCGTCGCGCCGGCTTCATCGTACACATTCTCGGCTTCGATGATCTTGACACAGGGGATATTCGTTTTGATAGCCATCACGGCTTCGTGCATGGCCTGGTTATAGCCGGCATCGGTGATCGGGCCGCCATAGGTTGCGCCGATGATCAGGCAGGGGGCAGCTTCGGTGGGGACCGTGTGGGAACTGCTGTAGCGGGTACTGCCGTGGGGACCACCTTAGTGGGAGGGACGGTCTCAGGAGTGGTGGTGGCAGCCGGTCCGCAGGCCGAAAGCAGCATGAGCACGTGCAAACACGATTGACAGGATCACAAACAACTTGTTTTTCATTTCATCTTCTCCTTATCTATGGGTATGAGGTTTGGATTCAGGGTTTGGGATCAGAGTTTGATCTGGATTGAAGAGCACCTCCTTTCCTTGCCAGGATATTCTATTCACTGCCTTGATAGACTCTGCCCAGACTGGCGGGGGCGGATGCTTGCGGTTGCCTCCCCAGGCGATCAATACAACCAGTGTCAGGATATACGGGATGGTGTCCAGCAGGAACGGGGAGATTTGCACGCCACTGGATTGCAGCAGGAGTTGGAAAGCGACCGCGCCACTGAAGACCAGCGCACCCGCGATCGCCCGCAGGGGATGCCACTTCGAAAAGATCACCAGCGCCACGGCGATAAAGCCGCGCCCGGCAGTCATGTATTCGGTCCAGTTCATGGTGTAGGCAATTGCAAGATGGGCGGCTCCCAGCCCGGCCAGCATCCCGCCGACAAACAGGGCCTGGTAGCGGATCCGGCGCGGGTCGCGGCCGGAGGCATAGGCCGTATCAGCATTTTCACCCACCGCCCGCACGCCAAGCCCCCAGCGGGTGCGGAAGAGCAGCCACCAGACCAGGATCGCCACCGGGATAACCAGATAGATCAGGAGGTCGAACTTGAACAGCGAAGAATACTTAGGCGGCAGGCCGGCCATGCCCGGGAAGCATGAACTTGGGCAGACTGTTGATCCTTACACCCACATACGGCTTTGCCGATCAGGGCGCTCAGGCCGAAACCGAAGAACATCAACGCCAGGCCACTGGCCAACTGGTTGGCCTTGCGGGTGATGACCAGATAACCCAGGATCATGTTCATCAGGCCGCCTGCCAGCATGGCGACCAGGATGCCCAGGTAGGGATTCCCGCTGAGCGAGGTCACTGCAAAGCCGGACGAGGCACTGACCAGCAGCACCCCCTCCAGGCCCAGGTTGACGATCCCCGCCCGTTCATCAATGACCTCCCCGAGGGTGGTGTAGAGCAGGGATGTCCCTGAAAAGATGGCGCTGGAAAGGACGCCGAGGATGGAGAGGAGGGTCATGATTTTTTTCCTTTGAAAAAGGTCGGGCGGGCCAGCACAATGAACAGGGTGAAGGCCAGCAGGATGTTGATGACCGCGTAGGGCAGGCCGCGCGTCAATTGCAGCAGGTTGCCGCCCGAGTAAATAACGGATACCACGAAGGCCATCAAAACGATCCCGAGCGGGTCACCACCTGCCAGCCAGCAGATCATGAAGCCCATGAAACCCATGTTCATGGAGAAGTTGGGGAAGAGCGTGCCGTAGAACCCGGAGACCTGCACCATGCCCGCCAGACCGGCGATTGCTCCTCCCAGGCACATCACGATCACCAGGTATTTTGCCAGAGGGATCCCGTTTCTTTTGGCGGCCTGGGGATTGCTGCCGATGGCGCGCATTTCCAGACCCCAGCGGGTATATTTCATGACGAGCCAGAAGGTGATCAACAAAACCAGTCCGATCACCAGGCCGAGATGGATGCGCGTCCCAAAAAAGGTCGGCAGCCGTGCCGCCTCGACAAAATTGGGGGTCTTGACCGTATCCCTGGGTGAATGCCAGAACCCAAGGATCAGGAAGCCGATGATCTTGGGTGCAACCGAGTTCAGCAGCAGGGAGGTGATGGTTTCGTTCACCAGGCCGATGGCTTTCAGGTAGCCGGGGATGAATGCCCATAAAGCCCCGCCCAGCATGCCGAGTAAAGCCATCAGGGGCAGCAGCAGCCAGGCTGGCAGGTTTGGAAAGGTGAGTGCCCCAAAAGTGGCGAAAGCGGCTCCAATAAATAATTGACCTTCCCCGCCGATATTGATCAAACCAACCCGGAATGGCAGAGCCACGGCCAGTGCCGTGATCAACATCGGGATCATGGACACGATAACTTCTGAAAAGCCTCTATGCACTGCCCAGGGTCGAAGAGAAGATGTCTTTGTAGGAGGCAAGCGGGTCTTTCCCGGCGATCAACAGGATCAACCCGAACATGATGAAAGCCAGCAGGATCATCAACAGGTAGCGCAACGCGGTTTGCAGCACCTTTTGCCCGCCAGCGGGGAAACGGTTAACAGTCTCAGCTAATTTTGTCATTTTGACCCTCGGAGCCGGTCATCAGGTGGCCGACTTCAAAGATATTGGTTTCTTCAGGTTTGAAGGAACCTACAATCGAACCCGCGTAGAGGACAATCAGGCGGTCACTGAGGGTGAACAATTCCTCCAGGTCTTCCGAAATCAGAAGGACTCCAGCGCCATTGTCACGCGCCTGGACAAGCGCCTGGCGGGCCGCGATCGTACTTTGCACGTCCAGGCCGCGGGTCAGGTATGAGGCGATGATCAGACGCGGCTCCTGGGTCATTTCGCGGACAATGACCATACGCTGCAAGTTGCCTCCCGACAAAGAGCGGGCCGGGATATAGAGAGGGAAAGAGAATTCCAAAGCCTTTCATCGTCTGTTCCGCTTCGTCTTTGACGGCCTTCCAATCCATGCGCAGGCTGCCTGCCCGGGCGTAGCGCCAGGTGCGGGTCAGAGCCATGTTTTGCAGTACGGTCATGAAAGGTGCGATTGCCATGGTCAATGGATTTTCAGGGATGAAACTGACACCGCTCTTGCGCACCTGCTGGATCGAATGGTTGGTGCAGTCCTTGCCAAATAGAAACTTCCTGCCCCGGACGCATTTGATCATCCCGAGGGCAAGATCTCCAAGCTCCTTCTGACCGTTTCCGGAGACGCCTGCGACGCCGACGATCTCTCCGGGATGAACTTTCAAGTTGATGTCTTTCAGACTCGGTATCAGGCCTTCGGCGCGCGTCCCGGCCTCCCTCAACTCCAGCAGGGGGGATTCCGACTCCGAAATGGCGCCCCTCCGGCTCACCTGTAGTGTAGAAAGTTTCTTCTCGAACATTAACGCGACAAGCTTGTCTTCACTGGCCTCTGACCGCAGGATTGTCCCCGCCAGATGACCACTGCGGAGAACCGTGATGCGGTCCGCACACTGCCAGGACTTCTTTCATTTTGTGTGTGATCAGGACAATGGCATAACCATCCGTGCGAAGGTTGTCCAGCACTTTAAAGAGAGCTTCCGCTTCATGCGGTGCAAGCACACGGGTCGGCTCGTCCAGGATCAACAGGTGCGCGTCTGCCAGCAACAATTTCAGGATCTCGACCTTTTGCTGCTCGCCGATGGAAAGTTGAGAAACCATGGCACGAGGGTTGACCTGAAGGTCATAGCGCCTGGAGACCTCAAGAATGCGCTGGTTGATCTCCTTGACATTCAGCACAACCGGAAGGTGTGGCAGGAACAAGGCGATATTCTCGGCAACACTAAGGGCAGGGATCAGGGTGAAATCCTGGAATACCATGCCGATATTGTGAAGGCGGGCATCGTGCGGAGAATGAATGAAAACTGGCTGCTGGTTGAAAAGGATCTTGCCTGAATCACAACGATAGAATCCATAAAGGATCTTCATCAAGGTGCTTTTCCCGGCGCCGTTTTCTCCCAGGAGGGCGTGGATCTCGGAAGCATAGATATCCAGATCGAGCTGATCATTTGCCAAAACACTTGGGAAGGATTTGCTGATCCCGCGCATCGAGACAATTGGTCCTGGGATAGTTTTAAATGAAGGGCGATTGGGCATGAATCTCCTTCGGGGAGGAATAGGATGCGTTGACGTAGGCGGCAGGTCGATAGAACCCGCCAAGTCTCCTCCCATCATAATAAGCACGCTTATTTAATCGGGCGTTAGGGAATGGGATCCAGGTTAGTAACACCGGTGCAACTACCAGAGCTCCGAGGAGGTCACCGATCCACCAGGTCACCCAAATCGCCCAAAAGTTTTGCTAGGACCCGTTCCCGGTAAACATCAAGGTTATCGTTCCGAGACTGGCCCCGATCGTTGTACATATGAGTGCGACCAATACCAGACCGACGATATCCTGAATACGATCCAACTCATTGTGAAGACCGACGGATTTCTTCAAGAAAAATACCGCCACCAGCGCTTCCAACGTGTTCCCGATCGTTATTCCCAATGCCAGGGAAAATGGTGCCCCTGTCAGAAGAGAACCAATTAGCACCCCCAGGCTGATCCCGGGCCATAGCTGATATCCAAATATCAGAAGAGCTGCCAGGCCGATCCCTGTAGGCGGCCATACCGGCGAAGTGTTGGCCTGCACGTATGCCATCTTTAGCCCCACCCTGGCTGCCAGGTGGTAAATAACAGCCAGGACCA
Organism: uncultured Chloroflexia bacterium; assembly: GCA_963760315.1. GTDB lineage: Bacteria > Chloroflexota > Anaerolineae > Anaerolineales > Villigracilaceae > UBA877. Next base: position 71,488 of record CAVXCK010000002.1, read on the forward strand.
GGATTTTTACAAGGTAGACTGAAAAGGATTTGAATTGAACTAGATGGGACGGACGGGTTTTCGTCATGACCGGAAAAGGAAAGTTCTTTGAATTGATAACTACTACCGCCTGATTATATACGATAAGCTTACTATGAGAATTGTTTGACCATACAAGACTTTTTAGGATGGGTGGGTATGGGGCTTTATTTGATGACTATTGATAAACTATATATCACCCATTGGTGGTACTGAATCAAGTGGGCTCGGCAGGATGAGTGACTCGATAGGGGTGATTGGACATCGTCCCCATCTGGGGGCTGCAACCAGGTGATTTTGAGCACCCTGCGTTTCGGTTCGCCCCTTTCACTCTTCATGCGCTGGTATTTTGAAGGGTACTCCGCTGCTTGTGACGACATCCCTAGGCAATTTGTCAGGCAATGTGCTACCATGAGCTGGAATCCCGACATCCCGGCGGTAGGTAATCCTATTGGGAGTGCCACCCCAGGCAAATATTGTGACGATTGCACAAGCACACCAGGAGAAAATCAATGTCCGCAAATAAACCACGCTCCACCTCGTCTCACCGGGTTCCTTTGGGGGGTGATTATTGGGAAGCCGACCCAGGCACACCCTTATGGGGATTTGCTGACCTGCATGCCCATTTGATGGCCCATCTCGCCTTTGGCGGCAAGGCGTTCTGGGGCCGGCCCTATGATCCGGAGCACCCGGGCCAGAGGGCATGGAATTCGCCCTAAGTTCTTGCGAGCCGATCCATGGGGGATTGATCAATGTCAATCCGGAATTCGGACACCCGGCAGGCGGCGGTTGGCCAGAGTTTATCATTTGGCCACGATTTACCACCCTCGTCCACCAGCAAGCATATATCGACTGGCTTTATCGAGCGTACCAGGGCGGATTGCGTCTGGTGACCTGCCTGGCGGTTAATAATGAGCTGCTGGCAATCAAAACCAGCCCGGGTCTGCCTCACGATGACAAGAGCGCCATTGAGGTGCAAATTTCAGCCATGAAAGAGATGGCTGCGTTTATCGAGGTGCAAAGCGGTGGCCCGGGTAAGGGCTGGCTGCAAATCGCCTATTCGCCGGAAGAGGCCCGCAAGATAATTGCTCGAAAACCACCTGGCAGTGATTCTGGGAGTAGAGGTGGACTCGCTGGGTAACTGGCATAATTTCGACGATTTGGATAAGTTGAGCCATGGTGACATCGACCAGGCTCGGCAACTGATCTCTCAGGAACTGGATTGGTTGTATGGGCTGGGGGTGCGCCAGGTTACGCCTATCCACCTGACCAACAATGCCTTCGGCGGTACGGCGATCTACATGCGCTTCTTGGAGACGGTGAATTTATTCGTGACCGGCGAGCGCTGGTCGGTGGAGGATCGCTGGGAGACAGGGGTGCGTTATCGGCTGGATGAGGACGGCGAAGACGCGGTCGACGATCTCGAACGCACCGCGGCAATTTCCGGGCGCCGTCTCCATGCCATGCACCGCGGTACGCTCATCGACCAAATTCCCGGCATTCGCAACCTGTTCGAAGCACTCGAGGCGCCCAAGCTCAAAGGAGGACATGCCAACACACTCGGCCTCAACCGATACGGAACCGTCATGCTGGAGGAGCTGATGGAACGGGGAATGATCATCGATGTGGATCACATGTCGGAAAAATCCACGGATGCTGCGCTGGCCCTGGCTGAAGAGCATCATTACCCGGTGATTTGTTCCCATACCTGGTTCCGTGATCTGCTATTCAGCGGTGAGGTTGAATTTAACCATTTAAAGCAGGAACCGTACGGTACGAGCGATGTCCACAAGGTTGCCCACGAAGCTGGCAAGCGCGGAGACCAGATCGAGTGCATCGGCCGCTTGGGGGGGGTGGTTGCACCGATCATCAATCAGGGGGATATTGCCGGGCTGCGAAGCTGCCTGCCCGACCTGGCTGCCAAAATACCGCGGCCTTGCGCCGGATCCAGTACCTCCTGGGCTCAGGCATTCCTTTATGCGGTCAAAAAAATGGATGGGCGCGGTGTGGCGATCGGTACTGACATCAATGGGGCCGCGGCACTTCCTGGACCACGGTTCGGCTCCTTCGCTGCCTTCGGCACCCATCGCGATACCAAGCGTGAGGTGAACCGTCGTGCAGAAATCGACCAGCAGACCAATGGTGTAGCTTACGACACACCGCTGCGCGATCACCGCTGGTATCGGTTTGACCCGAGCGGGACCAGTGGTTATGATGAGGAAGAGGGTAGAATCTGGCAGGCAATTGCCCAATATAAGGCCGGTTTCAACCCGGCGGTTCAACCGCATCCCCCCAGCGATTTCCCGGAGCCCAACCTGCATCAGTTTTTGGAGATGATGGAGTGCGCGCCTGGACCAGCCCTGGGTTGACCGCATGACCGAGGGATTTTGGGCTGCCGATGAGGATAGGTCAGTGGATGACGACGAACTTTCAAGCTGGGCGAAGGAGAAAAGGGCGGGATACTTTACACGGAAGGGGATCAAAGAGCCGGGGCCGTATCACGACGACCATACCCTGAAACTCGTGGCAAGAGTCAACGCCATTTGGGAAAAGTGGGAGCAGATGCAAGGGGATAACCGCCCGCTGGTTCGCTCCACGGCGGGCGCGCACCGGGATTTTGACATCAATCTGGACGGGATGGCCCATTACGGGATGCTCCCCGATTTTCTGCAGGACCTGCGCAACAGCGGCCTGACTGCTGAAGATCTTGCCCCTCTGTTCCGCTCCGCCAATGACTACGTGGAGATGTGGGCGACCTGCGTAATGCGCGCAGTAAAAATATTTAAAAGATAAAAGCAAAATTCCTGCCGTTTCCGCTGAGCCCATCCTTAGAATCTCTATAATCAAAAACGCTAATGTATCGACCTCGCAGTAGTTCTGGAAAAGTGAATACACTGATCTGGAGACGATGCTTATTCGATTTCTATTCGAAGAATCTTCATGGAGTAAAGTAACATCCACGAGAACTCAGATCTTTGTTTTGCATTTCATCAACTATATGGACAAAATGGAAAACCTCGTGAAAAAGTGGCTCAATGCTGGCGGGCAGGTGTAATGATTGGGACCAAGCCTTATACACAGATAAACTGGTCCCAAGGAATTTGCGGGTCAAGCTGTTCACCTCTTACGCCTCTCTGCCGGAGAGTGGCGAGTTCGGTTATGGTTATGGTTGGATGGTCGGCGAAATCGCGAACAGTCGAGTGGTCGCTCACCCCGGTAGGATCGAGGGTTTTACGGGCTGTAATTTTTACTTTCCCGATGACGAAATTGTTGTGATCGTCCCGAGTACCAGCAGAATGTGGCTGCCTGCAGCCGTGGAGTCCAGTTGGCCAAAATGGTCTTTGAAGAAAAGTGAGCTGGTGGAAATAAGATTATGGGCAATACATTTACAATTTAAAAGCACTACTCACCCATGAAATAACCATGACGATTTGTGGAAATTCGTATATAATGGAATTAAATAAAGAAATCAGTGACACAGAAATCCATTAAGCTATTCGAAGCTCGTAACCTTTAATTTTTACCTTTCAGGTAGGTTTCGCCAAAATATTCAAGAGGTGTAAATAACACTATGTGGGCGCTTATAATTCGTTCCCCTTCCAGCGCGCCAGTCGAATATCGGGTGAAGTCCGGAAAAAACGCCCTCGGGCGAAAGCCGGATAATCATATAATCATCGCGGACGAGTCTGCCTCGCGTGTGCACGCAGAGATTTACTGCCAGAATGACCTGGCTATTATATATGACCTGGGAAGCACAAATGGGACGTTCGTAAACCGGGAGCGTATCACCAAGCCGCATGTCTTACAGTCTGGAGATCAGATTCGTATTGGCCAGCACGTGATCAATGCTTCCTTTCAGGAAAATGGCGACACCCCACACCTTGTTGCGGCGCTCTCGGGTACTCGCCCACTCACCCGTGAGCTTCTTCTTGAATCGATCGAAGAGCATGCGGTATTCCTGGATGCTGTTTCAAGCCGGTTGACCATCATCCTTAACCTGGATACAGCTCTGCAGGAAATTGCCGAGCTGACACAGCTGGCAGTGGGAGCTGAGAAATCCGGGGTGATTTTAGCGGATCAATTCGACCATCTGGAGAATTTGGGGTTACCAGTTAGTTTTATCCAGGAAGCTATCAAACAGCGTTCGGTGGTAATCGTCCCTGATCTGGCATCCGAAGCGGAACAACCCAAGAGCGATAATGTCAAGCTCCTCATTTGCTCATTTTTATGTGTGCCCGTCATTATTGAGCAGGACGCGGTCGCTCTTATTTATGCCTTCAAGACCGATCCCGCTGCAAGGTCCTTTGACCAGCACGATGTGCAGCTCGCAGTAGCAATCAGTCACCAGGCTGCGCTGACCATTCAGCGCGCAAAATTACTCAAAGAGTCTCAAATGTACGAGCAGTTGGCCATTACCGACAGCCTGACTGGACTCCATAACCGCCGGCACATCCTCCATCTGGCAGAGATCGAGTTTCATCGGGCCCAGCGCTTCAAACATCCGCTGACTCTGCTCATCCTGGATTTTGATGATCTAAAACAAGTGAATGACTCTCTGGGTCACCTGGTTGGCGATTGGGCTCTTCAGGCGGTCGCCGAGAACAGCAAGAAGCATTTGCGTGAGGTGGATTCCATTGGCCGCTTCGGTGGAGATGAGTTCGTTATCCTGCTTGTAGAGACCAATCTAGAAGGCGGTCGCATAGCCGCTGAACATATTCGCCAGAGTCTTGCCGATTCACCCATTGATACCCCGAAAGGTCCTTTCACGATAACGATTAGTATCGGAATAGCCTCCAAAAGTGAAAAAACTTCAAATGTGACAGACCTGCTCAACCTGGCTGATATTGCATTGATGAAGGCAAAAAAGTCTGGCAAGAACCAGGTTGAAGTTGCTGAATGACCTGGGAGGTAGATCTATTTACAGAATAATCTGACACCGTGCCTGGGGACTTGTAAAAGGGTGGTAAAGATAATTGTCAATAATAATATTAGTTGTAGTATCCGGAAATTTCTTGTTCAATTATTAGGATCGGGTTATGTTTCCACCTTCACACCGATGTAATGTGAAAATAATCCCCGTTCAATCTCGATTCCCTTATACTTATATAGCAATTTCAATGGAATTGTTGTAAGCTGTAATATTGGTATCCAAAAAAGGAAATAGAGGATTTTCATCCATACGAGGGCCTCGCCCAGATTCAGGATCGGATGTATGTCTTTGGGTCGGGTGGCGGCTTCATATTCAACCCGAGTCAGAACGTGCAGGTGGGTGTTTCGGAGAAGAATCTGCTGGCGATGGTTTCTACACTGAAGGACTCTTGATCGTCCCCAAAAGCGGGTAAGATTCTAAATGGACTAGAGTTATGCAGCCAAAATTATTTCTCCTCATGGGCGTATCAGGTTGTGGCAAGTCTACGATTGGTAAAGCACTGGCGCACCAATTAGGATGGGATTTTTACGATGCAGATGATTTTCACCAACCCCACAATATAGCCAAAATGGCTGGTGGAATCCCACTTGCCGATGAAGACCGCGCTCCATGGCTCGCTTCGTTGCATGAATTAATTTCATCCTGCCTGAACGCAAACCGTTCCGCAGTGCTGGCCTGCTCGGCGCTCAAAGAGAGTTACCGCCAGCAGTTGCTTGAAGATAACGATGGTGTGCAAATTATTTATCTCAAAGGAAGTTTTACTCTGATCAGATCGCGCATGATCTCACGCGCCAGTCATTATATGAAACTTTCAATGCTCCAAAGTCAATTTGACGCGCTGGAAGAACCACGCGACGCCCTGGTGATTGACGCATCGCTTTCGGTTGAGGAGGTTGTGGCACTAATATTGGAAAATACGACAGTGAAGAAATAAGCTACATACTACCTATCGGCAGTATGTAGTGTTGTAGGTGAGCCCCGCAGGATTCGGATATCATCCCCCTAAGGGAGCCTGCGACCAAGCGTATTCAGGCTCCAATCCAGTTAGGCTACAATTCTATTTTAAAATGGTGTAGAAATACGCTACTTTTATACTGCCCTTAATAACCGTAGCTGTCCGTCCGTAGCCGATTTACCACGTCATGCAGAAGGTCACCATCAAGGACGATGAGTCCCGGGCTCGGATAAATACAGAAAAGCAACTCTGTGGTCCGGAAAAAGGTCTCATAAATTCCCAAAAACTCTCACCCTCACCCTAAACTAATTACTCCAACTTGGAGCCCAACATAAGGACCCTAGATTGCCGAGAGAGATTGCATTGTCTATCCGAAAATGAAAAGGGAATAGGGGTGTACTATTATTTTTTAGCTTGAAGGGATGCCTCGGCTCCTTTCCCATGAAAAAACTTCCGTTCGACCAGCAAGAAGGCAATCAGGCTAACCAGTATGAGCGTCCCGATAATGGCGTACATCCCGCCCGGTGAAAAATAGTCCATTAGAATACCGCCCAGGAGGCCACCCGCGGCCGAGCCGAAGCCCATATACGTGCCGGTGAACATGCCTTGAGTGGTGGCTTTCATGCCGGTCGGAGCAATCTGGTAAGCATAGTGTACGCCAGCCGTATAGATGGCTGCAAAGGTCAAACCATGACAGAGCTGGATGACCAGGATGACCCATGGTTGCGTTGTCAATGAATAGCAGGTCAGGCGCAGGCCGATGGTTGTCATGGCGATGATCAGCATGCCTCGAGCCCCGAAGCGTCGCAGCAGGTGATCGCTGAAAAACAAGGCGGGAATTTCGGAGATGGTGGAAATGGTCAGAGCAAAACCCATCAGGGTTTTGCTGGCTCCCAGGCTTTGCATATACAAGAAGAGATAGTTGTTGATTGTAGCCATGCCGATTCCTGCGATAAAGACCATAACCAGGAAGAGCATCCAGGGCTGGTTGGCGATTAGCACGCGCACTCCGCTCCGGAAAGAGCTGTTTGAATGACTCTGGCGAAAGGGAATCCGAATAACGACTAGGAGTCCTCCCATCATCAGGATGGCATAACCCCAGAATGCCCATTTGATTCCCAATCGGCCGATCAGCTCACCAGCGAAAGGCGCCACTACACCGTAACCTACGGTGCCCCACAACCGGATGCGTCCGTAGCGTTCCTTGCGATCGCCCAGCAAAGCCAGCACCGCGCTGTCTACTAGGGAACCTGTTGGTGCGCCAAAAAGAGAGTATATGCTGATCATTAGGAGTAAGCCTCCAAATGATGCGATGTTGGGAAATATGAATGTAACTATCACCACGCCAAGAATACAAACCATCGTGACCAGCTTATGACGATGGCTGGCGTCGGCTGCACCGGTCCAAAGCGGTGCGCTAAAAAAGGAAATAATCGGGGAAATAGCTGCCAACAGGCCGATCTGTCCACCGGTCAGGCCTTGCCCTTTATAGAATAGCGCAAGGTATGGAAACAGGACAGAAATAGCACCAAAGTAAAGAAAATAATATAACGAAGGAAGAAACATTTAGGCGCACTCCAATAGCTACCTTATTATAAATGACCAGTAGTCCTAGCCTCCCCAGATTATTTAAATGATATCTCTACTATCTCCTCAGCTTTTTACATAATGCGTGAACCTCTTTACACAGTTCCATTAGTTCAACATGTATGGTTCTCGAACCTGGAGGATCTTGATTCAAATATCGAAGAGGTACGTTTTCTATTAGCGCCATTATAAATACTAAATTTCTTCTTTTTTGAATACTAGAGGAAGTAATTTCCTTCCTGACAAAAGGGTTCATATTTAGACGAACACAGGTTCGGTTCCAGTTCGGTAAACGATTTTACATAATAAAAAGTGGGGGAAAGTGGGCCCGGCAGGAGTCGAACCAACGACCAAGCGTATTCAGGCTCAAATCCGGTTCGGCTATCACTTTATCTTGATTGAGAGCGTGGTTATGGACCTGGCGGTTCTTGGTTCAATTGCTATATGGGATTTTTTATTGTAGCTTTGTTACTAACGGTTGGCGTTACCGGCTCATGGGCGGGTTTGGATAATGTTGATTATGGCGGTAAACCTTTAACCAAAACCAACTCGATTTTGCGGCTGCAATCCCACGAGTCCTGTGTACGCTGTGTTAGGCGTAAACTTTGTCTTCAACAAGTTACGATCCAACTAAATCAAGTGAATACCATTTTCATATGGCTTGAGACACGCATAGATAAAGTCATTCATGGGTGTGGGCACACCAAAAATTTTTCCTAATCGAGTGATCACCCCAATGATTGCATCTAACTCAATCCGTTTTCCTTTTTCTAGATCAATGAGCATGGAAGGTTTATATTCTGGAGGATTATTCTCCGAAACCTCAAGAATTTCGTCGGCAATTTCTGTTGATAAGTCAATTCCGTTTGCATGTGCAACGGAAATGGCTTCCAAAATTGCTTGTCGGAGAAGATCCATCGTTTCGGGGGATTTTGAGATCACGGCTTTGTTAGCTCTGACAACACTATATACCCCTGCAAATCCAGAAACTATACACAACTTCCACCACAAGCGATCCATTATATTGGAAATAGCTCGGAACTCAATACCCGTTTCCGTGAGAATTTTCTGCAGTTTGGCACAACGCTCAGAATTACCACCTCTTGTCTCTCCAAATTCGATGAAGTGCAATTGGCCAATTTGCTCAACGAAACCTGGTTTGCGAAGGTGAGCAATAATCATCGCTACACCACCAAGGACAAGATCTAGACCTAACTCTTCACCAAGGATGTTGATGTGGTCAATACCGTTCAATACAGGAATAATTAGGCTTTCCTTGTTTACTATTGGTTTTATTAGCCTTGCAGCTGCCAAGGTGTCATAAGACTTTACACAGAAAAATACCAGCTCAACCTTACCGATATCGCCAGGATTGCTGACCACATTAACTTTCTTTAATTTAAAATCACCAAAGTCGCTCTTGACCTCTAGCCCATTGTCAAGAAGCGCTTGAAGATGATCTCCTCTGGCAATAAAAGTAACATCATGCCCGGCTTGAACCATCCTGCCGCCTATATAGCTACCAAGGCCACCTGCACCCATAATCGCAATTTTCATAGTTTCTTTCTCCAACAACCTTGATATAAAGCAATCATTCAATCCACTAAAAACTTGTAGAAGCCTAAGTAGCAGATATACTGCAAATATTCCGGATAACTGGATAATTCAATTTCTTATCCGGATTCAAGCCATAAGCTTATCATAAGCATAATAACAAATAACAAGGGGATGATTTGTGCAAATGAATTATCATAAAAAGTGGGCCCGGCAGGAGTTGGACCTGCGACCAAGCGTATTCAGGCTCAATTCCGGTTCGGCTACAACTTCATCTTTATTTGGATAACAGCTTTGAACCTGGCGGTTATAGGTTCAGTTATTGCAGGGTAGCATCCGCTGCATCGATTGGTTGAGCGGTCCTTCATTACTATTTATCGTTTTCTAATTATAAGTAGTCCAGTCCATAAAGCAGTTTCACGCCGATCATCTGGCATAGCAGTTCAATATTCGGAATGGTGGAAGTACTCACTTCATGCCGTTTGCTGTCACGCTGTGCGATGGTGAAGCGATACCTGTCGACCTTAACATTCATGATGTCATTCCAAGCATAGGGCTTGCCATCGATTAGAATGCCATTCTGCCGGTGGATGGATACCGGGCCAAAGGTCACTGCCTGACCGTAGTCATATTGCTGGGTGAGTGGCGTCAAGAGAAGCGCAAAGACATTTCGCTTGATTGGTTGGATAATCTCATAGACATTTTCCAGCGCATCATCTAGGATTAATTTCTCCCCACTTCTTTTTATCAGTGTGTACTTGTACAATCCGTGCCCACGTGGGGTACTCTTCACATCCGACAGAATGACAACCACCTCATCCCAGCGCCAGATATGGATGTCTTTTGCCCCGGTAAGGTAAGCAAATCCGTCACGGTAGAGAACCAACTCTTTCACTTTCTGCGCTCCAAAACCCGGGAATAGTATGGCACTGTTGCGCCCGTAGACAGCTGTTGCCGGACCCAGCCCGGTTACATTATCAAACTCGAGAGGAACTGGCACAGAACCCTGTGTGCGCTGCTCCCCCCAGGTCGGAGTTAACTTTTCCGCACTTGACGGATCCGTGAGGAATTGATCTACATCCACGCCGGGATACTTTTGGGCAATTGTAGCACGTACGTTTTCGTACTCCTGACGTATTTGTGGAGGCATCTCCTCTACACTGGCGTAATCTCTTCCCATAAAATGGATGCTCATGTTCTTCTCCTTGCGATCTTATTAATCGTTCATGCCGCCTAACTCACGACTCAACGAGCACAGTGTGTTTAATGCCGAGACGAATACAGTCTCGGCGAATAATTATTATATTACTGCTCTATATTATTCTATATTGGATAATGGAAAAAGTAAACAAATTGAAGTAATAAATTAATGGGGATTTCGAACGTAGGTAAAAATATTTAAAGCGTCTTATAAGAAATTCTAAAAATGGGCCCGGCAGGATTCGGACATCGTGCCCCAAGGGGTATATCATCCCCGTAAGGGGACCTGCGACCAGTCGTATTCAGGCTCTAATCCAGTTGGGCTACAATTAACGCCATCATTTGGAAAGCAATTGTGAACCTAGCGGTCTGAGGTCAATTCCTAACGATACAAGCAATGATCCAAGCAATTATGATACCTGCGTAAAGAAGACGAATTGCAAATGTGTGACTAACTATTTTCTTATAGACCGTCGATGAAAATACCTTTTCTTTTATTTTAGGTAAATCTTCTGGAATATCTTGTTTGTCCATATACTTAAAAAAGGCAATATCCTCATCTACATTCATTTTTGTCTCAATCTTAATGCCCCTTGCTCCTAAACCATTTAAGAGAAAACGTGTACGACATTCTAATAGTATACAGATAACTGTAAGGAAAATACCTAAAATGGGTATACCAACATATGGTTCTTTAGGGCTAAACCAACTGTTCATTAAAAACCCCGTTGCGGCAAGGCATAAACCAGCGATAGTGAATCTCATTTGAACCAAATTGTTGTGATAATCTACAATTGCGTTGTAGATGGTCGGTAAGTTCTTGTCGTCTGAGTTAGGAAAAATAGAATTCATCATTTACCTCTTGCTTAATATTTGGTTAAACCTTAAATTCTTTAAATATTCTTATGCTGTTTGCTCCATATCCAGTTCAGTTATAAAGGAAATTAACTTAATCTATTTTATTCACAAGCTCTTTTGCTTTTTCTAAACGCTTAATGAGTCTGAGCGGTTTTACACCTGGTGCATGTTTTTGTTTTGCGAATCTTCCAAAATATCAACCTCTTTTCTGAAAATTTTTTGTTTTCGATATATTCTTGCAAGTTCTTCGTAATACCATGGAGCAACCCCTTCACCTTTTAAGGCATTTTCTGATTCGGTGGCTTCGACTAAATTAAGAAGTAGTTTTTCTGCGTTTTCCAAATTTCTATCATTTATTAAATTCTCAACATCTAATATATATGTGGTATAGTGACGCCTATCAAAATAACCTGGTCTTTCGATTGGATGCCCTTTGGAAATAGATATGAGTTTGAGATGAATACGTTCACATATAGTAGGATCTGAAGTATTACTAAACCAAGTTTTAAGTCCATTTAGAAATTCGGGTGCAGATATATTCGTTTCAGAAATAATCCCTTTTGTTAGAGAATGGAGTTGAAATCCCATAGGTTGATAACGGTTATCAATATATTCTCTTTCATTGTCAGAAAATGATGAAAACCACCATTCTTGCAATCCATAATAAGCTAATAGACCATCAACTCTATTCATAATAGCTTTTTAAAAGATTAATCTCGCATTAGAAATTGCATCAAAGGTGGGCCGGAAGCTGTCGGACAAAGGTATTAGATACCGTTCTTTATAAATCAATTTCTTTTACGGATTCTTCAGCTTTACCAGAACTCCTCCGGGATATATTCACTTTCGATAAAGAGTTTATTAAATGCCGGTTGGTGGCGGCCGGGCTGACCAAAACACTGCTCGGCAGGTTGCAGGCCAGCGCACAGGCGACCAGCATCGCCAGCCAGAATGCCGGGTGCCGCCAGCGGCGACCGGAATGGAAGCTCATCATTTCACCCACAATCGAAAAATAGACAGCCAGGCATCTCAGGGATGTCTATAATAGTCCTGAAGATCCGGAGGGGTATCCGCGCACTTGTTCGGATAAAAGGCATACGCGAAAGAGAAGCTGAAATCGCCTACCCCCCTGATGTCGGTACCGCTGTCTATGTATTGGACGCATTCACTATACCTCCCGTCGTTCTGACGCGAGGGGGGATAGATGTATTCGGTGAGATCCCCGATCACATCGTCACTGAATACGTTGTTATGATTGAAAAACGCCGTCCGGATCGGAAGTTCGACAAGAGTTCCATTCGACGGCTTGAGCAGATCCAGAGGCATGAGGAACTCATCGGGGTGAACCCAGGCTGGGTTGTACCAATCGTCGATCAGGTCCGAATAGGCGTGAGTGCCGCATCCCAGGGGACGGTAGGTACCGCCCCCGTAGAAACTGCGACTTAAATTTCCGAGACCAATCGAGAAGTATTAGTCGAAGGTATCCAAACATGTGGTGATAAGGGGGCTGTAAGACCCACGGAGAGGTTCCAGACTGACATCGCTAAATGTCACTTCCAGCCACTGCGTGCAGTCGGGCAGATCGTCCTCCCACGGAGCGCTCAGAGCAGAGAAGGCCGTCCCCTTCACTGCTGCGACCTGCCAGCGGATCGTCGTTCCGCATTGACGGGTTTGGTCGACCCCGAATTCGAGTGCCGGATTCGGTCCCGGTGCCAGGAGCCAATCCGTTCGTACGAGCTGCCCATAAGGTTGTCCGTTCAGGAAGATCTGGAATGCGTCGATGGTCTTCAGATCGCCATCCCACTTCCAGTTTATTTTATATGTCCAGCCCGACATATTTGGGTTATCGAGCGGTTGTTCGTGTACGTCGTAAGGCACCGGCAGGGTAGGGTCGATGGATGTTGGCGCAGGAGAGCACCATCCTGTCAGGCAGGCACTCAAGGACAGGCCGATCTCATAATTGTTTCCCTTGACGGCCTGCCTTTGTCCGTTCCAGGTTTCCAGGGGAAAAAGAGGCGCTGAAAGGGCCCATGTCACTCAAGGTGCTGCCCGCCCATCCCAGGCACGTCCCGCTCAAGTCGAGCTTTTCATCCTTCGGATGTGTAATGGAATAATAGCCTCCGATCCCCTGGCCTTTCCCACCCGACAGTTGGATAAATTTACCCCCCCCGATGGGGAACCACTGCTCTGGCTGGTTTTCAAATGAGATATAGCAATAGGCCATATCGTAAGGTCCGGTAACGGTGAAATCGAGAGGCGTTATTATCAGGGTTTTGGCCTCCCAGGCCGAGCTCGGGGATCCGGAAACGAATGGCACGTAGACCCAGACGATATTGCTGGGCGATGCACCGAGTGAATTCACCGCCTCCACCCAGATACTGACCCCGCCTATGATCCCTGTCTGAAGTTCGTACCAGGCCGGGCCTGTTTTCGGCGAGGGACCCAACGAGGCAAACAGCAGAGCTTGTTTATAGTTTTCATATTCCGCGGACGTCATGTAGACATTGTATTTATCCTCGTTGTCGGCATTGTCATTCCAGCGCAGGATGATCTTGCAGTCCTTGAACTCCGCCTGCAGGCCGCTGGGGGCGACTGGCGGGCCGTTGCTGAGAAGCATCATGCTGCCACCGAACGGATTGATGAGAATCTTGTCGGAAAGCGTGAGCATGGGGACATCCGGTATCGGGACCGGAGGGTTGGCAGGCCCTGCAGGCCCACCGCCAGCCGGAGATCCACCCTTGGGCGGGAGCGGCACCTTGATCGAGGTCCCGGGAGTGGGGCTGTTCCCCAGCCCCGGGTTCAACCCCTTGAGTACGTCGGGACTGGTGCTGTAGGTGTCGGCGATCTGCTTCAGGGTCTGCCCATTCTCGACCGTCACTAGGAGGAGGGGATCCGTTGGCTTGGGCGCGCCCGTCAGGCTGACGGGCGCGCTCTGACCGATCATCCCGAGGCTGTCCACCGCCCGTACGAAGGCCAGGTGCGGGCCCTCGGAGGGAACCAGCACTGAAAAATCGGCGTAAAAAGGCGAGCTGCCGTCCGGCTTTTCAGCATTCTGGGTACCGGTCAGCTGGCCGTCGAGCCACACTTCGGCGCGGATGATCGGATGGTTCCCCATGGCGGTGGCGGAGATGGTCAGGTAGCTGCCGGCCGCGGCCGAGGCGTCAGCCGATGGATCGGTCACCAGGACCACGGGCGGGGAATACTGCTCGGCGAGTGTCAGTCTCCGGCGCGCTGAATAAGAGTAGAAAATCACTGCAGACACCCCCAGGATCGCCCCAATGCCTGCCAGCACCAGGAGAATGGTCCCCAGCCTCATGCAACCGGATCGCTCTTTCATGTTGTCCTCCTCCAAGATCAACGCAGACGGCTTGCTTACCTGTTTTCACTGCATGCACACGACCTGGATGGTCCAGGGCCCGACCTGGGTGCTGTTACCGGCCGTGTCACCGGCCCCCAGGTAGATCAACCAGTCACCGGTGTCCTGGAGCGGCCCGATCACCGCCTGGTACGTGTCCCCTCCCGCCGGCGACAGGCTGCCGTCAGCCGTATCCTGCGGGTAGGGTCCCAGCAGGTGGAAGCTGACCTGCACCACCCCGCTCACATCGCTCACCGTCGCGCTGAGCGTGAAGGTGTTCGGCGAGCCGCACCCGTCCTTTTCGATGCTGGCCGGGTTGACCGCCACGTTCGTGATCTCAGGCGGGGTGCTATCTGCCGGCAAAGGCGTGTCGGTGGCAGGCAGCGGCGGCGCGGCGACGAGCGGCACACCCGACGCGTCTCCGCTCACGCTTCCCATGCTGGCGGAGACCCAGCAGTTCCCACTTCCCGGCCGGGCCACGAGCCACCAGCCCGAAGTCCTTGCTGCGGCCCTGGATCGGGACGGTCTGGCCCTTGAGCAGCGCATCCACGCTCGGGTAGGCCGTGCCCGGACCCTTCCGGCAGTTGGCGTTCATGCTCAGGGTGAACACCGGACCGCCCGGGGCGGGTTTCGGCGTCACGGACGGCGTGGCAGCGGCCGCGGGGGTGGGGGTGCCGGTCTTGCCTGGCTGGCTCGTCGTCACGGACGGCGTGGCCGCGGTCGCGGGGGTGGGGGTGCCGGTCGTGCCGGGCTGGCTCGTCGGGGTCGGGCTGGTATTGCCAATGCTGATCTGCACGCTGGCCTGGTCGCCGCGGTTCCCCGCCCCGTCCAGCGCGCTGGCGCTGATCTGGTAGGTGCCCGGACCTGGCGGGGTCCACTCGATCATGGCCTGGCCGAAGCGTCCTCCGTCGGCGGGCATAGTCTGGAGCAAGCTGCCCCCGACGGAGAAATCGATCGAGACCACTCCGTCCAAATCGGAGGCGTGGGCCTGGAGCGTGATGACCCCGAGGGGAAAATGGGTCCCGTCCAGGGGCTGGTCGATCCAGGTCATCGGTCCGGCCGCCCGGCCGGGCAAACTGCAGCCGGTCTGTGCCAGGAGCGCCAGGACGACCAATGCCGAGACAAGCATCCGTCGCATCATCGTGCACCTCCAGTCATTGATTGCCCGGTATCTGCTCGAACGCCCCGATGTCGGGCAGGGCCACTCCATCGCCGTTGCCGTCCTGCGGGCGGGGATGGCCGTCGAAGTCCGTGCCGGGAGCTTCTAGGGGAGAACCGGCATCAACGGCAGGGGAAGCGGGTATAAGATGAAAATCGCCAGCACCCGCATCCACGAACCGGGGATTGCCTTCGATCGAAGTCCTGGCCGCGGACCTCCGCTTCGGAACCGCGGAAGGCGTCGATCAGGTTGTGATCCACCTCGATCTGATCCACCGGGGCGCGGGACCCGATGTCGATTTGGAAGGTCAGGTTGTCGCTGACGAGGTTGTTCCTCACCACCACGCCGGTCACCTCGTTGCTGTCCATGGCGATCCCCCCGCCCAGCCTCCCAGCCCGTTGGCGACGACCGTGTTGTTGATCAGCACCAGGTTGCGCATGGGATGGACTGGCAAATCTCCATTTTGCGAAATGTGCAGGCCGATGAAGCGGTTGTGATAGGCCAGATTGTTGACCAGGCGGATGTTTTCCAGCAGTCCACCCATCTCGGAGGCGAGCGCAAAACCATCGTTTTCCGTATCGTGGACGCGGTTGAAAAAGACCTGGATATCGTGGGTGTGCTTGTCCCAGGCGTCGATGTATATGCCGACCTTCCGGGTTAGTTCGGACCTGGTTGCCGTACACCTGGCCGTAGGCGGAGCCATCCTTGAGGCAGATGCCTTCCTTGTAGCAGTCGATCACGATGTTGTCGGCGACCGTGAAGGTGTCCGTCCCGGCGATGCTGATGCACTCCTGCCAGCCGCCCCCGGCCGCCTGCTCCACACGGTTGCCGCTCACGCTGACGCGGCGGCTGCGCCAGACGCCAATTCCGGACGAGCTGGTGTTGTCGGTGGAGTTGTTCTCGATGCTGATCTCGCTGGAATTCAGGACCATGATGCCGGCGTCATCGTGGTAAGGCCCAGCGTTGATTACGTGCAGGCCGGTAATACGGATGTAGCTCCGATCGTTGACCTCGACCAGGCCCGCCAGGTCGTCCGGCAAAGTCAGGCCGTCCCCGTCGATCGTGACAGTCTCGCCTGGAAACGCGGCATATGTGATCTCCAAGCCCGGCCTGGACCGAGTTGGACGGCCAGAGCCGCTCGTGGTACGTCCCGGCCCGGATCCAGACCGTTTCCCCGGCTGTGAGCGTGTCGGCGGCTTTCTGGAGCGTTCGCCAGGGGTGAGCGAGCATTTCCCCGGGATCCGCGTCGCTGCCCGCTGGGGATACATAATAAACCGCCGCAAGCGGGGTCCGCCCGGCCACCGTCCCCGTGGGCAGCGGGGAGGCCGGCGGCTGCACGGGGCGGCAGGCTGCCTCAAGCCCGACGAGCAGGGCCGTGCCGAGCCACACTCGCATGAACGCCGATCGTTTCCTACCAGGCATACCTGTACGGTCCCTTCGTCTCATCTTACTGGATGCACACCACCTGCAAGCTCCAGGGCCCGAGCTGGGTGCTGTTGCCGAGGTCATCGCTCGCGCCCACGTAGATCAACCAGTCACCGGTGTCCTGGAGCGGACCGATCACCGCCTGGTACGTGTCCCCTCCCGCCGGCGACAGGCTGCCGTCAGCCGTATCCTGCGGGTAGGGTCCCAGCAGGTGGAAGCTGACCTGCACCACCCCGCTCACATCGCTCACCGTCGCGCTGAGCGTGAAGGTGTTCGGCGAGCCGCACCCGTCCTTTTCAATGCTGGCCGGGTTGACCGCCACGTTCGTGATCTCAGGCGGGGTGCTATCTGCCGGCAAAGGCGTGTCGGTGGCAGGCAGCGGCGGCGCGGCGACGAGCGGCACACCCGACGCGTCTCCGCTCACGCTTCCCATGCTGGCGGAGACCCAGCAGTTCCCACTTCCCGGCCGGGCCACGAGCCACCGGCCCGAAGTCCTTGCTGCGGCCCTGGATCGGGACGGTCTGGCCCTTGAGCAGCGCATCCACGCTCGGGTAGGCCGTGCCCGGACCCTTCCGGCAGTTGGCGTTCATGCTCAGGGTGAACACCGGACCGCCCGGGGCGGGTTTCGGCGTCACGGACGGCGTGGCAGCGGCCGCACCTGCGTCAGCGATGCAGAACCTGCGCGCCGGGGAGGCCGGGCCCTCACCTCCTGGGGCGGAGGCCAGCACGCGCCAGTAGTAGCAACGGCCGGAGGGCAGTTGCAGCTGGCGGGATGTCTCGGTGTAATCCTGGGTCGAAAATTCCAGGTTGAGCTGGGAAAAGGCCGTATCCTCCGAGACCTGGACCAGGTAATTCTGCGGATGACAGTTGTGATCGACATAATCCCAGTATAGCTTCGGCGGAGAGGGAATGGTAGAATTATCTGCCGGGAAGATCAGGTCCGGTGAGGACAGACTCACCAGGGCGCACAGGATGTCAACACTGAGCGGCATGACGACGATCTGCACGCTGGCGGTCGGGCCGACCTGGTTGTCCAGGTTCCCGGCGTTGGCCGAGAGCGTGTACTTGCCCGCCGCCGGCGGCGTCCACTCGATCCAAGCCGCATCGGAGACCCCGGAGCCGACCAGGGCCGCATTCTCGTTGGGTCCCAGGACCCGGCCGTCGACGTAGAAGTGGATCCAGCTCACCCCCTTTGGATTCGCCGCATTCGCAGAGATCACGATCGGGGGGCCCTGGATGGAAAACTGGGCACCGTCCGCGGGCTGCAGGATCCTGGTCGTCGGCCCGACTTGGTTGTCTGCAGGCACCGGGAGGCAGCCTGGTAGCTCCACGGTAAACACCAGGAGCACAGCCAGGGAGAGATAAATAAGCGTCTTCATAGACCACCTCGATCAAGGGCCTCGGCCCGGCAGATCCGCGCTGGTGTTCTTTAGGGGTATTGATCGCACCTGTGTTATTGCTCGGACCGGGGCCGCGGTTGTCCGGCATCCGGACGACACATTGGATGAAAGGGTGGGAGTAGGGAGCAGAATTGGCCTCCGGGTTGGTGTAGAAGAAGCCCGTCCCGACGGAGATGTCGTTGGGGATGGTTTCTTCGCTGGCAATGGGGAAGCGTCAGCTCATTGGCATGACCATTTCCCATGGCACAGACCGCTTTATGGACGCTGAACAAAAAACCGCGGCTCGCAAAGAACTCGAAGACTTCTCGGTAGTGCGGAGCGGAATGTCTGGTGAAGGTGCAGATCACACCCGGCTGTACACCGTTGCGCCGAGAAATCTCGATCCTGGCCATGGTATGGGCAAAATTGCCTTTCCCTCGCTGGGCCTCGTTGAGACGCTCTGGCCCATCCAAGGAAGTGCCGACCGATACACCATATTCCCGAAACAAGCCACAGAAGTCATCATCCAGCAGCCAGAGGTTGCACTGGATGCCAAGTTCTTGGCAATGTTCATAATGTTGATTCGATATCGGGAGATCCTGTCTGTACCATTCTTTTCCCGCCAGATGTGGATCACCTCCATGAAAAGTGATTTCGATCTTCCCTTCTTCCGGAACAGTTTCAGCGATCCGGTCCATGGCTTCAGTAAATGCTTGAGGCTGCCTAATAACGCCGCGATTCGGGCCAAAGCAACAAGAATACTTTGCCTGGCAGGCTAATGACGGGATCAGCATCAAGTGCGTTGGCATGCTGCTATTAGTATACAGCATCCTTATGAAATTCAACAGACAAATATCATCATACTTTCACATCTTGCTTGACCTCCATCTACAAAAAAAGAAATCCCCACGCGGGGATTCCCGAAAAACAAGTGGGCCCGGCAGGATTCGGACCTGCGACCAAGCGTATTCAGGCTCAAATCCAGTTCGGCTACAATTTTACATTCATTTGGGAAGAGATTGTGAACCTGGCGGGAACATCTCAAATCCATCAAGACACAATTATCGTGTCCTTAATTGCCAATGAACATCTTCAAACTCATCCATTGAATTATCGTCAAGGAAATCTATTAACGAGTTTGATTTCATTGTTTCTTCGAAGGAAAACATAGAATTGTATATCTCCCAAGGAAGCACTTTCTTAGTCAATAAGTGGTTGCTAAATGTATTAAGGCATTTTTCAAGCAAGTTTTCTAAATATTTTCCAGGGAATTGAATGTGATAAATAAATAATTCATTACCATAGTGTTCATACAAGGAAAAATAAGGTTCAATATTATCAAAAAATTCCTCATTGTCAAAATCCACCTTTAATCCATGGATAGAATTGTTCCTATAATCTCTATAGAGGATTCTTTTGCATGTAAAGTATTCCAGCATTGGGCTTATTGCATCAACTATATTATCAGGGGGCGGTTTTCGAATCTCTTTTGTAATAATATCAATTATTTCTGAAGAGGATGCTCTTTTAGGTTTAGCTGATGGTTGCCCTTTCCTTACACAATAATGTTTTTGAAGAATATCTGCTATTCTAAACGCAATATTCTCGATAGTTTTTCCAGTAATAGGAATTCTACTTTTTTCAATAAATGAAAGAAAGATATCACTATCATGGCCAAACCGACGTATTCGACCAGGTATGCTAATAAGACCACCATCCGCTATGTAGCTATAATATATAAATTCCCAATATAGATTACCAACACTAATGGAATTAAAAAAATGCTTTTGTCCCGAAAAATTCGTAATGAAACGACAAAATGTTTCTTGTTGGCCCGCAATTTTTGGATTTAATAAGTTGGCTAAAGAGTCAATACGACCGCAGGCCAGAAGGACGATTTCTTGTGGCGCCAATTTACGTTGCAAAAGATCATCGATAAGCGAGATGGATTCGCGGTAATGAGATAATGAATTTAATAATCTTGCCTTAAATACTTTGTCGGTTATCATTTTGATAGCACAACTCCCCAGAAAAAACAAAGCCTGTATGTGTGTTCTTCATATTTGCATGTTCAATGCCAAGTGGATTTAGGTCCTATTCCAGTTCGGCTAAATTTTATCAGTTATTTGAGGGGGAAGTGCTATAATAATTTTTAGAGTGGTAATGCTGAATACAAATAATGATTGGCCTCCGCAAAGACGGGATGACGGTGGTAACTGGAGTGAAGCCCAATTAACCATTTTGAGATTATTGTGGCCTATGGAATGGGTTGATAGAAGAGTTATCTTAGAAGAAGTTGGACAAAGTTATTATGATAGAAGAATCCGTGAGTTAAGAGAGAGTGGTTGGCAAATTGAAACAAATGTAGCTGGCAGAAATTATTTTTATAGACTTGTGTCTCACGAGAAAGGACCTGGTTCGAGACGGGAATATCCTACAGTTACAATAAAGCGGCAGTTATTACGAAGGCAAAACAGTTGCCAGATTTGCGGTGAAACAGATAATCTTCAAATAGATCATAAAGTTCCAAGAGAAAGAGGTGGACATACAGAACTTGAAAATTTACAACTTCTTTGTAGTTTTTGTAATGTGGAAAAACGTGGAATTTGCAAGAAGTGTGAATTAACAACGTGTGATGAATGCCCTTATGCATACCCCGAGTTAAATTCTGGGCGAATGATTTTATTTATTGATCCAAGTATTGTTGAGGAGATCGATAAATTGTCTCAAGAATTTGGACAATCAAGAACTCAATTTGTTCGTAATGTACTTGCTGAATATATATCTAAGCGGAATGCTATTAGTTAGGCTTATAAAATCCAATAATGTATTCCTCATGCATTCTTTGTTGTATCTGAGAATTGTTACCTTTTCCTTGACTAGCGGGTAACATTCTTTTATTTCTATCTAAGTTACGAAGCCCAATTTCAGGAACTCTAAATCCTATTGATTGTCCTATCTCTGCAAGACATTCATGGGTTTTTGTATCAATCCCGCTTAATATGGAATTTCCGACAATTAATATTGAAGAAGTTCCAGGTTTTAGTACCCTGTACATTTCCGTAAGAACACGAGTCATTTCTGAAAAATACCGGTGTAATACCTTAGATTCTTTTTCATCCACATCGTGCAATCTCTCTACGGTTAAGGCGGTATTAATGGGTAGATTTTCAAAAATTGAATTAGAGGTATCTTCACCACCAATATATTCTTTCCTTTTTTGCGATAATTGATCAATAGAATAACCTAGCCAAATCAAAGAAAATTTATGAGCTCGCATATAGTCAATAGCGTTAGATGCGTATGGGGGAGAAGTAAAAATTAAAATCTACAGAATTACTTTCTAGCGGAAGCTTCTCTGCATTACCTAACTCAATCTTAGCAGGAATGTAATCTACATCTTTCGCTAAAACAGATGATAGATTTTTTTCAAATCGCTTTTTAAAATCAAGCAATACTGAACTAAGTTTTTTTGTTAGGAACTTGATTCTAGGCGATTGATTATCTTCAAGTTCTTTCCCAATTATTGTTTCGCCAGACTTTGAAATAACGATTTTGGCTCTATGAGGGCGCGTATGGCCTAAATCAAAAGCATTAGATACTCCACCAGATTTAGTAATGATAATTGCCGATAAAACAAGCTGAAAGAAAGCTTTTACATCAGGATCTGATATTTTATCAATTTCATTTTTCAAAGAAAGCAATTCGATTTGGGTTTCTGGCGTAAACCAAAAATCTATGAAATCTCTAGTTTTTTTGTCATATTTATTACTTAATTCAAGGTCTAAGGAAGAGTGATTATGTTCTAGATTATTGGTAGCATTTTTAATAATGCTATTGTATGTTGAAATTAAAATCTGATTTATCAAGCTGAGTAACTTTTACTTTGGAGATTAATAGTGCTAAGGGGTCTATATCGAATCCGATTCCTACTCGTCTGAGAAGGAGTGCTTCTAATACCGTGGTTCCTGAACCTACCATTGGGTCAAGAATAATGGCGCCAGGATTAGTTAATTCATTGATGAATTTTCGAGGTAATTGAAAAGGGAATTTAGCAGGAAACGAGTGAAAATTATGTGTTGCATAACTACTTGTTTGCCCTTGAAAATCTAAATTTTCTCTTAGGATATCAGAGAGTTTCTTATAATAATTATCCGTAAAGTTAAATCGGCTTTTTTCTTCCCATAGCGGTAAGGGTAATTGATTTGAAGTCATTTGATATCTTTCTATGGAACTGTTTTGAATGAAGTATGCACAGGTATTTTGTTATTTCTTTTTATGTCGTTTATTCATTATTTCAATTAATGTTTTTTCTTCTTCCACCATAGCTGCTATTTCTTCGACAGAATCTGCTATAAGCTCTTTAGGATTGAATTCTCCTATAACTCTTACTTGATCTATTGCGAGCTTCCTTAGGGTGTCATCCCAAATATTCCTAAATTGTATAATCAATTCATTCTCAAGGGGAGAAAGAGATTCTTGGATAATTTCATTATATAGATACCATGGATAAAAATAACCAAATGGTTTATTCAATACATGGGCTAATAGTGCAAGAGTACTAGTATCTACTTCACCTTTTCCATTTTCAATATCAGAAATTGTGGCTTGTCGTTTATTTATATGCTCAGCTAATTCCTTTTGACTGATTTTTGCTTCTTCGCGAGCTTTTTTGATCTGCTCCCCCAAGTAGATTGTAAATTTATTAGGACGGGGTTCTCCATAGGCAAGATAATCTAAGAATTTTTCAAGTGCCATAAGAGCTCCAAATATAACTTGACAAGTTATACGATTGCTCGTATAATGATTTCGAGCAAACGTATAACCTATTGATTCGATATTTCTCTAATAATACCTGTTTCTTGAGTACTTTACAAGTGCATTCTAACGCAGTTTTTTAGGGGGTGCGTTTTTCGTGTCTTGCAGGTCAAATGTACTTACTGCATCCGTCGGAGACCTGGCTGCCGGGGCTTCTTTGGGGACCCAAGACAGAAAACCGGCTTTCGCAGGTCGGGCTTCTACACGGCAAGTCGCCTTGGCCGAGCCAGGAGCAGACCTGGAGCGAGATGGTAAAACCCAGATGCGGACGGCTGAGGAGCGCACCGGATGCGCAGGTGACGAGCACCGGAGCGCACCGCAAGCAGGGGCTCCTAAGGAAGCAAGAAACTTCAATAACCCCCCCGTACTGATAGGGGGGTGGAGATGAATAAATGAATGATATTACTTTTGGAATCCATTGGTTAGCTTTTACAGTTCATGCTCCCATAGAAAGAGCATTTGAGCTTTATGATATTCTATTCAAAGAAAAATTTGGGGAGATGGTTGAATTGGGTCATGGAGGTAGGGGATTTAAAGACATTCGTCATAGTTTGCTTGAATTCAAAATTTATCTTGATCCCGTTCTTGAAGATAGGGAATATTTCCATTATGAAATACCTGGGCAAGCATGTGAGTTAATTTCATGGGATTATTTTAATGCCTTAGGCATTCTTCTTGAAGCAAATTTTAAAGATTGTTATAAATTCACCCGCATTGATTTTGCATTTGATAATCTAGGCTTTACACCCGAACAAGTCGAACAAGCAATAAGAGAAAATAATTTGCGGTCTTTAGCAAAACGGGAAAAAATGGCAATTCATCAATCACCATTTGCCATACGAGATAATGGGGAAATCGGGACTTATACAACTGAGCTTGGAGTAAGAGATTCAGGACGCATGATAAGAGTTTATAACAAGCGTGGTTATACACGTTTGGAATTAGAGACAAGAGATGATCGTGCTCAGATAATCGCTAAAGATTTGCTGTTGGCTGAAAATATTTCAAAATGGTTTTCAATTAGCATTGGTCATCTTCGTGATTATGTTGACTTCAATACCGATTGGTGGAAGGTGTTTGTTTCGGGAGAGGCTAGAGCATGGGCAACGTTGGGAGACGCTAAAGAATTAACAATTACAAGAATGGTTGAATGGTTAGACATTCAAGTAATGCCAGCCTTAAGCGTGGCTATTGATGTTCTTCCCCCAGGAGTTATTGAAACTCTTATAAGTCGTGGGCGTCGTAGGAGAGGCGCGAAATATAACAATCTTTTAGCCAATAAAGATAGAAAGAATAAAGGGGAGTAGCATGGAAAATCAAACGGAAATGCTATTAAAAGGTCGTTTGGGTGGTAGGCAGCGATTAAGGCTAGAAAAGCTGCTGGATATGCTTTACAAGCCTAGTGAAATAGCTGAGGAAATAGGATTTACGCGTAGGCAGATTTATCGGGTATATATGCATTTTGGATGTCCACATGAGAGAGACGATCAGCGGCATATTTGGATAAATGGCAAAGCGTTTAGAGAATGGTATGAAGCAACCTATCCAAGGTTTACCGTTAAAGACGGTGAGGGGTTTTGCCTGACCTGTAAAAGGGTGATAAGGCAAGAAAAACCAATTCGAGCAAAGAAGGGCGGCTTAGTGTATTGGATTGGATATTGCCCTAAATGTGGTCGCAAGATACCGAAAATTATTAGCAACGATAAAAAGCAAGCATGATAAACCGGACAAATTGGAAACTGATTAAGGAATACTTGAAGTATAGGAGAGAGGTAGATCATATCTCTACGAGTTCTCAACGATTAGAAGAATCAAGGCTTCGACATTTGTTGGAATGGGCTAAAGATCTAACTTTCGATAAAGTAATAAAGATTCGTCCGACTTTTCCAGAATATGTTTTATCTGCCAGGATGGACGGGGGTGAAGGGTTACTATCTCCTGTATATGTTCAGAAAGTAATCCGGTCGGTTTATCGTTTCTTGAAATGGTTAAAGATACAAAGAAGGGGGTATTCCATAATTTCACAAGCTTATTTGGATACCCTTAAACCGCCAAGAATGTCGATTGAAGAAAAAGAACATGAAGTGGTAACGCTTGAAGAGATAATGAATATTGCTAAGGCTCCAGTAAACATGATTGGAGAAAGAAGAATTAGGGCTTCTGCTGTTTTTTGGTTTCTATCAGGAATAAGAGTAGGTGCTTTTGTGTCCTTACCATTATTAGCGGTTGATTTATATAACCTGGAAGTGAAGCAATGGCCAAAGTTGGGCGTGAGAACAAAATTCAAAAAGCATGCAACAACTTATTTACTTAATATTCCTGATTTGCTAGAGGTTGTTAGGGAGTGGGATAAAGAAGTAAGGGAAATTAGCGGTAATGATGGTCTTTGGTTTGCGCAAGTATCGCCCGAAACCGGATTGATTATTCCTGGCGCAACTCGAGCCGGTGAGTATAGAGCTTCAATAGCTGCAAGAGATTTGAAGCTTTGGCTTACTAAAGTTGGTCTGCCTTTACACTCTCCCCATAAATTTAGGCATGGCAATGCTGTTTATGCTTTGAAGCTGGCAAAAGATATTGCCACGCTAAAAGCAGTTAGTCAAAATTTAATGCACTCAAATATAAGTATTACTGATGGGGTTTATGGTATTTTGTCTGATACAGATGTTCGAGAAGAAATAGGGCGCTTGGGAAAAAGAATAAACTCAAAGTATTCATCAAGCCGAGAAATCTTAACCGAATTATTAGAACTTTTACTCCAAGAAATTGACCAATCTTCTAAGAAGTAATGTAAGAATAAGAGTATTTAGGCGGGTTGATATACTGAGGATCCTATTTGTTGTAAAACGAAAACGCAACAATCTACAGTTATATTGGATCCATCTTCATAATGAAGTAGACGTTTTGTTTTTCTCGACCGAAGTATAGAATAAATATCTGAAACATCATCACAAACATCACTAATAATATTCTTGTTTTCTAAACTTCCTAAAACATATATTGTTTCAACCTTATCTTTAAATAAAGCTTCCCTAATATATTTTACATAAGGCACTTTCTCTTCTTTTATAAGTCTTGCTTTCTTGCCAACTATCATAATTGCCGATCTGCAATATTCTCTCTTATAATTCAAATCAACTTCTTCATCCCCAACCACTCTATTAGATACTTTCTCTAAAAATGCTACAAGACCATCCACTTCAGAGATTATCTTATCATCTTGTCGCTTGCCGAAAACCTTACTACCTAGAATATGTAATTCTTCAAGAAGAACAGAGTAAAACAATCCACCTTGATCAATAATTGAGAGTTGATTGTAATAAATTGCGCGAGGTGACTTTGCATCTTTTAACCTTGGATGAAGATATTCATCAAGGAAATATCCCATAACATCAAATTTCTCTTTTTCAATTATTCGGGTAGTAACGTACAAATCCAAAGATTCTCTTTGTGATTGAGAAATATATCTCTTGACACGGAATAATAAACTCGTAGAAACGAATAGATATGCTCCATGCACAAAATTTAAGTCAAAGGGATCATCTTTTCTTAGTCTTAAGATTACTGTTCCATCAGACATAATACTGGTTATTTTTGTGTTTTCATCTACGAGTTCGATTTTTATTTTCTGAGTTTCAAGGGTGGGAGTAATTTTTGAAACGCTTTTAACATAATCATTAATGCAACCTTGTAAATCCAACTTCACAGATTTTTTATTTGCTGATTTAATAATCTTGCCGATGGCATATCCTATAAAAGCAAGCCATTTTTCTACCTTTTCAATATTAAGAAAAACGAAGATGCCGAATAAAGTACCTGTTCCAAAAGAAGACAACAATACAATGATGATTGTTTGAACAACCTCATTCATATTTTTTCTCCTCAAGTTTCGACATCATTGACATGACGCATACCGGCTTAGAGCAAGACATCTTTATTATTCCGCCGTGGTGAAATAGAGAATGAAGATTGCCAAAGTTTACGACATCTCCACAAAATGCACATTTAATCTGCCCGGAATTAAATTTTGCAAGCAGACCTAAATTCTCCAGAAGGTTGTTTAGATCGTCATCATGAACTGCTTTAATGTTTTGAGCCATATTGTGATTCCTTTTAATTTAAAACCACTGGCTAAAGAAAAGAGATACGAGAGTCTCTTTAGATATATACCATTCCGTGAACTAATTCATTAACTTACCTATATTCTATAACATACATGGTTTTTGAACAATAATTTTATACCCCATAAATCACATCAAATAATTAACTGCGCAGCAATACTTGAATAAAAGGTGGGCCCGGCAGGATTCGGACCTGCGACCAAGCGATTATGAGTCGCCTGCGCTAACCACTGCGCCACGGGCCCCGGATAAAAAAAGTCACGTGGTCCCGTGCCTCGTTGCATGACACTGGAGTACATGACACGGGACTGCTGAAAGACAGAGCGGGCGATGGGACTCGAACCCACAATATCTTGTTTGGACGGCAAGAGTTCTTTTTTCGCGCCGTTCGCAGTGATTATACGAGAGAAGAAGAGTAAAGGCAATACATTTTCAGGTTTATTGTCTACATGGGCAATCTGCTGCGGACTTCTTCGGGCTGATATGTTATGGATTATGGGGAGTACGGCCTGCAATAGTGCATATGCTCACATTGGTAGTATTCGATTGACGATATGGACCCCATGCACAGGGTTCCATACCATGCGTCACACAAGGGCTGACCAACCTTCGGATTTACATAATGGGTATCTGCTTGTGGCTCGATAAACACCACGCCTTTATCGGTTGTTTCAAAGGCCGTGAAAGAATGACCTGGGCTGCCATCCGTAAAATCAACGGAGACAATCCAGGCTTTGATATTCTGCTTTCCCGCGTTCTCAACCAAATCCACTGCGAAGTCCAGACAAACATATTTGTCGGGAATATATTTGTTCAAATTGGTGTGGTCATCTTCTATGAAACTCACTAGTTCCATCCATGTAATAGGACGATAAGCAGTCGTTGGCGTTGGTGGGGGGGTTGGGAATGCTTTTGATGCCGGTAATAGTGTGTCTATAGCTGTGTAGGTTGGTGTGAACATCGCGGGGAGTCCCTGGCTGGTCGGGTCCCAAATCAAGGTAATTGCCGCGGTAAGAACAAGGGCTCCCACAATGATTATTAGGAATACGAATGGGTTTCCTTCGCGCCTGATCATTTTTGTCACGCTGATCCAAGCCAACTATTCATTGCGACAAGATTCTGGAAAATGATTTGTAGATGTATTTTTTCAGGAAACTGCTTCATGGCTGCTGGAAGCACAACTAGGTTCAATGCAAGGAGCCAAATGATGGTACCTGGACCCAGATTGATTTTCTTTTAATTTGCGATATTTCATCGACCCAAAATAATATTAGCATGAAACTGAACGACGACGACATACGATTATGTAAGAACCGTTCCGCTCAAAATATAAGTGTCTTTTCCATTTGGGGTTTTGTTGCTAGAATCTATTTCTTCAAGAGGAGGCTATTTCTATGTCTGGTGGCAATCAACTTATAACAATTATGCAGAGTGGGCGTATTGGCGATTTTAAGGTGGAAACCGAAAACGTGATGTTACTTCATGGTGTTGAGCTTTACGAGCTTAAGGTGGCTGAAAATCATGACGCGCTAGCCAAAATTGACGAGGGAAAACTAAGTATATCCAGCAAAAGCCTGACTTTCGCAGGAAATTCAAAAACTATATCTTTACCTCTAAGTAATATCGTAAGGTTGCAACCTTACGGGAACGCCATAGACATTTACGAAAGAGGCCAAAAAAAGCCATACAAGTTTGTTTGGGGGGATCACATTAATATGAAATTGGTAGGGTTGCCCGGTGACGATGGAAAGATAAAGCCATTAGCGGCAAGTATTGTCGGCCAATTCATTATTAACGAAAGAAACAGAGTAGGCAATTTTCTAAAACTTAAATAGTTTGGTGCTCAAATAAAAACCAACCCCTCGTTCTTCAGGAGGGGGTTCTTATATGCAAACCCATATTGTCAACCGGACTTTGGATCCGGTGCACTTATAATAAACCATCGCCAACCATTTGAGCATAGTGCTGGATCACAAGGGAGGCAAAATCCATTTTTATTGTGTTACTGTTCGAGGAGACATAAAATACCGCCATATCTAAGTGATATGACGGCATTTAGGGTTTTTTCCCTACGTAAAGCGGGCGATGGGACTCGAACCCACGATATCTTGCTTGGAGGGCAAGCGTTCATTCATTGTACAGAACAGGAAAGGGAATAAGGGCAGGGTTGGAAGTTGAAGAAGCGTTATCCGATTATGGAATAACTGGTAAGGGAAAGAAATACCCATGAATAATTCTATACACGATATCAACGACCAAATGAAAACAATCACGCAAGCATTGCTTGATTGTTCTAAATCTATCGAAGCGGAAGACCTGTTTCCTGTTATGATCCCAGAAGTAGCAGAGATCGTCGCGGCGATCGATCAATTGGTATTCGTGATATTTCTCGGCATTAGGAGTGCAACTGCCAGGGTGGTAGAATAACTGATCACGGGAAATATTGTGTGAAGGATTAAAATGGAATTCGAATCTTCACGCTCGTTTGCAGCGCTTCTTGACAAACAAGACCCTCTATCAACTTACCGTAACTGCTTCGCCATTCCTGATCCCGATCTGATTTACTTGGATGGTAATTCGCTGGGGCGTCAGACATTCTCGTCTGCCAGTCGCCTTCAGCTCCTTTCCGAGGAGTGGAGTTGCGATCTGATTCGTGGCTACAACAAGAATTGGTGGCAGGCACCTGGACGCGTCGGGGAAAAGATTGCCTTATTGGTGGGGGCCCGTCCGGATCAAATCGTGGTCAGTGACACTGTCTCTGTAGACTTATTTAAGCTCTCTGCATCGGCATTGGCGTTGGTTCCTTTGCGGAAAAAGATTGTCACCGATGAGCTTAACTTCCCGTCGGACTTGTACATTCTGGAAGGGCTTGTCCATATGCTTGGCGATCGTCATACCATCGTGCGTATTGGATCTATCGATAGCGAAATCACGCCCGACCTCGACGCCTTGGTTGCTGCCATTGATAAAGACACAGCCCTCGTTACACTTTCACATGTCACCTTCAAATCCGGCTACCTCTACGATATGGCTGCTATAACAAACCTTGCCCACAGCCGAGGGGCTATGGTGTTGTGGGATTTAAGTCATTCTGTCGGTGCAGTTCCAGTGGCATTGGATGCTTGTAACGTTGATTTCGCGATTGGCTGCACCTATAAATACCTCAACGGAGGTCCTGGCTCGCCGGCTTTCCTTTATGTTTGCAAGGATCTCCAGGAGAAGGTTGTATCACCCATCTCGGGTTGGTGGGGGCAGAAAGAGCCTTTTGCTTTTAGCTTGGACTATGTACCAGCCCCGGGTGTCACTCGATTTCTGACTGGTTCCCAACCAATCATTTCTCTACTCGCAATGGAAGCCGCTTTGGATCCCCTTCTGGAAGTTGGGATGGATGCCATCCGAGCAAAATCCGTCCAAATGAGCGAATACCTCATTTTCTTGACTGGAGAATTCCTTCTACCTTTGGGATTCTCCCTTGGTTCACCACGCAATTATGAACAACGCGGCTCACATGTCAGCCTGCGTCATTCGGAGGGATACCGGATTAATCGTGCACTAATTGAGGAAATGAACCTCATCCCCGATTTCCGCGAACCAGACAATCTGCGGTTGGGCCTGACCCCACTCTACACAACTTTTGGCGAAATCTGGGAAGGTATTGATCGTATCCGTCGGGCTGTTGTAGAAAAACGCTTCATGAAATATCCAGATCAACGTCTGACTGTTACTTGAACTCCCACTCTGGGTAAATCACTTCAATTTGAAAAGAAGTTGACATGAATTTAAAAGTCATACGTCACGAAACATTATGAAATACTGTCCTGCCGTATGCTTCTGGATTCTTCCTTTGCATATAGTGGTTTAAAAATCACCATAAAGGGCACTAAGCTTTTAAGACACCCCTGTGAGCATACGTGTCCTTCGCGGCTCTAAAGCGGGCGATGGGACTCGAACCCACGATATCTTGCTTGGAGGGCAAGCGTTCTACCACTGAACTACGCCCGCAATGGACTGTTATTCTACCGTGAGGGACGCAGACGGTCAACCCGTCATTTCACCATCTTCGCCACGTAAGCTCGCAGTTCCTCCACAGCCTGCTGGTACAGCCGCTCTGCCTCATCTTTGGCCGAGGCGGTCTGCTGGCCGCTTCTTTCAGTCTAGGGCATCCAGAATTTCCAATTGCATTTCCAGCGTGAATCCGTCCACTGGCGGGGCGCGGCGGATGCGCTCGGCCCAGGCTTTTGGCAGGCCATAGGAGGCGGTGTTGCCCTGGATGCGTTTTTTGTCGAGATTGACCTTTGGGTGGGAAAAAACCACGCCGCCCTGGATCAGGTTCAGGATCCAGGCCCGCTCCGGCAGATGTCTTTTCGAGCGTTTTTACGATCTCTTGTTTCTGCTGCAGCCATCGGTCATCGGGACCTGGTTCGTGCGATTATCTCTTCGAGCCGTTTCCGCCCGAGTTTATCGCTGATGGTCTGAATCTGCTTCCAGGTGCCCTCCTGTTTGACAATCGTTCCGCTCCAGTCCTCCAACTATAAAAACCCAGATCCCCGAAGGTCCGAGCAACAGTACATCGGTACCAGAGAGGGCTTGGGAAGATATAGAGGTCCGAAAGGGAACGGGCAAGCAGAGTCAGGAAATCCGCTTCCCCTTTTTTGCCTGCCTTCTCATTCGCCAGTTCCTGCGGCGAGAGACTTTCCCACCAGCGTCCTTCCAGATCCACCACCAGCCCCTCAACCGGCTGCGGGACCGGCTTGCCGTTCACCATCTCGCGGATGTACTGGCGTCCGGCCACCGCCAGCGTGACCAGGATGATCAGCACCAGCAACGCCCAATAAATGATGACACAGGCCACATCGCGGAAATAAAAGGACGTCAGGCAGAGTGCAATGATGGAGAGCGGCGCAACCGCCACAAGCGCAAAAAAGATCCGGCGCTTCTTTTGCCATTCGGTCAGTTCTTTACGAAACTGCTGTTTGTGACCCACCCTGACCGCCCGGCCAAACTCAGCCGTCAGTTTCGTTTTGAACGATTGGATGGCCTGGTATCCGGTGGCTAGGTCGGTCCATTTGCGGTCAATGCTGTGCATGGCCGGGAGTATAGCCGAAGTCCAGCCCGGCGGACAAGCAAATGCCTTATTCAGGTTTATAATCATTTTTGACCGGAGACCCTATGAAAATTACCCGTATTGTTCTGACTTGTTTCGCCCTGATCATGTTTCTCTTTCAGCCGATCCACGCGGCGGCGTCTGGACCGGTGGCCTTGGTGTTGACCATTGAGCGGGCCATCACCCCGGCCATGCAGGACTATCTCGCCCGCGGCATCCAGACCGCTGAACAGAACGGCGCAGATGTTGTTATCTTGCAGCTCAACACGCCCGGCGGCGGGCTTGATCCGATGCAAAAAATGGCCCAGGATATCCGCGCCAGCACGCGTACCGGTGGTGGTCTACGTCAGCCCGCACGGGGCATGGGCTGCCAGCGCCGGGACGGTCATTACGCTGGCAGGGCACGCGGCAGCCATGGCCCCGGAAACAGCCATCGGCGCGGCCAGCCCGGTCGGATCGCAGGGTGCAGACCTTTCCACCACGGAGCAGACCAAGGTCAAGGAGGCGATGAAGGCGCTGGTGCGCTCGTACACCGAACGACGCGGAGCCGAGGCCACCGCCCTGGCCGAGTCGACCATTGAGAGCGCCATAGCCGTCTCAGCCACCGAAGCCCTGAACGCACACCTGGTGGATTTCATCGCCAATGACCTGACCGACCTGCTCAACCAGTTGGACGGATACACTGTCCAGATGGCAGATGGACCGCGCACGCTGCACACCTCCGGCGCAGTGACCGAGAACCTGGCAATGAGCCTCATCGAGCAACTGCTGCAACTGCTGGTCGACCCGAACTTTGTTTTCATCCTGCTCAGCATCGGCGTGCAGGCCATCCTGATCGAACTCTCCAGCCCCGGGCGGCTGGGTGGCCGGGTTCATCGGCATGGTCTGCCTGGCGCTGGCAGCCTACGGGCTGGGCGTCCTGCCGGTCAACTGGTTCGGGCTGGCCTTCCTGATCATCGCTTTCGTGCTGTTTATCGTGGACATCAAAGCCGTCACCCACGGCGGGCTGACAGCGGCGGGCATCGGCTCGTTCATCGTTGGGGCGCTGGTGTTGTTCAACTCACCGGGTACGCCCCAGTTCCAGCGTGTCTCGCTCCCACTGGTCATCCTGGTGGCCACCGTCATCGGCATCAGTTTCGCCATCATCGTCGGCTTTGCGCTGCGGGCGCAGAAGAAGACCGGTCATCACCGGTCAGGAAGGGATGCGCGGCCAGACCGGCATCGCCCGTACCGACATCGACCCGACCGGGCAGGTCCAGTCCGGAGCAGAGTTGTGGACGGCGGAACTGGCTGAGGGTCAAGGCAGGATCCGCAAGGGTGAAAAAGTGGAAGTGGTCAAAGTGGAAGGTTTGAAGGTTGAAAGTAAGAAAAATGTAAATCCTGCAAGAGCACAGCGATGCCGTGTCCTTGCAGACGTGATAAATTTATACGAATTTATTGATAAATATTACCGGTTCAAAGAGGACCTGATGCCTGTTTCCCCCACCCGTGACCGGGTCAACCCCGAAACCGTCGACGCTGCCCCGCTCCGCCGCCCGGAGTGGATCAAAGTCCGCGCCCCATCCGGCGAGACCTATGAGCAATTGCAAACCTTGATGCGCTCCAAGGCGCTGCATACCGTCTGCGAGGAAGCCATGTGTCCCAACATGGGCGAATGCTGGGGCTCAGGCACCGCCACCTTCCTGATGCTGGGCGACGTCTGCACGCGCACCTGCGGTTTCTGCGATATCAAACACGGCCGCCCGGAAGCCCTCGACTGGCTGGAGCCGGAACGCGTGGCGCAGGCGGTCAAGTCCATGAACCTGAAACATGCCGTCATCACCTCCGTCAACCGCGATGACCGGCGGGACGGCGGCGCGCCCATCTTTGCCATGGTCATCCGGCGCATCCGCGAACTTCTGCCGGGCTGCTCGGTGGAGGTGCTCATCCCGGATTTCAAAGGGTCGCTCGAAGCCTTGAAAATCGTGATGGATGCCCGCCCGGAAATCCTGAACCACAACGTGGAGACCGTGCCGCGGCTGTTCAAGCAGGTCCAGCCGCAGGACCACTACGAGTGGAGCGCGGCGATCCTCTCCAATGCCAAGAAACTCGACCCCGAGGTGCTGACCAAGTCCGGCATCATGGTCGGGCTGGGCGAGGAGATGGAGGAGGTCAAGGCCGTGATGCGCGACCAGCGCAGTTGGGGCGTGGACATCCTGACCGTCGGTCAGTACCTCCAGCCGAGCAAGAAACATCTGCCGATTGCACGCTATTACACCCTGGAAGAGTTCAAGGAACTGCGCGAGTACGGCCGCGAGATCGGCTTCAAGTGGGTCGAGTCCGCGCCGCTGGTGAGGTCGTCGTACCATGCCGCGGAGCAGGTGCGGGCGCTGAGCATCGTGCATCGAAAGCTGTATGGGGAATCAGGGAGTTAGGGATCAAACCTCTCCCGTCCAATCAGGTGGGATCCTTTCAATTTCAGAATTTCTGTCCACATCAGAGAAGGATATCCACCTCTTCGACCGGTCTCTCGTTTTACGGCTTTGTCACCCGGTACGAGTTAATCAAATCCCCCACCCGGTTGTAAAACTCGAACAGCATCTCCGTCTCACTGGCGGTGACCAGCATGGCTCCGTAATTGGCATTGTAGCGGAACTGGCTCTCGGGCAGGGTGTGCCGAAGTTGTAGAGGCCGCCGCCGCCCGCGCCGTTCGTGAAGTACGGGATGCCGTCCACCAGCAGGCGCTCATAGAGATGGTCGTGACCCGCCAGCAGCGCGTCTGCACCCCAGGCAGCAAACGGCCACTGCATCCAGTCGGTGGAACCGTGGCATGCCGGAGGAGTACGGCGGGTAATGGGTATAGACGATATTCCAGGGTGAAGTGGAGGCAGCCAGTCCCTGCTGGAGCCAGGCAGCTTGCGCCGAGCCTGCATTAACGCCATCCGGCTCGTGCTCGTCGCTGTCGAGGGCAAAGAAGTGGACCGGACCCCAGACAAAGTCGTAGTAGCGCTCGTTGCCGGGCAGGGTGAAATAATCCAGATACGGCTGGGCGTCGTTGGTGTACCAGTCGTGATTCCCAAGGGTTGGGAAAAAAGCGATTGATGTCTGCGCCGGAGCCATAAGTGCCAATGTAAGGGAAAATATAATCGTGGAAATACTTCCCGATATTGGCGTCAATCGTGTTCGCTGCGCCGGAGGGATAGTTGTTATCGCCGACGGTAATGATGAAATCCGGCTGCCAGCCATGGATAAGGGCGGCCACGTCCGCTTCGGCAGAATTATCCATGCCGAAATCGCCGATGACGGCAAAACTTACCGAGTGGCTGCGGCGTCAGGGTGGGAGTCTCCGTCAGTCATCGGCGTGAAGGTCGGAGCAGTCGTATTGGTTGGCAGAGACGTGCACGGTCGGGTGGCACAGTGGTTGCCGTCGGCAAAATGGGCGTTGGGGAAGGAATCGGCGCGGCGCAAGCCGACAGTAAAAAGACCAGACCCACGAGACAAAAAACAATGCGTTTCATATCACCTTCCTTTAGCGGCCAGTCTCCTCAAATTCCGGGATGTATTTGACATGCCCGTGCCATACCCGCCAGCGCACCGGGGCGGAGTTCCAGCGCCTGGAATTCGTCGCCGTCACCATAATCGCTCGAAAGACCGAAACGCATGCCGGGCTTGAACCCGAAGCGGGAATAATAGGCCGGGTCGCCCAGGAGCACAACGAAACCATAGTCAAGGCGGCGGACGTGATCCAGCCCGGCCCGCATCAGCCGGGAACCGATGCCCGCCCGCTGGAATTCGGGCAGGACGGCAATCGGACCGAATCCCGAGCCCACGAGCGAGCCGGCTGCGGGATGGCGGTCGAAAGTGACGGGCGTGAACAGGACGTGACCAAGCACGTACTCCATCCTGTTCCGCAACCAGCGAAAGCGTGGATTTGCCGTGCTTCCGTGCCAGGTCCACTAGGTCGGCTTCGGCTGGGGCGGGCAAAAGCGGCTTCTTCCACCAGGCGGATGCCAGGGAGGTCATCTGGGTTTCCGGGCGGAGGGCGAGCGAGTCGCCGAAGCGAGCCAGCAAATCCGGCAGGGGGAGGTCAGAGAGCGAGGCGAGGGCCAGGTCGGCGGGCAGGGGACCGAGGCGGGCGGTAATGGAGTTCGGCACACCGACCACGCGCAGTCCGGCAGCTTTGGCTGCTTGAACGCCATTGGGGAATCTTCAAAAGCGAGCGCCTGGTCAGCCCGGACGTGGAGGGCGGACAGGGCAGCGAGGAACAGGTCCGGGTCGGGTTTGAGGCGGGGGGCGTCCTCCCGGCAGATGACTGCGTCGAACAGGTCACAAAATTCCAGGCGGTTCAGATAGCCATCCACCCAGGCGTGCGGGGAACTGGAGGCAACCGCCAGGCGCAGCCCCAGGCGGCGGGCAGAGTCAAGGTAATCCGCCACGCCGGGCATGGGCGGCAGGGCGGCCTGCCAATCCAGGCGGGTGCGATGCGCCTGTTCGTGCAGTGCTGTGCGATCGAGCGGCTGACCGGTGAGTTTTTCAAGCTGGGCGACCGGGTCGAGGTTGGCAACGGTGGAACCGACCACGGTACGAACCCATTCATCGAGCGGAAATTCCTGCCCGTAGCGGGCATAGAGGTCCTGCCAGATTTGCACCTCGGGTGTTTCCGTGTCGAGGATGAGACCGTCGAAGTCAAAGATGAGGGCTTGGATCACATATCTCCAGGAATAAGGATGGCGAACTGGCCCATTATACTGCTCCGAGGCCGAAAGAACCAATATTCAACTGGCGCCATTGTAATTGAACGATTTGTTGTATACTGGCAAACATGGAAATTACCAAGACCACTTTGCTGCCAACCGGGCGAGTGGCGGGCCTGGCTCGAAAAACATCACGCCACTGAGACAGAAGTCTGGCTGGTCTACTACAAAAAAGGGTGCGGCAAACCGTCAGTGACCTATCTTGAAATCGCTCGAAGAAGCACTGTGCTTTGGGTGGATCGACAGCCTCATCCAGAAGATCGACGAGGAGAAATACGCCCGCAAATTCAACCCGCGCCGGCCAGGCAGCAAGTGGTCTGAACTGAACAAGCACCTGGTGGCGAAACTGGTCAAGGAAGGCCGCATGACCGAAGCTGGGCTCGCCACAGTGGATTTCAACCTGCCCGAGGCCGATATGCCGCGGCCGAAACGTGCTGAACTGCCCCTGCCGGATTGGCTGAAAGCGGGATTGATGACCAGCCCCAAAGCCTGGGAAAACTTCAACAGTCTCCCGCCCTCGCATCGAAGAAATTACATCGGCTGGATCTCGGATGCGAAGAAGGAAGAGACCCGCCAGCGGCGCATCCGGGAGGCCATTGAGAGGCTGGAGAAGAATGAACGGTTGGGGATGAAGTAATCCGTTACAATCAACCTATGCCCAACACATCCCATCTCACCCGCGGCTATACCATTGCCTTGGTCAGCGCGGCCATCCTTTCCACCACAGCCATCTTCATCCGCTATCTCACCCAGACCTACCACCTGCCCGCCCTGATGCTGGCCTTCTGGCGGGAATTATTTGTATTCCTGACCCTCCTGCCCATCCTGGCGCTGGGCCGCCGGTCGCTCCTGCGGGTGGAGCCGCAGCACCTGCGCTTTCTCGTGCTCTACGGCCTGGTGCTGGCGATCTTCAACTCCCTGTGGACTCTTTCGGTCTCGTTAAACGGAGCGGCGGTCTCCACCGTGCTGGCCTACTGCTCGGCCGGATTTACCGCCCTGCTGGGCTGGTGGTTCCTTAAGGAACGGCTGGACTGGGGCAAACTGCTGGCGGTGGCTCTCAGCCTGGCGGGCTGTGTGCTGGTTTCGGGTGCGCTGGACCCGGCAGCCTGGCGCCTCAACCTGCTGGGAATCGTCACCGGGATCCTCTCCGGCCTGTGGTACGCCATCTACACGCTGATGGGACGTTCCGCCTCCCAGCGCGGCCTTAATCCATGGACGACGCTGGTCTACACATTCGGGTTTGCCGCCGTCTTCCTGCTGGCCTTCAACCTGCTCTCCGGCGGGCACATCCCCGGCGCAGCAACCCAGCCGGCAGACTTCCTCTGGCTGGGAAAGGCCTGGGCCGGGTGGGGCGTGTTATTCCTGCTGGCAGCGGGACCGACCCTGGCGGGCTATGGATTGTACAACGTCAGCCTGACATACCTGCCTTCCAGCGTGGCCAACCTGGTCGTCACGCTGGAACCGGCCTTCACTGCCGTGATCGCCTATTTCTTACTGGGCGAACGCCTGACCTGGATCCAAATCATTGGCAGCCTGCTGATCCTGGGCTGGAGTGGTCTTCCTGCGGATTTACGAAGGCAGGCTCGTGGGTTTGGTGCGCCCCTCTGGGGAGCCGTCCGTGGACTCCCCTCAGGGTCAGGAGTAGGTCATCTAGCTAGTGCCAATTTCCAGAAGGCTAATAACCAGCGGTTCGACAAGCTTCTTGAGCACTTGCTGTTCGATCCCATCTACTTTGAAACTAATCATGGCGGTCGCGCTTAAATCGCCTTCGTAGGTGCTCAAGGAGGTGATATCGCCGCCCTTATCGTAGATTGCTTTGGTAATTTTGGCGATCTGCCCGGGTTGGCGGGCAATCATGACGGTAAAGTAAACCCCAGGCCGGCGCGCTCCCAGCATTTCTAACATAATGTTGAAAAGATCCGCTTCGGTAATGATTCCAACCAGTTCATCCTCCGCGCATTACCGGCAAAGAGCGGACCCCTTGATCAACCATAATCCGGGCAGCTTCCTCAATGTGCGTATCTTCTTGAACAGTCCGGACCTCCTTGATCATGACATCCTTGATCTTGATCTTTTCGATCAGGGAGGAGATTTCCCAGACAGCCAATGTAGTTACCGAGGATGGATAGGCTTTGAGAATGTCGTTTTGAGAGACGATGCCTACCAGTTTGCCATTCTTGACTACAGGCATCTGATTGATTTTTTCTTGAGCCATCAACTTATGCGCCTTGGTGATCTGTATATCGGGCTGAACCGTGATCACCGGGTGAGACATTCGTCTGCCAACATTCATGGTAAACCTCCTGAAGTTATTATGGTGAACTCCGTTCTGTATTAGATTGAATACATGAAATTTTACCACTTACTCCTTGCCCAAGGTTGCTTTGCACATGCGCTCATCATCAAGCATGGCAGCCAGCGCACACGATCAGGGATTTGCACACTCGACCGTATTTCTGACCAGATGGGGTGAACGGAGGAAAGGTGCTTTCCCTGCAGGGTGTCCTCCGCTTGGGATGTCCCCTTGAGAGAATGATATGCTTTGCAAGAGATGCCTTTATTGCACATAAAGTAGGACGATGTGCTGCAGCTTAAGAAATGATAATGGTGGGTGGCAAATGAGCCGGCTAGATTATTCAAGATAACCCCAATACCTGAGTAAAACATTAATTGGTGTACCGATCCAATTAAAAACCACTACATTAGAAACCAAATGATAGAGAGATAGAGTATTTATAGTCAAACTTGCTACCTGGGATTGGAGCATATCAACCTTGCTGGCTGCAAAAGTTTCAAATGGATGTATCCTTATATAATCACCGACTACGGTACTGGTGATCAACTTAGTTACGAATAAATATTTTTTATCTTTGGGGCCGCCCGATGTGAGTTCTATATCCACCCAAAAATAAAAACCATCCGAGACAGTCTGAGAAGCCATAGTCAAGTTATCATTTACGGCCCATCCTGCGGGAGCATTGGCGATAAGGGTTATGGTCTTGGTTGCGACAACGGCATTGGCGATGAGAGCATAATCTCCCCTGGTAAGATTATATAATCTCATCTTGCCGAGCAAGGAAGTGGAATAAGGAACGAGTGCGGCTTCTGTTCCAGTGGGATTTTTATAGACAACGGACGTGCCAGCAACGCTGCTGATCTGACCCGTCCAGTTGGGCGGCCCTCCTGGA
This sequence comes from uncultured Chloroflexia bacterium, assembly GCA_963760315.1. Taxonomy (GTDB): domain Bacteria; phylum Chloroflexota; class Anaerolineae; order Anaerolineales; family Villigracilaceae; genus UBA877. The sequence goes on from CAVXCK010000002.1 coordinate 111,869, forward strand.
CTATTGGCAGGACGATAAATATCATTGGTATCTGTGGCCCCGGCTGGATGATGATCAAGGTCTCTATAATCAAGATGGCTATTAATATCAGCCCAGCTAATATTTCTGACGAGATGGGTTGCTGTCAAACTATCAACGAGAGGAAAGAGGTCAGCATCATCAGGTGAAGGTTTATTCGTATCTGCAAAGATAGCAGGGCCACAATCAAGCTCATCCACTTTTTCGGCAAAGGCCTGGAGATTATTTTGAGATGAATTGAGGTTTTTATTAAAGAATGAAGTATTGAGCGGCGTATACGGTGCGGCCGCTTCGATGGTTGAGGGAAGAGGGCCGGCTTCGGTAGTGGTGAACTTGGGAAGTGCTATGAATTGAAGATAGAGACTTGGGGAATGTTTGCGGTTGAATATCTCATAGACCTTGATTTGGTAAGTGCCTGAGCTGCAGCAGATAATATCTCCATCTTGGTACTTGAGATGGAACGATCGCTTATCTTCATTCAAGTGCCAGGATTGATAGCAGGTTGGAGTGGAAGCTCCGCTCTCCAAGTAACCAAGATTAAAATAAGGAAGATTGGGGAAGAACACCGGATCAGGATAATAATGGAGGGTCATATTTTCATCCCTCCACATGAGAGTGCGGTATTGTAGGCTGTACTGCTCTATGTAATCGAATGTAGTTAGAGTTTCAAGAGACGGATGCCCACCCGTACCGACCAGGCTATCGTCAAGCCATTGACGGAAATAAATCTCATTATCATTATCATCCAAAGCATAAATAAACATCTTCTGCCGAAGCAAAGTAAAGATATAGTGCGGGGATTGCATGACCAACGTCCGCCCTGCGGGATAAAAGATATTGCTCCAATAAGCTGCGCCAGGATTTTCATAGGTAGCGGTATAGCCATAATTGGAACAGATGGCATCTATGATCTGCTTATATGTCTGGTTGCCATTTACGGAATAGCGGGTGTAATTGCCTTTGGGAAGGATGCTGGCTTCGATGACGACCATATCCTTCTCCGAGATATACTTGGAATTTACATAATAAAGGCTGCTGGTCTCGTAATAAGCTACATGATTGGTATACGCTCCGCGCTTAATACGGATGGCATAGGCATCAAACAAGGCTGAGCCATAGGATTTGACATTTAATTCCAACCCCCCCATCTTATACTCAATTATCGAATAGGGCGCATCATGCCAAGTCCAACCTGAATTAAGAGCATATTGAAGCTGTAGATAGGGTTCATGACCGGCATTGAGCGCGGTTTCGAGTGGGGCGGCTAGCGTGCGCATGGATCAATACTGTCCCTCCCATTTATCACCCCATATACGAGGATCGGGCATTTTGGCAAACGTCTGCTGTGAAGCAAGAGTGAGGCCGAGGAAGAAAGCTGTTTTGAAATGTTCCGCCGATACTATCAAAGGATCGGGGACATCTATATTCATATTGATAGCCTCGATCCTGCCGGCTGAGCGGATGAGACAGGCTTGCCAGGCTGAACCATCCAGCAGTACCACATCAAAGAAAGCGGGCAAGGTACTGTCTGTGCTGCTGTCCAGGCCGCTGATGGTATGGGGCAGGGTATATCTAACGATCAGCGTGTTAGAAGTCGGCTCAGCCACGCGTAGGCGGAAGAAAGGCCTACCATCCTCAAAATAACGATCAAAGTCAAGAGAGACATGATCTTCGGCATAGGCATCCTTACCCTGACGAAGCACATCCACTATATCAAGCGCGGTGGGGACATCGAGCTCGTATTCCTTCTGACCGAGAACGGTATCCATCAGATCGCCGGCATGGATTGGGGCATACTGGTTATAAACTTTCAATGCCTGGCGGATGGCAGCGGTACAAGTTGGGGTATCGAAACGAGTACCATCATCCAGCAATAATGCCTGGAGTTTTGCGATCAGTTGAGTAAGTGTATCTGTCATTGATCCTCCATGGAAGAGGCGGAGCGGGAAAGCACTTTAGCCCCGCTCCGCCGTAGAGCTCGGCTCTTAATTTACTTTCGGAAATCTCTTATTGGCGAAGTCATAGAAGCCGCTGGCGATGAGACCGAGGGACAGGCCGAATATAATCACGACAAACCAGGCAGAAAAGCCTACAGGTATGCCATCTTGGGCAAAGCGAAAGGCAATACCAAAGGCAAGTCCGAGGAACATGGATATAACGGTCAGCCAATTCCCTTTGAGGCCGAAGGACTTGGCGAACTCCACCAGGCCGAAAATGACAACCAAGAGTGGAATACCACCAACGAGCAACTGCGTAAAATCGGTCATATTTCTCCTTCATAAATCCTACAGAATTAGATTAGGTAGTCCCTGGCGGGGAGGTTAGGCCGCCAGAGACTACCGGCACAAGGCTGAGTGTGGACAGCACCCGACCTTTATACCCGTTCGGTATAGTTGGCGACTGCGGCCAACAAGTCAAGGAGCGTGCCAGCTGCACAAACAGCGATCATCTTGCAGAAATAATACTCATCATTATCTATCCAAACCGGCGTGGTGAGAGTGACGGTAATCCTATGTTGATCAACGGTGGCGGCGGCAACACCAGCAGCCAAATCCTGTGTACAGGCTGGAGCAGAGACTACGGCTACGGCGGTATCCACTCCACGCACGACCTTGACGATGGTACAGGTAATGCTTGTGGCGGCTGCGGTCAAGAGTTCATAATCGATCTCAACCGACTTTAGAAGTGATCCCTTCAAGGCGACAGAATTGGAAGGTATCATTAACGGGATGTTGATCGTGGTCGTTTCAGCAGCAGCCGCCTTATGGCGGACAATCGTACCGGCGACCTGGCCGGCGATATCCGTCCATGTACCGGTGACACAATGCATGGAGTTGGGCGGGATGTACTGGCTCATACTGGTGTCATGGACATACCCGCCGAGCATGGCATTACGCGCATATTCCGCAACGACATGGTTCCAAATCTTTTCGAGCAATTTCAGAAATTTACCCATTGGTTTGATCTCCTTATTGATTGGGTTTCGCCAGCGGCCGGTGGTTTCCACCGTCCGCTGGCACAGAAAGGACTTATCAAGAATAGACCTTTCAAGAATAGACCTTTCAAGAATAGACCTTTCAAGAAAAGACCTATCAAGAATAGACCTATTACTTGATCCGGCCTGGTTTCCTGGGGGCCGGCTTATGCACAGGCAAGGCGGTGATCTTATCCACCTGCTTTGTTACGACTGGCAAGGGAGCGCGTATCTTGCGCCCATCTGCCAGGAGGACAACCAGGTCTGCACCTTCGAGCCGCCATCCCTGAGGCGGCGAAGTCGGCTGATTGAGATGCTGCGAAGTTTCCTCCGCTATCTTATACGCTGCATTTCTATATTCAATTTCGTTCATAATCTCCTTTCCGGGCATGATATTTCTTAAAGGGCGTAATATATTACGCCCTTACAAGCCGCATCGGTTACCCTGCGCAATTCTCCTTATGGAGAGGGCGGAAGTCCTGCACCAGAACGGCGGTGAACATACGCACTTTGATACGGTGTTCATCATTCATAAAGACGGCAGGACTGAGCTCGTCACCTGCGGTGAAGATTTCGGGTTTGATGCCGAAGCGTTCACCAACGATGATACCTGGCACGATGGCGGGATCAATGACGGCGGCATAGTCGGTGACATCCGTCCACTCAGGGACGGTGACGACTTCAACCCGTCCGCCCCAGGTTGGGCCTCCGAGCACAGGAGCGGAAGGTACTTCTTTCGCCCATGTATTCTGGAAGAGGGTATCGGCCTGGATTTTCAGAGCACGAGGAACAAGAATGAAGCGAGGTTCTACTGCCATCTTTGGCCCTGTGCCGTAATAGCCGGCTGCCTGTTTGATCAGCAGCGGCTGGTTGTACATGGCAAGGCTGAGAGCGTTCCAGGCTACAAAGTCTGTGCCTAATACCGTGGTGAGCAGGTTGGCATGGCCGCCGAGACCGGTAACAGCATTGGAATTGAACAGGGCTCCGGTGTCTGCCATTGTCGGGCCGACACCTGAGTTAGCCGTGAATACAGCGGCGATCAATGCGCTGATCTTGCGGCGGGCGGCGTTGCCGAGTTCGCCGGCATAGGCCTTCAACTTGCGGCCATCATCACGGTCGATCAGTTCCAATGTAAGCGGAATGTATCCGCCGTACTTGGCGAACGAGGCGGTTTCGGGGCTGTCACCGATGGCGAGTTCGGTATACTCTCCGCCTTCGGCCACGGTGGGAAGCGCGCCAACCGTGCCAACCAGGATGCCGGTGATGTCGTTCAGGTTATTGAAGTGTTCGGTCTTGGTGATCTTCTCCCACCAGCCGTAGCCGGCTGCGCCGAGAGCATCCCACTGCTGATCCACGACCTTGTTGAGAGCGTTCTTCACCAGGCCGGTGAAGTCGGCGGTGGTGGCAAGCTGGATGCGCTCACCTAAATAACCGCCGTGCAGGTCATAGTCACCGGTGAGCATGAGATACAGTTCACGGATACCGGTCAGACGGGCGGGTTTGACATTGGCAAGGTGGGCGGCGCGGGGTACACCGAACATATCATCCACCGCCGCTTCCAGTTGATCGGCTACGGTGGTCATGTTGGTGATACGGGCGGGGCCGCGGATCACTCCGGCTGAAGTCATGGCGGAGAGGAAGTTCTCCTCGTCCTCGATGGCTACATCCAAGTCAGCCGGCTCGAACGGATCACCGTTATCGAGCATGGCCGCGAAGCGCTTCTCCACGCGCTGAGCGGAGGGGACGGGCAGGGAGGAGGCTTTGAGACTGACTTTGAGCAAGTCACGGCAAGTGTGAAGGCGCACCTTCCGCTAACTCTCTGCGGCGGTGACGGCCTTCTCATCCGCAAGTTTCTTCGCTGCCTGGGCTTTGATCAGGGCGGCGGTCTCGGTATCTTGCTGTGGTTCTTCGATCTCGTTCTTATCTTCGTTCATAAGGTTTACTCCTTTAAGAGTGGATAGGAATTTCCCTCCGCGTGCGGGATCGATCACGCAATCAACGGAGAGGACTTTAGTAATCTGTTTGACCTTTCCGCCTTCTTCTGTTAAATACAAGTGGGCGGAAAATCCAACGGCCTCCATGATGGCGGGGTCGCTTCGAGCGGCAAGGCGAAGAGCTTGTAAATCCTTCGCTCCTGGCCCGCTCGGTATTAGGGATGCCTGGATGCCGGCTTCCTTCTCGTTCCATGATGGTTTATGCAGCGCACCGGCGAGGTGGCGCACGGATTGGCTGCCTGTGTAATCATGGTCAAGGAAGCAGGGCAGGTTATCCCACAACGGGAGGCTAGCCATCAGCACCGCCGCGCTGAACGTAAGACCATGGCCTTTGGCGAGGCGGCATTTATAGGAAGAATGTCGAAGCCGGTCTCTGTAGGGGAAGTCTGGAGTTTGAGGTCTATTTCCATTATGGTTGGTTCTCCTGGCTTGGATCGGGTGGATTTACGCCGGTTGGATCTGCGCCACTATCACCTGTCTGCTTCTTGTTAGGGGCAGTTGATTGGGATACTGGTTTGAGAGGGCGGCGTTTCATGGCAGGGATAGAGGCGGCGGGTTGGGTTTCCCCTGCCATGCGATAAACGATGCGAAGCAACTCATGTTCGTCTATTCCTTCCCTGTCGAACAACTCAGCCATTGCGGGATAAATTCTACTCACCGCAAGGGCGAGACTGCTGTTATCTCTTTCAGTGATGTCGGGGCCGATGGCCTTGATCTCGCTGCTGGTGATAAGTCTGCGGTTGCCTGGTTTGTGCAGCTGCACAGCCAATACAGCCAATGACCTGATCATATTCAAGAAGAACGTCTGCGATTGCTCAAGTCCGCGGAAAGTTGGTGTGCCGGCTGCCTCAGCTGTGGTGCGGGTGGAGCTTTCAGGCTCGGCGAGGTAATGGGTGGGGACACCCACGCCGAGAGCGATCATCTTCTTCAGAGACAGGCCGTCTTCGTTTGCATCGCCGGAGGCGAGGTTAGGGGATGGCATTTCGACAATCTCATCCTCGTCCAGCAGCAGCCATGAGCCTGGAGCGGGTGGATTGGCAGCGAGTTCGTTTGACTTGGCGCGCTTGGCTGCTTCGCTGTCCCATTTACGCTTCCAGACGATCAGCCATGCGGAGCGGAAGCGGTTGATCCTAGCCCTATCTTCAAGCCATGAGGAGTACCGGCCTATCCAGGGCAGCATGGGAGCGAGGTCAGGCTCACCCCAGGCCACGCCAACCGGCCTATTCATGGCAAAGTGGAGCATGAAATGATCCTGAGCCGTTGTACGGTCATAGGCCGGCCACAATGGCGCGCCTTGTTCGGTTGGTTTGTAGGCGATCTCCTGTAAGATGTCATTGGGTGCGCTGATGATCTCGGATACCTGGTCAGCTGGCACGGCACGGATGAACAGCATCCCTCCTGCCACCGTGCAGAGGAAGAACATATTGCCCGACCTGGTCAGCTCATCACACCAGTCCATGACCTGCTGGTCGAGGTTATTGAGGGGATGCGTCCACCACGTTTGCAGGAAATCATTAGTGGCCTTATGGTCGCTCTCGACCTTGATCCCTTCACCGATGATGAACTGGGTGTAGAGTTTGACGATCCTTCTGGCAATAGGGTTCACCCTCCACGCACGAAGACATTCGGCGAGGATGGTCTGACGGTCATAGTCGTACCGGTCACGGTAAAGAACGGACATATTACTGCCGGGGTAGAAATTGCTGTCGGTTTCGTAGAGGCCGGTGGTCAGTTGTTTAGCGACTGATTTCTGCATAGCCTTACCGAGTGGGGTTTTGAGTATCAGGTCAACGAGAGAGGGCATTAGATGTTCCTTTCCATGGGAACCATTGGTGCACGGTGTGAGCATTTAGGGGTGGGATTTGTCATAAGTTCTTCTCCTGCGTTGGTCCCGGTACCGTACGAGACGTGGTAGTCCCGGTATCGTACGGGAGCCGTTCGTTATCCTTAAAAAGGAACACGGAAAGGTGTGAGCCTTCCCGTGCTTGAAGTGATTATAGAACAAATGTGCTAATATGTCAAGAGGGAATTGAATGGAGATCATCCCTTGCCATGAACCCCCGACCACTGCCCACGTGCCCTTCCGGGTGAAGGGGGCTGTAAAGGACAGCGTCCCTTTTAAGGGATTTCATTCCCAGAAGCGATACTAGCGCGCTTCCGCTCAAGAGCTGGAATGTAATATGATGGGTGTGTCTTATCTCCCACACATATCGTTTACTGATATAATCCTGATAATTGTTGTGCGAATAATCCTTTACTCCCACGGAGGAAAAACCCATGCCCGATCAAGTTTGCTGCGTTTGTGGAGACCCTGGCGTTTCTATGATCAGCCAGCGTTGGTTCTGTGAAAAACATTTTAATAAGGCCTCGCGTGAACGACCCCATACCTGGAGGAGTTCGATCCTGCTGGTGGTGGGGTTGGTCGTATTTGTTGGGATCGTCTATTTGCTTGACCTGCTCTTGCATCCTGCTTTGACTGGTACCGGATTGATCCTGGCGGGTGTGATCCTCGCTCTTGTCCCTGCTTTCATTTGGATGGTATTTTTCTTTCTCCAGGATAGACTTGAGCCTGAGCCTAAAGGCTACATTCTCGGTGTCTTCCTGCCTCGGAGCATTACTGGCGTCTGCAGTCGGGATTCCTCTGGTTGATAACATCTTCCACGTCTCAAAATGGATCTACACCGATACCGCTGCAACCATCCTGGGGAGTATCCTCGTGGTTGGCTTTATCCAGGAATTCCTGAAGTATGCTGCGGTTCGTTATAGTGTCTATCCCTCAGCTGAATTTGATGAAGCCACCGACGGCGTGATCTATGCCACCGCAGCCGGGCTGGGTTATGCCACCGTCCTGAACATCCAATTCGTGATCGCCAACGGCGGGGTGGCATTGGGTTCCAGTGTGATCCGGATGGTGGTTGTGGCCCTGGCGCAGGCCAGCTTTGCCGGGATCACCGGTTATTTCCTTGGTCGTGCCAAGTTTGAACATAAACCTTGGTGGTGGATGACCTTGCGGCCTAACCTTGGCCGCAGTTGTCAATGGCCTTTTCAACTGGTTGCGTGGGCTGCATCGTCCAAAGTGGGATCAGCCTCACCGGTGGAATATCTGCCCACTCCTTGGCTGGGCCTGGTCCTGGCGGCCGTGGTCGCCTTCATTACCCTGGGGATGATCCTTTGGTTGATTCGCCGCAATATCCGCACAGCGTTGGCTGAAAAATAGGAGGTTGATATGAATGCAACTACTCTGCCTACACAAAACCAGACTTCATCAGTGCCAACGCTTTGCACGATTGGGCCGTAATCGCCGTATACCGTTGTGGCTGTGCTGGTTGGATGGCTTATTAAAAACAGTGTGGAGAGCCGCAGTGTTCCATTTGCAGGCTTCGGGGATATCCGCTCAGAACTCCCCAGGGCTGGTTGATGACCAGAGCTCAAGGGAATGAGATCCTGCATGTCACCGACCCGCTCTCAAGTGGTTTTGGAACCACCTATATCCTCCAAAATATCCCCGTTGCCTCGGATGCAACGGTAGATCAGGTGGTCAGCATGCTGACCTTGCAGCGCGGCCAGGCATTGAACAGCCTTCCGTGTGCTCGAACAGCAACCGGTCACTGTTTTTGGACGGGCAGCCTACGAGATCAGCTATGTATATCGTTGAATCCAATCCCAATCTTACCCACAATGAAATCCCCAATATTGTTCAGGGATTGGATTATATTTTTATGAATGGCGATCATGCCGTAACAGCAACCTATTGGGCAGATGAAAAATGCATTCGAATTCTGACCTTGGTCGCTTTCATCAATTTCTGAACACCTTGAAGTTTTAGTGGAGATGAACATGAAACTTCATACTAATTACCGCATCTGGATTACTCTTGCTGCCCTTGCTTTGGTCATCCTGTCTTGTATAGGTCAAACTGGTGGTGTCCAACCAGTGCCCACCCAGGCCTCAACCGACAGCCCGTTGGTCAAAATCAAAAGCCCTCCATCAATGGTCCCACCCTCACTCGGGCTGAACTGATCAAGGCAACCGTTCAAATTTATGGCCTCCAGACCAAGAATGGAAAATTGACCCCCATCTATACCGGGTCGGGAACAGTCATCAGCCCCACGGGTTTGATTCTCACCAATGCCCATGTTGCCAGCCCGGCAGCTCAGGGCGATGTCGAATGTGAACCCGATGCACTGGCAATCGGTCTGATGAATCAGGAGGACCAGCCGCCCGTCTTCTTGTATTTTGCAAAAGTAAGAGCAGTGGACGGATATATGGACCTGGCAGTCATCCAGATCACTTCAACCTTGGACGGGACTGAGGTCGATCCTAATAGCCTGAATCTGCCTTTCGTCCCCTTGGGCAATTCCGACCAATCTCCACATAGGAGACCATATCAGTATCTTTGGTTTTCCCGGCATAGGCGGTGATACCATCACATTCACCGATGGTAGTGTTTCCGGTTTTACAGCTGAAGAAAGTCTCGGTGACCGCGCCTGGATTAAGACCGATGCGACCATTGCAGGTGGAAATTCCGGTGGCTTGGCTGCCAATGACGCTGGTAATATCATTGGAGTCCCATCCATTGCCTCGTCGGGAGCCGCTGGCGATATCACCGATTGCCGAGTGGTGCAAGACACCAACGGTGACGGCGTCCTCGAACTCGCGCGATACCTGCATCCCCATCGGCGGGTTCATCAATGGCCTCCGCCCCATCAATTTGGCCTTGCCTTTGATCCAGTCTGCTAAAATGGGACAAGCCTATGCCAGCCCCTTTGCAGGCCCATCCAAACCCACTTCGCATGGCACCGGGAGTAAATCCTTCAGCGACATCACCTGGTATTCAGCCACCACTGATTGCCAGGAGCAGGACCCGGTTACTTCTTACCCCTCTGGTACCTCTGCCATGGCGGCCGCTTTCAGTTTCAACGGCATGACCGATGGTGAACCCTGGGCGGAAAAATGGACGGTGGATGGCCAGGAATTATACAGCAGCCAGTATGCCTGGAGTTCTGGACAACAAGGTGACACCTTTACCTGTCTGTATAACAGCCAGGATGCAATGCCTGAAGGTAGCTATCACCTCGAACTATATGCAGGCCAGAACCTCGACCGCCTCACTCAGTCGGACATTACGGTTGGCGCAGGCCAGACCCCCGGACCAAGTCAGCCTTCCAGCAAGGGTGTGGTCACCGTTTTCGGTAAGATTGTGGATGCAGACAGCCATAACCCCCTCCCCGGCGCTGAAATTTATGTCCTCAAACCGGACTTTTCTTTCGCCGATTGGAAGGCTGATAATTACGCCGACGGAGATATCTTCACCTCCACCAAGACCGATAACCATGGAAAGTACTCCCTGCCCGATAAATTGGCCTTGAACGTTGGTTATACTTTCATCTTGTATGTGGACGGTTACTCGATCAATTATGCCGATGACATGGTGTGGACCAGCCAGGATCCAACTAATTATGAGTTGGATTTAACCATGTCCAACTGACCTCTTTCGGGAACCCCTCCTATATCAAAAAAGAGACGTCCAGATTTCTGGACGTCTCTTTTTATCTCCTTGGTATCCTCCCCTCTGCGTCGGTGGAGAACGATGCAAAGGGAATACCCTGACTGGTTCAAGGGTGAGGCGCTGCCCCTGTCCTCAGGTCTGCAATCAACCCGTCTCGATCTATGGGGTGAAATTGTTGTAGAGCGTGAAATTGGTTTCGTCACTCAAATTCGTCGAATAAGCGCACACTTGGATGTAGTATCGGCCATCGGGGTTATCGATTGTTACTTCTTCGCTCCCGGTTTCAGAAGCGTTGTGGGAATACCATTGTCCAAAATCACCGGATTCAGTCACCGAGAGATTTTGGTCCACGTACATGTCTAGGTTAATGGAGAAATCTGATAGACCGATTTTAAGTTGGCTTCCTTTTGGGGTCCATAGACAGTACATTGGGCAGGTTTCAGGGTAGGGCCCCCCGGTGATATGGTTGTTGTAGCTGGTGTTCATTTCGATGGGCTGTGCGCTGGGATCGCATTCACCGGGGACAAATGCAGCCGGGGCGGTCGTTGGCGTTGGTGGCACAGCAGTCGGCGTTGACAAAGTTTGGCAACTTAACACCATGATCACCAGGATACTTGTCACAATGCCGAATACTTGCCAGTTGTTATGGTACCGGAAAAAAAACGCTTTCATATGGATGATCCTCCTCCTTGAAATTATGTGTTGAATAATATAAAAAATCGGTTCGACCAGTTGGATCTGGTTGCCCGATAGGTTACTTCGTGTTGCATTCCCTGCAAATGGATATCATCTTCAACGAGGGCATGGCGTTTCATGCAGGAGGCAATATATTGTGAATACCTATTAAAATTATAGCAGGTTGTAGGAATTCAAACAAGTGAAAGTACCCCACCTATCAGGCAGGTTCTATTCCCCCCACGTCGTCCCGGTGTCTTTCCGGGAGGGACGCCTTTGCATTATGGGGATTTGAGAATCAGGTCGACATTTATCTCATCAGAAATTTCTTTCCATCGAAAGAAGCGGGTCGGTAGCTTCGACCGTTTGTGCGTCAGTATGGACCGACCAATCCAGCCGGTCCAGTTCGGCGACCAGGGCGTCGGCTAAAAGGTAGTCGTCGTGGATCAACTCGCTATTCAACCCGCGTGCCCCTTCGGGCACACCCCAGCGCAGCGTCTTGCTGGGGCCGGGCAGGATCTCTGCCTGGCAGGCATTGTACTGTGCACGGATTGGGTCGGTCAGGCAGCAGTCACGCAGGCGGCCGGTCTCGATGATGGCAAGGTAGCGCCAGACGAGTTCGGATTTGACCTGCTGGCTGAACTTAACCGGCCTCACTCGCCCGGGAAAAGCCTTGTCCAGCATCGCCCACAGTCCTTCCCCTACGCCGGTTGCGTCCATCACCACATATTGCGGGTGCCAGGTCTCCACCATGCTCTTAAGTTTCCCGAAGATCGCCACGTGATTCTGACCGGTCCATTGCTGCCGGTGAACCAGGCGATAGGTGGGGGCTTGCAACGTCTCCAACGAGTTCAGGTCAATGCTGGTGATGGTCAGGCTGATGCTGTCTCTGCCCGGGTTGCTGAGTGGGGCATCCTCCCCGGAAGTCATCCGGGCTTCATCCTGCCCGGCCACATCGAGCAGGAAGGCATAAATAATCCCTTCCAAAGGACTGGTTTGTGGGGATTGGTCTCCTTGCATTAAAGCGATCCGTCCCGCATTGAACATGCCGGCTTGAGCATCGGTCTCCTCGCAATAGTATTGGGTGTGGATGAAGGGATGGTTGCGGCCAAGTTTGGTCACTTCCCCGTCCACGAATGTCCCATAAGGCGGGTTGTGCTTGCGAACCTCATCCGCGTCATAGATGAACACGCGGCGGATGCCGTCCGTCTCTTGGCTGAGTTTGGCAGCTCGTAGCTCGCGACCGAGCAGGGAATTGCTGGTCCATGCAGTGCCGACGATCACCCTGGTTGCATTGGTGCTGGCGGCCATGGGAGCGGCGTCGCGGTCATATTTGTTGGTGGAAATATCCTGTGCCTCATTGATGATCAGGAGTAGGCTGGCTGTGGCTCCCACCACGTTCGCCTGGCCATCTCCGCTCAGGAAACTAACCTTCGCTTGACCGATCATGCGTATGAAGTCTGATCGTTTCTTCCAGCGGTTGCGTGTGATCACGTTGGACTGCATCCGGTTCTCAAGGCGTAAAATGGACCGGATGGTTTGGGGTTTATAGGTGGGATTGAACTCGACGATCTCTTTATCCTTTTCCTGGAAGTGCTGCAGTAGAAAAAGCTTGAGATGGCACAATAACTCATCCTTGCCGGATTGTCGTGAGATGATGATCACAATTGTCCGCCCTGCATGATTAAGGATGGATTGGAGGATGGCGTTGATGGGCTCTAGTTGGTAGGGTCGGAGAGTGATTCCACTCCCGTACAGGGCGAGGTTGAAAGGGGTTCGTTGGATCTTGCGGGCGCGGCGGATGAGGTCACACATTATCGTATCCATCCTCGAAATTTATGCTTCGCAAAGCTTCCAGTATTGCGGTCTCCACCGGCTTGTATTTACCCTCCACTAGTTGGTGACTGCGGGCGAGAGTGGATATTGATCCATATAAGTTCGCTAAGGTGTTGATGGCACGGATTGTAGCCTCGTCGATTGGTCCGCTGTCGTCAGCGCCAAGCCCATGACCGTTCAGGCGGTTGAAGATCCGCTCTGCAATGATGTGTGCGGCTTTGAGCTCGTCTCCAAGGCTGGTGTCGATCTTGAGGCTATTACCTTCAAGGGTTGAAATGGCCTTCGCGTAGAATCCGTGCTTGTAAGCATTGCGGTTGCCGGGTTGTGCGCCGGGTTTGCGGAAGTTGTTCATGGATTGATCAATCTTGTGATGGTGATAAGCAGGGTAATGACCGAGAGGCCGCCTCCGCCAATGGACAGGGTGATGAGCAGTTTGACCTGCGAGATGACGTCGCGGATCTCTTTCAGGTCAGCCTCGGTGGCGGTGCGCCATGCTTCGAGGGCAGCCACCTTTTCTTTCAGGATGAGGATGTCGTCGCACGCCGTCCGGGAACCCTTTCGGGAGGATGGGAGGTGTGTGGGGGTGGGATGGGTCATGGATTCAACCTTGGCACGGGAAGGCCTGCTTAAAACAGTGCACGGGAAGAGTTGAGCCTTCCCGTGCCTGAATTCATTTTAGAACATTAGTTCTAATTTGTCAAGAGTCAATTTGGGGACTTGGTCCCGATGTTCTTCCGGGATATCATCCCCCTCAGGGGATATCATCCCCCGCAAAACACCCCCGAACACTGCCCCGGTGTCCTCTGGGGGTAAGGAGTCCCGGGTTCTATTCTTCTTGATCGATGGCGATATTTTTTGTTATTATTCTTATGTCACAATTGGTTAGCGGGGAATCATGTCCCAAATCTGGCCGGCGAATTCATTCATAATCATGCGCACAGATCCCAGGGTGGCATTCCGGGTGACTGCCACACCCCAAAAGTATGAGCCGTCCCCGATGAACCGGGCAATGATATAGGCTTTGCCAGTCGTGGTCAGGTTATCGTCCACTTTACCCATTCCAAGTTTGCCGCTGGCCTTGTCAGCCAATTTCAATACCGTTGATAAACGGGCTGCCGCGTCGGTGGAATTATAATTTGGATCAGTCGAACCACCGGCGATGGCGATGCCATCCATCCCCACCACCTCCGTGGAGATCAGGTCGGCGCCCAATTCTTCATGGAATCGCTCGATGAGTTCATCAAGTTTACTCATCACAGGCTCTTCTATATCATCAACAGGTGTGGGAATAGGAATGGGAACAGGAGCGGGAACAGGTGTGGGAACCGGAGCGGCAACCGGAGCGGGAACAGGAGTAGCAATAGGAGTGGCAACAGGAGTGGGAACAGGTGTGGGAATAGGTGTGGAAACAGAAGTGGAAACAGGGGTGGGATCAGGCGTGAGAATTGGGGTGCGTTCAGGCGTGAGAATTGGGGTGGGTTCAGGCGTGGAAACAGGCGTGGGATCAGGTTTGGGCTTTATGATAAAAGGGGTGAATTTCCTGCCATGTGCCATCGGATTCTCCTTTCTGACCGGGGGGAGCCTTTAGCTGGGGAGTGCCTTTGAAAGGCGCTCTGCATAAATTCTGCTGATCAGGCGCATGTTTCCCAGGTTGCCGGTCTTGCGGTGTGCAGCTATGCTCAGGTAATATTGTTTCCCCGGAAGAAAACGCATCAGGATGTAGGCATTTTCAGTTGTGGTCAGGTTGTCTTCAATAACGCCTGCCCCTAGTTTTTCCACCGAGACGTCTGCCAGCTTGAGTAGCAAGGTCAATTGAGCGCTGATCGTCTCCGGGTTCGCCGCTTTGTCGCTGCTATGCGAGGCAATATTGAGCCCTTCCAGGTCCACCAGGGCGCTGGCGATGTAACCCGTGACCTCACTGCTCATTTCCTTTAGGATATCATCCAGATTAGACATTTGCCTTGCCTCCCGGGGATTGTTTTGTACAGATTCGAACAAATTCGTGTCGGGTTCATTATCTGCGATCACGATCCATTTGTCAGACAATTAATCCCTGGTCAGGGCTTAAATTATACCTGAGAAAAGGATTAAGATACGTTAAGGTTGGTTCCGATTGACTTAACAAAACCGTAAAAAAACAAGAGGGACTCTCACCCTTTCAAATCCCCTCAAAATGAATCCCCTGAGGGGATGGGCAGGCCCGGCGAAAGCCCCGGCTGTCGTTGGATGCGGAGGGAAAAGCCCTGGTATCCTTCTAGGGGGAGGAGGCCCAAGAGGGTATTATCCCGGTGCCCTCCCGGTAGGACAGGTTTATTCGCCTAACCCGGTCAGGCCCTGAGTAAAGCTGTTACTGCGGGAGCATTCTATAAATTATACAGGAGGTCTTTTCTATAATATATCCCAAACCTTGCACACCAGCTGGGTCACCTGTTCCATCCCTTTTTCCAGCGGGGTAGTCCCGGTTTGAGCGCGGGACGGGGTAGTCCCGGTTTGAGCGCGGGGCGAGGTAGTCCCGGTTTGAGCGCGGGACGAGGTAGTCCCGGTTTGAGCGCGGGACGGTGCCAGGTTGATGTATTCATCTACAGTGTGTGCCCGGCCTCCGGTGGTCAAGCCGATGGTTATGGAAGGAAAGCCTCGGCTGAGTGGTAGGTTGGCGTCGGTTGAACCGGTGTTTAATGGGGTTCAACGCCAACCGCCCGCAGGCAATCCTCGGCAAGTCTCACCAGGGGATGATCCGCAGGAAGCTCGCCCGATGGCCGTCGGCCAATGATTTCCGTCTTCACTATCACGCCGCGCTTCTTCGCGGAGTTGGCAATTCGCTCTACCTGTCTCGACAGTGCCTCCAGGGTTTCAGCACTCTCGGAGCGCAAATCCAGTTCCAGCATGGCTTCGGCGGCGATCGTGTTCACCGATGTCCCGCCGGAGATGATGCCGATGTTGAGTGTGGTGCGCGGCGAAGTAGTCCCGGTACCGGCACGGGACGAGGTAGTCCCATTATCGGCACGAGACGAGGTAGTCCCGGTTCCCGAACGGGACGAGGTAGTCCCGGTTCCCGAACGGGACGAGGTAGTCCCGGTACCTGCACGGGACAACGCGGTGATGCGGGTGGCGAGCGCTGCCAGTTCGTGGATGGCGGAGGGTTGCCCGAAATCGATCCACGAGTGCCCTCCCGAAGTCCGTATGGTGATACGCACGCGCCGCACGCCTAGCCCGCGGTGTGTGATTTGTCCCAGCGCCATGCCTTCGAGGACGATATACGCAAGCGCGCCCGACCCGAAACGGTCTACCATAGCCCGCATGCCTCGCAAATCTCCGAGCCCCTCCTCACAGACATTAGCCACTAGCCAAAGGTCACCGGGTAGGGTTAGATTGCGCTCGCGCAGCGTCCAGACCAGTCCAAATAGCCCGGCAACGCCTAGGGAATTATCGCCAATGCCGGGGGCGTGGATACTCTCAGGCTTGCGCTCAAGATGCAGATCAACGTTTGATGGAAAAACGGTATCCAAGTGAGCGCTTACAACCAGCGCCTTTCCATGCCCCGCCGAAGGTCCCCGCATGCTGTCCCGCTGTCTTTTCGTGATAGGGCTGCCCGCCACCCGCGCATAGACATTACCCGTCTCATCCATTTTCACATCCGCGGGGGCCAGGCCTTCCTCAACGAAGCAGGCTCTCACGAATTCGGCTCGCATGGCCTCGTGAAAGGTGGGGGCGGGGATCTGCTGGATGGCGATTGCCAGGTCGACAAGACGGGAGGTTATATTGTTCATTAAGATTTAATCCATTAATTTTGCTAAGGTGGCGCACTCGCTTAGGATTATTTGGCGATGGTTCCTTGCATAATATCCCTTTCGGGCTTGTAATAGAAAGGCGGATCTATATTTGGCGCACGATCCCGGTTAGGGATTTAAGTCGTCTCTGTGCCAGGCCGGGCAGGGCCTCCAGCGGATAAAATACCCCACTGCCTTCGATGGTCAGCGAAGCCGACACACAGCCGTGCAAGACTCCCCACAGGGGATCATAGGTCTTCTGGTAGCCAGCTAGGAAGCCGCCACAGAAGGAATCGCCCGCCCCGGTGGCATCTGTCAGGTAGGCCGGGTATGCCGGGATTTCCCATCGTTTCTTGGACACAGAATCGTAGAGTATCTGGCCGCGTGCGCCGCGTTTAACGATGATAAACTCGCAGCCAAACTCACCCAGGGCTTCAGCCATTTGCCACAGATCGTCGGTGCGGCCCCAGAAGAGGGCCCGCAATTCTTCTTCAGAGGGCAGGAATGCTGTCAACCCTTGCAGTAGAATCCGTACATCTTCAAGTGCCTTGCTGGTCATGAATGCGGCGGACGGATCCAGGGTCAGGGTGGTGACGGAAGCCTGACGGAAAGTGGAACTCAGCCGGCTGGCTGTCAGGTAATCGAGCGGACAGATGTGAACTGCACGCGCTTCCAGGTATTCTGGCGGGATGTCATTTGGGCGCGGCGAGGCAGGGTGGGTGGACTTTTGATCGACGTCTTTTACAGCGGGCGGCTGGTAACCCAGCAGGGATTTGGGAAAAGGCAGGCCAAGCCGCGCAAAGTGGGCCACCGGGTTGCTACTCTCGACCATCTGGCTCTCCGAAGTAGTCCCGGTTCCAGTACGGGACGAAGTAGTCCCGGTTCCAGTACGGGACGAAGTAGTCCCGGTTCCAGTACGGGACGAAGTAGTCCCGGTTCCAGTACGGGACGAAGTAGTCCCGGTTCCAGTACGGGACGAAGTAGTCCCGGTTCCAGTACGGGACGAAGTAGTCCCGGTTCCAGTACGGGACGAAGTAGTCCCGGTTCCAGTACGGGACGAAGTAGTCCCGGTTCCAGTACGGGACGAAGTAGTCCCGGTTCCAGCGTCGTATTCCCGGCTCCCGGACGGAGCACGGGGGAGGGTGGCCTGGAAATATCGCAAGTCGAGGGCTTCAGCCAGGATGTGGATGCCGCGCGTGTCCCAGCCGTGTTCTTCAAAGGAACGCAGCCATTCGCGGGGATAGTCCTCCCCGGCTCGCGACAGCAAACCAATGGAGTAATCCCGGTTCTCGGATATCATCCCGAATCCTTTCTGGGACGGAGCCCAGACTACCAGACCGGCCGCCGCATATAACAAGTTGCCTCCCGGCTGGTCTAAAAAGGGATGGCCTTGCGCAGGAAGCAGGTAGTCACGGCGCAGGCGCCCGGCGACGACAAATGTGGGATCCATAGGGTGTTCTTCCCGTATGCTGTGCATAGGGTGTTCTTCCCGTATGCTGTGCATAGGGTGTTCTTCCCGTATGCTGTGCATAGGGTGTTCTTCCCGTATGCTGTGCATAGGGTGTTCTTCCCGTATGCTGTGCATAGGGTGTTCTTCCCGTATGCTGTGCATAGGGTGTTCTTCCCGTATGCTGTGCATAGGGTGTTCTTCCCATATGCTGTGGAGAAGGTGTTCTTTCAGTTTGTTGTGCAAATCCTTTACGGGGCGGAAGTCCTGGCTGTCGGTGTTTTCTTGGCCGATGGAAGCGGCGTGGTGGAAATTGATCGATAGGAGCAAAGTGATATTTACAGTTCTTGCCTTCTACGCTTTCGGTCGAAGAACCCTTCATAAATAAACAAGGTAGTCCCGGTTCCAGCGGGGTAGCACCGGTTCTCGCGGGAGGCACGGGACCTTGCTCATCAGGGGAGTATTTTTCTGGATGGCAATCACTGAAAGCAAGGCAAACATTTCTGGAATTGTAAGGTCTTCTTCGGTATAATGGGCCTGTTCGCTCTCGCGGATCACTTTCGACATGCCAGGCATCTTTACATTCCAGAACCAGCGTTTGTGATTCGATTATAGCAACAATTGTAAAATTTTACATCAGACCCAAGGAGAAATTATGAGTAAGAAGAAGATCCGCGTGGCGATCATTGGCGTAGGGAACTGCGCCTCTTCGCTTGTCCAGGGTATTGAGTTTTATAAGAACACTCCCGACGATGCCTCCGTTCCCGGCTTGATGCACGTCAATCTGGGCGGGTATCACATCCGTGATATTGAGTTCACGATTGGAATTGACATCAATGTGACCAAGGTGGGCAAGGACCTCTCTGAAGCCATTTTTGCCGAACCGAACAACACCTATAAGTTCTGTGATGTTCCCAAGCTGAATGTGCCGGTGGTGCGCGGCATGACCCACGACGGTCTGGGCAAGTATCTCTCCCAGGTGATCACCAAAGCCCCTGGCCCCACCGCCGATATCGTCAAATTGCTCAAAGACACAAAAACCGACGTGGTGATTTCGTACCTGCCGGTCGGCTCGGAGATGGCCACCAAATGGTACGTGGAGCAAATCATCGAAGCGGGCTGCGCCTTCGTCAACTGCATCCCGGTCTTCATTTCCTCGTCCGAATACTGGGGCAAACGCTTCAAGGATGCCGGTCTGCCCATCCTGGGCGACGATATCAAGTCCCAGGTCGGCGCGACCATCCTGCACCGTGTCCTCACCAGCCTGTTCGTGGATCGCGGCGTGCGTATCGACCGCACCTACCAGCTCAACTTTGGCGGCAATACCGACTTCCTCAATATGCTGGAGCGCGAGCGCCTCGAGTGCAAGAAAATCTCCAAGACCGGCGCGGTCACCAGCATGATCCCTTACAAGCTGGATCCCGATAACGTCCACGTTGGTCCTTCGGACCATGTGCCGTGGCTGACCGACCGCAAGTGGTGCTACATCCGCATGGAAGGCACCACCTTCGGCAATGTGCCGCTCAATGTGGAAGTCAAACTGGAAGTGTGGGACAGCCCCAACTCGGCGGGCGTGGTCATCGACGCCGTCCGCTGCGCCAAACTGGCCCTCGACCGCGGCCTTTCTGGCCCGATCATCGGACCTTCCTCCTATTTCTTCAAAACTCCGCCCAAACAATTCAGGGATGATATTTGCCGCGAAAAGACAGAAGCCTTTATCAAAGGCGAGAGCAACGAGTAACGCCGCTTGGCGGGGGTCCCAGACCCCCGCCTATTTCTTATTCCTTTTCGGGTAAAATTCGACCCATGCCTTATTGCCGTACTTTTTCCGGTTCCCTTATCCGTATCTTAAGCCTGCTGGCCATTACCCTGACCGGTTGTTCGGCTGCTGCTCCTCTGGTGACGCCTTCCATGACCGCCAGTCCATCCCTGCTGCCCACCTCCTCGCCGACAGCTCCCCCAACCTCCACGCCTACACCTGTCCGCACCCCTCCAAACCTCCCCGTCCCATACCAGAATGACAGTCTGACCCCGTTCGGTTCGCCGCATCCATATATTCAGGATAGTTGCCAGTACTGCAAGATAAATGGTCTTCCGCAAACAGCGTCCCGGGGACGGTGGTAATGGTGATCATGTTCCATTCCATTACCAATGGCGCAACGACCAATCCCAACCAGATGTCTGAATATAAATTACGTCAATTGATGAATAAGCTCCATGAAGAGGGTTTCACGGCAATCAATACCACGCAAATGGCTGATTTTATGGAATATAACTCCAAAATACCGGAGCGTTCCGTGCTCCTGGTGGTGGACGACCGTCATTACGCCCCATATTTCAATGTTTTATTCCGTGAGTACTGGACAGAATATGGCTGGCCGGTGGTCAATGCCTGGATCAGTCTCGATGACGCGGCTGGGCAGTTGTCTTTGCCGGATAATATCGGTCTTGAAAATGAAGGATGGGTGGATCACCAGGCACATGGTTTTATCCACAATATCCCGATTGGGCCGGATTCGACCGAAGAATATATCCTCGAGGAACTGCAGAAACCGATTGACTTCTTCAAGGAGAACTTCCATAAAACCCCGATTGCCGTTATCTGGCCGGGCGGGGGGTTCTCGCCGCACGCCGCCGAAGTTGCCCGTCAATTGGGTTACCGCTTGGGATTTACCACCAATCCGCGTGGACCGGTGATGTTCAACTGGGTCCCCCTTGCGGATACGATTGATCCGCAGCGCCCTACCTGGATCCCGGAAGGTCCGGTCAATGACCCGTTGATGGTTCTGCCGCGTTATTGGGACACGGATGCCATCCTCCATATTAACGAAGTGATGCAGGTCGGACAGGAAGCCGCTGCTTACGCTGAACAGAACAAAGCGACGGAACTGGAATATTACGATATCGTTTGCGCACCGCAATACGGACCAATTCCGTAAGGGCAGTCCGTATTGTCCCTGTAATATTAGCCCTGCAGGGGGCAGGAGACTGGTTCACCCTACCCTGAGCAATTATGTCATGCATCTTCTGTAAAATCATCACCGGCGAATCTCCAGCCCAGATCCTCTTTCACGATGACCTGGTCACGGCTTTCCGCGATATCCATCCCATCGCCTCGACGCACATCCTGATCGTAACCAACCGGCATATCGAATCGGTTAACGAATTGGAGCCGGAGGACGAATCTCTGGTGGGGCACATGGTCATGGTGGCGAAACAACTTGCGAAGCAGGAAGGGATAGCGGAACGCGGCTATCGTCTGATCATCAACACTGGAGTGCATGGTGGGCAGTCGGTATTCCATCTCCATCTGCATCTGATCGGTGGTGGCTAGGCACGCGGGACAGCTCGGGGCTTTGCGCTCGAATAAAATGGCGGGTTGTGCTTGCACAACCCGCCTGATAGATCATTTTCTCCGGCTTACTTCTTCTTCAGTAGAATCCAGACATACACCCCCATCCCGATTCCTGCCAGCAAAAACACCGCCCCAATGATTCCCAGCAGCGGTGAAGTTTTGTTATTGGGGGTATTGGTTTCTGCCACCGTCTTGAACTGTGCGCCGTAGTCAATGTAGAAGGTATCTCCGGGGGTGACATCCACGCTGGAGGTCAGGTTAATCGTGGGGTTATACCCATCCGGCGCCGCCGCGCTCACGTTGTATTGTCCCATCGGCACATTCGTGAAGCACATACCCTGGTAGGCAGTCGCGTCCGGGTTGATGGCGGTGGTAAGGGTTTGTGAGTAAGTTCCATCCAGGCTGGTGAGACTGATCGCTGCACCAGCAATGGCCTTCTCGGTTGTCTGTCGCAAGCCGTCGCCGTTAACATCATCATAGACCAGCACACATACTTTGGCACTGCCGCCCGCAGCCGGTGTGGCTGTTGGCAGGGTTGCTGTTGGAATTGGAGAAGGTCCGGGAGTAGGTGAAGAGGCTGAGGGACCGCCGACGCCTAGCATGAGCCGTTGTCCCTCGCGAAGAGAACAATTCGAATCCAACTGGTTGGTCGGGCTGCAGGTATTCCAGCGATACTCCAAACATCAGGGAAATCTGTTCGCAGTTATCCCCGGCTTTGACGATATAGATAATCCGTCCGTCCGGTCCGGGGGTCGGTGAGGGGTAAGCTGCCTGTGGAACGCCGGGGGCAGCCTGCACACCCGAGGAGATCCAGGCGAACCCAAGGAAAATCAAGAAAACGCTGGCGAGCAAAAGGGCTTTGGTCTTCATGAAATCACTTGCGAAGATTATACTCCATCGCCTGTGCCCTTGATATAATGCAGCTGCAGGTTCTCCGGAAATTGCTGTGGCGACCAGACCTTCCTCATTTTCATGGGAATTTCCCTGAATCCTGATGCTGATCCGAGGAGAAGAATACATGCCACTACAAGTCATTGTGGGTGCACAATGGGGGGATGAGGGCAAAGGCCGCATCGTGGATTGGTTTGCCGCACAGGCGCGATTTCTCCGCCCGCTACAACGGTGGCGATAATGCCGGTCACACCGTCACGGTGGGAAGCCGGATCTTCAAATTGCATCTCATTCCATCCGGGATCATTCACCCGCAAATCGTTGCCATCCTGGGGAACGGCATGGTGGTCAACCCCCGCACTTTATTCGAAGAAATGGACATGCTCCGCCAGGCCGGGATTTCCGTCTCGCCGGAACGGCTGCGCCTTTCCTACGCCGCCCACCTCATCACGCCCGCCCACCAGGCGCTCGACAGGGCCCTCGAAGCGGCACGCGGCAAGGGTAATATCGGTACCACCGGGCGCGGCATCGGCCCGGCATATACAGATAAAGCCACCCGCCGCGGCCTGCGCGTCGCTGACATGCTCGCTCCCGATTTCTGCGAGCGGATTGGCGACCACGTCGCCGAGGCCAACCGCACCCTGGGCATGCTGGGCGCACCTGAACTGGACCCGGCGCCAGTCTGCGAACAATACCGGGAAGTATGCCGAGCGCCTGAAGCCCTATATTGCCGACACATCCCTCGAACTCCACGCCGCCCTGCAAGCCGGGAAAACCATCCTGGCGGAAGGCGCACAGGGGACACTGCTCGACATTGACTTTGGCACCTATCCTTTCGTGACCTCTTCCAGCACCACGGCCCCCGGCGCATTGACCGGTCTCGGCCTGGGGCTGGATGCGGCCCGCGAGGCCCGCGTGATCGGCGTGGTCAAGGCCTTCCAGACGCGCGTCGGCTCCGGGCCGTTCCCGACCGAAGTCTTTGACGACCTGGCCCTGCGGCTGCGCGGCACGGGCGAACATCCCTGGGACGAATACGGCACCACCACCGGCCGCCCGCGGCGCGTCGGCTGGCTGGATGGGGTTTTATTGAAATATGCGGTTCGGATCAACGGCATCAGCGAACTGGCCGTCACCAAGCTGGACATCCTGAGCGGGTTGGAAAGCATCCGGCTGTGTACCGCCTACCGCTGTGAAGGCAAGCTGTTCACCGACCTGCCCTTCGGCCCGGCGGACCTGGGTCCGTACGAGCCGGTATACGAGGAACTGCCCGGCTGGAGGGAGGATGTCTCTGCTGTGCGGACGTGGGAGGACTTGCCGGCAGTCGGCGAAAACCTATCTCGAGCGGGTGGCAACGCCTGGCTGGGGTGCCGGTGCGGCTGGTCAGCGTGGGACCGGAGCGGGAACAGGTTATCAATCATGCATAACAAGAAAGAGACCGCCGATCGGCGGTCTCAATTTCTTATTCAATCGTTCTGGTGCTCGGTTTCTGGTATCTTTTTTTGATCTCCGGCAGGAAATACTCGTTGAAGAATTTATCCACATCGTAATCCGGTTTCCAGCCCCAGTCTTTGCGGGCCAGCGAGTCGTCCACGTCCTCCGGCCAGGAATCGACGATGCCCTGGCGGCGCGGATTCGGCTCGAAAGTGATCTGCGCCTCGGGGAAGGCCTTCAGCGCCCGCTGGCGGAACTCCCCGGCTGTCAGGCTGAATGCGGCGATGTTGTAGACCTGGCTGGTCAGGTTTTTGCGCGGCGCATCCATCAGCATCAGCAGGGACTTGATGGCATCCGGCATGGCCATGAACGAGATGCGCGTGTCGGCATCCACGAAACAGGCATAGGGTTTGCCAGCCGCCGCTGAATGCAGCATCTCGGGTCCGTAATCGCTCGTCCCGCCGCTGGGGACGGTGAAGGCGCTGACCAGCCCGGGGAAGCGGATGGCGCGAAAGTCCAGCATCGTGGGCGGGTTCGGGTCCAGGTGGCGCTGTCCGTAGTAGTGGCTGTAATACACGCCCAGTTTTTCGCAATAGAGTTTGTTGCAGCCGTACATGGTGTGCGGAGTGTTCCATTCGTCTTCTTTTACGTTCCCGGCGGCATGCTTGGCGGCCCGGTCCGGGAAGCCATAGGCGGCGATCGAACTGGGGAACAGGAACTTGACTGCCTTCTTGAGCTTTTCCGACTTGTAAGCCGCCAGCATCAGCAGTTGCATCGTCCCTTCCACGTTGATGCGGTGGGCTTCCTCGGTGGCCACTTCAGCTTTCGAGGAGAGCGAGGCAGCCAGGTGGAAGATGAGATCGAAATCGTAATCATAAAAAATCTTGATCCGGTTGACCAGGTCTCCCTGGATGTGCTCCGCTGAAAGGGTCTTGATCGTCTCGGGCAGGGGTACCAGGTCGGCGGTGACGATGCGGAAGCCGCGCTTCTGCCAGGCTTTGGACAAGCGCCTGGCCGATCTCGCCGCATGCGCCGGTCACCAGGACGGATTTTTCGCTCATGGATTTCTCCTTCTTTTCCATTTTATGCTACTGTGGACTGAGTGATTATTCGACCTTATTTATATTTTATCCCTTGCTCTTTGGCCGCTTCGGTTCAGAGATTTATCCAGGAAGCAGAAAATTATCGCTGACACTCTCTGTATTTTAATCATTCAAAGTTCACGAATTTATATAAAAAGCAGTAGAATGAGAAGATAAAGGTGGTTGCAATCACCAATTGATTGTACAACAGCTTGCGTAAAAATTCTTCCGATATTTGATCGATGAAACTCACCAATTTTTGCCGGGGCATGCTCCTGCTCGTTTTCCTGACTGCTTGCAGCGGCCTGTTCCCCGCGCCCAACACCTGACCCCCACACCCGTCTCTGCGACCGAAACGCCCACCCACACATCGTCTGGTTCCCGCCGACCAATACACCGACAATCTTCCCGACCCAGACCATCCTGTCCACCCTCGGAACAGCGCCCGGGTCTTGGGGAGTTGCTCTTCACCGATACTTTCGACCAGCCTGACTTGTGGAGTACTTCCGGCGACCTCTGGTGCCAGCGCAACCGTGACCCGCAACCAGCTGATCCTGTCCATCTCCGGGCAGGGACCGGTTTCCATCCTCAGTCTGCGCAGCCAGCCGATGCTGGCAGATTTCTACGCCGAAGCCACCGTAAAGCTCAGCCTGTGCGGCGGCAAAGACCAGTTTGGGATGATCTTCCGCGCCGCTCCCGGCGATAACCATTACCGTTTCGTAGTCCGTTGCGATGGCCAGGTGCGTCTCGAACGCCTCCTTTCCGGTTCAATCTCGCCCCTGCTCGATTGGCTGTCCAGCGGCGACGCGCCCAGCGCAGCCCCTGCCGAGGTCAAACTTGGGGTCTGGGCGGTGGGGAGCGAGATGCGTTTCTTCCTGAATGACCATTTCCAGTTCACCGTCCGTGATCCCGTCCTGCATACCGGCACGCTTGGCTTTTTTGTCTTTGCCAGCGGAGCCACGCCCATCACTGCCTCCTTCTCGGACCTGTCGGTGTATTCCGTCTCATATGTTTCCCCCACTCCTTCGCTCACGCCCTCCCGGACTCCAACCCTCCACGCGCACGTCCCATTCTCCAGACCTGGACTTCCCACTCCATGATCCTTAAATGAAAAATAAACTCAACGACCTCGACTCCCAAGACCTGGCTCAAGTTCCAGAAATCCTGGTTCATCCACAACCCTCCGCCGCGCAAGAAAGGCGTGCTGGTCCATCCTGCCAAGTTCCCGGAGACGATGGCCCAGGAATTCATCGAATTCTTTACCAAGCGCGGCGGAACCGTGCTGGACCCGATGGCCGGTACCGGTTCGACGCTTGTCGCTGCATTGCGGTGCGGGAAGGAACTCCTACGGCATCGAATTGAACCCGAAATATGCTGGGATCGCCCGGCAGATCATTGTCCGACGAACGCCTCGTGCTGGGGCAGAAAGTTGAAAGCCTAACGTCGAACGTCGATTACGGGCGACGCAACCCACGCTGCTGACTTTGGACTTTCCGGCATTCGACTATGTTTTAACTTCTCCTCCCTACTGGGACATGCTGCACGCCAAAGGCGCAGGGACGCAGAAGAAGCGCCGCACTTCATCGGATCTGGATGTCTATTTATTCCGATGACCCGAACGACCTCGGCAACCTGCACGATTACGAGGAATTCCTGGCAAGACTGGTCGCCATCTATGCCGGGTTGAAGCCGCTCCTGCGCGAGAAAGCCTATCTCACCATCATCGTCAAGAACGTGAAAAAAGGCGGCAGGATCTATCCCCTGGCCTGGGACCTGGGCCGCGAACTTGGCAAGGTATATACTCTCAAAGATGAAAAGATCTGGCTGCAGGATAACCAGCGCCTGGCGCCCTATGGGCTGGGCTCCGCCTGGGTGAGCAATACGTTCCATCACTATTGTTTGCAGTTCAGGAATGAGTAGGGGAGGGACCACACCGCCCATAAACGGTCACTCCGCCTGTATGGCGTCCTCCCCTACCAATCATTCATGCACCAAATAAGGGCTACGTTCCTGCAAACATCTAACTAACCGATCTGCTCCACCTCCCCTATACCCCCGACCTGACCGAAGGCGGCATCGCCTACGCCTGCCGTTCATTGACCTCGTACCTATAACCGCATGGGTCGCTCCCCGGTGGACAGCCTGCGGCGTATGGTTGGAGGAGTGGCTGCTGAACTGGCTTTCCGGCGTTCTCTTTCCGAGCAGGGAATCCCGTTTAAAGTGCTGGGAGCGACTCCCTTCACCCACCCGGACCGGTATGACGTCTCGCTGGGTGGGCATCGTTGTGATCTGAAGAGCTTCCTCATCACCCGCCGACCGCAGATCGCCCGTCATCCGGCAGAGACCCGCGCGCTCGTGCTCCAGGCGCCCGCCCTCCTCCCGCTTGACCAGTTCGCCGCCGAAGGCCGCAAACCGGATGATCTGTACCTGTTTGCTTTCTTGCTGGGAGTGGTGGCTGTCTGCCCGGGAAGATGTGGATAAAGCCACTGCTGCCGGTCAGCCCACCTGCCTGATCCACCCGCTGCCAGACGGGTGGGCGCATCCGGCGGACTGGCTGCCGCTCGAAAAGCTGGCCTTGAAAAGTGAATGCGAACTCTCCCATCACCATGGAAATTGGCGGACAGAACGCCGGACGGGAATTCGTCACAGCCACGCTGGAACTTCTGCCGAAAAAACGCGTGCCGGTGGAACAGAGTTTCAATAGCCTGGCTTACATCCATGCTGCGCGCAGGCCCGAAGCCCGCATCGGCCTGCATAGCCCGGCCCGCGGCGAAGCGTATCTCGTCCCAGCTCACGAGTGGGGCAATATCTGGGTTTCCGGGATGGATATTTTACTCGCCGGCTGGATCACCCATGAAGAATATCGGCGCAAAGCGAAAGTCCTGAATGCTGGGATGCGCACCTTGCAAGATGACCGGACGCATGAGAAGAACTTGCTCGTCCCAATGGCAGAGTTAAATCCGCTGGCGCCGCTGTTTGAACGCGTCCGGGTCTGGGCAGCTACTCCATAAAACCGTAAATTTATGTAAATTGACGCCTCCAGCTCTCCTGTGGTATCATCCCGTCACAACCAAATAGCCCCCAACGGCACTCTTATCCAGAGAGGTGGAGGGACCGGCCCTGTGAAACCTCGGCAACCACTGCGCAAGCGGATGGTGCCAATTCCGGCAGACATTCTGGAAGATGAGAGGGCAGCCGTGCGCCTCGCGCAATTGCCCTTTCGCTCGAAGGGGCAATTTCATTTTTTCAGGAGAACTACAAGTCATGACCACCACTTTTATGTCTTCCCCCAAACTGCTGTTCACCTCCGAGTCGGTCACCGAAGGCCATCCCGATAAACTGTGCGACCAGATCGCTGATTCCGTCCTGGATGCCTGCTTCGAGCAGGACCCGCAGAGCCGCGTGGCCTGCGAAGTGGCCACCAAGACCGGCTTTCGTGATGCTGCTGGGCGAGATCACCACCCATGCCTTTGTCAATTTTGACGAACTCGTTCGCAAGGTGGTCGTCGAGATCGGCTATGACCGCGCCAAAAAAGGCTTCGACGGCAATACCTGCGGCGTGCTTTCAGCCATCTCCAGCCAGAGCCCGGATATTGACATGGGCGTCAGCAAATCCTTGGAAGCCAAGGACGGCGACAAGGACCAGATCGACCTGATCGGCGCCGGCGACCAGGGCATGATGTTCGGTTATGCCTGCAACGAGACCGCCCAATTGATGCCCATGCCCATCTACCTGGCGCACAAACTGACCCGCACGCTGGCTGAAGTGCGCAAGGCTGGCACGCTTCCCTGGCTGTGCCCGGATGGCAAGAGCCAGGTGACCGTGGAATATGCCTACGGCAAGCCGAAGCGCATCGATACCGTGCTGGTCTCCACCCAGCATTCCCCGGATGTTTCCCATGCTGAAATCGAAGAAGGCATCATGGAGCACGTCATCATGCCGAGCATGCCGGCGGAAATGGTGGACAAGAACCTGAAGATTTTATGTCAATCCCACCGGGCGCTTTGTCATCGGCGGCCCCATGGGCGATGCCGGCGTCACCGGGCGCAAGATCATCGTGGACACCTACGGCGGCATGGGTCGTCACGGCGGCGGCGCGTTCTCCGGCAAGGACCCCACCAAGGTGGACCGCTCGGCAGCCTACGCCGCCCGCTGGGCAGCCAAGAACGTGGTCGCAGCCGGATTGGCCGACCGGATCGAGATCCAGGTGGCCTATGCCATCGGCGTGGCGCACCCGCTCTCGGTCAACGTCGAAACCTTCGGGACCGGGAAGATTGCCGACGAAAAGATCAGCAAACTCATCCTCGAACACTTCGACCTGCGTCCCGGCGCCATCATCCGCGACCTGGACCTGCGCCGTCCCATCTACCGCAAGACAGCCGCCTATGGTCACTTCGGCCGCGACGACGTCCAGTTCCCCTGGGAAAACACGGACAAGGCCGCCGCCCTCAAGAAAGCTGCCGGATTATGAAACAAGAAAACTTCCCGCAGGTTCTTGCGGGAAGTTTTTGAGTCCAGGCAGGATTTATTTGACTAAAAACCCTGGTAGACAAACGGAGCGCTGGTCTCACCGAACGAAAGCAGCAGGATCGCCAGTACCACCATTGCCAGGAATAAGCCTTTTGCCCAGGCAGGCCAGTCCATGAAAAAGATTTCACTTTTCCGCCGGTGCTGGTTCCAATCCAGCCAGAGTGCGGGTATGAGCACGAGGAAAACGCGCAAATCGGGGAATCCAAATTCCCTCCAGGAGGCCACTTCCCTGGTCCCGGTAATGACCGCCCAGAAAAGCTTGGGATGCGGTCTCATCCAGGCATTGAGCGACAACATTCTCACCAGGTATTGCCAGCCGGTCGCCACGTTCATGCGGAAGGGAATCCACGCCAGCGCAGCCAATGCGAAGACCACCAATGCCGAAGCCACCTGTCGCCTTTTTGACCACTCATCTGGAAGGCGCCGGGGGCCGCGCAGCATGCTGAGCCGCTCGAAGATAAGGTACAGGCCGTGCAGTCCTCCCCAGGCGAGAAATCCCCAACCCAGCCCGTGCCACATCCCGCTGACCAGGAGGGTCACGATGGGAGGTATCACCACGTGGACGATATTTTCCCTGTTGGGGATTTTTTTTGCCAGGGCTCGTGAGACTGGGAAAAAAATGTAATCCCTCAGCCAATGCGACAGGCTGACATGCCAGCGGTCCCAAAACTCGGTGAAGCTTCTGGAAAAATACGGCAGTTTAAAGTTGTTAGTCAATTCGATTCCAAAAAAGCCGCTAACCCCGCGCACGATGCTGGTGTAACCGGCAAAATCATTATAGATGACGAAAGTGTAGGCTAGCAGGTACACCGCCAGGTCTTGACCTACGAACAATTTGGGATGCAGGAAAATATCTGCTGGGATGATGCTGAGGAGTGTATCCGCCAGGATGAGTTTACGCATCAGGCCGGTCACGATCAGCCAGATGTTACGTCCCACCGCGGTCGCATCGAGGGGGCTGGGTTGTTTGAACTTTGGTAGGATCGTGCGTGCCTGTTCTACCGGTCCCGAAAGAAGTTTCGGAAAATAGACAACGTACAGGGCGAAATCTAGCCAGCGCGAATCTCAGGCTTGAGGATTTTGTTGTGAATGTCCACCAGGTAGGAGATCATCTGCACGGTGATGAACGACAGGCCGACCGGAAGCAGCAGTTTCAAACTGCCTTCCCCGGTCTGGACTCCCATCCGTTCCAGCAGGCTGGTCAGGGCCGGCACATAGAATCCGCTGTATTTGAGTGCCACCAGCACCAAGACGTTGAACCCGATGCCGGTCCATAATAAGGACCTGCGTTTGTTTGTTGCAGTTCCGAGCCACCGGCCCAGTGTAAAGTTGACCGTCGCCACAACCAGCAGGATGGCAGCCAGGTCCCAGGCCCAGGTGAGTAGAAAGCCAATGGAAGCCGCGAACAGCCAGCCGGTCCGATAAGAGGGGGGCAGATATCGGTAGACCAGGATGGCAACGACACAGAAAATAACAAAGGCGAGTGATGTGATGCTCATTTAGAGCTATCCATATTCACGTGGACGAAGTCTGTGTTTTGCTGGTCGGCCAGGATGGATAACTGCTGGCCCAGGCATTTGCTGAAGATGGGCGCACCTATGTAATTCAAATGCCAGCGGTTGGAACGCCCTTCCAACGGAATATCGTTGCAGGCTTCAGCAGGCAGGAACAGGCCGCCGTTATCCTCGACGAATGAGAAGAGTGTCTGCTGGAATTGCTTGTGTACCGCTTCTCCCCCTACGAAAACATAGAATGTCGGATGGACCGGCATTTCCACGACCAGAATTGTGGTTCCCCCGGTTTGGCGGAGATCGAGTATGCTCTTCAGGTTGTTTAACCGCCTCGGATCGGTCTGAAAATTCTGGTAAGCCGCGAAGGTCTCGGCATCGTCCGGGTTGTTGGGATCCGGGATGGCGTCAATGTTCTGCCCGATTTTGCTGTCGTGTTCGTAGCCGCTGGCGGTGGTATCCCTGCTTCAATTCACGAAGGTGGGTTGTGTCTCCAGAAAATCAGCGCGCATCCAATTCCGGTAGGGAAGATAATGCTGGAGGCCAGCGGAGTGGGCAATAAGCCAGCCGGTTATATTGAAATCGCCGCGTTCATATCGTAGCCAGGGGCCGGTCAGGAAGGGCGTCTCATACGCTAGGCCGCTGCCTGCCACGAATTCACGCATCTCGGTGACGTAAATCAGCAGGGCGGGGTGATAGCGTTCCATTAAAATCCGGGCAGTAACGGAGTTCGGCGCCACCGTCAGGCCTTCAACTCCAAAGTTGAACATGCGCAGTTTGAACCCCGTCTTTTCGAAAAAAGTCTCTGCCATCACGTCTGGGTCAATGCCGGTGTTGACCAGCGAACTGCCCAGGATGATGACATCCACGCCCCCGTTTTGTTTTACATAATCCTCTAAGCGGAACCACTTGATTTCAAACTGATAATCGTAGTTGCCGACCGAGCGGTAAGGAAATACCCTTTCGACCCACGGTGTGCGGCCAATAAATTCGCAGCTCATGGCGATAATGACAAGGAAAAGGAGAAAATATAGGATGACCCTTGGAGTGGGTTTGCTAAGTAGGGGAACTCTTGCCATATGTGGGATCGCCTGAGAAGGGTGATGGTACTTTCTCCTGGAGACTGGCATGGCGATTATACCTTACGCAAGAAATCTATTCATTCTTTTACCAATCTCAACCATCCTGTGATCACCCAGGGCATCATTGTAAAGAATCCGATCAGCGCCAGCTCACCCGCATTCGAGACCAGCGAGACGACCACAATCCCTAGCGCTGTGACCATGTAACTCAGCACCGCCAGCCGGTCGAACTTGGCTTCGGGGGGTTTGGTTGATTTGCCTGAAATCAGCATATACAGGGCGAAGGTGGTGAAAACGGTCAGCCACCAACCCCAGAAGTTCAGCAAGGGGATGCCGTGATAGGACCCGATCGATTTGCTTGGCAAACGTCCCACACCCAGTGTCCGCTGGCCACCATGATCGGGTCCATCACCAGGTCCCAGGCAGTCATGGCCAGTCCACCCAGGGCTGCAACGCTGAGAATCCGCGACCAGTGTTTCCAGTCCGCTGGGATGAGTCGGTCGGCGATGACGAACGAGGGGTAGCTCATCATGAACCAGGCTACCGGTATGAGATAGGGAACCAGGCCGAGAAACAGCGGGCCGAGTTTGCTTGCGTAATGGTATGGGCCATAGATCAATCCTGTCGTCACTCTGACGCTCTCGAACAGCAGGCTGATGCCGAACACCAGCGCCAGCAGGCACAGGGCACGCTGCCAGCCTTCGCGTTGACCGGCGTGCAGCAACGCGAAGGTGAATCCGGCCAGGGTTGAAACAGGGGTGATAAAGCGTGAGGGTGCTACGCCAAATCCGATGCTGACGATGGGGTAGATGGTCAGAAGGATGTAAATAACCAGCAGGGCAATAGTGGTACGGCGCAGGATCATGGCGGATTTCTCCTCATGATTGATTTTACCTCTACCCTCATTTTGGCAAATTCGGCGCCTTGCAATCCTACCCGCTGATATTATCCCCAAAGGGGGCAGAGCACATCATACCCGCAGGGGAGGCGCCGGACGAGGAGCTGGGGCAGGCCGCGGGGATAATCGGGTTTGTAACGAGGAAATAAAAGGAGCAGTGGTTAATCTTAGCTCTGGTATCCGGAATACAGGCGCAGGGTCCGGAACGGAACGGTCGGATCGGGGTTCCAATTCAAGGAGAGGACTGCCCTATTTCCAGATAAATTGGTTGGGTGTATACTCTCTCAAGCAAATTTCGCAGGAGGTTCCTTTTATGAAACGAGCAGTCAGTATCAGTATCGGCTCTTCCAAGCGCGACAAGGCGGTCACTGTCAAGTTGTTGGGCGAGGAAGTCAGCATCGAACGCATCGGCACCGACGGCGATATGGAAGCCGCCGCGCTCAAATATAAGGAACTCGACGGGAAAGTGGACGCCTTTGGCGTCGGCGGTGCAGACCTGGGCCTGATGGTGGATGATAAATGGTACCGGCTCTTTTCGGTTGAGAAGATGGTGCGTTTCATCAAGCAGACGCCCGTGGTGGATGGCACCGGTTTGAAGAATTCATTGGAGAATAAGGCCGCGCCTTTTGTGGAAGCCAAACTCGGCGATTACATCCTGAAGAATGGCGGCAAGAAAGCCTTCGTCATGACCGGCGCTGACCGCTGGGGCTTGGCGCACGGATTTGTGCAGGCAGGATATGAATGCACCTTCGGGGATTTAATGTTTTCGCTGGGTATTCCGATCGCTCTCCACACCGAGAAGCAACTCAAGTCTTTGGCGGCGGTCTTAATGCCCCTGGCGGGACGCCTGCCGTTCGAATGGGTCTATCCGACCGGCGAGAAACAGGAAGAGCGCAAGCCGAAGTATCCGAAGTGGTTCGAGTGGGGTACGGTGATCGCGGGCGATTGCCATTATATCAAGCGCTATATGCCGGATAATATGAAAGGCAAGGTGGTGGTGACCAACACCACCACGCCGCAGGATGTGGAATTGTTCCGTAAATGTGGCGTGAAAAACCTGGTTACCACCACGCCGGTGCTGGACGGGCGTTCGTTCGGCACGAACATGATGGAAGCTGCACTGATCGCTGTCTCGGGCAAGGGCCGCGCCCTGACCCATGCCGAGTACGAGGAAATGCTGACGAAACTCGGTTTCGAGCCATCTTTGCAGGAATTGAATTAATCTCATTCCCCTCCCCGGCCATCAATTTCTCCCTTGGGTAATAGCACTGCTGGAGATGCTTCACGAGGAGATGGAATCGCAGATGTAAGAGAAAAATAAAAGGAGATAATTATGGATGCAATCGTGACTGCGGGCGGAATTCCGCTCCCGGAAGAGCCATTGTACGATGCCACCCAGGGTCATCCCAAGGCGCTGGTGGACGTGGCTGGCAAGCCGATGGTCCAGTGGGTGCTGGATGCCCTGACCGAAGCCAGAAGCATTGAAACGTCATCATCGTCGGCTTGACCGAAAAGAGTCGGCCTGAAGTGCGGAAAGAAGATGTATTTCGTCTCCAACCAGGGCAAGATGGTGGAAAACCTGCAAGCCGGTGCCAGAAAGGCGCTGGAGATCAACAAGAAGGCCGAATATGTGCTGATCGTCTCATCCGATATCCCGGCCATCACCGGCGAGATGGTGGACTGGGTGGTCAAGACTGCCATGGAGACGAAATTGGACGTATATTACAACGTCATCCAGCGCGAAGTGATGGAGAAGCGCTTCCCCGGCTCGAAGCGGACCTGGACGCGGCTCAAGGAGATGGAAGTCTGCGGCGGCGACATGAATGTTGCGACGCATCAAACTCATCGTCACTGATGATACCAATATGTGGGAGAAGATCACCAATTCCCGCAAGAGTCCGCTCAAGCAGGCCGCGCTGATCGGCTTCGATACGGCTTTCCTGCTCCTGACCGGAAAGTTGACCCTCCAGAAGGCGGAAACGAACATCATGAACCGCCTGAACATCACCGGCAAGGCCATCGTCTGCCCGTATGCCGAAGTGGGCATGGATGTGGATAAGCCGCACCAGCTCGAAATCATGCGCGCCGACTTGAAGAAGCGTCTCAAGAAGGCTGAAAAAGCAGCTCGGAAGAAAGCCTGCGGAAGGTCGAAAGGCTGCTCCGGCGACAGAAAAGATCTCCCGAAAGACAACCAAAAAGTGACCTTGAAGCGTATGCTGGAACTGGACGCTCGTCTGTCCGCACGGATGCGGGTGGCCGAGCGTCCGGGTCTACTCCGGACCATCGCAGTCGTTCTGGCCCATTCGGGCGATTCGTGGTTCTGGTGGGCCGGCTTGGGCCTGCTCTGGTGGCTGGGCAACTCGTTCTGGCGTCCGTGGGCGCTGACGGTACTCCTGTCCATTATTGCCCTGGCAGTCGTGGTGCTGGCGGTCAAGTTCACCATCCGCCGCCGAAGGCCGGAGGGCGAGTGGGGCGGCCTGTACCGCAAAACCGACCCGCACTCCTTCCCATCCGGGCATGCGGCGCGCGTGGTCCTGATTGCCATCCTTGCTCTTGGGTTGGGTCCGTGGTGGCTGGCGCTTATCATCTGTATCTGGGCGCCGCTGGTGGCATTGGCACGCGTGGCGATGGGCGTCCATTATCTATCTGACATTGTCGCGGGATTTGGGTTGGGAGCAGTGGCAGGGGCCGTCGCCCTGCAGATATTGTCTCGATGATCTGGTTTGCTTGAAAACCTTATTGGAAATCCGGCGGGATAAAATCCCGCCGGAGTTGTTATTCTCTACCCGGCAGCCTTCATGGCGGCCTTAAAGATTTCCAGCGCCTCCACAGGTGTCGGGTCGACGCCGTAGGCCATCGCCAGGTAATAAGCCGTGTAATCCCCAAAGTGCAATGTTGTCCAAATGTGGGCCAGTAGCGACTCCCCCTGTGCTTCGTAAACGTCCGTGTTCAGGCCCTCGACCATGAACTCCTGCCGGGTAAGGTCGATGCGCAGGTGGTTGCGCGGGTGGTCGGACGGAGCACGCAGGAACACTGTCGCTGTGCGGGATAGGATCTCTGCCGGGTTGAGCAGCCCGGCCAGCGCGTTGTGGTCCGCTTCGGGCAGGAATTCAAAACCTGCTCCCGCTTTGGCGATCTCGTTGATCTGTGTCTTCCAGCGGCGCGCTACCGGCGCCAGGCAGCCGGAACCGTAGACGTTCACCCAGCGCCCGACGAGTTGTCCTGCCAGCTCGTTTTGCCGGGTTTTGCGTCATCGGCACATTCGGCGCGTAAAGTCTCCTGCTGCTTTTTCATCGCTGCCACGGCTCCTGCTAACTCTTTCCCGGGTCGGAGCCTGCACTGGGCGAAATCGAGGCGATTAATCCCAACCGGGCGAAGAGGGCCAGCAGCAACCCGAACGAATAACCGACTGCGGCGCGTGGCTGACCCCTGTGTTCGAATTTCCAGAGCGGAATGTTCACTTGTTCGGCACGCTCTGCCAGTTTGCCCCCCGTGGTGACTGCTATCAGTTGGCACTTGTTGTGGATGGCCGCGTAGAATGCCTCGAGGGTCTCTTCGGTGTTTCCGGAATGCGAAGAGGCGATCACGAGTGTCTCCGCTCCGTGTGCCCAGGCGGGCAGACCATAATCGCGGTAAACGAACACTGGGACAGGGCAGGATGGGGCGATATAGGCTGCCAGCAGATCCGCACCGATTGCCGAGCCGCCCATTCCGGAAATGACTACTTGATGGATGCCCACCCTTTCGGGCAACGGCTGGGTCTGTCCCAGATTCCAGGCTTTTTCTAATTGCACCGGGAGATTATCGATCTCAGTCAGCATGTTTTGAGGATCGAGTTTCTTAAAAGCGTTCAAGTCGTTGAGATTCATGGTCTACCTTTTCTGAAAACTGGTTGCCAGTTTGTAGATTTTCCGCCGCTCCCATCCGGATTCTTCAGCTACCCTCTTCGCTAGTGTGGACGGTGACTCGCCCAAATTCAAGCCGGTCTTGATGGCGGCCTCCACCTTGTCTTCCGTCCATTCTTGTTTTTTGCTTCTTGTCTTTCCTGCAATCACCAGCGTGAACTCGCCACGCGGCTCAGTCTGGGTGAAGTACTCGATCGCGGCTGAGATGGTTCCGCGCCAGATCGCCTCGTGGACCTTGGTCAGTTCGCGGGCAATGGCGATTTTCCGGTCACCGAGCGAGAATTTCAGGTCTTTCAACGCAGCCAGCAGGCGGTGCGGTGATTCGAGGAAAAGCAGCGAGTAAGGCAGGTCTTCAACCTGCTGCAA
The DNA here is from genome assembly GCA_963760315.1 of uncultured Chloroflexia bacterium. Lineage (GTDB taxonomy): Bacteria > Chloroflexota > Anaerolineae > Anaerolineales > Villigracilaceae > UBA877. Next base: position 149,138 of record CAVXCK010000002.1, read on the forward strand.
TTGTACTCGCCGCTCAGACGATTTGCGCGCCAGGTAACCGAGATACAGGAACGTGTTGGTGGGGAGTCCCGAAGAAGCCAGCGCCGCTAGTGGCGCGGATGGACCGGGGATAGGACAAATGCTGTGCCCCGCGGAAAGTGCGGCCTTCACCAGTTCGTAGCCGGGGTCATTGATGGCCGGTGTCCCGGCATCTGAAACCAGCGCCACGTCGCCTTCTGTCAGCGCGGCGAGGATACTCTCCAGCTTGGTTAGCTTGTTGTGTTCGAAGTAGCTGGTTAGGGGAGTGTGCAGGTCGAAGTGGGTGAGCAGTTTGCGCGTAACCCGCGTGTCCTCGGCGGCAATGAGACGGGCTTCACGTAAAGTCCGCACGGCACGCGGGCTCATGTCCTCCAGATTGCCGATTGGGGTGGCGACCAGATAGAGTATGCCCACGGATATATTAAACCACAGATGCACGGGAAAGGAAACAGACCACCGCAATATGCGACAGCAACCCCTATATCCCCCTGGCTATCTGCCAAACTCCCGGAATGGGCGCAGCCATTTCTTGGATATCTCTAGCTCGTTTGGATTGTTATCTTCATGTCCAAGGGTACAAGTTCATTTTTTATCGGAGAGTTTTTCATCGAATATTTTGAACTCCCTCATTTTTCTTATTGTTTGTGACCATGTCTTAATTTCGTTAATACTAATATGATTATGTTTAGTTACTAGTATTGCCTGGTCTAAGGATTGCAGGTCATTCCAGAAGTAGTAAGCAGCTAATCTATCTTTTACACAGTCTGTTGCTGATATTACTCTTAATGTTCCGGTTGAAAACTTCATCTCATTTATGCTCTTTACTGGTTCATCTCCCACGGAGAGAGGACCTGGGGGAAACTCAACAATGTATTTGGTATCTGGATGTTCGAAATACCGGTGTTTTTCGCTAAAGCCGATTTCTTTCATAGCTAATATGATCTTTTTTCTTTCGGTATTATAGACATTTACTAGATCTATGTCAGGGGAGGCATATTTATTAACAGTGTAAATTGCCACGGCCGCGCCACCTGATAAAATAACTGTAATCCCTTTTATATTCAAATATGATTGGACATATGCAGCTAGCTCTCCTTGGGTCATCTTGCTTATGCTTTTCATATACTCTTACCACGGCGTCGAGGCCTGCGTCTGTTCATAAAAAGTCTCTCTCGTTCATCTTCTGGATAAAAGGTAAGTGCTTTATCCAATAATGCTTTTAACTCTTTTAAGAATGGATATCTTGGATTGAATGTGTAAATTCTTGTTCGGCCTTTGACAAAGCTCACTAAGATCCCACCAGCCTCTAATTTGTCTAGCTGCTTCTGAATAGGGTCAAGGTTTATCTCGAAGAATCGAGATATTTCTCTTGCATAGCCTTCACCAAAAACCTCAATGAAAATCAATACTTTCTCAGAACTTTTAGATCCAAGTAAGGGTTCTAGCATTTACGGGGCATCCTTATGAGTTGCTTTTCGTCTGACCTACAAAGTAGGTCATATGACCTACTTTGTAGGTCATTCTATCATAAATTAGTGCCTTATAGAAAAAAGGGTATAAAGACCTAACGCGAGATGAACTGCTGCCAAGGAGATGGGTTGCAATGTGGCATTTAGCTGGAAAAATATATAGGGTAATCCTAAGTCCTTTTCAAGCCCGTCAGTAAGTCTCGGTAATTCTTGTGTACTCGTTTACAAAGGTTCTTCACTTATTTGTTCATTTTTTCCCCACCGTCTACTTAACTCCAATCTTCCATAGTCATATACTGCACGTTCAGGCATTCCTCGTATGACACCGGAAACACTCACCTTATTCATGGCTCAATAGCTTATAGTTGGATGACGGGATGCAACGGAAGCTGTGATCGCTAGCGGCGTCGCTCAGCACCCCCGGGGCGCCACTTGCACCGCATTGCGTTTAATGCACTGATGGTGAGCACAGCGGAGACCCGCTGCCTGCACTGAGTAATGCGAATGTGTCGACATGGAGGCATTGGTGGGCGTAGCCACAAGTGACCGCTCGAATTATCTGCAACCAGATCTATTTCTCTTTTTGCTGACTGCTCCGCCCTTTGGATCAATACCTTTCCCAGTGAAGCACCTTCTCCAATGGTTTCTTCTCCGGTGTCGGTATTTCTGCCCCCACACCAATTGGTATCAACGCCATCACCCGCTTTTCGATTGGCACGTCCAGGAGTGTCTTGAAGAGCGCTTCGCGTGGCAAAGCATCTCCCTCTACCCAGCACGCCCCATAGCCCAGCGATGTACACGCCAGCAGCATATTTTCAATCGCTGCCGCGCCGTCTTCCACCCACCAGCGTGATGATGGATCCATTACTACAACAATCACCGCGCCGGCTTTCTCGATCCAGGCGCCAGACACTTTGAACCGCTCGATCATTGCCCGGTCGGTTACCACAACAAAATCCCATGGCTGCCGATTACTTCCCGTCGCCGCCAACCGGCCCGCATCGACGATGGTCTCTAGATCCGCTTTTGGAATGGCATCCTCCGTATACCTGCGGATACTTCTTCGCTTGCGAATTGCTTCTATGGTATCCATTTTGCCCATCCTCGTATAAAACTAGACACTGATTCCGCCTTACCCAAGAATTCTTATTTATTCAATTCAATTCTTGCGATTTTTCAGTTTATCTTTTCGTTTGATGAAAATTAACTCTTAAACCTGACGACTTCTTGAATAGGCCTGCGGGGACTGCGATACGTATTAATGATGCTCTTTGGATCAGGATAGCCAAGTCCGACTCCGATCACGATATTTAGACCCTCCGGGATTTCCAGTTCTTTGTGCAAAATATCCGGATATGACACAAAAGCTGACGCTATTATCGAATCCACCCCAAAATTCTGTGCCGCCAGGCAAATCGTTTGAACCAACATTCCGATGTCTAAATATGAAGAGAGAGCCTTATCCATGCAAATGACAGCCAGTACCGGTGCTCCGAAAAGTCGGATCCGCCACTCCATAAAGACTGTATTTGATGCCGGGTCAGTGGGGTCTAATCCCAATAATTTTAACCGCTCGTTCCGGATTGTCGCCATACGTTCCTGAACGAATGCTGGCAGCGTCGAGACAACAGTACCGCCGGTGCCTCCCTTTCTAACGGCTTCACCTTGGATACGCTCCTGATATGCCTTGTGAATCTTTTCCAAAGTAGCCCCGCTGACTACAAAAATCTCCCATGGTTGACTGTTACCGCTGGATGGGCTGTGGGTGGCAGCCTCCATAATATTAATAACAATGTCTTTGGGGATCGGCTTTGAAAGGAATTCACGTACACTGTGACGTGCTTGAATAGCCTCCAGAGTATCCATAAATCCATACCTCCTATCTCTCAAGACGACTTTTATTTAACAGACACGACATCATTATTTACTGAATGCGCGACAAGGATTCAATAATAGCATTTCCATAACATGAAATTCACCTTGATATATTAGTCCAGTATATAACCAATTTCCCCTAAAGACAATAACGCCATATTTCGCTTTTCGGGGAAGAGGGGCAACGATCCCTGCCATCCCAAGCATTGTGAAGGAAGGACCTGTCGCTACTTTATAAACAACTCCACACGTATGGCTGGTATTTATAATCCTGCATTATCCACCGGATCAGCTCGTCGATGTGATTCTTCGGTATCCAGGAAGATAGTGCTTCTGAAAAATACAAAAACAACTTCACCCAATTCTCCCCGGTAACTAGCAAACAGCGGCCATCCCAACCTGGATTTTGGTGGGATGCCCGTTCATAACCCTGTTTTCCTGGCTGAGGCACCGGCTTATTCTAATCGTATCACCATGCGCGAGTTGCATTATTTTGTTTATATCGAGACCTCGTTGATCAGACCAGGCTTTCCAATGGCGGGCGATGCAACTTGCAGAATCTATTAATACTCAATCCAGGTCAACCAGGAGTGCATCACGTTCTAATTGGGATGTAATGATTTTTTCCATTCATGATCCAATATTGCGTATACCACGTCATCGACCCAACGATCATTGAACCAAATGCTTTTGATGAAATGTGCTTCCTTTCTCATTTTCATTCGTTCACACAACCGAATTGAGGCAATATTGTCCGGATCTATCGATGCAATAATGCGATGCTTTTTTAGGTCCTTGAATAAATACTCAAAAAGCAACATCATTGTTTCTGTTGCATATCCGCACCCTTGATAATCCCGCTTTATGGTGATACCGAATTCTACTTGTTTGTCGTCATTATTAAGAAAATGGAGGCCGCAATCACCGATTATTTCTCCTGTCCTAATTTTGCAGATGGAAAGTTGAAACCAGGTATTCCGTTTATTCGGTTCGTTGACTATCCGATTATTAATAAATTCCTCGACTTCTTCTAGTGTCTTCGGCTGCCAGGTTTGGAATTGGTTTATCTCGGGATCGGATCTATACGAGAATATTTCTCGTGCATCCGGCAATAATATCGGACGAAGATAAATTCGCTTGGATTGTAGGTGATTTAAGTTTCTCTCCATACCCCAGCCATCCTCTTCACGCTTTGTTTGCCAAACGTTTCCGGGAGTTCTCCCTCTGGCCTTATGTCACCATCTGGGTGGGGTTATTGTTTTAAAGGGTGAAATGCGACCGGGCGAAGGTATTCTGGAAGGCATCGATACTGCCAATCACTTTCCGCGGTAGTGGCATCGCTGGTGATTTCAGCGGCAGTGGCATCCTTGACGGCGTAAGAGGCCGCGTGACGGGCGTGATCGGCTACATGGGCTGTTGGCGTCTCGATCCCTTGCGCATCTATGGCCCAACGGTTCTCGGACCAGAGTTCTTTCAAGTCATAGCCGTCGCGGTTCAAAAGTTCGCGGATTCGAATAACATCCTCTAGCAGCATGGTCACGTCAAGATCCTTATGCGGGCGGGTCTGCCCTCCGAGCAAAGCATCGATCCCCCAGCCGCCGGTCAACCAGACCTGAATGCCATTGGTTAATAGACGTTCGTAGATGCTGATGGCATCTTCAGCGCAAACCATCTACCCTCCCGTACCTTGTATTCTCACTCCACGTGCGCCCAATTGATTGGCTGATTCTCCCCGAAGGGGACAGCGTCAGGTCCACTGGAGACGCTGCCTGCATTGAGCAAAGCGAATGTGTCCCCTGGGGCTGTTGGTGGATGCATAGTTTGCCTTCTTTAGCGAGCATCGGCTCCTACTTTCCTGCTCTCTTCCGCAGTCTTTTCAGAGCCAGGTAACCCGCCACAGCTAGACCAATGATTCCTGCTCCCGCGATGATGGCCGAGCTCTGTCCACTGCCTGTCTGAATCCACGGCTGGTTCACTGTAGGCTTGAGCGAAACCGCTGTCGGCGAGGGTGATCGAAGTGGCTGAGGTGTTTTTGAAGGGATGAGCGTCGCAGTAAGCGTGAGTTCCTGGGTCGGCGTCTCGGTCACGGTGGTTTTCATCGTTGGCGTCGCAGAGGTTGTTTCCAACATTGCTGCATTTGCGGTCTGCTCAGCCGCACTTTCCGCGGTCCATTGTGCCTGGCCGGTGGCAATATTGTAAAAGTAAGAATTAAAGTATTATTAGACCGCATCAACAGATAACGAGAAATGCCTGCCTCTTTCATTAAGGATGGATTTCTGGCATCCAGCTCCTTGGCAATTTGTAATTCTTCCTGAGCATATCGGATCACGTCTGATGGGCGCATTCTTATACTTCATGTATGGTATCAGTGACATCAACCCAAGCCCGGCATGCGGGGCAGGATGGTCTGGCAGCAGGTCTGCGGCTTTCTGGTAGGCAGCGATGCCTGCCGGGAGAAAACTGTTGCCGAAAATGGCTGGGGTTAGGAATTCGCTTCCCAGGTGAAAATAATAGGTGGAAGCCAGGTCCAGCCAGGCCCGTCCATCCTGCGGATTTGCCTCCACAAGCGCCCGGGCTGTTTCCAGCTCCTGCCAGGTACCCGGCTGGAGCAACCAGATGGCAAAATCATCCCCGGCACCCGGCTCAAAATCATTCCACCATATGTTCACTTGGTTCCCACCCACTGAAGAGGTGACAGGCAGGTTTGTTCGCTCTGAGGGCCAGTAATAAGGAGGCAAGATCAGGTTGCCAATTGGCATGCCTGCTATGGTCTCCGCCGAAGCTGGGTAAGGCAGGTTCAGGGTCATTTCTGCTCGCCCGATCGGCCCAGCCCAGCCCGCCCCGGTTTGGAAGATGTAGTACCAGGCCATTTCGATCTCACCAATAGGCTGAAGCGGCAGGCTGTAACTCAAATGGATCACCGTTTCTGCCTCGCCCGGAAAGGTTACCCGAAAGCTCGCCCAGGGCAGGAGAGGTTTGTCGGCGCCTTTTGGGTTGGGCAACTCGCTGACGGTATAGTCTGCCGGATTGCCGTTTACACTTACCAGGAGACTTTCAATTTGCGGTACGATCTCTCCGGAATAGAGTTTCCAGTCAACATTTTCAAGGGCGGAGGCCAATGGGAACCAGGTGGTTACGCTTACAGCCTCTCTGGTCGGGTTCTTCATCGTAAAATCTGCTTCCACCTCCGCAATGGCCGTGAACCAGATCGGGTTACGTTGAAAGGAGTAAATATCTGGGGTTAATTTGACCAGCGTATTATCATCCTCGGTTGCCTGCCGAACGTTTATCGTTACCACCTCAGCCGCCATTTGGATTGGGGTTTCCTCTCCTGGCTTGATGCTGCTTCCTCCCGGGAGGACCGATTTTCTTCCACCTGCCCGAACTGGCAATGGAACCAGCAGGCTGGCTAAGATACACACCAGGAGCAGGCCGCAAACCGATAAAAATAATAACTGTCGCGGATGAATATTCATGGGGTCATCTCCTCACTGAGTACCATTTGTGTTATCCCCTGATGAAGGTTGGTCTGTTGCTGACTGCCTCCGGGTATTACTTACCCATGTGCGCCCAACGATTTGGCTGATTCTCCCCAAAGGGGACGGTGTCAGCAGCGGGCTAACAAGACTCCACTTTGATTATCGCGCCATTCCTCACAACTTGCCCATGTTTCTCGGATCGCGAAATATCAAAAAAACCGCCGGATCAAGGCGGGGGTGGATTGAGGGAGAGCATCGAGCAAGTATCAGCTCGGACTTATCAAATAAAATAAAGGGGAATGAGAAGTACCCCGATTTTTGTCCAATACGTAAGTCGTATGCTGCGGAGCTGCTACTTGCACTGAGCAAAGCGAATGTGTCCGCTGGAGCCGGAGTTGGGCTTTGCTATGTTTATGATTACTTTCCTAATGGGGTATTAGGAACTCACCAAGAAGTAAAAATAGCATAAATGCTCCATTTAGTATGGTTAGCCATACTAGCCAGGAACGCTCGTGCTTTCGAATCACCGCGATCAGTCCAACAACTCCGGATGCCAGTCCGCATGCCATCATGAAAATGCTAAAGAAGGGTAGCACAGTTTGCCGCCATGGGACATTCTCCGGCAATCGCATGAACACGACGGAATTGATGATAGACATCGCCATGAATACTGCTGCCAAGCCAACTGCCCACCAGCCTAGCCGTGTACTCGGGCGCTGCAGAAAAGTAGAACTCGAATGGGTTGTCATTTTGCTCCTCCAGCATGAGAGATGAGGGAATCTTTTTATTGTCTCCAATTTCATCATAGCACGCGATTTTCCCATGTTCAACAACTAGAACCCGCGAGCAAAACCATGACGGTGGTGAGACTGTCACGGTTTTTGGATTGGGGAGGATGGTCGCAGTTACACCGGTTGCAGGCTGTTCGTCACGAAAGCAATTCGCTGAGCAGCTCCTCATAGTGATTCACGATGATGGATACGTGACCTTCGTTGGGATAGAATTTGGGGCTCGCGTTGGGGAGGGCTTTCACCATGAGTTGACCCTGAACGATGGGCACGATCTTGTCCTGCTCGCCGTGCCAGATATGCACGGTCATGCGGATCTCCTGCAATGGAATACCCCAGGGACGCGCTTCTAACCTCCAATCTAGGGCCACGCCGCGCGTCCCCTGTTGAAATGCTCCGGCCACCATTTCACCCAACAGTTGCTGAACAGCGGGCACGGAAATGGCGGCTTTATCCGGGTCGGATACACCCGTGAATAAGGAGAGCACGCTTGAAGGGTCCTTGCGCGCCTTGCTGGCAGTCTTCCACAAGATGAGCCGCAGCAGCCATGGGGCTTTATCCGCCAACAAATAGAGCTGCCTATCCTGGCTGCTCAAGGTCTCTCTGGCTCCCGTCAGGTCATAAGGGCAGTTACCGCTGACGATGCCGGCCGCGGTCAGCCGTTGAGGGATCTTCAAGGCACATGCGGCGACATATTTTCCACCGCTGGATAATCCCATCACAGCAAACCGGTCAAGGTGTAGGGCATCGGCGAATTCGCTCACAAGGTCGGGCCAACCAGCAATGCTGTAAGGCGTGTAATCCGACAGGCCAATGCCGGGACGCTCGACGACGATGATACGGGCATGGAGGCGAGCTGAAATTTCGTCCACTGGCGAATAATGTCCTTCGAACCGTGAACTGGGCAAGCCGTGAAAGTGCAAGACCGGCCTGCCTTGAGGATCGCCATATTCGGCGTAACCGATGAAGTGTCCATCGCTCAATTTGATATGATTGTCGGTTTTGACTGACATGGTCGCCTCCTTATAATGGCGGTCACTGAGCTGCTCAACCAAAGTTTAGCTAATATGGTGAGTAAGGTCAAGTGGTCTGGTAATGCATGCCGTTTCACTCATTGGATTGTGATATTTTCGTATTTCGCGAGACAAGATAAAACACCCCCACCATCCCAATTTCTGTGACGAAAGGAGCTATCCCTTCTTTTGAGACAACAACCAGCTTTTTCAGAGCAGATAGTAGCTCCTATTACATTAGCATCGGTAAAAGGACACAAAGCAATATCATTATCAACGCGACACCTTTCACTAAGATATCTAAAATCCAGGATGACTCCCGCTATTTCGCACAATTTATTCATGGATTTTAGTAATAGAAAATTGAAATTATTTTTTTGTTGACGTGAAATTCAGATATAATGAATTCATGAACCGGCGCTGCCAGAGTTGCCCAAGCCAGGCGGGTCATGCACGGGTAGTACGAGCTGCAGCAATGGGCCTTCGGATTTTCTGGAGGTGAAACCATGAAGACTATCAAACCATCCTTCATAAAAGCTGTCTGTCTATTCATCCTGATGTTTTTGGTCTATCTTCCGAGCCGCTCCGCTAAAGCGGCCTCCTTCGTCGTAAACACGACCAACGATATGGATGACGGTGTGTGCAGTGCCACCCACTGCTCGTTGCGCGAGGCGATCAATGCGGCTAATGCCAACCCGGGGCCGGACGAGATCAGTTTCGACATCCCCGGGCCCGGTCCCCATCTGATCGTCCTTGGCACCACGCTTCCTGCCCTGACCGATAATGCCACCACGATCGACGGGACCACCGAGCCAGGATACTCCGGGCAGCCCGTCGTAGGTGTCCGCGCCTGCGGTGCGGCCGTGATGGTCGGCTGCCCGGCTTCTGTCCTCGGCCTCCCGATCCAGTCCAGTGATAATATGGTGCGCGGCCTTAGCTGGTTCGGCTTCGGTGTTTACAATCCGTTGGGCCCCTGGCAGGTCGATGCAGGCGCCTCCTGCGCCATCGACGTGAGCGCTGGCAGCGGCAACCGGATCGAAGCCAGCCGCATCGGTCTCGACCCGGGGGGCGCCGCGGTCGGGAACAGCACCGGCCTGCGCCTCCGATCTCCGGGCCAGATCGTCTCGGGCAATATCCTTTCTGGCAACAAGACCGCCATCCACATCCTGGCCCCGGATCAGGTCGTTCAGGGCAATCGCATCGGAACTGACCCCGCCGGGCTCTCAGCTGTGCCCAATGGATGGGGGATCTTCCTTGATGCTGGCAGCGGCCCAAGCCTGATCGGAGGGGCCGGTGTGGGTGAAGCAAATTTGATCTCCGGCAACGAATCGGGCGTCTTCATCAGCCATGAGTTCGCGGGCAACGAGCTCTACGGAAACTTCATCGGCACCAACCTTGTGGGGAACGCGGCCGTACCCAACAGCGTGGGTATCATGCTTGTCGGGCACGAGAACCACATCGGGGGGCCGGGCTCCGGGGAGGGGAACTTGATCTCCGGGAACGTCGGCGCCGGTCTCCTTATCTCTTCCAGCAGCGGATCAGACTGGGTCCAGGGGAACCGCATCGGGAGCGATGCTTCGGGTGCCGCAGCCATCCCCAATAGCGTCGGGATTGAATCCGAAGGATCCTATAGCACCATCGGCAGCCAGTGGCCGGGTGAGGGCAATCTCATCCTGGGCAATCTGCATGACGGCATCAATCTGAACGATCTGGCGGTCCACAACTGGGTCGTGGGCAACATCATCCAGTTAAACGGCGGCGCCGGAATCCACACCGAGCAAGGGCCGGATGTGTACCAGAACAACTTCAGCCTGAACAGTATCTTCGACAACGGCGGATTGGGCATCTGGGTCGAGCATGATACCAATGAGGATATCCAGCCCCCCACCCTGTCCATGGTGACGCTGACGAGCGCCCATGGTACCGCCTGCCCCAATTGCACCGTTGAGCTCTTCATTGCTGACCCAGACCCGTCCGGGGCGGGCGAGGGCAGGACCCACCTTGTCATGATGTCCGCTGGTGCGGATGGCAGCTTCAGTGCCACCTTCAGCGGTGTGGCTGCCTGCGATTGGATCACCGCCACGAACACCGATGGCGAGGGCAATACCTCCGAGTTCTCCGCCAATCGCCGCACCTGCATCACCTTGCCCTGGCACTGGCTTGTACTGGCCGTTGCCGTGTTTGCCGCGGCAGGCGCCCTCCTCGGAGCGGCAGGCAGCCGGCGCAGGCGCCGACCCCGTGGACCGGCCATCGCAGGCGGCGGCCTTGCCGGGGCGATCGTGGGCACGGCTCTGGCGGCCGCGCTGCTTGGCCTGCATGTCGCGGCCCCGCAGGACCCTTTTACCTACCTGCCCCACACCCGGCCTACGGCGTCCCTGGAATTCCCCCTCGGTGATATCCAGGCCACCCTTAATGCCTACCTGACCCAATTTGCTAAGACTTTAACTGCTCAGCCCTCTCTTACTCCGAGCAACACTCCCACTCCGGCGCAGCTCACCCTTACTCCGAGCATCACTCCCACCGAGACCCAAACCCCAATCCCCACCTGCGGGCCGCTCACTTTTACTCCCAGCATCAATGCCTACTGCCGGCAGGGTCCCAAGGAGATCTTCGCTGCGATGGAGGAACCTGCCATGAAGGGCGAGGTTTACCTCATGGATGGGCGCAACGCTGACGGCTCCTGGTATCGGATCATGCTCACGCCCAATCAGGGCTGCTGGGTGCCGGCGGGCGCGGGCATCCCTTCCTGTGATCTATCCCGCTTGCGGGTTCTTGCCGAAGTTCCGACTTATACGCCCACCCTGATCCCGGTCTGTTCCGATTATAAAGATGCAGCGGGTTGCAATGCAGATCCAGCCTGCGTATGGGCATTTACCACGGCCGGCCCAGGCTACTGCAAAGCGAAATAGGGAATCCGTTCCACCCGTGAATTTCGGGGTGGATGCAACAAACTGGCATATAAGTAGTGTCCATTGCCGAGTAGGTTCATGATGCTCTTCTTATTGCAGCGCTTATCGATTTACTTGGCTGGATAGGAGCCCATGAGAGGTCTCCCGATTTTCATAGTGAGGCGAATGTGAATGAATGGAAGCCGTTCCCATCTCTCTCTCTGTTTTCCTGGGCAGCTGAAACGCTTTCCCCTTGGAGATGCGGATTGCCTTCTCTTTTAATGAATGTAATTTAATACCAATATACCAATCATACTTTCTTGGATAGCTGTGGGTTGCGATCCAAAATAGCCTGGGGATCATCGTCGATGGTGACATGTTTATTATCAGTTGGATCATAACGCACTTGAACACGCACACCGCTGACCAACAGGAAGGTCTTGGAGAATCCTGCCTTCATTTTGGCCTCGAAAGGTGGGTCATTCAGCGGCTCGACACGCACCAGAATATCGAACATGGGCTCGTTATAATAACCAGAACCCCTGCGGTATTTTAGTTTGGTCATTTCTCTTTCAGACATCGCACGACCATCCTCGAGGATTACTGCGAACGCCTGCCTACTTGTTTTTTCCTTGTGTTCTCTGTATGATATCAATACTAGGCCTTCTATAGTATTTCTACTTCCAGGTCGATTGTCGGAACTATTTTTTGTATTTTCTCAGGAGGCAACAATGACAAATACGTTATGGTTTATCCTCGGGGTTGTGCTTGGCTTCTTGGTCATGGGAGGTGTGGTCTGGCTCGCCATGCCAAAATTAATGCTCATCAAGCGCAGGAGCGATCGGAGCTACCCTGAAGCGGTGCAGATTTTAACTGAAAGCCTTCAGAAGTTTCCGGATTGGCGCTTGAAATTAACGAACGATTACATGGAGACTACCGCTCCCTTTGGCAAACTGGAACCCATCTGCAGTATGAATGTCTGCAACGCGTGCCTGGCCTATGACATTCTCTCCGAGGAAGGCAACCGCGGTGTGACCGCTATTATGCCAGTGGCAATCGGGGTCTATGAAGATAAAAAAGGGCGGGTCTATACCTCCCAACTCAACGTGGGACTGCTGGGAATGATGTTCGGCGGCACCATCGCCCGCGTGATGAAATTAGCTGCCAATGACCTCAATAAGATCATTTCATCAGTAACTGCGAAGTAGGACTGCTGATTCGTCCAACAAACTACTAGCGCATTCCAGTCACAGCCCATGGAATATACCGGAGTGTGTGATAGAACCACATCCCGCATAGGCCGGTATTTTCCCTCCCATCCTCTGGTTGCAAGAACGCCACCTGCGTCACCAATGGTTGAATGCGGGGACTGAACCAGCTGCGGGGTTGATCGTTCTTTCTGGTATTTCGGAAAGCGATCAGCCTTTGGTGACGCATGTCCCCAAAAAGGAACCCTGATCCCAAACTGGATCGAACCAATCCCATCCTCTTGCCCAAATACGTGAACATTCAGCGGTTCAGTTCCCGGAATTATCCATTTTATAACCTGTACAACGATCCCCTCAATTCCAATTTCTGACTATAAGGCTGTCCGTTTTGGGACGCCCCTGATAATTATCCCTTCCACCTCTCTGCCATTTTGATCCGCTCGCCTAACGGCGGGTGGTCGTAGAACATGAATACCACCCACTTTTCCGGGTCCACTTCGCCAAGGTTCTGGTTCGCCATGCGGACAAAGGCAGTGGCGAAAGCAGCGGTCTTGCCGGTGCTCTGCAGGGCATATTCGTCAGCCAACCCCTCGCGCCAGCGCGAGAAGGCATTCCCTAGCGGCTGGGTAAGCAGCTCGAACGCGCCCAGCACCAACCCTAGGGCTGGCAGGCCTGCGATATCCATCGGGCCGGAAAAGCCGAAATATCCAACCGCCCAGTTAAGCCCCAGGGAGGCCAGGTAAAGCCCACCTACGGTCATCAGAGTTCCAAAGGCGATCAGGATGGGAATATCTTTATGGACATGGTGCCCAAGTTCGTGAGCCAGGACAGCTTCGATTTCGTCCGTCGAGAACTCGTTGATGAGTGTGTCCCCCAGCACAATCCGGCGGGTGTTGCCAAGGCCGGTCAGGGCAGCATTGGCAGCCTTCGTACGTTTGGATAGATCGAATTTGAACACGCCGCGTACTTTTGTATGGGCTCGCTCAGCCAGTATCATCAACCGCTCGGCCAGGTCGGCGTGCTCCTCACCCAGTGGTACGAATTTATTGAAAAGCGGCATGATCAGCACAGGCGATAGGTTCGACAGGAGCACAGTAAAGACCAGCATTCCTGCTCCTGTCCACAGCCACCACCAGCTTCCAGTGAGACGCAGTGCTAGATAGACCAGTTCCAGGATGAGCAATCCCAACGGAGCGCTGATCGCCAGACCTTTCAACTGGTCCAAAACCCAGCCTTTGAAATCTTGCGTGGACTGGCCGAAACGGTGAGGCAGGACGAAGCCGGAATAATACCCCAGCGGCATTTCTAGAAGAGAGCTGATCCCACCGAAAACGATGACAAAGCCAAGCACGAGTAGCCAGTTGTTGGTGGTGAAGGTCTTCAACCAGCCGGTCAGCACCCTGCTCCAGCTAAAGAACAGCCAGGCCAGCAGGTAAAGGGCGCTCAGCACGGTTTCCACTAACCATAATCGCCGCCGGATATGGGCGTATTGTTTGGCTTGTACTTGCTTTTCTGGATCTATAATGGTCGTCATTTCACTTATCCTTCAAGTATGTTCATATTTGGCCGGTCGTGAGCACATGCCGAGAGGGCTTGATTGCTTTATGGGAGGCATTCTGAACATGCTCAGCGAGGATTTTCGCCTCATCGCAACTTGGTCCACACGTGGCACCCCCCCTGCGACACTTGCACCGCACTGCGTTTGATGCAGTGCAGGTGAGCGCATCGGGGAGCCGCTGCCTGGACTGAGCAAAGCGAATGTGTCCGCTCGAGGCAGGTGTTGGATGCGCTTCTTAATGCTCAATTACGTTAAAACTTGCCTGCCCGTTCCTCGCTGCCAACCTGCCTTTACCCCCGATCGGAAAGGTGAATTGGGGGGTGGTGTGACCAAAATCAGCATTCGCAATAACTGGAATACCCGTTAGTTCCTGCTTGCTTCTAATAATCTTTACCAGCTTCTCTGGCTCCATTTCTGATCCGTGCTGAAACCTGCCGATCACCAATCCCCTTACTCCTTCAAATCCTGGTTGATGAATTAACGATTGTAAGTCCCTGTCGATAGAATAGGGTTTGGACTCGTAGTCATCTTCCAATAATAAAATGCTATCCACAAGAGAAGGCATATATTCTGTGCCTTGTAATAGGTTTAGCGTACATAGATTCCCGCCAAGCAGTTTCCCTTCTGCTTGCCCTTCGTTGATGACAAGAAATCCCTCGTTTGGAATAAAACTCCGGTCCTGTTGATTCTGAAACCACCTGTCGTCGCTCCAATATTTTGAAGGCGTAATTGCAAATGGTTGAACATCCATGATGCACTTTCTGAAATAATCCACTGTGTATTCCAATCCTTTTTCCATTCCAAAGGTCGAGAAGTGGGGGCCCGAATAGGTTACCAGGTCCGTTTTTGTGTAAATGGCTGTATTCAGGGCTGTAATATCCGAAAAACCACAAAAGACTTTGGGATTGGCCTTGATAAGGTCATAATCAAGGGATCGAATCAATTGATTGCTGTTATAACCACCGATGGCAGTCAGAATGCCATTTACGTTGGGGTCTGCAAAGGCATCATGGATGTCAGTTATCCGTGAAGCGATCGATGATGAATCAAACTCATCGCATTCTTCACAATTCTTCCCATAGGTGACTTGCAGATCTAGCGCAGCGAGATTATTCAGCGCCACTTCCCTTATCTCGGATGATACGATGCGAAGAGAGGTGGATGGAGCGACAACACGAATTTCCATGCCCGGTGATAACTTTTTTGAGAACACGTTTTACTTTACCCTTTCATTCGATCCATTCGAAGCGCACCAAACAGCATGCTCAGACGTCGTTGGTTCATTAAATCCTTCGTCAGGTTCCACAAATATTAACAACGAATTCCCAATTTCGCGAATGTCGAGGAAAGTTTCCGTTCCGTCCGGTAAAAATAATCATCGGTCATTTTATCCTCGAGGCCGTATTTCCGGTACACCCAATCAGCATAGTGATAGTTCATCCTGTCAAAAATCACATAGTCAACTTTTCCCGCAAGGATTTCCGCGAGACTTTCTGCCTTGGGAAGGATCGGTGCAATCATGGCGTATGTCCTTATCCCGGCCCGATGTAATTCGTCAAGTGCTCTAACCCTTTCTTTTATTGGGGGAGCATTTGGTTCAAATAATTTTCTGATGCTATCATCAGCTGTGGTGATACTCAAGCCGACTTCAAAATCTTTTCCTTTCTCTAAAATATCGATATCCCGCAGAACTAGAGGAGATCGAGTTTGGACGATAACCGGCCAGTTATTTTGTGCCAGGATTTCCAGACATTGACGTGTAAGTTTATATTTTGCCTCTAGCGGTTGGTATGGATCACATACTCCACTTATCCAAACCCTCCCTGTTTTTTTCTTGGTAATTTCTAGCCTTAATAGATCAGGAGCATTCACCTTGACATCGACAAATTGACCCCAGGGTTCCTTGTGCCCGGTAAATCTTTTCATAAAATGAGCGTAGCAGTACAAACAATTATGCTGACAACCCACGTAAGGATTAATGACATAGGGGTAGACTTTCGATACGGATAGAATGGTTTTTGACTGTATTTCTTTTATGATCATATATTTATTAACCGCGGGAAGGACGTTTCTTGAGTAGATTTCAATACCGCAACGATCTTTAAGTTACCGCGCCAAATCTGGAAAATCGCGCATTATTTGCGAGCGGCGTCGCGCAGCACCCCCCAGCGACACTTGCACCGCACTGTGTTTGATGCAGTGCAGGTGGGCGCATGGGGGGGAATTGCTGTCTGTACTGAGCAAAGCCGATGCATCCGCTGGAACCGGCGGGTTGAGCTTGCCGATACCCAGCTAAAGGGTTCACTCCGCGCTATGTCAGGTGCGCTCAATCTTTTTCTTGAATGCTCAGAACCCCATCTCGAATTACAGTCTGCCTCGTTCCATCCAAAAATATGAAGTCCAGTCGCTTACAGACAACTGGATTGCCTTTGGCATATACGACGTCCTGATGCAACACTTTGTTCGGCGCCGAGAAGTCTTTCGGGCTTACTGTTCCTCCAAGGTGATCGCTTCGCCCAAATGCCCAATGGAAGCCTGCCTTCTCGTCTTCAAGCACATTTCCAGTGACAACGGCTTTGTCGTTGCAGCCAATTGCCACTTCCGCAATATTACACAAAGCCTTCTCATCCCGAAACTCTTGACGTTTCTTCGCCGCGATTGGCCCGTCGCCATGAACTTCACTAATCTGATTGTTCAGTACTACGAATACAGCTATTTCATCGCCATAACCCACGGGAATCTTGCCCTTTGTTTTGCTATCAGGTCTTTCATTGGGAACGATGCATACCTCTCCGGATGGAAGGTTCCTAAAGCGAAAGCCGTCTTTGTCTGCACTGGGGTGTAAGCGACCGTCGTCTTGGAGGGCGGGCTTATGGTCAGATTTGTCGAAAAAGCAGATGTGGCCGGTGGAGAATACCACTTCGATGCCATCAGACCGGTCGAAAAGGTTTGCTAGCTGTGCGCAGGTCTCAGCGATTCTGTTGTAATCAGCGGACAACCCTGTCTCCTGCATTGCCTTGGTAACTCCCGGCATACTTGCTACGCGTAAGTTTTCATACTTCTTAGTGAAAGCAACAAGCGGTGCCGAAGCCGAAAACTGGGGCATGGAAATAATTATCGAGGAATCTCTGGCGAAATCTTCGAGGCGAACTCTGTTTCCTTCGCACAAGCCATACTCCGGCAAATCGCTGTTGTGCATACCGTTGGCCTCATACTTGACGAGAGGGTTGATATGCAGGCTGTACTTCTTGGAGAACTGAGTGATCTCCACCAGCCATTCTTCCGCCATCTGACGTCGCTCCCGCCATTCTTGGGTGTCGGGAATATCATCGTGTGGCAAGTCATACATGATTGTCACGATGTCGCCGCTTTGGGGAGCGAAGACATCCACAAACAGTTTTTCAAGTGAGAAGGACATGCTAGTTCTCCAAAGACACGCGCCTGAATATGATTCAATACTATTATTCACATAACAAGCATTTTTTGCTTGATATACAAGTGCAGTATATAGCCAATTTCCTCTAAAGACAATAACCCCTTTATTCTCCGGTTGGAGAAAGAGGGTACGCCTCCCACCATCCCAAACTCTGACGGAGGGGCTGCCCCTATTGGGGCAGCCCCGATCGTTTCGGAGCAGCTTGCAACTCCTGGTGCATCAGCATGGGTGAAATGACACATGGCAATATCATTATCAGCACAACATATATCCCAAGGATTGCTGCAAGCTAGGATGAATCACGCGAATTCTCACGATTTGTCCATGAAACGGATGGCGAAATTGCTATATAATTTATGATGAGCATTGACCTGCGAAAATATTATCAATATTGGTAATGTAAATGACTGATCAGGCCGCACCCGGTATGTTCTCAGGGAAGAATTATCTGAGACGGGTATACTTCATTAATAAGGTTGATATATATGGCGAAAACGAAGTTTATCACCAAGCGTGATGGGCGCGTCGTCCCGTTCACTCAGGAAAGGATATCCAATGCCATTTATCGAGCTGCAGTGGCTGTCGGAGGAAGAGATAAGAAAACCGCGGCAGATTCTAAGCGACCAGGTCGTTTCCATCGTGGATAATGTCTATGCACCTGATATAGTACCCACAGTGGAAGAGATCCAGGATATTGTGGAGAAGGTTTTGATTGAAAATGGTCATGCGAAAGTTGCAAAGGAATATATTCTTTACCGGAATGAGCGTAACCGGCGCAGGCTTCAGGGTAAATCAACCTCAGAGCAGGTCAAGGACAACATTCCCTGGGCAAAGTTGTGGTCGGTGCTGGATTGGGCGGTCGATCATGGCGTTAACACCATCGATGGGTTGAACAACAGGATAAAAAATGGGGAGATACAGGATATTGTAATGGAGTTGGAAACCGCCTATTCCCAGGATATTAACACGGTGGAAATCCTCCATTTTGGAAAATCGGGATGAAATAAAATTGGTGATCTTCGCCGGGCCATCCTCATCCGGTAAAACCACCACAACTCGGAAAATCGCCCTCAGGCTCGCTGAAAAAGGGATCACATTCGTCGAGTTGAATCTGGACAATTATTATTTTGATCTGGAGTTTCATCCAAAGGATGAATTTGGCGATTACGATTTTGAAACTCCTCAGGCTCTGGATATCGAGCTGATTAATCGCCATATTAAGGATCTGCTTGACGGCAAAGAGATCCAGATGCCCTATTATGATTTTAAGACAGGGAAACGCAGCCAGAAGACCACACCAACTCACATATCGAAAAACGATGTCATCCTTATCGACAGCCTTTATGGCTTATATCCATCTCTTACCGAGGGGGTGAAAAGCGAATCGTATAGAGTGTATATTGAGCCGCTGTTACAACTGAAGTGTAATAATGGGGAATACGTCAAGTGGACGGATATCAGGCTCATGCGCAGGATGCTCAGGGATGCCACCTACCGGGCATCTGATTATGGGAAAACACTCACCCACTGGCATTATGTGAGGTCTGGAGAGTTAAGGAATATCATGCCATATATTTCTTCAGCCGATTATATTGTTAATAGCGGAATGCCATATGAGTTGTCAATATATCAACCAAAGTTGGTGGGATATTTCGAAGGATGGTCGCAAGAGTATAAGGAAGACCCGCTTAAACAAGATGCTTACAACCGGGCATCTCGAGTTTATGCTTTGCTTAATGCCATTAACCCAATAACGGATGATACGATAGTCCCTGTTGACTCTGTAATTAGAGAATTCATCGGAGGGCTTGATTTATCAAGTTAAAACAGGCATTTTGAGCGAATTCATAAAGAATGGTTCTTTTCGCTCTTTGCAGCCTGCCGGATTTGATGGTGAATATGGCTGGGTGGAAAGGCAGTCAGTGTAACTCGCGACGCGATTACGCAAGTCTTGCAAGCCCATTTCCGCCCCGAGTTCCTGAACCGCATCGACGAGATCATCATCTTCCATTCGCTCAGCCGCGCCGACCTGGTTAAGGTCGTGGACATCCAGCTCCGGCATGTTTCCGAACTACTGGCGATGCGCGGCTGTCAGCTGGTCATCAGCCCGGAGGCACGCACATATCTGGCCAAGGTTGGCTTTGATGCTGGTTATGGTGCCCGCCCTCTCAATCGGGCCATCCAGCGCGAACTTCAGGACCCGTTGGCGGTCAAGATCCGGGGCAACGAATTTCATGAAGGGGACACCATCCGCGTAGATTCGATCTGTGAACCGGTTTAGGAGAAATGACACTGGTCCTTGTCAGAAGGCTTCACGGCACCGGAGACGTGTAATACGTCTCACTGCCGAATACTTCACGCACCACTTCGAGCATGTCGAACTGGTAATTTCCAGCTGGATACTTGGGACCGAGGTTGGCCGTGGGCTCGATGGTGGTCGTTTCCGCCCAGTCATTCCAGGTGTTAATCCAGATCAGCTTCAGGCCGCTGCTCCCAACGGGCTCGGCGTACTTGCGGGCCACTGTCGCCATCTCGATGACCTGATCCTTGCTTTGCGCCGGCACGTAGGTGGGATGGTTTAAATCGTATTTCCTATTGTCAAACTGTGGGGCCCAGGCAGGCTGAAAGTTAACCAGGTCTTCTCTTCCAGCTACCTTCAAGCCTGCGATCCGGTCAGTCCACCACTTGAAAGCGCCATCAACCTTCACAGCCGCTTTGCCCTCATTTGCCATCCCACTCGGGTCGAGACCGGGCATGAGCATTGTGAAGGTGCTGCTGCCATCGAATAATGCCGCGTGCTGCCGATTGAAGCATCCGATACATACCTCATCTCCAACAATGAATACGTCATAGCCAAGCTCGGATACTTTATTGCGGGCCTCCTGCATCGCCCCAGCGAAATCCCCAACGAAGCTGTTTGTGGCCCAGATGTAGATCACAGGCCGGCCATCGATGGTAAGATACTGGGGATTGCCAAAGTACTTTGTACCAAAGTGGACGAAATCAGATACGAAAGTATTGTACACATCAGGTTGATCGAAATTGATGTTCGGTACCACGTTTACGTCCAGGCCAGGGGTTTGATCCAGGCGGAGTGGAAAATCATAATCGATCACCCAACGGATCTTGTTGATGTTGGGCGATTTTAGAAAGAAATCATCCAGCGTGGCCTCCAGATCATTGCCGCGACCAACGCCGCGCGGTGTTGTCCACTCGATGGAGAAGGCGTCGACACCATATTCAATCGCCCACTCGATCTGCTGGTAGACGACGGACGGGTCGCTGGCGTAATATGCCTCGCCCAGGAGCGGGGTAAGGGGGGTATTCCGTTCATGATTTTCATTCTCAAAACCACCCCAAAAACCTGGACCGTAGTACCAGAAATTGAGCTGCCCGATAACGATGTATTCATTTGGTTCCGCACCCAGGAACGGTTGCGCAGAGACCTCATAGGCCTGGGAGTTGTTCGTATTGCCGGCGTTGATGCCGTCCCAGGTGAGAACGGCTACGACGGTCGGGGTCTCCTCCGTGTAGCTGGAGATCTCTACCTGGGTTGAGCCTATGTGACCGCGCTCGATCTCAAAGGTGAGTGGATTTGCTGGTTCGAGATCAGTGAGAAGAGCCTCGACTACCAGTTCCACGCTCTTGCCTCCCTGAGCCTGATCCACCGACTGGCTGAGTATAATGGAATCGCCTTCGAGTCCTGCTGATTGTGCCTGAGTGCTGGCTGAGGTCACGTTGAAATCGTACCAGTACCCACCGCCAGTCAGGCGAAAGGTAGTCCAATCGGAGGTGGTGTTGATCCTGATCCGGAGGCGATAGGATGGCGAAGTAATGTTTGGTCGAGTTCTTGTGGGCTGGACGGCTTGCTGACTGGGGGTGGGATTGGCGTGCACGGGTGGAAATGTGGCTGGGGCAGCCGGTGTACTGGTACCACAGGAGGCAAGGATAAATAGTACGACGATTGCCAGGATATTCTTGATTATTGACATTATTTCCTCCTTGACCTATCGCCCGATGATGTTCCCCACGGGATGATATTCTTCATATGGCACTCTCCGTACAGCCAAACATTGTATTAACAATGATTGCAACTCTACTTTATGACTTTTCCCCCTTGATTTCAAGCGCCAATATTCACAAAGAGAAACCAGGGTGCTGCGGTAGTCCCGGTTCCAGCACGAGGCGCAGAACCTTGAACCAAGTTATAGATGATTCCGATATCTTTGATAGGCACCCCGATTTAGCACCAAAATTTTCTACTATTATTCTATAACTATCTGGTTATCTCTCAAACTCTCGTGATGGGAACAACCACTTCCTAGTAATCTCAAATTCGCCATAGTTAAGAACTGCACGTTCAGGCATTCCAATTATTACAACGTAAAACGCTCGCTTGATTGGCAGCTTCGCGCAGCACCTCCGCAGGAGGCAACAGCTTATGGGCCATCGGCGGGATGGGATGAGACGCGAGCTATGGAGTCAAGGTCCACCCGGGAAGCATACCACCATCCGCGTAGATTCGATCTGTGAACCGGTTCAGGAGAACTGACACTGGTCCTTGTCAGAAGGTTTCACGGCACCGGAGACGTGTAATACGTCTCACTGCCGAATACTTCACGCACCACTTCGAGCATGTCGAACTGGTAGTTTCCAGCTGGATACTTGGGCCCAAGGTCGGCTGTGGGCTCTATGGTGGTTGTTTCCGCCCAGTTATTCCAGGTGTTGAGCCAGATCAACTTCAGACCGCTGCTGCCAACAGGCTCGGCGTATTTGCGGGCCACTGTCGCCATCTCGATGACCTGATCCTTGCTTTGCGCCGGAACGTAAGTGGGGTGGTCGAATATCCAATATCTCTCGTCATATTGGGGAGCCCAGGCAGGCTGAAAGTTAACCAGGTCTTCTCTTCCAGCTACCTTCAAGCCTGCGATCCGGTCAGTCCACCACTTGAAAGCGCCATCAACCATCACAGCTGCTTTACCCACGTCAACCATCCCAGCCGAGTCGAGACCGGGCATGAGCATCGTGAAGGTGCTGCTGCCATCGAATAATGCCGCGTGCTGCCGATTGAAGCATCCGATACATACCTCATCTCCAACAATGAATACGTCATAGCCAAGCTCGGATACTTTATTGCGGGCCTCCTGCATCGCCCCAGCGAAATCCCCAACGAAGCTGTTTGTGGCCCAGATGTAGATCACAGGCCGGCCATCGATGGTAAGATACTGGGGATTGCCAAAGTACTTTGTACCAAAGTGGACGAAATCAGATACGAAAGTATTGTACACATCAGGTTGATCGAAATTGATGTTCGGTACCGTGTTTACATTCAGGTCAGGAGTTTGCATCAGACGGAGCGGAAAATCATAGAAGATGGCCCAACGAACTTTGTTAATGTTTGGCGACTTCAAAAAGACATCATCCAGCGTGTCCTCCATGGACCCACAGCAACCAACACCGCGCGGTGTTGTCCACTCGATGGAAAAGGCGTCGACACCATATTCAATCGCCCACTCGATCTGCTGGTAGACGACGGACGGGTCACTGGCGTAATATGTCTTGCCCAGGAGCGGGGTAAGGGGGGTTACCCGACTCCCGTCAGCATTCTCAAAGCCGCCGTACTGACCTGGACCGTAGTACCAGAAATTGAGCTGCCCGATAACGATGTATTCATTTGGTACCACACCCAGGAACGGTTGCGGAGAGACCTCATAGGCCTGGGAATTGTTCGTCTTGCCGGCGTTGATGCCGTCCCAGGTGAGAACGGCAACGACGGTCGGGGTCTCCTCCGTGTAGCTGGAGATCTCTACCTGGGTTGAGCCAATATGACCGCGCTCGATCTCAAAGGTGAGTGGATTTGCTGTTTCGAGATCGGTGAGAAGAGCCTCGACTACCAGTTCCACGCTCTTGCCTCCCTGAGCCCGATCCAGAGACTGGCTGAGTATAATGGAATTCGCCTTCGAGTTCCTGCTGATTGTGCCTGAGTGCTGGCTGAGGTCACGTTGAAATCGTACCAGTACCCACCGCCAGTCAGGCGAAAGGTAGTCCAATCGGAGGTGGTGTTGATCCTGATCCGGAGGCGATAGGATGGTGAAGTAATGTTTGGTCGAGTTCTTGTGGGCTGGACGGCTTGCTGACTGGGGGTGGGATTGGCGTGCACGGGTGTCAATGTGGCTGTGGCTGCCGGTGTACTGGTACCACAGGAGGCAAGGATAAATAACACGACGATAGCTAGGAGTTTCTTGATTATAGACATTTTTTCCTCTGGGCAGGTCATCTCCATAAACGGTATCTCATTCTGGCTGGGAGAAGCCTCATTGTACACAAGGCAGCACACCAAAAACCCATTTCAGTATATAGCTAATTTTACTTGCAAGCAACAACCCCTACCTGGTCAATCTAGGACTTCTTGGAAGTTCACCTTTTCTTAATAATCATAAATGTATTGTGATTGTTAGCCACATAGGTAAATTTATATATTCATCCTATTTTTTTTCCCACTTTCTAGTTATCTCTAATCTTCCATACCCCAAAATTTCACGTTCAGGCGTGTAATCTTCTTCTTCGGCAGGAATAGAGCATATATTCTCCGGTTCAGTAAACCTATAAGTAATCGTCACCAATGGAGTTTCTCTACCATCAAATCTATTCTTGTTAACACTAATATTCTTCACCAGTTCTGAAATTTCTCTAAACTTCTCTTCATAGCCCGCATTTTCAATATTTTCTTGAATAGTCTCTAATCTAGTTGCAACTGATTGAATATCTACTTCAGATTGTTGTTGTATTATTTTCTGATTTTCCAGTTTTTCTTTTTATACGTTAATATCATATAACGAACGCTTGTTAATTCAAATAGTGATCTATTGTCGAACAACAATAATAATTGAATATGATTGCTTTACGTAGTAGAATGAATTTGACTGTCTATACTATTCCAATTGAGAAAAGCAAAAACTCGACATAGCCAAAAAAGATAGAGAACACGAGGATCAATAGTGTTTTTATGAAAGGGGACTTACTTATGAGCACACAACCTGATGAAGAACTTGAAACCATTTACTGGGATTATTGGGAAGAGGCTGATAGAGTGAAAAAAGGAAAAAATGATGTCCTTGTCAGAAATCTTAGGGGAGTGATAATAGGAATACTTATTATTATATTGACTTTGTTTTTTGGAATACCTCATTGTGTCTTGTGGGGAGCTGTTTTTATCACAGTCTTCGATTTAGTTTATGCTTTAGTCAAGGCAAACAATTATGCTGAAAAGGAAGCCGGTAAATCTGCTCAATCCAGACCGGGGTTTACTACGTTCTTTAAACCTTACTTCAATCGGAACTATTGGCCATATAGAATGGTCACTGGAGAGAAATACGAGAAATTTCTATCCCTTATAGGGAGAATGATCTCCGAATAACCAAAGGCTTTCTCATTTGCCAAACCTTATCCTAACCCGTTTGGATTGTTCTCCATAAAGTTAAACCTTCAAATCCATCTTATTTTTTCCCCCCACTTCTTAGTTATCTCTAATTCTCCATAGTCAAAGACTGCACGTTCAGGGATTCATCGCGCCTACTAGTTGGAAACTGGCTGGGAAGGTCAACGAGCCTTGTACCCAGCAGGATGCACAGGATGACAAAACCTCCACCGGGTTAGGGTGGGGGTAAATCGGGCGGCTATCTAAATTAGTTCCAGATTGGCCTTATCAGTCAAGCAATAAGTGATCGAGAAGTACCCGGCTTTTTGTCCAATGCCTAAGTACGTTTTCTATTGACCTTATCGTATCACTTCTGGCAAAGCATTGCATTAGCGAGCGGCATAGCCCCACTCCGCTATGGACGTGTAGCTCAATGGCAGAGCAGCACCCTTTAAAGCCGTTGGTTGAGAGTTCGAGCCTTCGCGCAGCACCCCCGAAGCGGAGCGCAGGGAGGCTCCACGCTCATAATGTTCTGCGACCTCAAGTCGCAGAACATTACCTCGAAGGCATTGGCCTTCGAGGTTTATGTTTACAGAGGAATTTTTTGGTTGTGAGCCCCCGAAAAGGGATGGTATTCAAATCTCTCCCCGCTCACCTTTACTTTACTCATCAGTTGGCTGCCATGGTCAACTGATGCTTCATTTTATATACCCCGGCCAACTTATGTTTCCGGAGGAGGACAGCAAACCAAGGAACCGCGTTCATGATCGACAAGCCCATTGCCTGAGAACCTACCTGGCCAGCCTGTCGGAAACGTCTATGAAGTCGAATGGGTGGCTCCACGTGGAAAAGTAACTCCGGTCTTCCAACAAGCCGTAGCCCGCGCCAAAGTATTCGTTAAGAAGAATGCGGAAAGAGTTAACGGGGGTGACGGACGCATACAGGCCGGAATCATTAACTCCAGGGAGATAATAGGCATTCAGGATGCTCATCCGTTCGTCCAAATTGGTCCTGTCAATGGATTCCCAGTTCAAATGAGCGCCAGGCCCGTGGTCTGACTGAATGATGATGATGGGCGGTGTACTCGAACTTGACAGGATGGTATCAATCAAACCCTCCATCGTATGATCGATGGAGATGACCTCGGCTCGATAGTTTGTAACATATTCATCCACCGTACCCTTGAATTGAGAGCCGTCTTCCAACCCATAACTGAAAGGGTTGTATACAAATCCCCCGGCGGGATCAAAGACAAAAGGGGGATGCGGGGCAATGATGTGGGCAAAAACGAAATAATCACCCGGAAGTGCGGGGACATCGGCCAGGTTGTCAAAGGCATATTCGACCTCTTCATAATGATGGCGGGCTTGCTGTTGATTATCGATCCCCATCAGCCAGCCATGCTCAACGGCGATCCGCATCATGGTGGAGGAAAAGAACAGGAGCTCAACCTCACGAAGGTTTGACACCTTATAGTCGAAAAACACATCCGCGTCGGTGATGGCTGTTGGGAAACTATTGCTGAATGCTACTGTCTGGTAGCCCTTTTCAGAAAGGATTTGTCGAACGAGACTGTGCTTGATGCGATCAAAGAGCAAATCTCTGCTCCATTGGGCTGGATCCGCAGGCAGCCCGATCGAGTCGAGGTAGTCCAGGTTGAGAGACGACGACAGGGAGAGTTGTGTCTGTGCATAGTTGCTGTGGCTCGAGGTGGCCACATAGAACCCCCGGCTTTCCAGGAACTGGATGAATTCGGTGTCATCGTAACCATAGAGTCCCTGCAAAATATCCTGCCTGCCATGTCCGTCCAGGATGATGTAATAAATATCCGGCTTTTCGCCGGTGCCGGTCGTTGCGGACGTTTGGGATATTCCCAGGGAGGTGGATCGAATCAGGTTGACAGTCCCGAAATGCTTCGCCACGGAAAAGGAGACCATCAACAGCAGGATCATAATCATGTATCCAAAGAAGGAAAAAAGTCCGGCTGGATTGCGAACGCGCTTCCAGATTAAGACCCCAGTTCCGATCATGACCAGCAGCGCCAGCGGCAGGAGAAACACGTTACGACCGATATTAGCCCCCCACGTATCGTGCACAAGATTGTATAGGTGTCCATAAGAGAAAAAGACGATTAAACAGGTTATTGCGATAAGGCTCGCCTTGAGGCGGTCCCGGATGACCAGGAGCAGGATGCCGGTCGCGGCTGCGCCGAGAAGAACCGAGAAAAGAAGGAGCCGGAGTATTTTATCGAAACCAAGGACCTCGATATTGTGGGCGTATAGTGCCAGGACCGGATAGATTGCGAACAGGACGGGAACCAGAAAGATCTCCACCTTTTTCCACATGAGCGATGAGCCTCTAGAGAAAGCAAGATAGCACGTGAGCACCTACAAATGGTCCTCCGGGCGCAATAGCGCCAGTCCGGTCCCTGGGTAGTTGCCGGAGAATCATACATACAAGTATATTCTATTTACCGGTTCCTTTGTATATTGGGTTGAATTGAGCCCCAACAGTTTCAGCTCGAGCCTGATAAAAGTATAATGATTATGTTCAATTATCCCCTTGTTTTTCGTTTTTAGCAAATTATACCTACTATGTTCTGCAATACGATATTTGTCCTCTCTTTTTCCAGCCGGTCGATATACTGTTATTTATACTAGATACCGAGGATTTGAATATCATCCCCTTTTAGGCGCTTCAAACTAGGGATAAAAAAAGCACCAAAAGGTGCTTCAAGCTCCTCGCCGAGGACAATCCGAGGCGGCCTCAAGCCGCCACACTTGCACCGCACGCACACCTGCCCTGGCGGGCGGTGCCAGGGAGTGCAGGTGTCGGCAGTATCGGCGCTATGAAGCGCCGATGTTATGAACCTCGAACCTAGCGGTCTGAGGTAAGTACCCCAAAGGGGTATCAATTCCTCTAGCAATATATTTTGAGTGTTTCGATTCACATTCACGCGTATTCCGGCTCAAATCCAAGGTGATTATTTGCGAAAAGGTCTTTTCTTGATACCCTGTTTCCGCAAAAAGTAAATGCTTATTTATCCAATGGGTTCAGCACCCGCCCCACGAAAAGGATCGTTCCCGTTGGCACATCCCGGATAATGAAAATGAACGGCCGGTCGATGCGCAACGCCTGCGGCAGCGAGACAGGCCGGGCGCTATAAAAAGTGAAAGCCGCAGCTTCCGTGCCCTCTTCGTTGACCAGGACATACGCTTTATGCAATGCCTGGTATACATATAACCGCTCCGACTTCGTGATGCCGCTATTATCACCTATTGTTGAATTACTACCCTCAAATAATACTGGATTCCCATATTCCTCAAAACTGATCGGAATTTTTCATCGTCGTAATCATCGTCCAAGGGTTCATTTTCATTAATCATCTTTCACATCCATCTCTTTTGGTAACATCAGACGATTGCATCCCAAACGGCATCTGATATTGCTTGAAACCTCTCTCTTGTCTTTTCATCAGATAACAGCCGATTGGTTGTAAAGCTTACAACCAATTCTTTTTCCAAGTCTGCCCATACCATACTACTATTTTGACCAATGTGCCCAAAAGTAGCTAGGGAACTTTTATATCCAAACCATATAGGTATAGGAGGATTAGTTGGCCTTATTACTCCTCCCAAATGAAAACCAAACCCCCAACGCATTTCTGCTAGAATTACTTCATCATAACCTTCATATCCCAAAGAAACGGCTTTGGTAACTGTATCAGGTTTGAGATAACCTTTCCCAGCGTACGTGCCGTGATTAAGCAACATTTGAAAAAACACAGCAAGATCCCTGGCGGTAGAATTTAGAGTTGCTGCTGGTATCACTGCAGATCGAAAAATGGGCAGATTAAATCAGAAACGCTGCAGATGATTGTGTTTTATCTCCGGAATATATATAAGAAGCATATTTTTGCTTTTTGGAAGGCAAGCCCAGATAGGTATTTATCAAATTTAGAGGTTGTAGAAAATGTTCCTGTAAATATGATTTGATCGGCTTCCCAGTAACCCTTTCAACCACTTCACCTAAAATAAAACCAAAATTGACTAAATGATAAGCCGATTTACTGCCTGGAGGATATTCTGCTTGAAGATTCGCGACATTATGGATAACCCAGTCCCAATTTACCCACAAGGGTATTTGCTTATAAAACCCTCGCCTTGGAATACCAGCTTGGTGAAGTAAAGCATGTCTAATCGTTGCAGTTTCTTTTCCTCTGGTACCAAATTCCGGCCAATATTCAGCAATAGGAGTATCAAATTCGATCCTGCCTTCTTCAATGAGTTTATGTATACATATCGCGGTGAATGGTTTGGTGATTGAAAAACAATGAAACAGGGTATTCGGCGTCACTTTCAATTTTCGACACACATTCGCGTCCCCATCTGCCCGATCAAGAACAATAAACCCATTACGGAGAACAACCAGTTGTGAACCGTAGTGGAGGCCATCTGTAAGTTGTGAGTGATACACATCAAGGATTTTCTTAACACCAAGGCCATTCATACCGACCGTCGAGGGCGTGATTTCTTCTCCCCATTCAATCTCATTAGTTAATGTTGACATGATCTATCCTCCTTCTGCCCTAAACCTTATGGAAAGTAACTACTATTAGTATAGGGCTTATGTTTTCCACGTCTCCCATTCTTGTGGCTGTAAGGTCAGTGTGGTAAATATCATGAAATCTAGCTAACCTAAATGTTCCGTATCAAAATACCTCTGGACGCGCACTTATGTAAAGGTATAAGCTTTACTCATTCTTCCTAATAGGCCATAAGCTAATCCCAAAGGTTCGTAGCTAGTGCTTCAGGTTATTCCTCTGCTGGTATTGGCTGACTCCCATACTACACTCCCCCTATTGTTCCAAGCGGATAATTATCGGATAGTCTTTTATCAAGAGGCCTTTGATGATCAAATTGCCATTTTCATTTCTGGTAAATAATTTTTGTTCAATGCCATTTAGGATATCAATCCCGTAAGCATCCCAGTTTGAAAATCCAGCGAGTTTCACCGTTGACAATACGCCGGGGTCATCATCTACCGCTACACCATCGGTCCATATCGCTAGTAGTTTGACATTATTCAAGAGTGCGAACCCGTAGTATTTAATATTACTCGCTTCACTCTCAATCACGACTGACAGATCTTCGGGCTGCGCTCCGGCCATGATGTTGCACAAGGCTCGAATAACTGAATGTGACCGTGGTCTGATATCTTCTTGAACAACAGCCAACCCGCTAGCAACATCGAGACCTAGATGGATAATAATGGCGCGAGCATAGTACTTCGCAGCCGACATATCTGTAAACCCATATGGTTCTGACTCGTGTGGCGAAGAGGGAGTACGCCATAGCATCTCCTCCACCAGAAATTCACCTTCGAATCCATTGGAAGCAGCAACACTGATGATCTTTTCTACAAGAGCCGGGTAATTCTCCCAATAGTTTTTCATCTGATTCAATCCGGCGTCACGCACTCCACGCGGGTCATCCGAGGGTGCGGCTCCGTACATCCCGTGCCAGGAGATACCATCAACAAGCGGCATAACCTCGGAATGGAGGAAGTCCCCACATCCAATCACGACTACCATCGAACCTTGTGTCCGGGATGGCTCCCACCACAATCTTTGCATTGGGATCCTCTTGGCGAATGACGGGGACGGTTCGATTGACGAGATTTACATAAGCGTCCACCGGCATTCCCGAAGGGGCTTCAAAGTTGAGGTCGGGTTCGTTCAAGATCTCGTAGTATTCGATACGGCCTTTGAAGTGGCGAACCATAAACCGCACCCAGGTCAGATAAGTCGCTATGTTCTCCTCAGTCTTGTAATAGACGATCTTATATTCCGGATGCCAGACGTCAAGTACAAGCATGATTCTTACATCATGATTCACAAGATCGTCAATGACTTTTTCTTCATCCGGGTCGATGGTATATTCATCCCTCTCCCAATCCACGTGCTGCCACTGTCCATAGGAATCAACGATTACGCGGATCCATTTTAGACCTGTGTTCCATACCCAGTCACCAATGTCTTTTGTCTCCGCAACCCCCCCAATGCGGTTGTCGGCAAGTTCGCTAGATGGCCTATTTTGCAGCCCAGTTATCATCCCAAAATCCTCACCCCCTTGTAAGCTTAGGCTCCGACGGGTGCCCTGCGTAGAGTGTGAAAATTGACTGGTGGTGCCTGCAGGATCTGTGACAGTAGCAGTCAGGGATGGTCCTCCGAGCGGCGCACCCTTCTCGAAGGTAAATGTCCCATTCTCTTCCGTCTCAGCTCGCCCTTCATAAATTGCCCCTTCGTCACCCTTATCCGAGAAGATCTCAACTATACAGTTCGCGCATGCGGCGCCCGTCAAAATGCCAGTCTGCAGGTCGAAATTAAAGATGATTGGGGGGAGCGGCTGAAGATCACCGAAGGCTTCCGTGCTGATGCCTTGTTCGCCGTTGTCATGGATCAAGTTCTCCGTGACTGTGTTACCAAAGGTTTCTTTCCAAAACATGACCCCTGAGCCATCGTTATATGCGATTATATTGCCGGGACCGACTATGTTGTGGTTACTGCGATCGATGATCACACCAGCTGTGTGGTTTCCCAGGGGAATAGCTCCGCTCGGGTCAGTACCAATAATGTTTTTTGTGACAATATTCCTTCCTTCAGCCACACAGCACAAGTACACTCCTGTATCGTTTCCACCAATAACGTTACCCGTGATCAGATTCTGATTAGCGCCATTCGAATGGATTCCGTCGCGGGAATGTCCCCATGCCTTCGTACCATCTAGATTTACTCCTATGTAGTTTCCTTGGATGGTGTTATATGATGTACCCTCATCCCACAAGCCGATTCCAAAAACTCCATTGCCACTGACCAGGTTACCCTGGCCAAGAGGCGCGGTACCAACACTACGGTCACCACCAATGAGGTTGTGTTGTGCACCACCACGAAGTGCAATCCCTGCGCTAGGAAAACTGACAATCTGGAGTCCGCGTATGGTATTGCCATCCGAGGAGATTGTTAGGCCATTTTCTCCACCAGTTATATCTGATCCGTCCAGGATAACACCAGCGTTGCTGGCATCAATTGTTAGATTGCCTTGAATAAGCTCAGGTAAGGGGCTAACAAGATTGATTGTCACCGGCGCATCAGGTGGGAAGATTGTGGGGTCGAATGTGATATTGTTCCCTGGTCGTGCATCTTGCAGTGCCTGACGGAGTGTGTTTGGGCCGGAGTCGGCTGCGTTTACAACCATAACTGACTGCGGTGTAGCGGAAGGAGGCGTCTGAGTTGCCATGGAGGGGATTCGTGGGAGGAATTTCGGTCGTGGGAACCTGTTCTGGCCTACATTGGCTTGCAGTCAAGGTAAAAAGGATCGCTACGATGAAGATAGCGGGAGATTTTTTCATGACAGCACCTCCATTTCAAGTAGAAATTATCATGGTCATGAGCCTTGATGACCGACCGAGTTACTAAGCCACTATCTGATAGGTGGCTCTTTCTCGTGCAAGGGGCAGGTCGGCAATAACGGGACTGAAGAGATGCCTAAATTAGTATCGCCCAATTTCTCGTATTATTTGCACATATTTTAAAAATCAGTAAGAATGTTAAGATATGAACCCTCTACATTTTGGGTTGAGGTAAAAGAGGGAGCGTATATCTAAACTAATTCCAGATTGTCTTTATCAGCCAGGACAAACGGGATCGAGAAGTACCGGCTTTTTGCCCAATGCGTAATTATGTTCTTACCAACCATAGCGAATCACTGCTTGTAAACTACTGCTGTCGTATGCGGTGGAGTCGCTGTCCGCTGGGGGTGTTTTCAGCCCGGGCTTTGGTTCAGATGGCCACTGCCCCTGATGTAACTGGATATATAATGAAAAGGACATATCCCAAAGCATTTTTGACGAATTCTTTTTTTTTGGTTTACTCCTTTGGCATTCTAAAGTACCATCCCTCGTAATAAACTATTCCCTGCCTCCATTACATGAAGGATTAGTTTACAACTTCCTTAACACGTTCGGGTGTGAATGGAATCTGCCGGAGGCGTGCACCTGTGGCGTCAAAGATCGCGTTGGCAACTGCTGCTGCTGTCGTAATTGTCGAGGGTTCTCCCGCACCCACCGCAGGATGATCAGGACGGTTAATCAGGACTATCTCCACTTCTGGCACTTCTGAAAACGTCAGTATAGGGTATGAGTCCCAATCAACGCTTTTCACTCGCCATTCGTCAAATTTCACCTCTTCTTTGAGCGCACGGCTGAGAGATTGGATGATATTACCTTCGATCTGATTTTTCAAACCGTCCGGATTGATGATCAGCCCACAATCATGGGCAACCACAATTCGATGTACACGTACCGCTCCACTTGTGATATCCACGTGGAGATGGACAACACAAGCTACCAAGGCTTGATCATTTTCATACCAGGCGAAAGCCACGCCGCGTCCCTCCGCCAATTTATTCTTCTTCCCGTGAAAGGATGGACGCGTCTCCCAGCCAGCCTTCTTGGCGGCTGCTTTAAGCACTTCGCGAGCGCGCACATCGTCTAGATAGCGCAGTCGAAATTCCAATGCGTCTTGACCCGCGGCTGCTGCGAGCTCATCTATGAATGATTTATTGGCAAAGGTATTCTCCGCACCCCCCAGACTCCGAAAGGAAGAAGCACGCAAGGGGGAATTCCCAAGATAGTGGACAGTAACTCGTTGGTTCGGAAAGATATAATTAGTGGGTGCGTTGCGTTCAGCACCAAAGGAAAATCCCGCCTGCTTGGCAACCTTCCCGGAGAGGAGTTCGCCTGCCACCAATTGCTCGGGGGATTGCGCCCGAGCCACGTGTGAAGGCGACCAGACATGATAGTCCCAGGCGACCACATTGCCCTTGGCATCCAACCCCCCATGCACCTCCATAACCATCGCAGGAGCTTTCGGTTCCCAGATAAACTCGTCCTGGCGCGACCATTGCACGCGCACTGGTCTGCCCACCGCTTGTGAAAGAATGACTGCGTCTGCAGCGACATCATCCGCGCCGTTCTGCCCATAACTGCCTGCTCCTTCCACATGGATCAGATGGACTTTTTCGGCGGGTATATCAACCAGTTGCGCCAGTACTCCACTTAATGGATAAGGACCCGGCGTACTCGCCCAGACCGTGATTTGATCCTCTTTCACATCAGCAACCGCACATGAAGGGCCAATCGAGGCATGCGCTTGGTACGGCTGGTAATAGGTGGCGTGTAATTGCCAGGCGGCCTGCTTAAAGCAGCCTCGTAATTTCCCTTATCAACCAACAAGCTATCCTGTGTTGGCTGGGAACGCAATGTGTCATATAAATCCTGCATGGGTGGTAAAACAGCTTTCTCATGCCATTTCACTTTCAAATGTTGGGCGGCGAGAATAGCCTGCTCTTCCCTTTCGGCAACGACTGCGATGAAATTGCCGCGCTGAATGACCTTGACCAAGCCAGGAATATCTTCCAAGGAACGCTCGTCGACCGAAATGAGTTCCGCACCCGCGCTCGGCGGGCGTACCAGACGTCCATGCAGCATCCCGGGAATCCGCAAATCCTGTATAAAGCTAGGCTGACCGGTTACTTTACGGGGAATATCCTCGCGTGGAGTGGATGTGCCAACGATGGTATAGGTCTTCGAATCCTTCAGAGGGGCATT
This sequence comes from uncultured Chloroflexia bacterium, assembly GCA_963760315.1. Lineage (GTDB taxonomy): Bacteria > Chloroflexota > Anaerolineae > Anaerolineales > Villigracilaceae > UBA877. The sequence goes on from CAVXCK010000002.1 coordinate 183,956, forward strand.
ACCCGTGACTTCGAGGTTGAATGCTTTTCCCCCCATCAAATCAGCATAAGTGATTTTTCGCTCCCGATGCCGGATTACCGAAATCAGGCCATCCTCCACGGTCAACGCATCCAGGTTGGCGTTGAGTCGTTCTGCTGCCATTTCCAACAGGGTGTACCGTGCTTGAGCAGCGGCATTCCGCAGTGCAGCCCCGCTCGAGCTGATCGTCATACTCCCGGCAGTATAGCCTTCATTCGGTGTACGTTCGGTATCTCCCATGACCATGTGCACATTTCCCACGGGAACACCCAGCTCCTCAGCAACGATCTGCGCCAGGGCAGTGCGGACACCGGTCCCCAGCTCAACTTTGCCACTGAAGGCGGTGATCGTCCCGTCTGGATTAATTGCCAGCCAGTCGTCTAGCCAGTTTGTCAGAGGCCCCCAGAAGGCCTCCCGCCTCCCCGACCCCCTGCGATTTGGTCTGTGGTCGCTTTCTGTATTTCTTTGACTGTTTTGCTTTACCATCATTATGCCTATATTCCCGACATCAACTCTTCAGCGCGTTTGACCGCACGCAAGATGCGCAGGTGAGTACCACACCGGCACAAGTTATCATTCAAGGCAGTCCGAATCTGTACGTCGGTCGGGTGCGGATTTTTCCATAATAAAGCAGCCGTGGTCATGATCATTCCATTAACGCAATAACCACACTGGGTTGCCTGCTCTTCGATAAAGGCCTGCTGTACTGGGTGTAATTCACCATTTTCAATCAAACCTTCCAACGTGGTGATACGAGAATTTCCGATTTCGGAGACAGGCAAACGACAGGAGAGCACAGGTTCTGCACCAACTAGCACCATGCAGGCACCACATTTTTCCCCTCCACAACCGAAATGAGGACCATTGAGTCCAATTTCATTGCGCAAGACATAAAGGAGTGAGGTTTCCGGTGCTGCTTGAACGGTATGCTGTTTTCCATTGACAATGATGACAATTTCGCCAGCCATCAGTTTATCCTCTAGACAGATCTTTTGTATGTCCTCAGAGATGGGACAGGATTGCAAGCGGCGGAGCCACTGACCGCTGGACGCCATTTTTGGGCGTCACACCAATTGAACCACGCTTATTTGAGCGTCCAAAGTCTGATAGTGGCATCGTCTGCCCCGCTTGCCAGAATATTCCCATTGGGGGACCATGCAACCACCTCAATTGTACCCGTGTGACCCTGTAGCAAGCCCCAGGGTTTTCCGTCAGACGTCCACAAATGGACGCTGCCATCGCTTCCGCCTGAAGCCAGCATTTTCCCATCCGGCGACCAAGCCGCGCTGTTTACGTATTCGGCCTGCGTATTGAGAGTGTTTAGGGCGGTTCCATCTGCCAGCCACAAGGTTTTTGCCCCTGCCAATATTCTGCTGTCAGGCGACCAGGCTAAGCTGTTTACGCCCGTCTGATCTTGTATTGTGGCCACTTTTGTCCCGGAGCTTGTATAGAGTTCCACGTAACCGCTTTCGTTTCCAATAGCCCATAATCGGCTATCCGGCGACCACGCCATACCCCAAGCAGGCGTACAACTCGCGCAGGCTGTGGTCCAAAAAACTTGCTCTCCGTTTGCTTGCCATAATTTGTAATCAGTCGCTCCGCCGAGTAGATATTTGCCATCGGGTGACCATGCCAGGTTGTAGAATTTTCCCCCGCTGAATGAGGTCGAAAGAACCGTGACGACTTGTCCAGCTTGATTCCATAATTGAACGGTTGGATTTGTAAAAGTTACAATCGAGCCGGATGCCAGCATTTTCCCATTTGGTGACCAGGCAACTGCAAAGACCTGTCCGGTATTGCCGTGCAGGACCTTCAGAAGTTTGCCTCCGCTGCTCCACAATCGGATGGTGCCATCCAGGGAACTGGAGGCCAGGGTTTTTCCATCTGGAGACCAGCTTAATCCGGTTACGGGTTGTGTGTGTCCGGTTAAGATGTTCGCTGGTGTTCCATCCGGGTGCCACAGGCGGACTGTATAATCTTGTGACTGAAAGTTCCCGCAGCTTGATGCGAGTAAGGCTCCATCCGGCGACCAGCTTAAGTGGGTGACTGCGTCTGTGTGTCCGGTCAAGGTTACAGACTGTGCAGAAATCTGGGTAGGGAGGCCGGCAGTCGGCGTGTTACTATCAGCAGGCCGGGAAGGCGTAGGTGTCGCTGTATTGCTGCACCCGTTCAGCAATATCCCCGTCAATGCCAATGCGAATGTAAAAAATTGAATTTTTCTGATATGTGCTCCCTAATTGTTCATTTGACCCGTGCTCAACTGGTTATTTAGCCGCCGGTAGACAGCTCAACGGCTTATAAAAATCTATTAAAGTATAGTACTTTTCTAGACGATGTAAAACGACGCTCACAATCCCAATTCCAGTTCATTATTAAAAAATCTTCCCCACCTTCTACTTATCTCCAATCTACCATAGCCAAAAACTGCACGTCCAGGGATTCATTGCGCCTACCAGTTGGAAATTGGAAAGGTAGATCAGCAAACCTTGTACCTAGCAGGATGGTCAGGATGGCAAAACCTCCACCGAGTGAGGGTGGAAGTAAATCGGGCGGCTGGCTATACAAGTTCCAGATTGTCTATATCAGCCAGCACAAAGGGGGTTGAGAAATACCCGGCTTTTTGTCCAATACATAAATGTTAGTATCGACCTTATCGTATCGCTTCTGGTAAACCGCTTCAGTCTCGTTTGGCGAAGTTGCAGTCCGCTACACGCTAAGCGCTTTGTTGGGAATTTCAAGGAACGCAAGGCCGCTGCACGGTTTATAACAGAAATCACGCTCATTACTGGGGCATAATTCTTGAATTCACTTTCCGGCATCATTCACCTTGTAATACTGAATGATTGCTTGAATACCAGCCCACTTGAGCGGTTCGGGCGGCAGGGAAATATAGCGGTGATTCAGGAATGGCAATCCCTCCCATTGGTTTTCTTCACCGGCGTAAATATCCGCAATCACTTTTCCAAAAAGGGTGGAAAGGTTGATGCCGTGCCCGGCGTAGCATAGGCCGTAGTAGATATTCCGATGCGCGCCCATCACACCCACCGTCTGCATGAAATCCAGTGAGAATCCCAAAACACCGGTCCAGAAGTGCTCGAATTCCATCCCGGCTAGTTTTGGATAAATCCGACCAAGTTCTTTTTGCAGGTGCGCTTTCAGCATAACGGGATCATCTTTATTGATGATTCCATTATTGAAGAAATAATTGACATATCCACTGCCAATCAGGACGCGATTGTCGGTGGTTCGACTCAAGTGATAGAGAATTGTGAACGTGTCGGAAAAACCAGCCTTGTTCTTCCAGCCGATTTCTTCAAAAGTTGAATCCGGCAGGCTGGGTGTTGTTGCCATGGGTGTGTGAATGGGTAGTACACTGTTCTTGAAATAGCCCAACTTTGACGTATACCCATTGGTGGCCAGGACTATCGCCTTGGCACTTACCCTGTGGTTCGGCTCCCCGACCATCAGGGTGATGTTTTCTCCGTCCTGTATCTCAAACACAGGGCTGTCTTCATAAATGTGCGCACCAGCGCTTTCGGCAGCTTTTTTCAAAGCATGCACCAGCTTCATCGGATGCACCTCGCCACCATTTGGGTCGAATAGGGAGGCGAAGTAAACATCGGTTCCGATCTCGCTTATCGTCCGGGCGATGATCCCAGAATTCGATCGGCATTCCCAGTGACTGCGCTTGCTGTGCATATTTCTTGTATTGCGCCACCTGGCTTTCCTTGGCGATCACCAATAGAACACCGTTGCGGCGCAGTTCGATGTCAACACCCTGTGCCTTGACGATTTCGACCAGATCATCCATATTCTTCACGGTCAGATCATACAGCCGCCGATGGGTATTGGCATCGGAATAAACCATCATGTATTCATTGGCAGTCTGTGGCAGGAGCATTCCGCCGTTCCGTCCTGAAGCACCCTGACCGACGCCGCGCGCTTCGAAGATGGCTACCGACTTCCCCGGATAGCGCTGTAAAATATACCAGGCCGACGAAAGGCCGGTATAGCCTCCGCCGATAATTGCCACATCCACTTCGATATCTTCTGCCAGAGCGGGATTTTTCGGAGGCTGTGCTGGCGCCCATAGGCTGACATTTTCATCAAACTCCAGTTTTTCTGGGTATATCAATGGGGTGACGACTTCAGCGGCGACGGTAGTTACCGCGGCGGCTCCCACGATGGCTCCCGCAATTTTTAGAAAATCTCTTCTGGATATTTTTTTGGTCATAATTTTCTCTGTTTTGTTAGGCCTGCCTTCCACTTCTGAGAGGTTTTCCGGTTAGGCGAAGTAATTTTAGGAACACATTAATAATCTTCCGATTGTCCACTGTTCTCAAAGATACACCGAATTAACTTCCCTCCATCGGCAGCAAGCGGAGAAAGTTTGGGGAGGTCGTTTTCGATGCGACCGATCAGGATCGGGTAAAAGATCCCCCGGTAAAAAGACGGGCGATCTTTATTTCAAAAGGGAATGGAAACCTGATCATCTATTCTCGCAAATACCAGCACCAGTTTGTGGCATACCCATTGAGGGGACGGCAGGTACCCAAACACAGTTTTCGTGTTCATTGCACAACTTTTCCTTGATCCATGATGAGCAAGTTACTGCGTCGGGGTGAACGTGGGCAATTCGGCCAGCACCCGTAAACCGGAAGGATCTTTGGATGGTGTACCCGAGCTGGCCAGCACCCAACAGCCTTTCGACGCTGTGATCATGATCCGGAACCAGTCGTTGGCTAGATTGCGTCCATCCATCAGGTAAGATTGGCTTTCTCGGACAGGACAAATAATATTGAGAAGTACCCGGCTTTTTGTCCAATGCGTAAGAACGTTTTCTACGAAGAACCTGGCGGATCGTCGAACCATCCCGCTATCCTTTCCTCACCATTGTATGCCAAATGCACCCGTAAATTCAATAGTTCCAACCCCCCCGCTTTTTGACCGGTGTGGGTTGCCATCCGGATCGATGCAGGAAACGCAAATCGACCTGGGTTGGTGTACGGCAGCGGGCAAACGCCGCTGACAACCTCAGTTTGGGTGCCGGGTTACTACCACGGCCCTGCGTCGAGTTTCTTGGTTCCCGGGCGAACCCTATTTGAATTCCGGTGGGGCTTCCATATGCGTCTTGAAACCTGCTTCACCGGCGCAGCTGGGCGGCAGGGGTACCGCCAACTGAGCGTCGAGACGTCCGTTCACCAGCGAACCCTGAAGGATGGTCCAATAGGTCGCATCGAATACCAGCGGTGCCTCTTGGATCCCGATTTCCGCAAGTGTTGCTGTATGTCATTGACATCGGCGGACCGTGCTCAGGCGACACTTGGATCGAAACATTGATGCTGCCATCGGATTGTTTGTGATATTCACCCGTTAAACTTTGCTTTCCATTGGACGGGCTTGGTGGAAGATCCCTCCATCGGGAAGCAAGCGGCCTTGGTTAGGTCCCAGTGTATCCCTACATCGGAGGCTGTAATCGTAGCGACACCCTCCAGCTTCCCCGCATCGGTGGCCTCTACGGAGAATACTCCCTTGGTGTGGCCCCATTCGTGAATCGTTTGAACTTGTGAACCAATTACCTGGCTGCAGGTGAAGTCAAAAACAAGCTCGGAGCTGCCCTTGATGCACCTGTCGTCCATAAAGTCGAAGTTGTCGGTCTCACCCTGTTCCGGTTCCCACTTCCCGTTTCCGTTGGTGTCCTCCGTCCCATCCAGGCAGCCACCGTTATCCGAATCCTCATCCAGCTCCGTTGGTTTCCCGTCGCTGTCGATGTCGCGTCCTTCTCCGTAAGGATAAAACGCGTAACCATAGCGCGGGTCAAAGACGCCGGAGGCGATGTCCTGTTTGTCGTTTACCCCATCCTGATCGGTATCCGCGATATCGGGATCCGTGTGAAATCGCTCGCTCTCGTCGACATTGATCACGCCATCGCCATCGGAATCTTCAAAGATGGCAGGATCGTCTTTTGTTCCGACGGCGCCGGACGGGATCAGCCAATAGGCATACCAATTCGCCCGTAGGCTGGATTGTTCTGGATTGCGGAGGTCGGCGGCATAGACGCCAACCCCGGGATCGTTGACAGTGATCCAGGAAACGCCGTCTATCACCGCATAGCCGGTGATGACGAACCCGTGCCCGGGGATGGTAGCGACCACCGGTCGCCCAGCATCGATGCTGGCCGTGACATCTTTCCAGAAAGTCTCGAGGGATTGCACGCGGCGAAGCGTCGCATCCACTCCGAGCGCATACTCGAAAGCGCGGGTGATCTCACTATGTCTAAGGCCATAGTCGTAGTTCAAGTCGTGCTCCGGACCGGGCAGGGAATCCTTGAAGATGTAGTACCCGATGCGATCCTGGCTGAGGTTCCTCCATAGAAATGATTGACCATGGCAATGGATGCCAGGGCGCAGTTGCCCTTATCGGCCGGATCGTTTCGATCAAGACCTGGATGGGCTACATCCCAGGCGTGGGGTCCGGTTTCGTTCTCGCTTTCAAGCAACAACATGGGCGTGTCTTTCTGCTGCCATAGGAAGGGCACGGGAAGAGTTTCAATTGGGGCGAGGGCAAACAGGTGACCGGAGGCGCCCTGAACCTTCAAAGTGATCATGTTGATCGGTGAGAATTCGGCTTGGGAACCATCCGCGTCGATGGCTTGCACACGCCAGTAGTATGTTCCGGCCGATAGAGAGCTGGTCTCTAGGAAAGGGTCAGGAACAGTCTGACTCAATTGCTTCGTCGTGAAGGTTGCATCCTGGGATACCTGCACTGCGTATTGGGTTGCTCCCGCTACTGCATACCAACTCAGAGTGACATCCTCCGGAGCCATAAGCGCACCGCTCAGGGGGAGCAGAATCTGGACAGATGGGATGGGATTGGCCAACCCGGGTGTGGACTGCTCAGGCGTGAACGCAACCCACTCAGCGGGATCGGTTTCTGTGGCTAGTGGATAGCGCCCGATGACCATCCCCGGCTCCGGATCCTCCACTACCCCTCCCAGACTCGACTTGACCGGTCCAACCTGTCCGTCCCCCCACGCCACGCGGTCAAGTTGTGCCCCATCCTTCCCGTTGAGAGCCACCCATCCCGACGTTGGGTTCAGGAAATCGGTGCGGTCGGCGTGAAGGGTAAGACCATCGATTTTATCCTGGCCGTCGAACACGATCAGGAAGAATGTGCCAGTTGCCAGGGGGGTAAGTCCGTCAGGCAGTTGGTAGGTTTGCCCTGCTTCGTTCCTCAGTTCCAGGCCCGCCAGAGCAGCGCCGCCGGATTCGTTGTTCTTCAGCTCGATGAATTGGGGTTGCCCGTCTTCCGACAGAAAGCGGATCTCGTTTAGCAGGGCTTGTCCATTTGTGTAAGTTGCGTTTAGAGGGGTCCCGCCCAATACGCCTCCTGCCGGTGTGCCTTCCACAGGTGGCCGCACAACATTACAGGCGAGAGCGAATGATAGCCATATAAAAAGAAGGAGTTCTGTCTTCATTTTTTTCATACTATCGATTCCTCCTGATACTCGCATAGAAAGGCGATGGATAGGACTACGGATAGTTATGGTAATTCTGATTAGAAGAACAATTCCGAGCTTGGGGTGGGGGTGGATCAGGGGACTATCTACATAAGTTCCAGATCAGCTCCATCAGCTAGGATAAAAGGGGATCGAGAAGTACCCGGCTTTTTGTCCAATATGTAAGTACGGTATTACTGACCATATCGTGTATTTCAGGAAAGCAACTACTTTCGTCTGCGGCGGAGCTGCTGTCGCTTGGAGCCGGTGTAAGGCGGCGACTTTGCTCATGATTGTCTTCCTTTTTCTTTTTCCATCTCGTGCTTCCCTGCTTAGAGATACGTGCTTTTTTCCAGCGCTTCGGGATACCGGTCCCCCTGCACCTGGATCTTTGATGCAGCGCTCTCGATCTCCCGGAGATCGTCGGGTGTAAGTTCGACGGCAGTTGCTCCGATGTTCTCGTCCAGGCGCTCCACCTTCTTTGTGCCCGGGATCGGGACGATCCACGGCTTTTGGGCAAGCAGCCAGGCGAGGGCGATCTGGGCAGGTGTTGCCTGCTTTTGTTCCGCGAACCTGCTAAGTAAATCCACCACGGCCTGGTTCGCTTTTCGGTTCTCCGGTGTAAAGCGAGGAATGCCGCTGCGGAAATCGGTTTTTTCGAGCAGCGTATTTTCATCCATCTTGCCTGTGAGAAAGCCCTTGCCCAGCGGGCTGAATGGAACAAACCCGATCCCGAGTTCCTCTAGGGTTGGCAGCACCGCTTCCTCCGGGCGTCGATACCATAGCGAGTATTCGCTCTGGACTGCCGTGACTGGCTGGACCGCGTGGGCACGGCGGATGGTCTGCGCGCCTGCTTCAGAAAGGCCGAAGTGCTTCACCTTGCCTGTCTGGATCAGGTCCTTCACCGCGCCCGCCACATCTTCGATAGGCACATTCGGGTCAACGCGGTGTTGATAGAACAGATCGATGGCATCAACCTTGAGTCGCTTGAGCGAGGCTTCAGCAACCTCTTTGATGTGTTCCGGCCGGCTGTTCTGGCCCGCCGGTCCCGTGGGACCGATTTTAAAGCCGAACTTGGTGGCGATCACCACCCGGCCGCGAAACGGCTCAAGTGCTTCGCCCACCAGTTCTTCGTTAATGAAGGGACCGTATACTTCCGCAGTATCGAAGAATGTGACCCCGCGTTCGACGGCGGTGCGGATCAGCGAGATGCTTTCCTGCTTGTCTGGAAACGGAGGGTAACTATGGCTCAACCCCATGCAGCCGAGCCCGAGAGCCGAAACTTCCAAGTTACTGTTTCCAAGTTTGCGTTTCTGCATTTTCTGAACTCCTGTCGTTGAGGTAAAGGTCGGAGCGATTTTACTCCGCGTTTGTGCCGCTGCCCAACTCGTGTTTGAGCGGTTCGGCTCAACAGCTTTTATGCTTGCGGCGCCTAATGCACTAAATTAATTTAGCATAATTGGCTGCAGCGGAATTTCTATGGATATTATATATAAAATAATTGATGTGCAGCATTAATATGCGCGTCAACGATAGGTCAAAAGCTCCCCGCTGAGGACTGGCCGAGGCGGCTTTCGCGAAGCATCCCCGGAGCGCAGCGCAGGGGACCAGCCGCCACACTTGCACCGCACGCACACCTGCCCCGGCGGGCGGTGCCAGGGATTGCAGGTTTCGGCAGGTTCGGCGCCAAGAAGCGCCGATATCATGAATAACATCCCGGTATGGGGACCTCGAACCAGGCGGTCTGAAATTCAAATCCTGGCGGAGGTACATTAAATTCAGGCTTATTCATATTCAATACGGGTTTGCACGATCTGGGATGGTTGCAGATTACAAGGCGGTCAGCCGCAGTTTCTTGTTATTCTTCGCCAAGACTGGCGTGCATGCCCTTCAGCTGGTCGAAATCCATCTTCTCAATCTCCCGGTCGTAGCTCAGGTAACCGTTAATCTCGATCTCCACGTCCGTCGTCTGGGTGTAGACCGCTGCTGAGAGGCCGCCTCTGATCCAGGGCTTTAATTCCTTTTCCAGCAACTCGAGATAGGCGGTGGTCAACTCCTCGCGAGAACGGAACTTGCGATAACCGAACTCTGCGGTTGGGTTCCACAGGTGGCCTGGCAGCTTGAGGCTGTAGCCGCCGAACTCCGAGACGATCACCGCCTGTTTTTTCTCGGGCTTGTCTCTGGGCAGCTTCTTGAAGTAGATGTGCAGGCTTTTGCAGTCCCCGCCGCCCTGATCGAACCAGCCGCTGGCCGCATCCACCGGACGGGTCGGGTCCCGGGTTTTCAACCAGTCCGCTGTCTCCCGGCTGTCGAACTGGCCCCAGCCCTCGTTGAACGGCACCCACATCCCGATGCAGGAAAAGTTGTAAAGATGCTCGACCAGCTCCTGCAGCTCGCGCCGGAAGTCCTCACGGCTCGCCGCCTCTTCCCGCCCGGCATAGGGGTAATTCCCGTCCCTGCGCTGGGAGCCAAACAGGATTGCCAGCAGGGAGGTCGCATCCCCGACCGCCTTTGCGCCGTTCGGCATATCCTGCCAGACGATCAGCCCGCGCCGGTCGCATTCATAATAGTAACGCGCCGGTTCCACCTTGACATGCTTGCGCAGCATGTTGCAGCCCAGGTGCTGGATGGCATCCAGGTCGAAGCGCATGGCGCCTCTGACGGTGGAGTGTACAGCCCGTCCGGCCAGTACCCCTGGTCAAGCGGGCCAAACTGGAAGAGGGGCTGGTTGTTCAAGCAGAGGCGCATCCGTCCCTGGGCATCCTTCCCCAGGCTGAACTTGCGCATTCCAAAATAGCTCCTCACCTGGTCATCTCTGGTCTCCACAATCAGATCATAGAGATGCGGTGAAGCGGGACTCCAGGATTTCGCCTGAGGAATTGAGAGTGTGGCCTCTGTCTCGGTCAATTCAAGTACTTTGTCTGCAACCTGCTCCCCGGCGGAATATACCTGGACACGCATCACCCTCCAGTCGGTCTGCCGCGCCCCCGGCTTTGATCTCCACCCGGACTGTCCCGGCATCCAGGTCCGGAGTGATTTTCAGCCCGGCAATGAAGGCCTCCGGGACCGGTTCCAGCCAGACGGTCTGCCATATGCCGGAGACCGCCGTGTACCAGATCGATTTGGGTTCCAGCACCTGCTTGCCGCGTGCCTGCCAGGAGGCATCGGTCGGGTCGGTGACCGCCACGACCAGCTCATTATCACCGGGTTGCAACGCCTGGGTGATGTCGAACCAGAAAGGCAGGAACCCGCCGCGGTGTGTCCCGACCATCTGGCCGTTGATGCGTACCTCGGCCTCCCAGTCCACCGCCCCGAAGTGCAGCAGGAGGCGTTTCCCCTGCCAGGTCTGTTGGACCCGGAAGGTCCGCCGGTACCACAGGCGCTCGTCAGGGTCGAGGGCGCGCTTGACGCCCGAGAGGGCTGACTCGAGCGGGAAGGGCACCAGGATCTGCCCCTGTGCGCCGGGGAAGTCGGATCCTTCTTTGGGGGTAATGGCGTACTCCCACAGCCCGTTCAGGTTCTGCCACTCAGGGCGGACGAGCTGCGGGCGGGGATACTCCCGCCAGGCGTTTTCGGGATGTGACGTCTTTTGCCCAGCGCGTTATGAGGTTGCCAGAGACAGGTTGCCAGGTCATGCTTTTTCCATGTCGGGGTGCAGCGTCGCTGTACCCTGCGGCATTACGATTTCCGTTCTTTCACAAAGAACAGCGGGATGGTTGCCACCAGCGTCGCAACGCCCGCCACCTGGAAGATGAGCGGGGTGGGGATGAAGCCCGCCTGCCCTTCGATCACGGCGGGGATGCCGAAGTGCGTCCCAAGCCAGCCGCCGATCAGCGGACCGGGCACCATCGCCAGGGCGACCGTGAAAAGAATGAAATATCCGGCGAACTGCCCGCGCTTGTCCTGGGGATAGAGATCCTTGGTCCAGGCTCCCGTGCTGATCATCCAGGCCGACATGCCGGCCAGCCAGACGATGCCGGTCAGGGCCAGTGGCACGACGGTTTTCATCGAGAGAGAAAAGGATCAAGCCGATCAGCTTGAGGGTGATGGCGCCAAAGGCCAGCCATTTGCGCCCGATACGGTCCGCCAGCACGCCGAAGGGATAGGCCAGGGCGATCCCGCCGACCAGGATGCAGACGAAGATGAGCAGGGAGGCCTGCAGGGTGGGCAGCTTCAGGTAGTGGTTCAGGTAGATGATCAGGTAGGGGAAGAAGATCTGCTCGGCGATGCCGTAGAGTGTCAGGGCGAAGAGCAGCAGGAACAGGTCCCGGTTGGCACGCAGGTTGGCCGACTTGAAGGTGTCACCAATCTGACCCCAGTAGGAGCGCGAGGGCGGGGTCGGGTCGGGCTGCTCGTGCACCAGCAAGCCGCCGATCAAACCCAGGACAAAGACCATCCCGCCGATCAGGTAGAAGAAGGTGAAGTAGCCCCAGGCGTCGATGATCAGCCCGGAGGCGCCGTAGACGATCAGGATCGCCACCCAGGTGAGGATCTCCATCACGCCCATCACCCGGCCGCGGTTTTCCAGGCTGGTCACGTCGGTCACGTAGGCGTTGAGCGAGGCGTCGTTGGCGGTCGAGCCGAAGAAGGTCATGATGCAGTCGAACAGGATGGCGATGCCTATAGCCAGCCCGACCGGACGCAGGAAGGCCGCCGAGGGGAAGGCGGCAGTTGCAACTCCCCAGGCCAGGTAGCCGAACAGGATGAATGGCTTGCGCTTGCCCCAGCGGGTGCGGGTGCGGTCGGAGAGCGTGCCCATCAGCAGGCTGGTCAGCGTGGCGGCAATGGCGCTGGCTGCCACCATCCACGAAATGGGCCGTGGGTCAGGAGTGATCTTGTCGTACATGAAGGTGTTGAAGTACTGGTTCTCGACCCCCCACGCCAGTTGTCCGGAAAAGCCGAGCAGGATCACCGCCAGCCAGACGCGGCGGGAGAGTTTGGGGCGGGAAGCGTTGGGTGTGGTTTGCATATGTGGAGTCCTCTCGTATAGTTGGGATGGCTGACAATTGTACTAAACACGAAGAACACAAAGGGTCGAAAGGAATTGAAGATGATCCACGCAAATTCGTTTAATCGTGCTTATCTTCGGATGATTTCCTCTTTCAGGTCTTGACCCACACGGTCATCTGCGACGGGCCGCGGTTGGCCCACAGGGCGTACGGAATGAAGGTCAGCGGGTAGCCGTCGACGGTCGTAGCACGCAGGGCCTGGATACCGCCCAGCAGGTCCGGGGCGGGATCGACCCGCAGCGAGGCTGGGTCCAGGCGGCAGGTGAACAGGTCCAAGCCGGGATTGTCGACGCTCTCCAGGCAGTAGACCAGCGGGCCGCGCGTCACGGCAGCCTTGTCGAGGTGTCCCTTGACCTTGGGGCTGGCGTGACGCAGGGTGATCCCAAGGTCGAAGGCGATTTCGACCATATCGCCCGCCGACCAGGCCCGCCGGATGGGCAGGAAGCGCGCTGGACGCGGGTCGTAGCCCCCGGCGGCGGGTTCACTCACAGGGGAAGCAGTCGGCACCGTGCTACCGGCTCCCCATTGACCGTGATCCGGGTCGCGGCGCTCCACGACGGCAGGCGGAGCTGCAGGGTGAACTCAGCTTGGTTCCGGGGGCTAAGTCTGATGATGGCACGCCCTGTAGCTGGCAGGTTGGAGTCGAGCAGGACCTCCAGGAAACCAATCGACTTGAGCGTTACCTGGCTGCCGATGTACTGGTGGATCCACAGGTTTTCCCTGTCAACTGAATAGATGTACTTGCCCAGGTCTGCCCAGGTACGTGACAGGTTGGATGGACAGCAGGGGATGTCAAACCAGGCCTGCCGGGTGACCCCGCCTCGGCAGGCGAGCGGGTTATTGTACAGGTAGCCCTCCCCGTCCAGCCCCATGCCGACCGCTGCCGCGTTGTATAGCTGCCACTCGAAAAGGTCGCTGTATCTGGCTTTTCCGGTAGTGAGGGCCATCTCCCAGTTCCAGAACATGCCCGCCAGGGCGGCGCAGGTCTCAGCGTAAGCGTACTCGGGGTCGAGCTCGTAATCGTTGCCGAAGCCCTCCAGGGCGGGCAGCGAACCGAGCCCGCCGGTGACGTACATGCGCCGCGCCACCATGTGTTCCCAGGTCTGCTCAAGCGCCGGCATCAGGCTGGCGTCAGGGCGCAGGCGCTGGAGCAGGGCGGTGGCGGTTTCCAGGTAGCCGAAGCGGACCGCGTGACCGACCGGCACGATCTGGGCGCGAATGGGGGCATGCTGCTGGAAGTATTTGCCGGAGAAGGGCGCTGGCATACCAGCGCAGCGTGACCGGCAGGGAACTCTTGGCGGCGTTGCGCGCCGGCAGGCGGAAGGAGGCGTGTTCGGGATGCGCCAAAAGATAGGCGCGCCGCTGTTTGCGGACAAACTTCCCCCGTTTCGCCACACTGGCATTCTGGCGGATAATCGAAAGGGCAAAATCGCGGCGTGCGCCCGCGCTGCTCGAGGAAGTGCGAAGCCAGGTCCAGATAGGGAGAGTTGCCCGGTGACCTGGATACAGGCGCAGCAAGGCGATCTCGATCTCCTCGTGACCCGGGGTGTGATCAGGGCCCTTGCCCATAAAGTCGCGTACCAGCAGGTCGGCCGCGCCGCAAGCCAGGGTGAGCGAGTCGATCCGGCCGGTGGCGGTGTGGTGCGAGATGCACGCCTCGATCAGGTGGCCGTGGCAGTACAGCTCGTGCTCGATCTGCAGGTTAACCCAGCGCATGCCGGGGAAGTGGATCTGGTTGTAGGTGAAGAGGTAACCGTCGTCCGTCTGGGCTTTGAGCAGCAGGGCGAGGAAGGCGTTCATGCAGGCAGCCAGCTTCGCATCCGGATGAAGAGCATAAATCCGGGCAGCTGCGTCCAACCACTTGTATGCATCCGAATCGGCGAAAAACCAGCCCTCGCGAAAACCGTCCTTCTCCCCGGCGAGGATGCGAAAGTTGTCAATGCACCCGCTGGCTTCCAGCTGTTCCCACTGATGGAAGATGGCGCGCTGGGCATTGGTCTCCAGGCGAGGCGACCAGAAGGGATCGTGTATAGTGACTTGCCCGCTTGTTAAGTTCCTCCATGAACCGCTCCAGGCATTGCTGTGATGAAACCAGTTTAGCATAATACCTGGAGTTGGGGCTACTAGTTAATCTCCAAATCTCGCGGCCACCCGACCGCCTCGATTATGTAAATACACCCTCAACCACGGTGCGTTTTATGGAGCATGTGGACTGGAGTTCTTGTCCCTTAACGGGGTTTGAACCCCTTTGGTGGTTTCTTATCTTCCTATTCGTATTTCATTGCTCACGCCTCCTGTCCCTGATTTTGGGTAGGCGCACTCGGGATAGAGAAGAACCCGGCTTTTTGTCCAATCCGTAAGGGTACGTGATTGGTCTCACCGACATTCTGTTTCTTAACTATTGGGTTGAATGTCTTTTTTGAGCCCAGCTTTATTTCATATTTTGTTCCGGTTTTGCCTGTTGACAAGACCTGTCCCTGCTTGTTTTTCATAATCAGGCGACGTATAATCATTGTTGGATCACTATGATCCCCATTGAACATCAAAAACTCTTTACAGTTAACATTTCACCCACGCTGCATCACTGATTGAATACTTGATCGTCGGTTCGAGAGAAATAAAGGCCAGTGATTGTGATTTTGGCCGCGAAACGATAAAAAAATCACAAAACCCTTTTCTCGAATTAATGCCCTTTTAGTCACGGAGGGACGAACATGAGAGCAAATGCAGGGAAGAAAAGATTACCCCTTGCTTGGGGCATTGTCATAGCGATAATTGGCATTTTGGGTATTCTCGGAATTGCTGCCGTCACTTTCTTCTTTATCCGCTACCGTCAAACCGGGAACCAACACATTGATGCCAGCCAATCCCTGGTGGTCATCAGCCAGCCTGCGAATATGGCACAAATTCTGGCTGGCGCACCGATCCAGGTGCAAGTGAACGCCACCGGGCAATCCCCCTTCACGTCGCTTGAGTTATGGATCAACGGGGTTCTGGAGGGAGTACAGGCGGTTCCTGGGGGAGGGCGCATTTCGACCTCCGCCTTGTTCTGGTGGATCCCCCCGGAGGCAGGAAATTACTCCCTGGTAGGGCGGGCAATAGACGAAAAGATGGGGAATGCCAGTTCGCGGGCAGTGATCGTGTTTGTAAACCCGCGTGAGAATGGTAGCCTTCCAGAGGGGGATGCAGACAAGGTGCATCCGGCCGTTTTTCCGGCTCCTTCTGAGGAGTATAACAACCCGGAGCCGCCAGAAAATGATGGGGTCACGCCAGCCAATCAATGGCAGGGCTCCCCGGGGGATTGGCTGAACAGCCTCACCACTGACTCTGCACCCGCCGCCCCTGAACTGGCGGTGACAGCAGAGGGATGCAACGTAAAGCTGGATATCCACGACATGTCGGAAAACGAAGAGGGATTTGCCGTTTTCAGGCAGACCACGAACAGCCAGCAATGGGTGCATGTAACCGACCTGGCCTCCCACCCCGGCGAAGGGTGGATCGAATACCAGGATACCAATCTGTCTGGCGGGATCACGTACTACATTTCCGCTTTTAACAACAAAGGGGAATCCAGCAGCAATCTGGGGCTGGTGAACATCGACCCCGAGGCCTGCCCGCCTCCCGAACCGCCAAACAAACTTCCGACGCTGTACCTGAAAGTGAAGAACCTGAGCATCGCAGAAAATAACGGCGGGATTTACTGCTATTCGAGCCTCATTAGTGGGCAATGGTCACGCTGGCCTGAGAGCGGTTTTGTAATGGGTGGCCAAAACGGGCAGGATATTCCACTGTTGGTCAACCCACAGATCCTGGCGACCCTGGATGATGCGGGGATTCATCCAGGTCCTCAATCCTTTGACCTGAAGCTTGAGTGCTGGGGCTGGGAAGGGGAAAACTGCGGAGACTGGGCAGCTTCATGGAAAAACTCGACCTGACGTCGCCCAAAGATCTGCATGTGGCTTTTACGGGGGCAGCTTTTGACATCTCGCCAGATCTCGATTCCGGTGTAAAAATTAGAGATTTAGAGCTGGGAGGGTACCTGCTCCCGCTGACCCGCGGCGCAGAACTTTCATATAATATCGATGATCTTGGATTTTTCCCAGAATTGACCCAGATGCCGACCCCGCATGCCCGTCTTTCATATTTTACTTATGATTGCACTAATTCCATTTCTATGGGGCCTTCAAAAGATGATGAACTCTGCTCCCCACTACCTGGATTCGACTACGGTGCCAATGAAGGACCCAATCCACAGCCGTACCTTATTTGGGAAGTATTCAATAACGACTGTGTGGCGGCTTCTGAGGGACTACCCTGCTTACCCTTGAACTGGTGGAAGGGTTTCACTGCAGCCAATCCAGACCCTCATAATCCCGGGATGCAATGGATTTTGGATTATTCTGAATTTTATGGGGATAATCCGAGCGGCGGCGAAGGCAGGTATTACGATATACGTCAGCAGGCCTGGCGGATCGACCCTGATTTTCCAACCATCCCGGAATTCCTTTGTTATCACGGTTATGAATATATAAAGGTCTACCTGGTTGCGAAAACAAGCTGGGGGGATATCACCAGCCCACCTTCCAACACGGTGGCCGTGCCCTGCCCGCAGCCGAAGCCAGACCAAGTGGATATTCAAGTGACCTGGAACCCTTTAAACCTTAATAATATTGATGACGGGTATAACGGGGATCTTACGGAAGATCATACTGCCGAAGCCTATGGAGTGTTCGCTACCACCATTGATGAATACGGCGCACGGAGTTTGGCTTTGCAAATGGGATATAGTACGGTCGTGGAGGGAGATGAGGTTCCACCGGGCGTAGATCAGTATTATGAATTGGATGATGGAACCTACGACATTGCGGGATTTAAATTAGCCTTGATACAATACCTCATGAATGAATGTAAGGATAGTAGTTGTTATGCCGTAAACCACAATATTGTAACTTACACCGTACATGAAAACGACTTATTGGTCATCACTGTAGCAATGTGGGATTATGATGAGCACTCCAATCCTGACAATATTTGCTTCGGTCAAGTAAATGTGGGTCCGCGCTCCATCTATGATTGGGCAAAAACTGCCAATGAACATTACGACCTGATCTATCCGGAAGGGATGGGCGATGCCAGCTGTGACGTGGGAGTGACTATCAATGCCCTTCCGCCAGCCCCATAGGAAGAAGGGAGGCAACGATGAGAGTAAAGATTATTACCCTTTTCATTCTGCTCCTGCTGGTCCTGTCCGCCTGCGGTCCGCAGGCGGCCTCACCGGCACCCTTTGCCGCCGGCAGTAGCCAGTCTTGGATCGATGCGCCCTTGCCGGGCAGCCACCTGCCGCTGGCGCCGGTCGAGATTGTCGCGCATGCCTCCAGTCGGGCCGGCATCGCCTCCTTCGAGATCGATCTCAACGGGCAGCCGCTCGCCTCGGCAAACCCGGATCCAATTGGCCAGAGCTCGGCAAACCCGGATCCAATTGGCCAGAGACTGGTCTACATGCGCTATTTCTGGCAGCCGACCGCCCCCGGCACCTACCTGATCGAGGTGAAGCCGATGGATAACAGCGGCCTGCCCGGCGCACCCGTGCAGGTTACAGTGGTGGTGGGAGAACCGACCCCCACCATCACTCCCACCGGGACCCAAACCCCAACCCCCACCTGCGGGCCGCTCACCTTTACTCCCAGCATCAATGCCTATTGCCGCGAGGGTCCCAAGGAGATCTTCGCTGCCTTGGAGGAACCCGCCATGAAGGGCCAGGCCTACCTCATGGATGGGCGCAACGCTGACGGCTCCTGGTATCGGATCATGCTCACGCCCAATCAGGGCTGCTGGGTGCCGGCAGGTGTGGGCACGCCTTCCTGTGATCCTGGCAAACTGAGGGTGCTGCTCGACATCCCGACGCCCGTCACCGCCTGCTCCTCGTTCACCGATCGGGCAGCCTGCAATGCGCAAAGCACCTGCCAGTGGAATCTCACAATATCGGGTCCCGGTGTGTGCGCTAGCAAATGATCGTGAGGAGGAGAGATTAATTAACAGTAAGTAGGGAGATGTTTTTGAGGAGCATGGGGCTGTCCCGAACTCTTGGGACAGCCCCATGCTTTATGTACTCGTCAGGATTCGGACATCGTGCCCAAAGGGGTTATCTTCCCCGCCAGAGAGCCTGCGACTAAGCGTATTCAGGCTCTAATCCAGGACGGCTGCAAGAGTACCTTCATTTGGATAGCAGCTGTGAACCTGGCGGTTCTAAGTTCAAATCCTATACGAGTACCTTCTTCAACATTCTTCTTTTCGCATCCCGGAGGTTTGAACGCAAGGTTGATTGGTCTCACCGACATTCTGTTTCTTAACCACTGGGTTGAATGTCTTTTTTGAGCCCAGCTTTATTTCACATCTTGTCCCTGTTTTGCCTATTGACAAAACGTGTCCCTGCTTGTTTTTCATAATCAGGCGAACGTATAATCATTGTTGAATGAACATCGATCCCCATTGAACATCGAATAACCCATTACAATTCAAGTTTCCCCCAAACTGCATCGCCGATAAAACTTAAGCTCCGGTACGAGAGAGAAAACAGGCCACTTAATTTGGTTTTTTTAGCGTTTCATGTTTTAGAAAAATCACAAAACCCCTTCTCTCGAATTCAGGTCCTGGAAGTCACGGAGGGATGAATATGAGCGCAAATGCAGGGAAGAAAAGGTTACCGCTTGCTTGGAGCATTGCAATAGCGATTATTGGCATTCTGATAATTCTCGCTATCGCCACTGCCGCTTATTTCTTCTTCCGTTACCGTCAAGCCGGAAACCAGCATGTTGATGCCAGCCAATCGCGGGTGATTATCAGCCAGCCTGCGACCATGGCTCAATTTCCAGCCGGCTTGCCCATCGAGGTGCAGGTGAATGCCGTCGGACAGCAGCCGTTCACATCCATCGAGTTATGGATCAACGGCGTGCTCGAAGGCGTGCAAGCCAGCCCCCCGTCCGGTCTCACCTCGCTGGCAGCTAGTTTCTCATGGATCCCTCCTTCGGGCGGTAATTACTCCCTCGTGGCGCGCGCCATCAACACGGAAAATGGTGCGATCACGTCGCCGGCAGTATTTGTTTTTGTCACACCGCCCGAGAACAGCGGCCAGCTTAATCCGGAGGCGGGCAAGGTCTACCCTGCGGTCTACCCGGCTGCTCCTTCGGGGGAATCCAACCCGCAGGCTCCCGCCGGCGAAGAGGTTCCCGCACCAGCAGTCCCCTGGCAGGGCACCCCAGCTGACTGGCTGACCGACCTGTCCACCGGCTCCACCCCTGTCGCGCCCGAGCTTGCTGTCACAGCCGATGGATGCAGTGTCAAGCTCGACATCCACGACCTGTCGGACAACGAGGAGGGATTTGCCCTTTACCGGCAGACCACCGCCAACCCCTACTGGGCGCACGCCGCCGACCTGGCCTCGCATGCCGGGCAGGGCTGGATCGAGACCCAGGACGCCGACCTCTCCGGCGGGGTCACCTATTACGTGGCTGCCTTCAACAGTATGGGGCAGTCCAGCAGCAACCTGGCGCTGGTGAACCTCGACCCGCAAGCCTGCCCCGCCCCTCAGCCCCCGGCAGGCCTCACGACGCTGGACCTGAAGGTTTCAAACCTGGCCCTCGATGAGAGTGTTGGAAACGTTTACTGCTACTCAAACCTGGGAGGCAGGGGATGGTCGCGCTGGCCTGAGATGGGCTTTTTAACCTCCAGAGAGCAGGAAATCCCCCTGCTAGCCAAATCTCTCCTGCTTAGCAGCCTGAGCGACTCGGGGATCACTCCCGGGCCACAATCCATGGACCTGAAGCTCGAGTGCTGGGGCTGGGAGGAGGAAAACTACGCAGGCTGGGCACCTTCATGGATACGCTCGACCTGGCTTCTCCCCATGCAATCCATACAGTTTTACCAGGTATGACCTTCGATGTTTTCCCCCACATCATCACCGGAATGAAGCAGGAAACTTTCGAGTTGGGAGGGGCAATTCCAACCTGGCCTGTAGATATCAACCCTGACCCTTATTATGTGGAAAACCTGGGCTTTGTGCCGGAATCAGACCAGATGCCATTAATCGATGCCTTTGTTACCGCTTACAAACCCTATTGCGATGACCATATCCTAGGGCCTTTAGACAAGGAAACGTTCTGCGCCCCCATGCCGGGATTCACCGGCACGTCAGGCAACAGACCCCAGGAATACCTGATCTGGTCCGTGGATCCATCCGCCAATAATTGCAAGGGGTATCCCGACAAGGAGTGCTTTTCCCTGGACTGGTGGCAGCATTTTACCAAAAGCAATCCGGATCCCTCTTACCCCGACGGCCTTCGCTTCTTTGTCGTCAGCCAAACCTTCTCAGCGGATGGCAACCCGGCGGGATCCATCGGTGAGCAGGCGGACCTGCTCCAGCAAGCCTGGAGGATCCTGCCCGACCAACCCGCGGATAACTCCGCGCTGTGTCGATCCCGTAATCGATACTTCCGGGTTGCCCTGGATGCGATGACCAGCCTGGGCGAGTTCACGAGCTATTCCTCCCAGGTCGAGGCTTCCTGCGTAAAGGCACTGGGGGTGGGGGATACAGTGCAGCTCCAGGTATTATTCCATTCCATGGACCTCGAAAATATTGATGGCGGAATCGCTGAAAATGTGTACGGGCAGTTCACCGCCCGGGTGAACGGCCAGCTTCGTCCCACCCTGGTGCTCGGTTGGTGGAATTTTAGAGACCCTGCATACTGGAACCCTGCATACGGTACCTTCGGGTATATCCCAAGCCTGGGTAATGGCTTGTATGACCTGTCAGGCTTCAATTTCTGCGGGCAGCCTCCGCAACTAGATTGTTCTTGGGTTACTGATTACAGCGCTTACTTCTTTAACCACGATAACAAGCTATTAATTACGGTGGGGAATGGCGACGCGCTGCAGCTGTTCGTAGAATTATATAGTCTGGGCGATTCAATCGATGTCCTCTGCAACCAGTTTGTCTGGGTGGGCCCGCGCAGGATCACACAGTGGGCGGACATGGTTAATGAGGAGAGTTACAATCTGATCTCGGCGTACAACGCCAACTGCAATGTGTTGGCGATCCTTAAGGTCGTCAATGTCAGCCCGCACTACCCATAGGAAGAAGGGAGGCAACGATGAGAGTAAAGATTATTGCTCTTTTCATTCTGCTCCTGCTGGTCCTATCTGCCTGTGGACCAAGAAAATCCCTGCAGGCTGAATTCACCGGCGGCAGCCAGACCTGGATCGACGCACCCCTGCCGGGCAGCAACCTGCCGCTGGCACCGGTTGAGATCGTGGCGCATGCCTCCAACCCCGACGGCATCGCCTCCTTCGAGATCGATCTCAACGGGCAGCCGCTCGCCTCGGCAAACCCGGATCCAATTGGCCAGAGCTCGGCAAACCCGGATCCAATTGGCCAGAGACTGGTCTACATGCGCTATTTCTGGCAGCCGACCGCCCCCGGCACCTACCTGATCGAGGTGAAGCCGATGGATAACAGCGGCCTGCCCGGCGCACCCGTGCAGGTTACAGTGGTGGTGGGAGAACCGACCCCCACCATCACTCCTACCGGGACCCAAACCCCAACCCCCACCTGCGGGCCGCTCACCTTTACTCCCAGCATCAATGCCTACTGCCGCGAGGGTCCCAAGGAGATCTTCCCTGCCTTGGAGGAACCTGCCATGAAGGGCCAGGCCTACCTCATGGATGGGCGCAACGCTGACGGCTCCTGGTACCGGATCATGCTCACGCCCAATCAGGGCTGCTGGGTGCCGGCAGGTGTGGGCACGCCTTCCTGTGACCCTGGCAAACTGAGGGTGCTGCTCGACATCCCGACGCCCATCACCGCCTGCTCCTCGTTCACCGATCGGGCAGCCTGCAATGCGCAAAGCGTCTGCCAGTGGAACCCCACAATATCGGGTCCCGGTGTGTGCGCTAGCAAATGATCGTGAGGAGAAGCGATTAATTAAGAGTAAGGGGGGTGTTTTGGAGGAGCATGGAGCTGTCCCAAGAGTTCGAGACAGCCCCATGATTTATAGACCCATCAGGATTCGGACAGCGTGCCCAAAGGGCATATCATCTCCGCCAGGGGACCTGCGATCAAGCAGATTTGCGTTCTAATTCAGATCGGCTGCAAGAATACCTTCATTTGGATAGCAGCTGTGAACCTGGCGGTTCCAGGTTCAATTCCTGGCCGAGGTACTTTTGATATCACTGAAAGGAATGGATTAGCGACAGCTGCGGTACCGGAAGAACTTCTTTGCCATTTTCGCGCTATCTCTGACAAGCCAAAGCGGTGGGAAGCGGCGGAGCCGCTGTCCGACTGGAGCCGGGTTGGGCGGTTGTTGCTTACATAAAGAAAATTGATTAGCAAACGGTAAACTCACATAGCAGGCTTAGGTACTGGCTTATTTGTCTGGTGATGGGCTAATTTCCCAAAGGTCATTGAGTGCATTCTTTCGACCAAATCCGCCAAAAAGAATGAACTTTCTTAACTTGGCATCAAAGAAGAGAACGTGACCCCACCGACCAGGTGGTCTCAAGCCGCTGTTCACTTCAGACCATGTTGTTCCATTTATTACCCAAGTATCATCATAAAACGTGGTCAAATTATTCCCGGCTTTCGTGCCCCCAAACATCAGACTGTTGCCAGTCTCAGGATCATTTGCCATCATCGCATTACCCCGAAGGGGTGGTTCAACAGTAAGCACCAGCTTCGACCATCCATTTTTATCCCAGACCCACGTACCTGTAGGCATCCAGGCGAGAAAACCAATCGCCTGTTGGTTCTTTGGATCGTAGATTATCGGAGCGCCGCTGGCAGTTGGGCTGTCTTGAACATAAATGTTTTCCCATTGTTCCCCATTCCAACCCCAAGCGTCATTGAAATATTCCTGGTATTCGTTGCAACCACCATACATAATAATTTCTTCTCTGACGGTATCGTAAAACATATTTTGGCAGCCGCGAGATGGAGGGGTGTAACATGTTTCGCAATTACTAACTTTTTCCCAGTTCTTACCGTTCCATTCCCAGGTGTCGTTTAAACTTTTTTCGAGGCTATCCCAACCACCAAAAAGAAGGATGGTATTCCGTTTGGGATCATAAGCCATTGCACCCCTGTGACGTGCTGGGGGGGATTGCAGAGGGCTCAGGTGCGTCCAATCTGTGCCATCCCATTCCCATGTGTCATTAACCTGAGTCCAATTGCCTTCGCCAGCTTCGATTGTGCCCCCAAACAGAAATCGCTATATTATTTTGGGTGTCATATGCAACCATCGCTTCGTAACGTGGGGATGGGACGTGTTTGGCAAGAATGGGTTTCCATCCCTTTGTGGGAATATGGGAAGCAATGCCGACACCCACACCCAGGATAACCAGCCATAACGTAAAGAAAACAATGGTGCGCCTGGATAAACCCATCCTTGAAATGAATGAGACTTGAGGCGTAAGCTCTACCGGTTTTTGTTTTTCAAAAAAACCCCACGCCAAAGCCAAACCAAGAATAATCCCTATGATAATGGCAACCCACGCGCCATCGATTTGGCAAAGCCAAGAGGGAAAAACTAGTTGTGTTGCATAACTACATGAAGGTGGATATAAAATAAAGGTGCTTATATGAAGAAGAGTGAAACCGCCCCAAAGAGCAATGGCAATTTTTCGGTTGAGAATACGCAAGACCGCCCAGAGTATGGCTATATAAACCAGATATATACCTAACGCTGCGAAAGGTCCGAACCTGAACGCCCCGAGGGGGTTTGTATCTCGACGGTAATCAAACCAATATATTGCTGGCTCTCTCAGTAAAACATAGGCGAAATCTGTGAGAATGACCAACACGAGAAATACAACTAGCCTGACGGGTAGATAGGGTTTACCAAATAAAGCTTTTACCATGCGTAGAATTATTGGATTGGTATCGTTGGAGGTTGGGTCTTCATTGGGTTCCATAATTCACTCCTCTTGAAATTATTTGATGTATGACTTTTAACTCGGTGTAGAGCATGTTTTTCAGTAGCAGTGATGAACACGGTTAAACCGCCCGACTATGATTCGATCAGAGTATTTATATTACATGCGAATTGGGATGATTAATAAATCCAGTATATCAAATATCAGTGGTAATACATAGCCATTTTCAAAAAACGGGGAGCTTTTAACCCAGGGGTTCTGGG
Organism: uncultured Chloroflexia bacterium; assembly: GCA_963760315.1. GTDB lineage: Bacteria > Chloroflexota > Anaerolineae > Anaerolineales > Villigracilaceae > UBA877. The sequence continues at coordinate 208,666 of CAVXCK010000002.1, forward strand.
TTTATATCCTAAACAAATACCTTTTCCATTGTGATTTAATTGCAACAGCCTCGAACTCAGCTAATCGGTCTATCAACCGGGTCAAATGGAATAGACAGGTACCCGGCTATTTCTCCAATCAACCTCTTGTATGTGGATTGTTATCCGCACCGGCAGCGGTTAAGCTTGACCCCTTCTAAACTGCGTCTCATACAACTGGCTGTATAACCCTCCCATCGCCAGCAACTGCTCGTGCGTGCCGCGTTCGACGATCCTGCCGCGATCCATCACCAGAATCAAATCCGCCGCCAAGATCGTGGACAGGCGGTGGGCGATGACGATGCTCGTCCTGCCTGCCATGACGCGCTTCAACGCCTCCTGGATCAGGGATTCGGATTCGCTGTCGAGGTGGCTGGTGGCTTCGTCGAGCACCAGGATGCGCGGGTCTTTGAGGATCACGCGCGCCAGGGCGATGCGTTGTTTTTCGCCGCCGCTCAAACGGTAGCCGCGCTCGCCGACGATCGTGTCGTAGCCGTCGGGCAGGTCAACGATGAAGTGGTGGATGTTGGCGGCGCTGCGCCGCGGCTTCGATTTCGGCTGGCGTGGCGTCCGGGCTTGGCATAGGTCAGGTTGGTGCGGATGGTATCGTGGAAGAGGTAGTTCTCCTGCGTCACCATGCCGATCGCGTCGGCGAGCGAATCGAGCGTCACATCCTTCACGTCATGCCCGTCAATGCGGATGACGCCGCTCGGTGGGGTCGTACAGGCGCGGGATGAGATAGGTGACCGTCGTTTTCCCAGCGCCGGAGGGGCCGACCAGCGCCACCAACTGTCCCGGCTGCGGCTTTAAAGGAGATTCCTTCCAGAGCGACCTCGCGCGCCTGGGAGGTTGCTCAGCTCGGGGATCGAAGCGCCTTCTCCGTCGCCGAGGTCGAGCGACGGGCGATTGACTTCTATCCTTTTCTCTCTTTGTCCTCGTCTGCGTCGTTTTTCCGCCAAAGACAAACCGCGCCCACGTCTTCCATCTCGCCCGTAGCGTTTGACATCCTTGAGCAGTTTGGATTCGTCCACGCTGTAGTTGAAGGTGACATTATCGAATTCGAGATTGCCTTTTGCATTCATGCAGGACGATCGCCTTTTCTTTTTCGGGGATATCCTGCGGCAGGTCAATGACTTCGAAGACGCGCTCGAAACTGACCATGGACGTGGAGAACTCGACCGGCGCGCCGGCCAGACCCTGCAGCGCGCCGTAGAGTTGGCCGAGGTACGAGCCGAAGGCGACGATGGTGCCGACGGTGAACGTGCCCTGGATGACGTACCAGCCGCCGAGGCCATAGACGAGCGCCGTGCCCACCGCGCTGACCAGGCCGAGCATGACGAAGAACGATCGAGCCGATGACCGCGCGGCGGATGCCGATGTCGCGCACGCTGGCGGCGCGCTCGCGGAAGCGATCCGTTTCCTCGTTGGCGCGTCCGAACAGTTTGACCAGCAACGCGCCGCCGATGTTGAGCGTCTCGTTCATGTGCGCGTTCATCTTGGCGTTGTGATCCATGGCTTCGCGGGCGATGTCGCGCAGGACCGTGCCGAGCCTTTGTGCGAGCGAGGATGAACAGCGGCAGGATGAGCACGCTGACGAGGGTCAGTTTCCATTCGAGCGAAAGCATGACGGCCAGGATGGCAATCGCCTCGATGATGTTGGTGATGATGCCGACGATGGTGTTGCTGATGGCGTTCTGCGCGCCGACCACGTCGTTGTTGAGGCGGCTCATCAACTCGCCGACTTTGGTGTTGGTGAAGAAGCGCAGGCTCATGCGTTGCAGTTTGCCGAAGAGCGCCACGCGCAGATCGTAGATGACGCCTTCGCCGACTTGCGCGTTCAAGCCGGCGCTGGATGACCGAGATCCCGCCGTTGAGGATGGGACAGGATCAACAGCGCAATGGCCAGCATGACCAGTTGGTTCAGGTTCTTGGACGGCAGAACCTTGTCGATCATCTGCCGGAAGATAAGCGGGGTGACCAGGCGAGAGCCCCGTGCTCAGCAGGATCGTCACCAGCATGCCCGTGATCTGCCACCAGTAAGGTTTGGCATAGTTGAGCACGCGCACTAATAATTCACTCGTGACCTTGGGCTTTTCGTCGCCCGAACGCATATATGCACCCCAACCACCACCATGGAACATAATTATATCTCCTGATCTGAATGGTCTTACAGGTCTAATAAATCGGCTTTGACCTGTGAGACTTGTCAGACTATAAGACTTATTCGACTTTTGGTCAACGGGACGAGTGGGGAGGTTAATGAAAGTCTATGATGATGGAGACGCATGCATGAATAATGAATGGAATTCGCTTGCAAACCGACATGCTTTCTCAAAAAATGCCCGGCAGTTACAACTGCCGGGCATTCACTTCTCAAGATGCCTTCATCTAAAACTGGAGCAGGCAGCAGGTCTCCGACTTGTCCTTCGGGCGGAAGAAAATCCACGTCAGGCCGATGCCAAGCGCGTACAAAACCGCCGTGCTGACAAACAGCGGCGAAAACCCGTAGCGCTGCTGCACCACGCCGGAGATGTACGGTCCGACCGCCCAGCCGACGTTCCAGGCCAGGTTGCGGATGCTGTTGACCGCCCCGTGCTCAGACTCGTGGCTCTGTTCCAGGGCGAAGGCATCGAAGAGCGGGGCCACCATGTTCATCAGCGCGCCGCGTACCAAAAAGCCGATCACCGCCAGCCAGGGCCAGGGTGAAAAACCGATCATCAGCAGGAAGACCAGGCTGGCTCCCTGGCCGAGCACCACCGTCCGCACTTTGCCGCCCAGGTTGCCCACCAGCCGCGGGCCGATGATGCAGGCGATCCCGGTCAGCAGGGAACCGACGCTGAACAGGATCCCCAGCGTGGCATCGCCCATCTTGTACCGTTCGGCGAAAAAGACGTTGAAGTAGGGGACGAGCGTGGCGGCGCCCAGGCCGATGACCAGGTTGGGAATGGCCAATTTCAGGGTCAGGGGACGGAGCAGCACTTTCCAGACCGAGGTCTTGGGTTCCGTTGATTCAGCCTTTTCTTCCAGCTGGCTGTTTTTGGTTCGTGGATAAAGGCGATCGGCACCAGGACGAGGAAACTGGATGACCACGCTGAAGAGCAGCACGGCCTGGTATGCCGTAGCACTGGTTGCCAGGCGGAACCAGCGGGTGAACAGTCCCGGCAGGTAGCCTGCCAGGAAGTTTCCGGCTGTGCTGGCCAGCGGGAACATTCCAAAACTGAGACTGAATAAAATGTCCCGGCTCTTGTCGTCGGAGGTCTTCATCATGAACGGCGCCTGGCTGAGAAAATACAACTGTGAGGTTGCTCCCAGGATAAGAGCCACGACCAGGATGACCGCCTCGGAACGACCCAGGATCATGCCGATGATGGCAAAGTTTGCCAGGGTAAAGCCGATGCATCATGGCGCGCTTGCGGCCCATCCGGTCGGAGAGCAGTCCCATCGGAACGCCCAGCAGGAGCGCCGAGAGCGTTGGGGCGGCGTTGACCAGCCCAAGGAAATCGCGGCTGTAACCGGCGTCGATGATATACAGGTTGAAGAACAGGTTCCAGCCGGCAAAGAGCAGCCCGTCCAGGAAGAGCGCCAGCAGGAACAACCGGGCCGGGCGGTTCAGGATGCGGAATTGGGTTCCTAAAGAGCGGAGGAAATGATTTCATTTTTTAATACTCGCATTACACAAAACGTCCCAAAGGTTCCTGTAATTCAGAGACGCAATCTGCCCAAACCTTCGGGATATTGGTAAATCACAGTCAATTCACAAACATCACCGATGATGCCTTCTTCGGGAAGAGAGTGTTCAACAGGACACGCGTTTCGTCATTGTTGTAGGTGCAATCGGCATAGGATTGTTCGAGTTCCTCGAAGGTGCGGTAGCCAAAGACCAGTTGCAGGAACGACAGGTCGGGGAAGGCTGCATTGCCCTCGGTCTTCATGACTGGCATCCAGGATTCGATGGTGACCAGCCTGCCCTTTGTCCAGCACCAATCGCAGGCCGGAGCTGGTAAAAACTGATCTTCCTCTCGCCAGTGTAGCCACAATGGCCGACCCGGCGATGTGGCCGTTCCAGCGCCGGAGCAATGCAGGCGCAGGAAGGCCGGCAGGTCGGCGACGCGGATGTACCAGGCATACGGGTCGCGCAGGCGCGGCAGGCGCTCGCGGAAAATATCGTAAGACGGGATGCTCGCTCCCGAACCAGAAGCTGTAGGTGGTGCGGACGTTGCGGCTTGCCATCCCGCTTCGAGTAGGTTTCTCCCGTCTGCCAGAGGTAGCGCGCCACCGATGGGGTGGCTTCCAGCCAGGAAACGCCCGGTTTGAGTTCGTAATGGTTTGCAACCAGTCCGGTATCCCAGTCATACCACGGGTGGGTGAAATAGCCGACCGGTTCGTTCGTCCCGGGGCGTTCGAGGATGCGGAATTCCAGCCGTTCCACGTTCTTCTCGCTCTGCCGGTCAGGTCGTAGCGCCAGAGGGCTTCGTCACGGACGCAGGTGATCAGCCGCCGCTGGCAGGCATGCGCATAGACTTCCATCAGGAAGGGAATGTCGCCTCGGTGGCCGGGCGGATGGTGAACGGTTCGCTCTCGCCTTCTTTCAGTTTCGGGAGTTGGGCTTCATAACCGGTGCGCCCGCCGCCCAGTTCCAGGCCCATTTCGTAGCCGAAAAGCCGGTAGTAGAACGGGATGCCGGTGATGCCCTGGACAAGTTCGCCGCGTTCAGCGCTCCACTTGGTGGACTTCCTCGAACTGGGCGCGCACCAGCCCGCGGTTGCGGTATTCGGGCAGAGTGCCCACCAGTTCCGGGCGGCCCACGCCGAAAGGGAATCCCTTCATAGGCCCAGGTCTGCGGAGATCAGGTTCATCGAGGAGACGATTTTCCCGGTGGCGGCTTCGACGACCAGCGTGCAGTCGTCCGCATGGAAGGTGGGATGGGGGCGGGCGAGCAGGTCGCGGGTCCACGCACCCACGCGCTGGTCCGGTTTGTCGAAACCATCATCGCTGTGGATGCGGGAATTGAATTCAGCCAGCGCATCCGCGTCGTCGGCCGTCGAACGGCAGAGAATCAGCCCGTCTCCCAGGTCTCGCAGGATCGGGCGGTTATTAAGTTGGATTTTCATGTTTGTCCTGTCAGGTGACCTCTCCCCCCGACAGGCGGAAGGTCACCGGTGATTATTCAGTAATTGTTTCAACTCTTCCAGCGCTTTTTCGGGCTGGGTGAAATGGATGGCGCTCATCCCGACGCGAGCGTGCCGCTTCCACGTTGACCAGCACATCGTCCAGGAAAACCGACTCTTCAGGCTGCACGCCCAGTTTTTCGAGCGCCAGGCGGTAGATGCGCGGGTCGGGCTTCATCAGGCCGACTTCGGCGGAGATGATCATTTCATCGAAAACATCCTCGAATTTCTGGCTGGTGATGAAAGCCCTCAGGCCCGACCAGGCATTGCTGATCAGGCCGACCTTGCGCTCCGGGCGCAGGCTGCGCAGGAAATCGAGCAGGGTGGCATCCGCCCGGTCACCGGAAAAGAATTCGGCAATGATCTTGTCGGCTTCCTGGCGGCTGACGCCCAGGGCTTCAGCCACTGCCTGCCAGTGGGCCTCCTCCGGGATCTCGCCGGTGGAAGCCCGCTGGCTGGATTCGCTCTCGAAAATGATTTTCTCCAGGTCACGGGATGTCATTCCCAGGCGTTCGGCCTGGCGCATGCGCGGCCCTTTATCCTCGGTCCGCACTGATGACACCGCCGAAATCAATGAAGACTGCCCGGATGCTCATTTCTTCTTCGTTCCGGCAGGCTTCCCCTTGGGGGAAGTTGCCCCCTTGTGGGGATGTTTCTTCAGCGCTGGCTTTTTGGCGGATGCCACTGCCGGTTTCGTCTTGGGTTTGGGAGCAGGCTTTTTCGCCGGTTTGGCGGCGGCTTTGAAGTGCTGCGGCAGCTTTCACGGACACAGACTTGCGGCTGGTTTTTCAGCCGCAGTTTCGACTTGGGCCGATTCCTTCTCCATGGTCTTGATGGCTTTTTTCCAATCCGGGAAGAAGCGCTCCATGCGGGCTCGTTCAACGCGGTTGGCGCGGCGGCACTTCGGGCAGTGGGCATCGTAGTAGATCTGTTTATTTTCTTCCATGTGTTCCAGGGCGGCGAGCATATCCTCGCGGCTGATGGCGAACATGGTCTGGCAGTAAGTGCAGCGTAGTTGCATATCAATCTCCTTTCGGATGGAACAGGACGGTTGGGATATTGGTTCGATGGTCTATTTTACTCCATCGGCTTGCGATAGATGATCTGCTGTTTGACCTTGCGGTAGCCCACGCCTTCGTAAAGGCGGAATGCTCCGGAAAGATTCTCAGAATCCACGCTGAGGGCGGTTTCGGTCATGCCCATCTCCTTGAACATCTGCATGCTCTGGACCAGCAGGGAACGGGCCAGTCCCAGCTTGCGCCAGGGGCGGCGGGTGCAGATTCCTTCGGTGTAGCCGCGTTTGCGCTGGTATTCCTCGTTTCCTTCTCGTCAACAAAGTTGTGGATCACGCTGGCCATCTGGTCGCCATCCCAGGCCACTTTCCAGAGTTCCGGATGGAATTCCGGGCTTTCCAACTGCGATCTTGTATTCTTCTTCGCTCTCGTCGCGGCATGCCCCAGTGGTCGCGGAAGGCTTCGTTGCTGGCTTCGAAGATCGGGCGGAGTTGCTCCGGCTTCACCGGGCGGACTTCCAATCCCGGCGGCATGCGGGGCTTCGGGGAAGGGTTCGCCCAGGTCGCGCACCATGTGGGTTTCATACCGGGCAGGCTGGTATCCGCGGCTTTCCAGCAGGGCGACCAGGTCTTTTTCCGTGTCGAACGGTTCGACCTGGAAGAATTTCGGTGTCTCTTTCGGGTGACCGGCGGCGATTTCCCGCGCCCGCGTTTCCCCGGCCTCCCACATCGCCGTTCCAATGCCTTTGCCACGCCAGTCCGGGTGCAGGAAGCCGAAGGGATGGTACAGGCGGATGCCATCCAGCAAGATCGTCCCACCAGATGCGGCCGTAAGCGATCACCTGTCCGTCCACTTCGGCGAAGAGCATGTCGGTCTGCGGGTCGCAGTTTTCCAGGTGACGGTAGGTGCGGGCGATATCGTCCACCTTGGTGCTGCGTTCCACGCCATCCGCGACCTTGCAGGCGGCGATCAGCGCCGCCATGTGCGGGTAATCCGTCTCGCCGCGGAAGCGGCGGAAGATCAGCCCGGGGATGGAAGGAGCGTTGGGGAGGAAATAGTTTCGTTCATAGGGCTTCCTTTTTCTTCTGTTTTTTCTGTTCTTTCTGTTCCAATTTCTGCCAATCCTCGCGCAAAATGCCCATGTAAATAACGTCCCAGCGGCGGCCTTCACGCAGGATCACGCCGCGGTTGCGTCCCTCGAACACAAAACCGGCCTTTTCGTAAGAACGGACGCCGCGCTGGTTGTATTCGAACACATCCAGCGTGACCCGCTGCAGGTTCAACTCGGTGAAGGCATAGCGCAGGATGATCTTCATGGCATCCGTGCCATAACCTTTGCCCCAGAACTCGCGTTCACCCAGGCCGATGCCCACGAAGCGTATCGCGGTGCATCCAGCGGATGCCGTCCAGCCCGATCCCGCCAATGATCCGGTCATCATCCAGGGTGCGGATGGTAAAGGCATGATTGCTTTCATTTTCGTAATGCTTCTCGATCCATTTCTGGGCGCTTTTAACCGAAAAACGGCGCGCCGGGTCCCAATCCAGCAGGCGGGAATATTCGCTGTCCGCCGACCACTGTGATTCGAGCGGGCCAGCGTCTCGGGATCTTCCACCGTCAGGTGGACGAGTTCACCTCGGAACAGGTTGTCGTTCATATCTGTTTCTCCTTCCATTCCTCGGCCAGCAGGCCAAACTGCAGCAGATCCCAGCGGCGGAAGTCGCGTTCCAGCGCCTGCCTGCGGCGCACTTCCTCGACAAAGCCAAAGCGCTTGAACAGGGACTCCGCCGGGCAGGTTATATTCCGGGATCAGCGCCGTCAGCCGGTAGAGGTTGAGTTCGTCAAATGCGTAGCGCAGCAGCATGCTGAGGGCCTCGCCTCCGTAGCCCTTGCGCTGGTCTTCGGGAGCGCCAATTCCCAGCCGGATGTGCCCGCTGGCGTTCTTCCAGGAGATCCAATACAGTTCGGCAAAACCGACCAGCCGGTCATCGCTGCGGTAACGGATGCGAAAGTGGAAAATATTCTTTTCCTCTTCGATGGACTTTTCCAGTTCCTCCAGTTTCTTCTTCACCTGCCAGGCAGATTGTGGATGCGCCGGATCGGTGTACATCATCCGCATGAACCCGGCGTCGTGTGTCCAACGTGAGACAATCTCCGGGTCTTTTTCGTGGTCGATCGGGCCGAGCCGGATGAGGCTTCCTTCGAATAACGGATGGTCAATGCTCATGTTTCTCCTCTCTAACCCCTCGGCCGCTCCGTTTCGAAAATAGGGCGAAAGATGGGGGGTAACTTAACGGCCACGGGTTTGCCCATGGCCGCTTGAGGAAAGAAAAAGGCCACGGGCAGGGAGTGTCCGTGGCCGCCATATACTGCGTGGTATCCTTTCAGGCAACAGGCGCACTCCGTGTAGGGTTGGTCTGACCGCCGTCATCCGCGGTGCGGGCAGGAGCTACACTGACAGAATTGCAGTGGACCATGAAGTGCGCCTCCTTTCTTTTGGATTTCAGAACAGGTGAAGTTTATCACGAGGGGTCAAATCCGGTCAAGGAATTCATGGGTGTCATTGCGAAGGAGCAGAGCGACTCAAGCGATCCACGGATAAATATGAAGATTGTATTGTCGCTCTTCGGCCTTGTACAATTAGTCGGTTTCAACCGCCTTCCGCCCCGGCCTTCTCGTGAACCGTCTCACTCTTCCTTCCAGAGCTTGCGGTCTTTTGGATCATCCGCGTCCAGCAGCCGTGGGTGGATCTCTGGGCGTATTCGGTATCCGTGCGCCCTCCACAGGTCGGCAGCCAACCGGCTGGGATCGGTGTGCAAGCCCTGGCGTGCAAAGTACTCGCACACGCGGGTGATATCGCGGCTGAAGATCTGGTAGGCGCAGGGATGGCTGCTGGGGGAGACGACCTGAGGAAAATCGATCAGGGTGATCTCACCTTCCCAGTAGAGGATATTGTAGGCCGAAAGGTCGCCGTGGACGATCTTGTGCCTCAGCATGATCTCGATGTTGCCTAGGACTTGCTCGTAGAGCGGTCTGACCTCCCCCGGTTTCAGCATGATCGTGTTGAGGGTTGGCGCGGCCGATTGCTTGTCACCGATGTAGCCCATCAGGATGGCGTTGTTGCCCATCTCGTATGGTTGTGGCACGTCTGCGCCGGCAGCGTATAGAGTCTTCAAGGTCTGGAACTCGTAAGCGATCCAGGATTGATGGCGGATCTGCTCACCGTAAACGCTGCGCTTGTGTTGGGCCTTGAGCATGCCCGGGTCAACGATGGAATTGCCGTCCTCGTCAAGGATCTCCCGGCCCTCTCGGTAGAGCTGGTCGTTCTTCAGGTTGCGCAGGTTGCGCGGGCGGAACACTTTGGCAGCCAGGTTGGGCGTCCCCACAGATTGGCCGGAGGCGCACAGGTACACTGAAGCTTCCTTTCCACCCTTGATCATGCGCAGGATGTCGGAGATCCAGTGTTGTTCGTAGAAGGCGCCCAGCGATGCCAGAAGCCAACCCTGTTCGTGGAGGGAGGCGTGATAGCTGATATCGAAGGAATGGACAGAGTCGTCCTGGGAGTGGACGAACTGGGCCACATTGGCCGGCGTCTTCTTCTGCAACCTGTGGCGTCGAGGCTGCCGGTGGCGGCCCGAAGCCGCCCCGGATAAGGGCTGGCGACCGGCGGGTTGGGTGATTCTTTCGAAGGTCTCGAGCGGAGTTTCGTTGTCGAGTTCTTCCATTAATTCAAGAACGTTGTGCATCTCTTTTATGATCCTTGTACAAACAAAAAACCGCAGGCGAAGGGACCCGCGGTCAGGGGAAACAAAACCGCAGGTCGAGGCGCCTGCGGCGGAAATGATACGGTTTACGGGCGGGGGGATCCGCCAGGATTACCGCTTGCTTAGCACAGGAGGCGCGCTCAATAGACCTTTCACGACCAATATGACGTTTTGCATATGCAGCGAACCTCCTTTCTTGAGTTGATGGAGCCAGTTTATCATTGGCTCCGGGCGGCGTCAAGGTTTCTGGAAACGGGAGGAGTTTTCTATTTGGGGTTGATCGGATATATTAAGATATTGATTATCTTATCCGTGATGATTTCTACCCTAAATCCAGGGGTTTCCTGCTGTTCAGGATTGGGTCTGGCGCCCGGGCTGGGATGGTTCTTTTTCACCTCTGGATCCTGCCGCTGGCACCCCCGCCTGCGAGCGCCAGCACCTCCTCCACTGTGCAGTTATTCATATCCCCGGGGATGGAGTGTTTCAGGCAGGAGGCTGCCGTGGCGAACTCCAGCGCCTCTCCAGCTTGCATCCCGCCTGAGAGGGCATAGATCAGCCCGGCGGCGAAGGCATCCCCCGATCCCACCCGGTCGACGATATCGGTCACCTCGTAGCGCTTGCTTACCATGAACTCGTTGCGCTTGTGCAAACAGGCTGCCCAGCCGTTGTTATCCGCGGAGTGACTGGTGCGCAGGGTGATGGCCTGGACTTTCAGGTTGGGGAAGGAGGCCAGTACTTGCTCGCAAAGTGGTCGGTAGCGCTCCGGGTTCACCTGGCCGCCCTCCAGCTCCTGCTCCCAGTGCCCGCCCTCCGGGGTGATTCCCAGGGCAAGCTGGCAGTCTTCCTCGTTGGCGATGCCTATGTCAACTTGGCTCACCAGTTCGGTCATCACTTGGGGTGCGGACTTGCCGTACTTCCACAAATTCTTGCGGTAGTTGTAATCGCATGAGATTGTTAACCCCAGCGTGCGGGCGGCTTTCACCGCTTGCAGGCTGATTCGGGCGGTATTCTCGCTCAGGGCCGGGGTGATGCCGGTAATGTGGAACCAGCTTGCACCCTTGAAGAGTCGCTGCCCAGGTAAACGCATCTGGACTGGCGTCCATGATGGAAGAGTGGAGGCGGTCATAGACCACTCGGGAGGGTCGCTGGTTTGCCCCCGCTTCGTAATAATATGTGCCCATCCGCTCGCCCTGGCGCAGGATGCCGCTGACATCCACTCCCCGGCCGCGCAGGAACGCCACGCAGGCCTCCCCGAGTGGGTTTTTGGGCAGGGCGGTTATATAAGACACCTGCTGGCCAAACTGTGCCAGCGATACCGCCACGTTCGCCTCGCCCCCGCCGAAGGTGGCTTCGAACACCGGCGATTGCAGCAGGCGTTCGTACCCCGGAGATTTGAGCCTGAGCATCACCTCACCGAAAGTGACAATGCGCTTGTTCATGCCTGTCTTCCTGCTTGGCGGGTTGCTTTCACAATTGCCACCGCCTCCGCTGCCAGGCGGGCCACCTGCCCGAAAAATTCCTCAGCCAGCAATTTCGGTGCCACCAGCCAGCTGCCTGCCACGGCATGGACGATGGGTAGTTTCAACCAGGCGCCCATGTTCGCCGCGCTGATGCCTCCGGTGGGGATGTACTTCACCCCCGGCAGGGCAGCCGACATCGCCTTCAGCATGGGAATGCCTCCCAGCGCTTCAGCCGGGAAGAACTTGAGCACGGTCAGCCCTCGGTCCATCGCCATGAGCGCTTCGGTGGGCGTGGCAATGCCCGGTACCACGGGCACCCCCTGCTCAAGACACCACTCCACCACGAGGGCGTCGAACCCCGGCGAGACGATGAAGCGTGCCCCTGCCTCTACTGCCCGTCTGGCCTGCGGCAGCGAGAGCACCGTGCCGGCGCCCACCAGTATTTCGGGCTGGGCAGCGACGATTTTACGGATGGACTCTTCGGCAGCTTCTGTCCGAAAGGTGATCTCGGCGCAGGGCAGTCCGCCCTTGAGCAGGGCTTCCGCCAGGCCGGCAGCCTGCTCGCTGTGTTCGATCTTTACCACCGGGACAATCCCCAGTTCTCCCAGTCGCTCCAGTAGGTTCATACTGGCAACTCCTTCATACCCGTTCGCCGCCGGGTTTGCTGCGTACCTGCAGCACCATTTCGATCTCGACCGGGATGTTCCCCGGCAGCGCATTCACGCCGATGGATGTGCGGGCGTGTTTGCCGCGCTCTCCGAAGACCTGCTCGAGCAGGTCGGATGCGCCGTTGATCACTTCGGGCTGGCGTTCGAAATCCGGAGTGCTGTTGACATAGCCATTGAGCTTCACCACGCCTTCCACTCGGTCCAGGTCGCCTAGGGCGGTTTTCGCCACGCTGAGTAAATTGAGCATGGTCTGGCGGGCTGAGGCGTAGCCCTCGCTGAGTGTCAGCTCTTTACCCAGGCGCCCCTTGAAAAGCAGCCCATCGGGGGTGTAGCAGGTGGTGCCCGAGAGGAATAGCAGGTTTCCTGCCTGCCGGGCGGTGAGATAGGCTCCAACCGGTTTTGGAGGGTCGGGCAGGGTCAAACCCAGCTTCTTCAAATGTGCTTCAATTTCCATAAGAGGGATCTCCTCTTGGAAAAGAGCTTCCCCAGCAGTGCCGTGCGTGCTGAGACCACTGAGGAAGCCCGGTTGCCTGCCGGGGCAGTTGCCACGGCAGGCTTTTTTCACTGTTGCCTATTAGAATAGGCTGTTCGGATCGTAGAACTTGATCACGTTGTCGATGGTGATCAACGGCGAGGGCAGGTAGGTGTCCTTCGGAGGTGTAGCGCCCGCCAGGATGTTCATCAGCCGGTTGAAGCCGGTGCGCCCGATCTGGTCCGAGTTGTTCAACCCGGTGCAGCCATAGTTGCTGCTGTTCTTGATCTGCAGAAGGGCCTCTTTCTGCCCGTCCACACCGCACAGGAACATTTCGGCTGTGCGGCCGGCATCGGCAATGGCACGCTGAGCGCCGAGGCACATGGAGTCATTCTCGCAGAATACCGCATCGATCTTGGCATTGGCTGCCAGCAGGTTTTCCATCTGCTTCAGCCCGCCGTCCTCGCTCCAGCCGCCGAAATCGGGGGCAGTAACGACAGTGATGCCGGCGATTTTGCTGACGATGTCGAGCACGCCGTTGGTGCGGTTCAGACCGATGGAGTTATCCGCCGGGCCGCCCTTGATCATAACCAGCACGCCCTTACTGTGAAGCCGGTCAACGATGTACTGGCCGTCCTGTTGACCGATGGCGAAGTTGTTCGGGCCCACATAGCTGGTGTAGCCACTTGTCCACTGGCGGTCAACCAGCACCACGGGGATGCCGGCGGCTTTGATGGAATCCATCGCCGAGGGGAGTTGCTCAAGCCAGGCACCGCTGATGATGATGCCGTTGACTTTCTGGGTGATGAGGTCTTCGATGTCCGAGTTGAGCTTGGCCGCGTCGCCATTGGCGTCGGTGCTGATGATTGTAACATTGGGGTATTGGCTGGCTTCAGCTTTGATGGCATCGTTCATGCCGATGAAGTAGGCACAGCACTGGCTGAAGTTCGCTACACCGATTTTGAGCGCCACAGCTCCGGTCGTGCCGGTAGCTGGGGTGGCTTTGGGGGTGCAGGATCCCAGCAGAAGAGCTGCCACTAGGATTAAACTCAAAATGAGCGAACGTTTCATTTTTATTCTCCTTCTCTCTCTGAATATGAATAGGGTTACAGGTTTATGGTACATGGGGCCTGCCAGTGTTTTGCTTTCGCCTTTCCACCACCTCCTTCAAGATATTTCAAGACATCGCTGATAATGCGCATCAGCGGGTTATTTATCCTTGCGGCGGGCCAGCACCGCGAACAGGATGATCAGACCTTTGAAGATCTGCTGGTAGTAGGACTGCACGTTCAATAGATTGAGCAGGTTATCGATCAAGCCCAGCACGGCTACCCCGCCAGCGGTGCCGAGGACGCTGCCGCCCCCGCCGCCCAGGATGGCCCCGCCGATGACGCAGGCGGCGATCGCATCCAGCTCGAAACCCGCACCCAGGCTTGGTTGGGCGATTCCCAGCCGCGAGGCTAACAGGATGCCTGCCAGTGCGGCGCACAGGCCCGAGATGATGTAGGCCAAAAGGATGTGCCTGCGGACGTTAATCCCTGCCAGGCGCACCGCCTCCTCGTTGCCGCCGATGGCCACGATGGCGCGCCCGGCGGTGGTACGGTTGATGAAGAACAACATCACCAGGAACGCCACAAACATGATAAGGATGGAGAGGGTGAATGGACCAAAGATGGGCGTGCCGAAAATGGTGCGGAAGCTGGGGTCTTTAGGGGTGATGGGCGTCTGCGAGTAGACATACACCAGCCCACGTATCGCCCCCAGGGTTGCCAGGGTGACGATGAAAGGCTGGAGTTTGAATCGTGCGATCATGAAGCCGTTGAAAGCACCCGCCAGCCCGCCCACGCTCAGTGCTATGAGGATTGCCACCGGTAGGGGCAGGTTTTGATTCTGGATCATGCCCGAGACCACGATGGCTGAGAACGCCACCACCGGGCCCACCGAGAGGTCGATCCCGCCGGTGAGAATGACCACGAGCATCCCTAGGCTGATCAGCCCGTTGGTGACGACCTGCCGCAACAGGTTGCTGAGATTGCGCTGGGTGAAGAAGACGTCTGACATGGCGGCAGCCACCAACAACAATAGCAGAAATGCCACGAGGAAGGCATAATCTATCCAGCGGCGTTTACCTTCTGCCCCGCCAGCGCCACCCCTGCCCAATGATAAAAGCCAATTAATAAGGCGGCTGAAGATAGATAATAATTTTCCCGGTTCCATTCTCATTGAACTACTCCTGCGGCACACGCCAGCAAACGTTCTTCGCTGGCTTCCGCTCGTGTAAATTCTCCGGCTAGGGCGCCTTCGCGCATTACAAGGGCTCGGTCACTCATGCCCAGTATCTCGGGCAGTTCGGAAGAGATGAGTAAAATGCCAACACCGCGGTCGGCCAGGTCGCTGATTAAGCGGTAGATCTCCAACTTGGTGGCCACGTCGACTCCCCGGGTGGGTTCATCCAGGATAAGCACGCGCGCCTCTGAAAGCAGCCACTTCGCCAGGATGACCTTCTGCTGGTTGCCGCCGCTGAGTTGGCGCACCAGGCGGTTGATCTGCGTAGGGTGGATCGAGAGCTCTTCCACCTTCTCCTGCACTCGGGCGTCGCGCTTGACGCACATTTAGCACGCCCCACCGGCTGACCTGGTTCATCGTCGCCATGCTGGCATTATCACGGATGGAGCAGCTCAGCACCAGCCCGTCGCGCTTGCGGTCTTCGGTCAGGAAGGCGATTCCTGCCCGTACCGCATCGCTCGGTGAGCGTGGTCTCAGTGGCTCACCTTCCAGGTAAAGTTCACCCGTGCTGAAAGGGTCAGCGCCGAAGATGCAGCGTGCTATCTGCGTGCGCCCGCTGCCCACCAGGCCGAACAACCCGACGATCTCTCCGTGCCGCAGGGAGAACGACACCTTGTCGAATGCACCCGGTCGGCTGAAATCCTTCACCGACAGGGCTTCCTCGCCCGGGTTTGGCTGGCGTTTGGGGAAGAGCTCGCCCAGGTCGCGCCCCACCATCATCTTGATCAACTGGTTCTGGTCAGCTTTGGCGGGTGTGACTGTGCCGATCAATTCCCCGTCCTTGAGCACGGTGATGCGGTCAGCCACCTGGAATACCTCTTCCAGCCGGTGCGAGATGTACAGGATGAGTGCCGATTCCTGCTTGAGCTGTTGGATGAGTTCAAAGAGGCGTTTCAGTTCCTCCTGCGAGAGCACTGCTGAGGGCTCGTCCAGGATCCAGATGCGCGGCTTGGTGACGGCTGCCTTGGCGATCTCCACCATCTGCTGCTGTGAGACGCTAAGCCGTCGCCACCTGTGTACGCACATTCAGCCCGGTAAAGCCGATCTCTGCCAGTTTTTGGGCAGCCTGCTGGTGAGCCAGTTTCCAGTCCACCAGCCATTTCCACCTGCGGGTGGGCATCTGCCCCAGCAGGATGTTTTCAGTGATGCTCAGGTGGCGTACCAGGCTGAACTCCTGGTACACCGCCCGGATTCCCAGCTGGTGGGCAGCGAAGGGAGCTATTGATTAGCACTTGGGCTCCGTCCAGCAATATCTCGCCCGCATCGCGCCGCAGAGCCCCGGCGAGGATCTTCATCAACGTGGATTTGCCAGCGCCGTTCTCGCCCACGATGGCATGCACCTCCCCCAGGCGGGCGCTGAAATCCACGCCCTTGAGTGCCTGGGTGCCATCGAAGCTCTTGCGGATGCCGCGCATCACCAGAAAATCGGTTTCTGCCATACCTTTCCTTAATTAAGCCGTGTCAACGGCCGGGAAGGCATTGTGAACGACGATCGTCTTCTGGTCGGTCATCTCCTCCAGCGTGTCGTGCACGCCTTCGCGTCCATGCCCGCTCATCTTGATCCCGCCGAAGGGCAGCGTCTCCACCCGCAGGGCGGAGGACCAGTTGATGATCACGCCGCCAGCCTCCAGCCGGTAAGCAATATCCAGTGCCTTGTTGATGTCATTGGTGAAGACCGCCGATTGCAGACCGTAGGGCGAGTCGTTCGCCATGCGCACCGCCTCGTCGATCGAAGTGAAGGGAACCAAAGGCACTACCGGACCAAAGACCTCTTCCTTGAAGAGGGGCATATCCACCTTCACCTCGGTCAGCACCGTCGGTTCCATGAAGCTGCCGTGGCGCTTGCCGCCCGCCCGTAGTTTTGCACCCGCAGCTATCGCCTCATTCACAAAAGCTTCCACCTCACGGCTGCCTCTTCGTTGATCAGCGGACCCACGTCGGTGTCTTCCAGCAACTGGTCGCCCACCTTGAGCGCCAGCGCCTTCTTGGTGAGCAGGTCTGCAAACTTTCCGTAAATGGGTGTTTCCACAAAGACGCGTTTCACCGCGCAGCAGATCTGCCCGTTGCCGCGCGCCAGTCGCCCCAGTACCACGGCAGTGGCAGCCTTCTCCAGGTCGGCATCCGCCAGGATGATCAGGGCGTCATTCCCGCCCAGTTCCATGTGTACCTTTTTGAGGTTCTCCGCGGCCAGTTCGGCAATTCGTACACCCACTTCGGTGCTGCCGGTGACGGTGAGCAGTTGGACTCCACTGGAGCGTGCCAGGAAATCGCCGATGAGCGCGCCAGGGCCGGTGATCATCTGGTGGGCGCCAGGCGGCAGGCCGCATTTCTGCATCAATTCGGTGATCTTGAGCAGGGTCAGTGGGCAGGCACTTGGCGGTTTCGAAATGACCGCGTTGCCCGCCGCCAGTGCCGCCGCAGCCTTGTGACCCCACAGTTCCACCGGGTAATTGAACGGCACGATCGCCGCCACCACCCCCAGTGGCTGGCGGATTGTGAAAGCGAAATGGCGCTCATTGCCGGGGACTGCATCCACTGGCATCACCCGGCCGAAAATTCGCTTGCTCTCCTCGGCAAAGCCGCGGAAGATGTTGGCGGTCACCAGCACTTCGGCGCGCGTCTGTTGGATGGGTTTGCCGTTCTCCTCCGCAAGCAGCTTGCCCAGTTCCCGGCCGTGGGTTTCGATTGCTAGGGCGATGCGGTTCAGGATCTCATAGCGCTGGTGCGCCGTCAACCGGCGCATGGCTTCCCGGCCGTGCTGGGCTGCAGCCACCGCACGCGTGTCACATCCTCCAGTGTGCCTCGCGGCACCCGGTCGATCACATCGCCCGTGCCGGGGTTGCAGATCTCTGTCCAGGCACCGTCGGATGCTTCCACCCATCGATCGTCAATAAACATTTTCATGGATTCCTCGCTTTCGATTTTCTGCCGGGATGAACTTGTTTTTTCCTAGTCGGGAAATACCGGGAAAGAAAACCCTTCCCGTCGCTATTCTTTCCGTTTCGAGCCGGGAACTGCCTCGAAAATCCCTGCCGTCGCGAGATGCGCTGGGTGCTCTCCCAGACCAGCGGTCCCAGTTGGATGGCGCGCTCGCGGGTCATGCGCTCGCGCGGTCCCGAGATGCTGATGGCGGCTATGGCGTAGCCGGTGTAATCGATGATCGGCGCACCCACGCAGCAGATGCCCGCTTCGTTCTCCTCGTTATCCAGCGCAAAGCCCTGCGAGCGAACGGTGACCAGTTCTTCTCTCAGGGCTTTGGGGGAGGTGATGGTATGAGGGGTGCGCGCTTGCGGGTGCTCAGCCAGCACAGACTCCAGAAGCTCTGGCGCGCTGAAAGCCAGGATGGCTTTGCCGAGGGAGGTGCTGTACATTGGCAGGCGTGCGCCGATATGGGAAGACATGCCTAGGGTGTGCTTGCTCTCGATCTTGGCGATATAGACCACGTCCGTGCCGGAGGGCACCGCCAGGTGGATGGTTTCACCGGTCATCTCTGCAAGCTCGTGCAGGGTGGCGTGGCTTTCAGTGCGCAGGTCACTCTTGGCAAGAAAGGAACCCGCCAGCTCGATGACCCGTGTGCCCAGCCTGAAGCGGTCCACTCCGGTGCGCTCCGCCAGTCCCACAGACTGCAGCGTAGCCATATAGCGGTGGGTGGAGCTCTTGGGCATCCCGATCAGGGCTGAAAGTTCGCTCAAACCCATGCCCCCATCTGCCCTCGCCGCCAGGATCTCAACGATGTTCATCGCCTTTGTCACCGTGGTGGAGAGGGAGGTGCGCGGTGCGTTTTCCGGCTGCCTCAGAGGCGGGAATGCTTTCGGGGAGGGGGGTTTGACTCTTTTTGTGTGGGGGGCATATCGGCTTAATCTCTTTCAAGGAGGGATCTGCCAGCCATTCCATTATTTGGAACGCTATTCCACATTTTAGCACGACAAAAAACGCTTGTCAATGGGTGCAGGAAAGCACAAGCGGAATCTCCCCTCCAAATAAAGAACCGCCCGGCGGTCTGGCCGGGATTCTTGTGACCTTGCCTTTCCCGCCTATTCTCAAAATGCATGAGCGCCTTATGAGAAATTGCGCGATAATAATATAGCAATCACATATATCTACTTGGAGGACCTATGTCTATCCAAACTAAAAGTGTCCGCGGTTACCTGCTCGATACGGAAAGTAAAAAAATCCTTGCCGATGGAACGGTTGACATCTCGGTAAGTTCACCCCCTGCTCCGGCTGGAAAGCCCAGGATTAGAGGAACAATAACCACAAAAGGCTTCAATCCGCCGCTTTCTGATAAATCCTTTATACTAAAAATTAATGAAAAGACCTCTGGTAGTGTGAGAATTACGATAAAACCAATCCACCCTTTGCGCGAGGTCGATCCAACAACAACCCAGTTCGATGTCTTGTTTGAAGACTCTGTCTGGTATAAACGTCTTGAATGGTTTAAATCTTTATAAGGGGGAACGATAATTACCCTTGCCCCCGCCTGGTCAGGGCGGGGGCGATTAATTCCTTGACTGGTTTCCCCCAGCAGGCAGTCGATGATTTTTCAGGTCACGCCAGGCAGTTTTCAGCGATTCTGGTTCTGCGCCAGGCCGTATCCTGCGGGGTTACGGAACTAACGGAACTATTGGGACATAGAGCGCATCTTGGAAACAATATTTCAACTGGCCGTAAATGATCCCCCCCGATATGGGTAAAGTCTTGCAGTCCTCAGTACCAGTGAGCAAGAAATCAAACGTAATCTGCTGATCACCTAGACCCGCCAGCTGGATGGGACCATTGTAGGGATGGCAATCCCCCTCGCCTTTGCACTCGCACTTGAGCTGAGGGTCTGCAATCCCCCAATTCTCTTTAATGGTGAGATTCTCTACGCCCCCGCCTTTGCCCCCCCTGCATTCCCCGCTGGAATTGACAGTCAGTGTGGTCTGCCCTTCGAAGGTGCACTTCACCTTGTCGTCCTCGCCATTTCCGCTTATTTTAACAGGAAACTCTTGGTCGATAGCCGAGAAGCCGAGATATCCACCTTTGACGGCGACAGCCACGCACCCGGCCGTGGACATGGTAACGTTGCCGGGTGGGGCAAAGAACTTCACCGTTATGCTGTGCCTCGAGACATAAGAGGTACTGCACTCCTACGCCTCGTGCCGGGCAGGCCACGCCGGAGCCCTTGATGGCCTGCTGATTGGTCGCATATGGACCGCTGGTGTTGGTCCCCTCATCGCTGGTTGAAGTTGTTGTCGACATGCTGCAGCCGGTGATGGCCGCGATGGCAAGAACGATGGCGGCTAGGCGTGGCGAAAGGAACAGATCGCGGGCGCTTTGCAGTTTCATCTGAGACCTCCTCGTAACTTATCGCAACTCCAGAGGGGATGTGATCGCGGCAAGGTTTGATATTCGAACCCCCGGCAGTATATCGTCGCCTCGCGAACCCTCCCGAAGTGAGCCAATGCGGTGCAGAAAGGCTATCCATATTATCGCGCCAATCCTGACAAAACGCGCGCCGATTGCATATGCTTGCAGATGATATTCCAGGGTTTTCTGGCCTGCCGGGGAGGGTGGTTTCTATTCCTTAGAGTCTCCCTTCTTTCAGGAATATCCCTTCACCCTCGGAATTACGATTTTGAGTACAACAGCACCCAAAATCCACTTTTCCTTGACTTTTGCCCCCCATTTGTGCTAGATTTAGGCATCTTATTGTTGAGGTTTCTTATGCATCGCGAACGCGTTTCTGAAAATGTCTACTGGTTCCAAAGTGAAGTTTATGCGCAGGTGACGGCGGGTGTGGTGGTTGGGCCGCAGTGGGCGATTGTGATCGACACACTGGCCCTGCCCGAAGAAACCCTTGCCATGCGTGACTATCGTCGAACACGAGCTCGGGGTTCAGGTGCGCTATATCATCAATACTCACTACCATGCCGATCATACCTGGGGCAATTGCTTCTTCCCCGGTGCGACCATCATCGCCCACTCCCTCTGCCGTGACCTGCTGATCGAGCGTGGGATTCCGGCTCTCGAAAACGCCCGTAAGCAGAACCAGACCTTCCGCCAGGTTAAAATCGTATTGCCTCAATTGACTTTTAGCGAAGGCACATTGAACCTGCGCGTTGGCAAGAAAAACCTGTCCATCATGCCTGCCCCCGGTCATAGCCCCGATGGGATTGCCGTGCTGGTCGAAGAGGACCGTGTCTTGTTTGCAGGGGATTCCTTCATGCCTTTGCCTTACGTGGTGGATGGCAATGCTGAAGACATCACCACATCCATTAAAAAGATCGGGCGCATGGGTCTGGAGAACATCATCCAGGGCCATGGCGATATCATCCTGCGCGGCGAGATCGAAGCGGCTGTCAAGGAAAACTTGAACTATTTGACCAATATCCGCAAGGTGGCCAGGACGGCTGTCCGTCGTCGCGCTCCACAGGATTTTCTGGATGAAAACCACATCGAGGCATGCGGCAAGAGCCGTGTCTACCTGGGTGGGCTGGCGGACGAACTTCACCGCCGGAATTTGCGCTCGCTTTATCTGGAGGAAAAAGCAGCCAAGGCTGCTGGCCAAGGAATAAATATAGACCGCCGCACTTTTCAAGTGCGGCGGTTTGTGGGAATTCCAGTATTGGATGGGAAGCTAAAGGTCAAAAAAGATTCCTAAGACGACTTCCCGCCGCTTCTTCGGCCTCGTGCCTGCTTTCAACATGTTGGAGCTTCACCGGCAGGCCGTGACGGCGTTCCGTCCCGTCCCTCAGCCGCTTCAGGTTGGGGCGCAGCGCCCAGATCATCAAGAGTTCCACCAAAAAACCATAGATCACATATGCCCAGGGGCTCGGAGCCAAGGGCGGCGCGCACACCAAAAATAATGATCGTCAATCAGCCCGATGCTCAGGGTGGTCACGGATGCATACCCGGTTAGGTACCAGATCAGGAAACCGAGCGGGATCAGGAAGAAGGCCACCGGGGGCCACAGGCCAAAAGCACCGCCGCCCGCGGCCGCGCCGCCCGCTCCACCCCGCAGCCGAAAGCGCCCGTCCGGGCTGCGTTCGATCAAAAAGAGGGAATAGTTGTGCCCGATAACGGCATGCGATGGGTGCTAGGGTATGGATCCATACATTGGGGGTCACCGCCTGCGCCAGCCAGACGGTCGCGGCAGCCTTGAATATATCCAGGATGGCAGTCAGCACCCCTGCCCAGGGTCCGGCAGCGCGCATGGCGTTCGTCCCGCCTGTCCGGCCGCTGGCAACGGTGCGGATGTCTTTACCCGTCATCAGTTTAACGACGAGCAGACCGAACGGAATGGAACCGAAAATATACGCCGCCAGCAGGATGCCGGTGTTAATCAGAACTTGCATCGTGATCTCCTCTGAGATGATAAGCCTATCGCCCAATTATTACAGGCGAATGCGCAAATATGTGAACCTTGATTGTTGTTGAAGGCCTCTGGTTTTATTTTCGATCAAAGTACGCACATTTATTCAGTAACAGTAACACATAAAAGGGGAGAAGGTCACTCAGACTCACAAAATTCTAAGGAGATTTCGGCTGCTTTCCCGCCCTCTATCCGAAAACCGCGCACCCGCCATTCTCCGTCCACCCGAACCCAGATGATCTGCGCCACTGGGTACATGTTCTCGGCGATATCTGCCGGTGAAGGGCGGTCGGGACCGTTCGGGTGCGAGTGATAGATTCCGAGCAGCTCCAGCCCGGCGGCCTCGATGTGCTGAAAAGCTCGCCACTGCGCCCGCGGCTCCATCCGGAAGCGCACTGGGCTTCGCTCATGCATTGCGGATGCCGAGCGTTCTTTCCACCCGGTCATTTTTCCCGGCTAGCAGGCCGCAGGCTTCCAGCGGGGCGAGGCGGCTGACATGGCGGCGCATTGCCTGCCAGTGGTTTACGGGTGAGGATCAGTTTTTCAGCCATCTATCGGAACCAGATTGCCAACCCCCAGAATATAATGAGCATGCGGTCGGCTCGAGGAAAGCTCGCCGGAAGGGATTGCCCTCCGCCAGGCTGACAGCCAGCACCGTCAGCGCGTAGAGCGGTGCCAGCAGCGCCAGCCCAAAGCGCACCGGCGTCAATGGCAGGTAATGCAGTGCGGCACCCATTTGCGCCGCGACCAGGCCGATCCCCAATGCCCAGGCGTACTCCCAGCGTTTATTGAGACGCAGGTGCAATGTGCGCAGGGCAGCCAAACCACCTGCCAGGAACAGGGCCGGAACCACCATGATCAGGCGGGCATTGACAGCTTTGAGAGCCACTGCCAGGATGAGAAAGATGACAAACGCGATCACGGTCAGGATGGCGGTTGCCAGCGGATAGCGGGCGTCGTTGGGGTCCACCACCACATATTCGGACAGGGCAACCACCAGGAAGATGGCTGCACCCAGCCCGAACCCGAGCCACCAGATGGGTGTGTTGGGCAGGGTGTAGAGGGCGATGCCGGTGACCAGCACTGTCAGGGTGGGAAGCAGCCAGTGCTCGCCGGTTCCCCCTTTTTCCAACGCAGGATGGGTGCGCAGCAGCCAGTCCATGCCGGTGGCGGTCACTCCCGCAGCCAGCAGTACGATGACGGTATTCAAGTTGAGCGATAGCGTCAGCTTGATATTCCCCACTGGAATGAGCAGGGAGAATAAATGTTCGCGCTGAGCACCCGCGTCAGCGCAAAGGCCAGCAGGACGGCCGCAGTCAGGACGCTGATCCGCGACGGGTCCGGCAGGGATCGGCGTTCAGTCATCGGCTGGATTGTACCGCAAAACCCGTCGGGGTTGTTTTCTCGTAGCGCATAGTCCCCATTGGTTCGTTCATTGTCAGAATGTCCAATCGCGACTATAATACCGCCTTGCCAAGCGGGGCGTGGCGCAGTCCGGCTAGCGCGCTTGCATGGGGTGCAAGAGGTCCCGGGTTCAATTCCCGGCGCCCCGACTTCAAAAAAACCGGTGTCTTTATGACACCGGTTTCTTTGTGGGCACGGGTTTCCAAGCCGGGGCGGCGTCCAGCCGCCACTGGCGGTATCGGTGCCATGAGGCACCGATGCGGCGCCCCGACTGGAGACCGCTTACATCCGGGAATATGGGTTGTAAGCGGTTTGCGGTTTTGGTTTTGAACATTATTGAACTTTTTTGAAGCCCCCCACCCCATTTTTTGCTATTGAAAGATGGTTCATGGGCTTGAAAAGCGTTCAAAAAGGGGAAAACAGGTGTACACGGGGTATTAGTACACCCAACACTCTCTCTCATTGGAGGATTGGGTGGAGAGGGGGTAGTCAGGGATTGAAAAAAAGAGGAAGCGTTCCTTATTAGGAATTTTGACATTTGATAACGAGGTTAGCCAAATTTGCGGAGAAATGTGTAACCTCTAAAATTTTCTCTTCTTCTTTCTTCCTGTTTCTATTTCTTGGATGGCATCTTTGGCATCAGATAATGTGGGATCATATTTCAAAGCATTACGATAAGCAATAATTGCATCGTCTTGTTTGTCTAAATCATCTAGGACATTACCCTGTAAGAAATAGGCTTCTGCTAGGTCAGGAACTAACGAAAGAGCTTCTTTGATAATACTCAATACTCTCTCTTTATCTGCTGTCCAATAATAAGCATAATTTGCTTTTTCAAGAATGGACTCAGCTTTTTTCCAATTCTGTATAGCAAGTTTTTGATTTTCGTGATCATAATTATGTCCATTTGGGCAGAAATTATCACCCACATAGAAAATACTTTTGCATGAAGGACAAGACTTCGTCAATTTAGTTCCACAGCTCTTACAAAAGTTGCAATTCTGATCATTATCAACACCGCAATTAGGACATATTCTTATTCCGAAACTAAGCAACAACCTCGATTGATTATCGGGCCAAACAAGGGTACTACCACAGTTATTACACTTGAATAATTTTCCTTGTATTATCTTCTCTGGAATGCTACCTCCGCATTTTGGGCAATCCACACTTTTTATTTCCATTGTTCAGTCTCCGCATGTTACTAATTATCAGGCTGCGCTGGATGATGGATAGAGAGATTTCTGGAAACCAGAGAAGACTTTACTAACCTCTTCAGGTTTGCCAAGATCAGCGAAAGCGGCAGCGGGTCGAACGGCAGAGCCGCTGTCCGCTTGTAGGCATTGTTGGTGTCCGTCTTATGTGTTTGAAACACTGCTCTAAAAAGACTTTCATTTTCTGAAATATGCGAGTATGGCGATAATGACACAAGGGAGTGTAACAACCCAAATAATTATCCAATAGAGTAATTGTTTATTTTCGGATCTACCGGCCTTTGTTTTTGGGGCAGAAACAACTTTAGGATTTATATCTCGCCCACAATACCGGCATACTTTAGCCTCAGCAAAAACCATTTCTGCGCAGTAGGGACATTTTTTCATTGGCCGATATAAATCGACCTGGCCTTGAACTTGTTTATCAGGTTCTCGACCTGGGGGGTTAGCATTTAGATTTTTATAAAGCTGTTGAAACTTATTCGAATCATTTAGTAATTGATTGGCTTTTTCATTTTTAGGGTTGATACGTACTATTTGTTTCAGGCAATCCATACGCTCTTGGTCATTATTAGAAACGTTATACAACCAACCCCAAACATTTTCATTGTTAGGATTTTGTCGTATGGCTTCCCCCAATAAACGGCGCGCCTCTTGTTCATTCCCCGCTTTTACTGCAGCAATTCCTTGAGCGAGCAAATCGTTGGACATTTTCAGAACCCCTTAGCAATCAAAGTAAAGAAATGTCCCGCTGATGAAAGTGAGAACGGTTAGAGACAATCAGTTATGATTATATTATACGCCGTAATCTATGTCGTAATACACAACAGCAGAAGCCTCTGTCCGACTGGAGCCGGTGTTGGGCTGCCCATCTATTCGCCATTCCTAGCAAAAATAGCAAATGCACCCGGAGAACAGATAGAAGTCTTGATCATGTTAGCGCTCGTATCCAAAGAGGGCAAAGGGAGGTTACACACTGTTTCGACTTTTTCCCAATCACTGCCCGTCCACGTGTAGAGCGCCAGTGTGTCCAGGTTTTGAGATGAGGCAAACTTTATTGTCACCGAAACAGGTGCATTGAAGGTAAATCTCTTAAATCCTTCCATTTGATCCCCAAGACCTGCAAGCAGATCAAAGGCATCGCCATTGTAAACGAGAGTTGGTGGATAAATGGATGACAGTCCAGGAATAAGCATAACTCTGGCAGGCTGTAAAGTCGCATCTTTTGGAAAATCCAGCCAAATTTCCGTGCCTGTTTCAATTGCGTAAATCAGACTTGCTTCAATTCCAGGGAACAGGCGGATAGAGAATGATTCTATGAAAGGAATCTTTGTCGGGTACGGCGTGGGAGGATAAGGTGTGTAGGTTGGATAGGCTGTCTGAGTAGGGAGGGCAGCCTGCGTCTCGGAAACCGCGTTTTTTACGATTGTTTGGAATGGACCACAGGCTGCCAACAAGCACGATGCCAGGATCATAACGATGAACTTGATTTTAGTCATTGCTTATTTCCTCCTCACCTGCCCTGCAGGCGTAAGACTGCATGATTTTTTAGCTTCCGCAGGTCAAATAAATATTGGCTGAGACGAGGGTAGAATCAAAGATGAGATCCATTGTTTCGCCTTTCTTCGCATCATGTTTTTTGCAAAGTGGAAGGAAGTACCAGTTTTTGTCGGTCTAACTGTCCTTGTGAACGTGAGCCCCTACCTCTACTCTTTCGTGGCAGCCAACAACCGGGCAATAAATTGGGATTGGTCGGCCACTAAAATTCTTCCAGTGTTCCAACCAACTCCCGCATTTGCAGATGTTGCTTGTAGTTCCGTTGATATTCTTGACTTTCATAGTTTCTTCCTGATCATTATCGCGCTTTTTCTCACATTTTATTCAAGTAATATCTCAATTGGCTGAATTGTCAATAAAACAAACCCCCCGCCTAGTGAGGGTGGGGGTCGTCTGTTGGTCCTATGTTGTTTATTAGGTACTCAATCTGATCATGGCAATTACATCTTGACCTTTCCCCACATGGTTATCAGGATTTGAAAAAATTTACCCTTTCATGGTGTGCAGCGGGAAAGGCTGGAGATTTGCATATAGGGTATTTGGTGTAGACCATCATCGAAAACATTGACCGTCTCCGTTGCCCGAACGCAGTCTCCTCTGACCAGATCGTTGCGCTTGCCATTCTCCCAAATATAAAATACTTTTTCCGCTGAAACCAGGAAGAAAGTGTTTGGCTCTGCAGTGAAATTGATCCGTGAAGACGCGCCTCCTTGTGAATAAACTTGGGCGACTGTGCCTTCCACGCAGATTATTTTTCCTGCCATATCAAGGGTGATTTGAGACCAGTCATAGCAGGGGATTGGCGTAGAAGATGGTAGAGTTTGAATATCCGTTGGCGAGGAGGGCAGGTAATTATTGACTGATTTGATAATATTTCCAATGAGAGGTCTGCCAAACAGAATCCCTGGGATAACAATGATTGCGACGAGACATGTAATCAAAGCGCCGCTGAAGACACCCTTCATTCTATCTTTGGGTTTTGAGAAAAAACCAATAATTCCACCAATTGCGCCCAATCCGGTGCAGCAAAGCAAGATTGTCGCTAATAACATGATCACGCGGCCAAAAGTCCATCGTCGCGATTTTGGATGTGCTGGCAGCTGGCTGCGTCCGCAGTAAATGCAAAATGCCTCATCATTCCGAAGATCTTTTTCACAATACAGGCACTTCTTCATATTGGCACCAGGGCGAATACCACCCATCTCCAGTTGAATTATACCTGTGCTTGCGTTTGGCGAAGCGATTCTGCAACAGCGAAGTGGAGAGGATGGTTCACAGTTATCTCCGAATCTTGTTAATCATATAATAGTATGTCCACGTGATACAAGCATCACAGCCTCTGCTTGCACTGAGCAAAGCGAATGTGTCCGCTGGAAATGGTGTTAGCCCATTTTGACATTGCCAAAAGCGTGAATGCAGTTATTGAACTCTTGAAATCCATTCTTTTTGTCAGACCAATGGATTGTTTTCATTCCCACTTGCTGAGCGCCTATAATATTTTCTTCGCTGTCATCCATAAAAAGGCAGTTCTGGGCCTTACTGCCTAATTTTTCACAGGCACGTAAATAAATCACATGATCTGGTTTACAGACGCCTTCAATAGCTGAAGAAAGAAAAACATCAAACTGCTGGCTGAGGTGATACTTTGCTTCAAAGAATGGATAAGTAAGATAAGTGCCGTTATTGATGATGCCAAGTTTATAGTTTTTTCTTATCTTTGGAAGAAGTCTCCAAAGGGGAACATAAGGCTCGTATTTGTTTGCAATAGACTGCAAGACTGCGTTGAATTCATTTTCGAGCAGATTATATTCGCGTAGAGTCCTTTCCTTGAATGTGCTGTCGTTCGTTACTGTCCCAATCAGTCTGTCAATTTCATCAATCAGGCGATTCGGCTCATATTTTTCTTTCGTAAAGAGAAGGACGCCAACAAAGTCAAATAGGATTGTATCTATCATTATCAGAAGATTAAAGGAACTGGCTAACGGTTTGGCTTTTCAGCAGTTGTGGGAAACGCTAGGTAGACCGGAGCAAATCTGCATTTAGAGATTGACCGCCTCACCTGTGACCTTCATATTTTCCCGTTTCTCCCGGCCGATGGTTGTGGATTCTCCGTGACCCGGATACACCACTGTTCTCTCAGATAGTGAATTGTAAAGACGCCGCACCGAATGGATCTGATCCTCCCGCGAGCCGTGAAGCACATCCACTCTCCCGACAGAGTCCCGAAAGAGCACATCACCGGAGAACAGCAGATCCCCCACAGAAAAACAGACACTGCCAGGCGAGTGACCTGGCGAGTGCAAAACCGTGATCACGTGCTCACCCAGCTTCAGTTCCTGTCCGTCTGAAAGGGAAATGTCCAGCACACCGAAGGTTGCCGCCTCAAATTCCAATATCTTTCTTGCCTCGGGATCCGCGAGAATTTCCGCGAGGATTTCGGGGGGAAAATTGTTCTTTCCCCACTCTGCCTGGATGGCCAGGTCGTCGAAGTCCGCACGATGCATGCATACTAGAGCTCTAGGAAAAGAAACCCTAAGTGGAGGCAGGCCCATGATGTGGTCAAAGTGCCCGTGTGTGAATAA
Source organism: uncultured Chloroflexia bacterium (assembly GCA_963760315.1). Classification (GTDB taxonomy): domain Bacteria; phylum Chloroflexota; class Anaerolineae; order Anaerolineales; family Villigracilaceae; genus UBA877. Next base: position 237,624 of record CAVXCK010000002.1, read on the forward strand.
GAAGTAGCGGACATCCAGATGCTCAGAACGGACTGTAGCCAGCAACGGTTCGATCCCCCCGGCAACGTCGATGAGAGCAGCCTGTCTGCTCGCCGCGTCATAGAGAAGATAGCAGTTGGTGTCGGGACCTGTGACCATGTGTTGCATGATCAACGGTTGCTGCACACCGCCATCCCGAGAGCTAAGAGGGTTGTTATTGCTTCCAGAAATAGGGATTTGGGACCTCTACTTGTTCAGTCTATCGCCCAACAATTGACACTACGGAGCCCTCCAACACTGCCGAACGATTCCGCTCAGCAGCAGCGTTAGGACTCCTTTGCATTATCACGCCAAATCTTGCAAAGCGCGCAGCCGTGCGAGGAACGAAGCCGCTGTCCGCTGGAGGTTGTGTTAGTCAGTAATTTCCAAGTATGATGCCATTTCTGGACTTCTATAGGGTAATTTTGTTGCTTACCAATTTCCCATTTTCAAGGTGGTGGATCCAGAATAACTGAATATCCTCAGCCAATTGCTTAATTTCCGACAAAAAATTGGATAATTCCTTGGCTTGGACATCTTCAAACTGGAGTTGCAACCCTTTCTTTTCCTTTGCAGTAGTTTTGATTCTAGTAATACTTTGAGAATCTTTTCCAGCTGCCCAGATTGAGTGTGTAATTTGGTTTCTTCTGTCTTCAAGTATTGCCGCTTTTTCCATATAGGCTTTTAGAATTATGTAATCGGAATCTTCACCATTGCGTTCGAGATATAGACTTATCGCCAAGCCTCTAAGGTTTCTGAAAGATAATTCTGCTGTAATAATTTGTCCAATTCGTTTATTCTCTGCAATCAAATACCATACAAGTATTTGAATGGCAGTTTCAAGCAGAGCAAACGAGACTGTCATATCACCGATATGCACCAAATGATGTTTTGGTACAGAGTGTTTTATCAAGCGTATTGTCCTTTGTTGCGTTTCGAAAGGGACAGCGGCGGCTGGGCTTTCTCATTCACGGAGGAACACATCCGCATATGCCTGCCAGTAAGGATCTCTCAAGGCATTGGCATGTACAGTTCCCAAAAGTGATTTTTGATAATCGGAGCGCTTTCCTGCTGGAGAGTTTGATACTCCGGGTCAGCCATGCCTTTCTCATTTGCCGCTTCCATTGCAGCCAGGCTGGGCCATTGTCTCTCAATGATAAGAGTAGCCGTTGGGTGGCTCCCCATCAGGAGTTGGTAGCGCTTTTTGGCAGGGAACCCCAAACGAGCTTCTACCTTATTGTACTTTTTATCGATTGCCTCCAACTCTGCCCATTTGCCGGGGTAGATATGCTGGATCATTCGCTCTATGATAATCATCGTATTCTCCTTTCGTGACTCTCTTCTATTTCCAGATTCTTCGTGGGAATAAATCTCAGCCGCCGCTTCTGACCTAATCACAAAATGATATGTAAATTCAGTATATAACCAATATCCCCTGAAAACAATAACCTCTTTTTCAGCAGTTGGGAAAAGAGACAATGATCCCTGCAATCCCAAATGACGATGGACAGTTGTGCGGGGCAGGAGGCGGAGGAGAATGGAATCCCGTGACTGTGGCGATATCGTCACGGGTTATTGATGGGTGGAGGGTTGGGAAGGGCGCGAGCAGCAGAGCCGCTGTCCGCTGAAGCCGGGGTTGGGCGGCCACCCCCACATGAAGAACAGATCCAGCAAGCCTTCTGAACCTGGACGGTGCTAGCCCATAAGTTTGTCGAAGTCTGCCACACTTACTGCTGGCGCTGTACTAAAGGAGATCCCCAATTGTGTACTCAGAGCCGCCGAGGTCTTCATCGCGCGCTCTGTATCGGGCAGATCAACGATGAGCACTAAGTCAATGTCGCCAAGCAAGGCATATCCGGCCTTGAGTTCTCCGCCATTCTGTTTGATCAAGGTAACTGCCTTGTCAGTGCGCTTCGCGCTCGACCTCTTTCATTGCTTCCAATGAATACTTCCCGAACATAAAATAAGTCGCCATTTTATCCTTTCCTTTCTGCGTTTATGGGGTTTAGAGATACGCTTTGGAATTGCTCCTGGGAAACCAGATGAATATTGTTATGGTTTTCGTCCGTGATTGGTCGGTCATTGGCAAGGTTCACTAATATGGTAGACCGGTAAGAGGCCTTTTTGATTATCGCGCTTTTGCTGAAGAAATGCGCATCCAATCAGCAGCGCAAGCCGCTCTCCGCTGAAGCCGGTGTTAGGCGGTTTCTGTCTTCGGCATCAGCAAGAGGAAGGAAATGAAGAAGAAGAGTGTTAGCGGCATGGAAATCAACATGCTGATGCTCCTGAGATCGTAGAAGACAATGAAAAAGAGGGTAACCAGAGTAGCTAGCCCGTTATCCACGACCCCTGCCTTCAGTATCGCGATATTGTGGACGGGGTCCTTGTAGGCATACCAGTATGCAACCCCGAACGCAATGACAACGGCTCCAAAGAGGCGTAGATAGAGTGGGTCGCCTTGCGTTGGTACGCCAAGACGCTGGAGAAGAGATATGGGGGCAAGAAGGGCTGGTAAGCCCCAGACGAACACGATAAGCGCGATTTTGGCAGCTAGGATGTACATCAGCCATATGAGCCTTCGATTTCTGGACATTTGACATTCTCCTTTCATATCAAAAAGCAAAACCTGGGCGAAGCGAACTTCGCCTGGCGGATTGACTTAGCGGCGCGAGGGACAAAGCCGCTGCTTTCACTGAGCAAAGCGAATGAGTTCGCTGGAGGTGAGTTCGCTCAGGCAATCGATTCTTCCGGCAACTCTTCTTTGGTCCTGGCTGCAAAGCGTTTCTGGCTCCCAAGCTTGAGATGCAGGGTATAGAAGCTGAATGCGGAAATGAGGCACAGGGCTCCGCCGATATACCACAGCAGGTTTGGGTTGAAATTGTCCAGGATATATCCGGCCGCGCCGGGTCCGAGCGTCGAGGGGATGGCCCAGCACAAGCCGTAGACCGCCATGTAACGGCCGCGCATATCCACCGGTGCAAAGTTGGCCGCCAGAGCCTGGCTGGTTGGCATGAGGATCATCTCCCCCGTTGTGATGACGACTATCGCAAGAACGAACAGGAGATAGGCTGAAACCAGGCCGAACATGCTGAATCCGATCGCATAAAAGACGGTTCCCAGCGCCATCATCACGAAGGGGGGCCGGTCCTTGATGACACGCGTCACCCAAAATTGGAACAACACTACCGTGATGGCACTGCTGGTCAGCAGGAAGCCGTACGCCTGTGGGTTGAAACCATGATTATCCCGCAGGTAAACGGGCAGGGTGTTATACATCTGCTGGTAAACCAACAGCATGAGCATCGAGGCAACTAGGAATGCCATGAAGACGAAATCCCGCAGCACGTGCCGGTAGCCTGCGATGGTCTGCCAGACGCTTTCGTGGTTTTTTTCTGCGGGCGCGACGGGCTTGGTCTCGGGGATCAGTTTGTAAAAGATAAACGCAACGATGCAGCTCATGATGGAGTTGATCACGAACAGCATAAAGAAGGACCGCGTTGCCACTAGGCCGCCGATGGTGGGCCCGATGATCCAGGCTAGGTTTCCGACCACGCGTAGGATCCCGAAGCCCTCGGAGCGCTGTTTTTCGGGCAGGATGTCCGCCACCATGGCGTTATGGGCCGGCCCGGCAATATTGGAAAGCAGGCCGATCACCACCACGAGCGGATAGAGCATGACCAGCGTGTTGACCAGTCCCAGGGTCAGGGTGCTCAGGGCACTGAATACCAGGCCGAACAGGATCAGCCGCCGCCGCCCGAACTTGTCGGTCAGCGCGCCGCCGGCTATGCTCCCGACCAGTCCAAAGGCAGAAAAAGCCCCCAGGATGATCCCCGCCTGGGTCATGCCAACGCCGAATTTCTGGGTGATGTAGAGTGAGAAAAATGGGAAGAGCAGGGTCGAGCCGATGCCGTCAATGAAATGGACCAGCACCACGATCCAGAACTGCCTCGGAAATTCGTGATAGATCTTGCTGAGTCGCTTGAACATGCGGGCTATTATACAATGCTCCAGTTGAAAAGGGAAAAGCTTGCCTTGGAGAATTGGAACAAGCCCCCTTAACGATTGCCTGGATGAAAAGTCATATTGCGAGCGGTGGAGCTGCTTTCCACGAGAGATGGCTCTTGCCACGAATTTCTCATTTCTACTTTCAGCGTGAACAGGAAACCGTTGAGGCCGTGTATCAGGTTCATTTCTGCCCCCTATCGAACAACCTCAGCGCTCTGCCATTGGCCAATTTCCTGCCCAACCACAGATATATAACATAGTAAAATTGACCTTGGTACCGGTCTGTGATTACCCGGCTGGTGCCCTTGCATGGGATGCAAGAGGTCCCGGTTTTATTCCTGGCGCCGCCACTGGAGACCGTTTACATCCTGCAAGTTGGGTTGCAAGCGGTTTGTAGCTAAGGTATTCTTTTTCCTGAACCGCGGATCGCTAATTTAGTTTGGTTCATTTTGCATTCTAACTTCATCAGGTTCGAGTTGGCACTGTTCTACCAAAGAGGAGTACTTTCATGGACAAAGGATCCAGGTTCTTTATCGGAAATGATCCTAAGGGACTGCGTGAAATCCGCCTTGACCTGAGCATGGAGCAGCTTTCCAGGCGCTTTGACTTTGACAAGGGAATGGTCCGGAAATATATTGACCTCATCAAAATTAAGCTTCAAAAAGAGTTCCCCTATGCCAAAATAAAGGTCGGTATTAGATCAAGAGGCGACCTCGTCTGGTGGTTCTCGAATGATGACGGTACTGCCCTGGCAAAGTGTCAGGAAATTCTGGCAAATATCGATAAGATACACGAGGCTAAGTCATGAGACAACTGGCCTTGGACCAGAAAGCTGATTAGGAATTATTCTCATGATTTCCCCGGATAAATCGAAGAATAGTGTCACCCCCACCCGCCTCGAACCGCTGACCGCCACTCTCGCCTACTATGCCGCCTTCATCACCCTCGGCGCAACTGTCTCCATCAGCGGACCGGCGCTGCCCTGGCTTGCCCAGCACACCTCCAGCCGTCTCGACCAGATCAGCATCATCTTTATTGTTGGCTCGCTGGGATATATGCTCGGCTCCCAGCTAGGCGGGCGCCTCTTTGACCGTTTCCCGGGTCACCGTATCCAGGCCCTGGCTTTGCTGGGCACTTCCTTGAGCGCCGCCATGGTGCCGGTGCTGCACTCCCTCTGGTTCCTGGTTGCGGTCCTCTTCCTGCTGGGGACTGTCCAGGGTGCCCTGGACGTGGGCTGTAACACCCTGCTGACCTGGATTCACGGGGAAAAAGTCGGGCCGTTTATGAACGGTTTGCATTTCTTCTTTGGGGCGGGTGCTTTCCTGGCTCCGCTGATCTTTGCCCGGGTGGTCTTGGCGACTGGTGACGTTCGCTGGGCTTACTGGATCTTCTCCCTGCTTGCCCTGCCGGTGGCGTCCTGGTTCTGGTTCCTTCCCAGTCCGCTGATCCGCAGGAAACCGTCCGAAAAATCGACCGGGAGGTCGATCAATGGACTGTTCCTCCTGATTGTCTTATTCTTTATGGTCTACGTCGGGCTGGAAGTTGGTTACGGAAACTGGATTTATACGTTTTCCACCCGCCTCCATCTGGCCAGTGAGGTCGACGCGGCCTATCTGACCTCCGCATTCTGGGGTGCATTCACGGTCGGCCGGCTTCTTGGCATCGGCCTCTCTTCCCGCCTCCGCCCGCAGACCATCCTCTTGGCTGACCTGGCCGGAAGCTTGGTCGCCTTTTCCATTTTGCTTCTCTGGCCGGCTTCCTCTGTGGCTCTCTGGGCTGGCACAATCCTGCTGGGCCTTTCGATCGCCTCCATCTTCGCTACTGCCATGGCTTTCGCCGAGCATCGCCTTCGCTTGACCGGGGTCTTGATTGGCTGGATCCTGGTCGGTGGTGGTATCGGCGGGATGATCTTCCCCTGGCTGATTGGCCAGCTTTTCGAGCGCCTCGGCCCGCGCATCACCATGCCGGTCCTGTTGGCTGACACCGTGATCGAATTCGGCCTCCTGCTCGCCTTGATCCTCCCCCTTCGTAAAATTGAAACCGACAAATAATTCCCGGAGATTTAAGGGGGAGGTCTCCAAAGGGGGCAGGGTGTTCCATGCCCGCAGGGTTGGCGTCGAGGCATGTCGTCTTCAACCGCTGGATTTTAGGCCGAAACTGGACAATGCTAGTGCTTTCAGGTATCATTAGCCCGCTTGACTCGGTCTGACCCTGAAGAACGCTAGCGGAAGTCGTTTCCGCAAGAAATGGGTTGACCGACATCACAGATTGATTGATGCCTACGGCGTGCCCGGATTCGCGACTATAATCCGGGCTGTTGTGTGTAAATGACTATAATTGGTGGCTCGGAGGCTGAATGGCTGACCTCGTTAGGCAGATTACCAGTGACTTGCAGAAACAGATCGAATCCTTCGAACCGAAGGTCGGCATTTCCGACGTCGGTACCGTGCTGGAAGCGGGGGATGGTATCGCCCGTGTCTCCGGCTTGGCGAACGTCAGATCGCAGGAGTTGGTCCAGTTTGCCAATGGTGTGATGGGCATAGCATTCAATCTTGAGAAATCTGCAGTCGGTGTCATCATCATGGGGGATTATTCCGGGATCGCCGAGGGGATGGACGTCCGGGCCACCGGGCGGATCGCCTCTGTCCCGGTGGGTGATGGCTTGATCGGGCGTGTGGTTAACGTCCTGGGCGAGCCGGTGGATGGCAAAGGCCCCATCCAGGCCACTGGTTATCGGCCCATTGAGCGTATCGCCGCGGGCGTGGTGCAGCGTCAGGACGTGGATACCCCCGTCCAGACCGGTATCAAAGCCATCGAACTCGATGATCCCGATCGGCCGCGGCCAGCGTGAACTGATCATCGGCGACCGCCAGACCGGCAAGACGGCCATTGCCATTGACACGATCATCAACCAGAAGGGCAAGGATCTGATCTGCATTTACGTTGCCATCGGACAGAAAAAAGCGGCCGTGGCGCGCACCGTGGCTCTGCTGGAACGCCACGGGGCGATGGACCACACCATCGTGGTGATCGCCGCCGCGGATGAGTCCGCCGCGCTGCAATACATCGCTCCCTACGCCGGGTGCGCCATTGGCGAGGAGTTCATGGAAACCGGGCGCGACGCCCTGGTTATCTATGATGATCTTTCGAAGCACGCCTGGGCTTATCGCCAGGTTTCGCTGCTCCTGCGCCGCCCGCCGGGACGTGAAGCCTATCCGGGTGACATCTTCTATCTCCATTCCCGCTTGCTGGAGCGCGCCTCCCGCTTGGCGAATAAGTATGTCATTGTCAGGAAGGACTTTAAAGAAAGCCTTGCCGCGAAAAAGGATGCCGTGGACGGTCGCATCTTTACCGGACCCCGTTCCCGGCACGACGCCGAGGAAGCCCGCAAGGCCTTGAAGAATCCCGACGACCACAAGATCGTAAAACTGGCTGGTTCCGGCGGCTCCTTGACCGCCCTGCCGATCATCGAGACCCTGCTCAGCGACGTTTCGGCCTATATCCCGACCAACGTCATCTCCATTACCGACGGGCAGATCTACCTGGTCAACAACCTGTTCAACGCCGGCATCCGCCCGGCAGTGGACGTGGGCATTTCGGTATCCCGCGTGGGTGGTTCGGCACAGGTCAAAGCCATGCGCCAGGTGGCTGGCAAGCTCCGCATGGACATGGCTGCTTACCGTGAACTGGCGGCTTTTGCCCTGATGTCTTCCGACCTGGACAAAGCCACGCAGGCCCAATTGACTCGCGGTCAGCGCATGCAGGAAATCCTCAAGCAGCCGCAATACGAACCGATGTCTCTGGAGAACCAGGTGATCGTGCTTTTTGCCGGGACCAACGGCTATGCCGATAACGTGCCGGTCGAAAAGATGAGAAAGTGGGAGGTCGAATCTGCTGCGCTATCTTTCCGCCTCCCATCCGGAACTCGGCCGGGATATCGCTGCCAACAGCGCATCACCGAAGAAAACGAAAAGAAGCTGCGCGAGGCGTTGTCTGCTTTCCAGGCGGCCTGGCAATAGGATAAAGATAAGAGTATGGCTTCAGCTCGTGAAATGCGGATGCGAATCCGCAGCGTAAAGAACATCTCGCAGGTGACCCGTGCCCTCGAAGCAGTCTCTGCCAGCAAGGTCCGCAAGGCCATGGCGGCGGTCTCGGCGACGCGTGCTTACGCTTCCAAGGCCTGGCAGGTGCTGACGCATATCGCCAGGCAGCCGGGGCGGGAGAACCTGCATCCGCTTTTGACGCGCAGGTCCCAGGTCCGTAATATGCTCGTGCTGGTTGTCAGCGGTGACCGGGGATTGGCCGGCGCTTACAATACCAATGTCATCCGCTACGTTACCCAGCGTTTCGGACATTCCGGGACCCCGGTGCGTTATATCGCCGTCGGGCGCAAAGGACGGGATATGCTCATGCGGCGGCGCAGGCAGGTGATTGCCGAATTCAGCAATCTGCCGGCCGCACCGTCTTTTGCAGATGTCTCCGCCATTGGCCGCATGGCCGTGGATGAGTTTCTCAAGGGCGAGGCGGACGAGGTTTATCTGGTCTACACCGACTTCGTCAATATGGCCCGGCAGGAGACGGTTGCTAAAAAACTGCTGCCGCTGGAAGTGAGCGATGAGCACCGGCGTGTGGTAAGCCTATGAGCATAAGCACCTGACAGCCGCTTATATTTATGAGCCGGCCGAGCGCGAAATCCTGGACGAAATTGTCCCGCGCTTCACTGCATTGCAGGTCTACCAGGCCATCCTTGAATCGCTGGCGTCGGAACATGCCGCCCGCATGGTGGCCATGCGCAACGCCACCGACAATGCCCTCGAACTGGTCGGCGACCTGCAACTGCAATATAACAAGGCGCGTCAACAAACGATCACCAATGATCTCTTGGATATCGCCGGCGGTGCGGAAGCACTGGCACAGGCGGTGGTGTAGGGTCGACTTTGGTCGCTTAAGGATTAATTGTCATTCGATTTTTTCCGGAGGAAGTAAATGGCGAAAGCTGCTGGCCGTGTGATCCAGATTCAGGGAAGTGTTGTGGATGTGGAGTTCCCCGAAGGGGAGCTCCCCGACGTTTTTGAAGCGCTCGAAATCCCGCGCGAAAGCGGTGGAAATCTGGTTCTGGAAGTGGAAAAGCATCTGGGCGGGAACAGGGTGCGTTGTGTTTCGATGGATACCACCGATGGCTTGCAGCGTGGGCTCCCGGCGACGGCGACCGGCGCTCCCATCATGGTGCCGGTGGGTGTCGCGACCCTGGGTCGCATTTTCAACGTCCTGGGTCTCCCTGTGGACGAAAAAGGTGCCGTTCTAGCCGACCAGTTTTACCCTATTCACCGCCCGGCTCCGCTCTTTTCCGAGCAATCCACCCGCACCGAGATTTTCGAAACTGGCATCAAGGTCATTGACCTGGTCGCTCCCTTCACCAAGGGCGGCAAGACCGGCATTTTTGGTGGTGCCGGCGTGGGCAAGACCATCGTCATCCAGGAACTCATCCGCTCGGTTGCCACGGTGCACCAGGGCAACTCGGTCTTCGCCGGGGTCGGCGAACGCAGCCGCGAAGGGACCCAGCTCTATCGAGAAATGCTCGAGTCGGGCGTTATGAAAGATACCGTCATGGTTTTCGGCCAGATGAACGAGCCGCCAGGCGTTCGCCTGCGTGTGGCGCTGACCGCGCTTTCGATGGCCGAGTATTTCCGTGACCAGGGCCGCGACGTTCTCCTGTTCATTGACAATATCTTCCGCTTCACCATGTCTGGTTCGGAAGTATCAGCTCTCCTGGGTCGTATGCCCTCCGCAGTGGGCTACCAGCCCACGCTTGCCACCGAGATGGGCGAATTGCAGGAACGAATTACCTCCACCCGTCGTGGCTCCATCACCTCCATGCAGGCGGTCTATGTTCCGGCAGACGATTATTCGGACCCTGCACCGGTTGCCACCTTCACCCACCTCGACGCCACCATCGCGCTGGAACGCTCCATTGTCGAAAAAGGCATCTATCCTGCCGTGGATCCGCTGGCTTCTACCAGCCGCATTCTCGACCCGAACATCGTCGGTTTGGAACATTACAACACTGCCCGGGAGTGCCAGCGCATCCTCCAGCGCTACAAGGATTTGCAGGATATTATTGCTATCCTCGGCATTGATGAGTTGAGCGAAGATGACAAACTCGTCGTCTCCCGCGCCCGCAAGATCGAACGTTTCTTCTCGCAGCCATTCTTTGTAGCGGAAGTGTTCACTGGTACCTCCGGCAAGTATGTGCCCATCAAAGAGACCGTGCGCGGCTTCCGCGAAATCCTGGATGGCAAGTGTGATGACCTGCCTGAACAGGCTTTCATGATGGCTGGTACGATTGAAGATGTGCGCCAGAAGGCTGATATACTGGCAAAGAGTGTGTAAATAGTGTCGTTGCGAGCCGCCGAACGTGCCGGAGCAATCTCGAAGGGATTTGGAGTTTGCTTTGTCCGCTTTTTCGGAACTTCCTGGCATCGACAGGATGAGGAATATGCCCATTCGTTGTGAAATTGTTTCCCAGGATCGCATGGTTTTTGAAGGCGATGCGGATATCGTCGTTCTTCCCGGAACTGACGGTGAGATGGGCATCCTGCCTCACCACGCCCCGTTGCTGACCACCCTGAAAATCGGGATTATTAAAGTGCGTTCCGGGGGAAAGGAAGAGATCTTTACGGTTGCTGGCGGCGTTGCCGAGGTCCAGCCGGATATCGTCACTGTTCTGGCTGACGCGGCAGAAAATGTCGAGGAGATTGACGTGGCTCGCGCCGAAGCCGCTCGCCGGCGCGCTGAAGAAATCCTTGCCAGGGGTGTGCCCGCGGACTCGGATGCCTACTTGAGAATGGAGGCTGCTCTGCGCAAGTCCAACCTGCGGCTGGATGCGGTCAAACGCTTCCGCCACACACCCGCCAAACCACCCCGGATTACTGACTGATCGAAACGAGAAAATCTATGCCTTCCATGTTCTCCCTTTCCAAAGACCTGGGGATCGACCTCGGCACTATCCAGACCCGGATTGCCGATGGTAGCGGCGTTCTGGTGGATGAACCGACAATTGTTGCAATAGTCATCCTGGAGCAAAAAATCGTTGCTCTCGGGAAGGAAGCCCAGGGAATGCAGGGACGCGTCTCCGACGAAACCATCGAGGTCGCCCATCCCCTCCAGAACGGTGTGGTGGCAGACTATGAAATCACTGAAGCCTTGCTGCACCACCTGCTCCGGCGCGTCAGTGGGCCGATGCGCGTCTTTCGCCCGCGTGTCATGATCACCGTTCCCTATGGCGTCACCAGTGTGGAATTGCGCGCAGTCCACGAGGCGGTTCTCCAGGCAGGCAGCCGGGATGCCTTTCTCATTCAGCAACCTCTGGCTGCTGCCCTCGGTGTGGACCTGCCGATCGGTATGCCATCCGGGAACATGGTCATCTGCCTGGGTGGCGGCACCACGCAGTCCGCGGTTATTTCGATGTTTGGCATTGTTGCCGCAGAAACGATGCGTTCCGGTGGCCTTCAGATGGATGAGGCGATCATAAATTACGTGCGAAAAAAATATGGGATCATCATTGGCCTGACAACGGCGGAACATTTGAAGGTTAAGATTGGCGCGGCAATTCCCCAGGACAAGGAAGAAGGCTTGGAAGTCCAGGGACAGGACCAGGTCAGCGGCCTGCCGCGCCCGGTTACGATTACGACCGGAGAAGTGGTCGAAGCACTTCAGGAACCGCTCAAGCATACCGTCGAGACTTGTCGCCGCGTGCTCGAGAAGACGCCGCCAGAACTGGTCTCCGATATTATTGACCGGGGAGTTGCATTATGCGGTGGCGGCGCGTTGTTGCGCGGGACTGATAAACTGCTGACGAAATCCCTCGGTATTCCCGCCTACCTGGTGGACAACCCCACAACCTGTGTGGTGGAGGGGGCGGTCAAAGCGCTGAGGATGTATAGCATCCTGAAACGCAATCTGCCGCCTGCCTGATAGCGTCACAGACCGGGCCATTCCTGCCCGGTCCTTTGTTCGGAGTGGTCCTTGAACAACCCGCAAATTCCCGAAGCCTTTTCCTCAGTTATCGCTCTGGGCGCCTGCGCGGCTGTTTCCCGGTCAGGAATTGGACCCGCTGGGGCAGCTTGGGTTTCTGTTTATTATTACTTGCTGGTGCGCTGCTGGTCTTTCTATTTGGTTTATACACCACCTACGTGGCAGTCCAGCAGCATGGCCCGGTCATGATTGACGATAAGTTGCCCGTCCCGCTTGGCTTTGCCTTTGTCCTGTTTTCGTTTGCGTTGCTGGCTGGCTGGGGCGCGTATGCCAATTGGAATAAGGCTGTGGTGGTCTACGAGCGCGGATTTGCCTATCGGGACCGCAAAGGCATCCGCATCTGGCGCTGGGAGGATGTGGTCTCGATGACTTCTGCGATCACCCGTCATTACCACAGCGGGATTTACACCGGCACGACGCATATCTACACGTTGCACAATCGCAAGAACCGGCGCCTGGTTCTATCAGATTCCATGCGTAAAGTTGAAGAACTGGCGAAGAATATTGACGAGGGCATATTCCCTCTCCTGTATGCGCGTGCCGCCGATGGATATAACGCCGGGCAGGTAATTGCCTTCGGACCGGTGACGATTAACACCGCGGGGATTTCGATCGGTAGGAAAACGTATCCCTGGCCGGACGTGAAGGAGGTTTCTATCCGTAAGGGGATTTTGAAAGTCTCCAGGAAGGATGGTAGCTGGTTCAGCGGAGCCAGCGCCTTAGCCGCGACGATCCCGAATTTGCGGGTGTTGCTGGCCATCATCCATCAGGTGGTCGGTCTTAAGACAGGTGGGTGACCAACAGCGTGAAATTAATAAATCACGGGCAACGCATCCGCGTTGCCCGTGATTAAAGCGGATACGGGTCTATTTCTTTCTTGATGCAAAATACTTGACGACCTCCGCCACGACTGAGGGAATGAGCAGCAGGGGCAGGATGATTTCCCATTGCTGCCAGCCGAGCGGCACGGTATTAAAGACATTGTTCAATCCGGGGATATAGACCACACCCAGCAGCAGCGCCATCGACGAAAGGAAGGCAATGTTCATATTGCGGTTCTTGAATACGCCGATCTTGAGCAGGGGATAGCGCTCTGAGCGGGAGGTGAAGGCTCGGAAAAGTTCGGAAGCTGACAGTGTCACGAAAGCCATCGATTCAGCCGCTTCGATATGGGCGGGGAATAAATGTAAACCGATGAAATACGCCCCCAGGGTCACCGATGCAATGGCAATGGTCTGGGTGAGGATGCCTACCTGCATGAGCCGGTTGATGATGGGTTCCTTGGGCGGGCGTGGCGGCTGCGACATGATGTCGGGGTCACCCTTCTCGGTTCCGAGCGCCAGGGCTGGCGCCCCATCGGTCACTAGGTTCAGCCACAGCAGTTGGATGGCCGTCAATGGGGAGTTTTTCGTGATGAGCGTCCCGAGGAAGATGATCAGGATCTCGGCCACGTTGCAGGAGAGCAGGTAATAGACAAACTTGCGGATGTTGCTGTAGATCACCCGCCCCTGCTCGACCGCGTCCACAATGCTGACGTAGTTGTCGTCGGTCAGCACCATGTCGGCCGTTTCCTTGGCTACGTCGGTGCCGGTGATGCCCATTGCCACGCCGATATTGGCGCGCTTGATGGCCGGAGCGTCGTTGACTCCGTCGCCGGTCATGGCAACCACTTCGCCGTTGGCCTGCAGGGCATCCACGATGCGCATCTTGTGCTCGGGGGACACGCGGGCGAAGACGTCTACTTCCTCGATCCCGCTCTTGAGGAGTTCGTCGCTCATCCGGTCCAGGTCTGCCCCGGTCAGCACCTTGTGGCCGGGCTTTAAAAGCCCGATTTCTTGGGCAACTGCCCGGGCCGTGTTCGGATAGTCACCCGTGATCATGACCGTGCGGATGCCGGCATGGGCGGCTTTCTCCATCGCGTGTTTGACTTCCTCGCGGGGCGGATCGATCATCCCGATCAGCCCGATAAAGACCAGGTCCTTTTCTAACTCGTCCACCGCGACGGACTCTGCTTTGGGAGCCTCTTTGACAACCCGGTAAGCCAGTGCCAGCACGCGCAGGGCATCCTGGGTCATCGAGTCATTGGCCTCCCGGATATGCTGGCGGATGACCTCGTTCAAAGGTCTGCTCTTGTCGTCGATGGTTTGATAGCCGGTGCACAGATCCAGGACCAGGTCGGGTGCCCCTTTAACCGCGATCACATCCCAGCCAAGCGGTTGTTATTTGTGAACGGAGAAACGTCCTTCGGGTTGGGCTGCCGGATGTCATGAATGGTGACCATGCGCTTGCGTTCCGAATCGAATGGAACCTCGTCTTCGCGTGGATAAGCCTTGTGTAATTCCACGTGGGATGCATCCGCCTTGGCAGCCGCGATCAACAATGAGCCTTCGGTCGGGTCGCCCACAATGCGGTAGGACTGGTCGTCGCCTTCGATTGCCTCGAGCTGGGCGTCATTGTTGAGTGCGCCCACCCATAGAGCCGTTCCGACGCCCGGATATTCATTCAGGTCCACCGGTTTGCTGCCCACCTGGAAGTCGCCTCGGCGGGAGTATCCCGAGCCGGTCACGTTGACAAACAATCCATCCACCCATACGCGGGTGACGGTCATTTCGTTTTGCGTGAGGGTGCCGGTCTTGTCTGAACAGATGACCGTGGCCGAGCCCAGGGTCTCCACGGAAGAGAGCCGGCGGATCAGGGCATGGCGGTGGATCATCTCGCGCATTCCCAGCGCCAGGCTGATGGTCACCACGGCAGGCAGCCCTTCGGGTACGGCGGCAATCGCCAGGCTGACGGCAACAATGAAGAATTCGACCAGTTCGGTCTTGGCGGCTTTGAGATATGCCAGTATCCCGCCTCCGGCGGCTGTCAGGATCCCCAAATCCGTATTTTGGATCACAGCCACCAGGAAGACGATCCCGCAGACCGCCAGCGCACCCCAGCCGAGAGTCTTGCCGAGTTGGTCCAGGCGTTTCTGCAGCGGGGTTTCTTCCTGGTCCACGCCTTCGAGCATCTTGGCGATCAGGCCGAGTTGGGTGCGCATGCCTGTGGTAACGACCACGCCGCGTCCGCGCCCGTAGGTGATCATGGTGCCCATGAAGGCGGTATTCCTGCGATCCCCAAGCGGGATGTTTTCCTCCAAATTCATGGCAGCATTCTTCTGCACCGTCAGCGACTCGCCGGTCAGTGCCGCCTCGTCCACCTTCAGGTTGGCCACCTCCAGCAGGCGCATGTCCGCTGGAACATGGTTGCCGGCCTCCAGATAAACGATGTCACCCGGTACGAGATCCCGCGAGGAGATCGTGACGTGATGCCCATCCCGCAGGACACGCGCTTCAGGCGCGGCCAGTTTCTTGAGGGCCGCCAGTGCTTCCTCTGCCCGTCTTTCCTGGACGATGCCCAGGATGGCATTCAGCAGGACGATCGTGATGATGGCAGAGGCGTCCACCCATTCGCCCAGCAGGGCGGAAACGATGGAAGCCACGATGAGCAGCATGACGATAAAATTATTGAACTGCTCCCAGAGTTGGTGCAGGAAACCAGGTCGCGGCGCCTCGGTCAGTTGGTTGGGGCCGTATTGCGCCGTCCGTTCGGCGGCTTCTGTATTGGTTAGCCCGTTCTCGCGGACTTTGAGGTGCTCGAGAACCTCCTTTGCTGACAGTGCGTGCCAGGGTTCAGTCTTTGGTGGTGCTGCGTTTTCCTGGAGCTTGTTCTTTTTCATCGGGAATATTCTCCAAAAGTGGATTAATGGGCATCTGACCGGGATCAGTCAGCAGGTCCGATTTTCGTGCCGGAGGGGAGGACCCCATTCTTCGGGATGACCACGATCCCATCCTGTACAACCCAGTTCTCGTTCGTAAGTTCGGTGCCGGGGGGAAACGGGCGGATGACCACGTCTGCTCCAAGGCGGGCATTCTTGTCAATGATCGCGCCTTCAATGGAACATCGCGGTCCTATTCCGATGGGTGGTTTGGCTGGATCAGGTTCGCTATCAACCGGATAATAGTCCGCGCCCATCAGGATGCTGTCTTTGATCTTGGTTCCGGCGGCGATGATGCTGCGCACGCCGATGACCGAATGGGTGATCTCTGCCTGCTGGATCTGGCACCCGTCGGCCAGCAGCACATCTCTCAGTCTGCTATTCTCCACAACTGACCCGGGAAGGAACCGCGAGTGTGTGTAGATCGGCCGCTCGACATCAAAGAAGTTGAAAGGTGGGTTTTGGCAGGTCAGTTCCAGATTGGCCTCGTAGAAAGATCGGATGGTTCCGATATCCCGCCAGTAGCCGTCAAAGTCGAAACCGAAAACGGCACATTTGTGGATGGCGTGGGGAATGATGTCACCGCCGAAATCGTCAAAACGTGGATTGTCCTGTAAAAGCTCGATCAAGATCTGTGTGTTGAAGAGGTATATTCCCATCGAACCGAGGAAGGGACGCTTTTTATCCGCGCGGCTGACAAATTCGGACAGGACTGCCGGGTCATTTGTCTTTTCTGCAAAATCGCTGATCCGGTCATCCTGTCCTCGTTTCAGGATGCCCAGCCGGGTGCTTCCTCCCGCAAGACCGGTTGGACGGCAACGGTAATATCTGCATTGTGCTTCCAGTGGAAATCGGCCATGGGGGCATAATCCATGCGGTAGAGATGGTCTCCAGCCAGGATCAGCACATATTTGGCCCGCGAGGAACGGATCTGGAAGATTTGCTTGCGCAGGGCGTCTGCAGTGCCTTGGTACCAGTCGGCAGATTCCAGGGTCTGTTCTGCGGCCAGGATTTCGACAAATCCGGTGTGGAATTGATCGAAGTTATAGGTCTGGTTGATGTGGCGATGCAGCGAATGGGAGTTGAATTGGGTCACCACGTCGATCCGGAAAATCCCGGAGTTGATGCAGTTGCTTAGCGGGATGTCAACCAGGCGGTATTTTCCGGCGATCGGCACTGCCGGTTTCGCGCGAACCTTGGTCAGCGGAAAGAGCCGTGAACCACGTCCACCCCCCAGGATGACAGCCAAAATATCATTCATGGCAGGCATGGGAATCTCCTCGAGGTTGTATTTTCGGATTACTCTATGATAACCCAGAAAAAGCAGGCACGCCAGTTTATCTTCATAACAAGGCAGGCCTTTCACTGACACAGGACCTGAACCTCTAACCGCTAGGTTCGAGGGATGTACCCTTTGGGTGTCAAATCCTCCCGGCAACCGCGTCGCCTACTGCCCGATGGCAGCCCGAAGCTGCCTCGGGCGAGGCGAGGAGCTTTTGGCTTTTCTAAGATATACACAGTTTATTGTGTACATCGTTTTCTTATATGTATAATGCTATTTAGTAATTGCGTTTGGCAAGACCAAAGTAAACTGCAATTATTTTAGATTATTATTAATCTACCTCCTAATAAAATCCCAAATAATTGAGATTTTATACAGATTGCCTATAAGTTGTTCCGAAGTGCCACGCAGTGGTGTACGATCCGCTCGAAAGCGAGTTGGGCATCTATCGGACAAGATTTCTTAGTGCTATTAGGAAAGGGTTTGTATGGACAATATTGCGAATAAAGGCGAACCTCGCGGAATTAACGGGCAATCTGTTGAAATCTGAGTATGCAATCGAACATCCATTGATCGGAAAACAATCTCAAAATCCGGAAATTGCCAGAGCTTTGGACTTATTTTCCGAAATCAGTGAGGTACTTGCAGGATGGAAACAAATCGAAGGCGTCGACTTTATTACAAGAAGCGCTTGAAGCAGATCCTTCTCTCCATATACATGCCTGTGAGGCTCTGACCAATATGACCAAAAGTTGCAGCCCTGAAAATGAGGGAGCGATCTATTACTGGCTTGGGATCCATACTCAGTACCTGGAGGATTACCCTCAGGCGGAAAGCTGGTATGCGCAAGCCGTCAAATCCTTTCATAAGATCGGATACACAAAACGGGAAGGGCGGGCTCACTGCAATCTTGGAAGGGTTAAAATCAAACACGAAGACCCATCCAGCATGGAAGAATTTGAAAAGGCAATCGCATTAAATCCCATGGATGGAATCGCTCACATAGACATCGGTACAGTTTACTTTCTTGCTGATGAACACGAACGGGCACTGGACGCGTTTGCAGAAGCGGTCTTTGCTGACCCTGGTCGATATGGCCCGGTTGTCATTTCACGTTTGCAACGTTTTGGATACACCTGGAAAGAAGACGTGGAGAAGATTGGGCAGCGGGTGGCGAAAAAGCAGGGTATTGATATAGATAAGCTCACTGCCGGTGAACGCGAAGAGTTCCTTCAGGCAAACCATTATTTTGAAATTGGGTATGGTTTCTTTCAGTCTGGTCGCTATAAAGAAGCGCTTGAGCAATATGAGAAGGGTAAATTGCTATCGAATAAATTCCCGGGGAATTTTCTCGGTGTCAGTATGACAGCCATGCAGATGGTCGAAGTGGGAGCAATACCTGCAGATCAATTCCCGTTTTATCTGGAAAAAGCAGAACAGAATATTGATCAGTGTTTACGAATAGCTCCAACCCACCCGGATTACCTAAGCGCAAAGAATATTATAGGGGATTACAAGAAGAAATATCACGTTGTGTAGCGACCAGAAAGTGAAAAATCAAAAGGGTATTCGCTTACCGGTCGCATCCTGATGACTAAATCCCAAGGGCAGAACCTGCCCAACACTGTCTCCTGGCGCATTTTGCCAGAAGGGATGCGATAATGAGAAGAGTCTCGTCGGATCCGCCGCTGCCGCTGAGCCCATCCGTTATAAAAGCCAGGAGTATAAAATTGCCTCGGCCAGTACTTGAACTTAGAACCGCTAGGTTCGAGGTTCAAGTCCTCGGCGAGGAGCTTTTTAGCCTTTTGCGATGTGTTTACAGACAATACGTCGCTTTTTTTATTCCTTTTTCTCCTCCTGTAGGATATGAGCCGCGAACCCCTGGGTTAACAGCCCCCCGCTTAATGTAAATGAGTGTTTTACCAGGGTAAATTTGGTATACTTTATTTATATATCACTCAAATTTGTATGTTATGCGAGTACTTTTATTGAATCATAGTTAGCCCGCACTTTCGAGAAAGAAAAGTGATGAAAAAACATCCCGTTATCTGGTTCTATATCTTGGCTTTTGCTATCTCCTGGTTTGGCTGGGTTCCGCTTGCTTTAGGTTCGCATGGGATTGCCCCATTCGATAACCCCTACTTCCAAATCCTGCTAATCTTTCCCGCCGTTGGCCCTACCCTCGCAGCTATTATCGTATCCATGACAGTGCTTGGAAAAACAGGGGTTCGGAGTTTATTCAAGGCCTTCACCCATTGGCGCGTTGGCTTCATCTGGTATATCGTTGCCGTGCTCGGCCCAGTTGTTCTTTCCTTCGCTGGACAACTCATAACAAGACTTTTCGGGCTTCCCGCAATCCACTCAGAACAACAAGGATTTTCATTCTTTCTTACCGTCTTTGTATCATCCCTTGTCGCTAACCCCTGGGAAGAGCTAGGTTGGCGCGGTTTTGCTTTACCGCACTTGCAGAAACATTACAGCGCCTTGTTTGCATCTCTCATTGTAGGTTTGCTATGGGGATTATGGCATTTACCGCTTTTCTTTTGGGTGGGTGGATCGATGGCCGAGTATCCTTTCATCCCTTGGTTTATAGGTATCATTGCAAACACTTTTCTCTTCACGTGGCTCTACAACAGCACCAAGGGTAGTCTCTTGTTAGTAGCGCTATTTCATATTGCACTAAACACAGCTGGAGCGTTGATACCCGGAGTATCCACAATCGCATCCGCTATTATGACTTCTCTTGTGGTAATTCTTGTGATACTAATATTTGGCCGTACAAATCTCTCCCGTTTTGAAAGACAAAAAGCGGGCTAACACCGGCTGGTTACAATATAATGTCGAAATGGTGCGAAAATGGGTATCAAGAAAATCAAACCTTCAAAAAGGTTATTTATCTCCGCCGTCATTGTTTTATTATTGGTTGGTGCGATAGTTCTTATTCTGTCCATCACGAAAAAAGCCACAGATACACCCGTTCCGTTCACTAATTCATTCTCGACAACTCCAACACCATGTTTCCTTCCTACCAAGGCTTACCAATCGTCGTTTTCCATCGCGAATTTCTTTGATCAAATATTCGGGGGCCGAAACCAATCGATCGACCCATCACAGATAAAAAGGGGCCAGCAGGAAGCAGAAAATACGCATTTCGAACTATATTCAGAAAACGATTTCCTTCCGGTTAATATTCAATGGTGGCAGCAGGAATCTGAACAAGTCTATAACTATGTCAGTTCACGACTAAATGCGATAATCAACGAGAAGGTAATTGTTACTTTTCTTCCCCCACAGTCGGGTTACTGCGCTCCCCGCGGGACAACGTTACATGAGCAACAGCCCATCATCATTGTTTTCGCAAATCAGGCCACCAGCGATGAACAAATCCTCGCCACACTTGCGCACGAATTGGGGCATGTATTTCTCCACCAGGAATATCCTAATCTCAGCGATGTGGCACTCACTGAAGGAATGGCAACTTGGGCAGCAGGTGAATATTGGAGAGATTGGAAAGGGGCTGATTTCAATTCAGGCGTTAGAACTTTTATCAGCAATGGGACATATCTGCCGTTATACCCGAATTATGATCTGGGGAAAGCATATGACAACAAATCACCTGATTGCATAACTCACCGAGATATCTTGCTAACTGAATTTGCATCCTTCCTGGATTTCTTGCTCCAAAATTATGGGGCAGAGAAATTGTCTGCTCTGTTCGACATCCGGCAGCCTGAATTGGTCAATAATCAGAGAGTTGTCTATCCTCCAAATTATCGGGATGTCTATGGTTTAGAATTCAATCAACTTGAATATGAATGGCTTAAGACTTCTACTCGAGCCGGGTCAATAAGCAAGAATAACTAGCCTGCCTAACACCGGCCACCGGACGGGGCTACCGCCCCGAGGGTATGCAGCGTGTTTTCTGAGTTTCATGCCATAATGAACTTTTCGGCTCGCCAATCCACCCCGCCGGTGAGCCAAACCGTTGAGGTCAAATGTGCCTCGGCCAGAACTTGGACCGCGAACCGCTAGGTTCGAGGTTCATATCCTGGGCGAGGAGCCTTATGCAGAATAAAATTGCTTTTATCTTAAATTCGAAAGGGTATTTCTTATTTTTCCGCCTTGGATGACCAGGAACTACTCAACAGTCCCCCAGACCAAAACCGCTGCTAGAGTAGACGGGGTCATCTTTCCCCACCTCTCTCGTAATAAAAAATTTTACAGTCGGTCAACAAAATTAGGGGTGGTCAACGATCCTACCGCTTGTCCACCCTTGTAGCTCCTCCTCCGCTGCTCCCCGACAAAGGGAACTTTTCTTGATATAATGCCGAAGGTGGGACTTGAACCCACAATCCCGAAGGGAACACGAGTTTGAAGTCGTGCGCGTCTGCCAGTTCCGCCACTCCGGCTAGCGCCCAAATTTTACCACAACTGCAGGTCTCGATGAAACTTGGAATTATTGGCTTCCCCCAATCTGGTAAAACCACCCTTTTCAATGCCCTCACCCGCGGCAGCGCGCCGACCACTGCCTCTGCGGGGCGCGTCGAAGTCCATACCGCCGTGGTGGATGTCCCCGACTCGCGCGTCGACAAACTTTCAGCTCTTTTTAAACCGAAGAAGACCATCTATGCCAAGGTCACCTATGCCGATATCGCCGGTCTGGATAGTGGTGTAGCCAGGTCCGGGATCTCCGGTCAGCTCTTGAATCAATTATCGCAGATGGATGGTCTTATTCATGTTGTCCGCTGTTTTGAGGACGCGACCGTACCTCATCCTTCCGGAAGCGTCGACCCGGCCCGCGACATCGCTGCCATGGACGGTGAACTCCTGCTGAACGACCTGATCGCTGTCGAGCGCAAACTCGAACGGTTGGTCGAGGAACGTAAGAAAGGGGGCACAGACAAGGTCCTCAACGAGCGCCAGGCGGCGTTGTTCACGCGTTTGCATGGGATTCTCTCTGCGGAGAAACCCTTGCGGGGCGTGGAAGTCTCCGCCGAGGAGGAGAAGTTCCTCTCCGGCTTCGGCCTGCTGACCCGCAAGCCCCTGCTCGTGCTGTTAAACCTGGGGGAGGGTCAGGGGGAACCCGGCCTCCAGACCGCCTCGCCGCTGGTGGCGCTGCAAGGCAAACTGGAGATGGAGATCGCCCAGTTGCCGCCGGATGACGCGGCTGTCTTTATGTCTGAGTATGGCATCACTGAACTGTCGCTCAACCGTATGATCAGCATTTCCTACGATCTGCTCAACCAGCAGTCCTTTTTCACCGTCGGCGATGACGAAGTCCGGGCTTGGACAACCAGGCGCAACGCAACGGCGGTGGAAGCGGCTGGTGAAGTTCATACCGACCTTGCGCATGGGTTCGTGCGTGCCGAAGTGATCGCTTGCCAGGATCTGCTCGAGTTGGGCGGGATGACCGAGGCAAAAGCCAAAGGGAAACTCCGGCTGGAAGGCAAGGAGTACGTTGTCAGGGACGGCGAAATCGTCCACATCCGGTCAAGCCTGTAAGTCATCATTACAAATAAGAAAAGGCGTACCATGAAAATGCGGTGCGCACAGTGGAATATTACCTGAACCTCCCCAATAGGGCAGGGGAAAAATGGACGCCAAAGCATATATAATCTATGCCTTCATTGATAGTCAGAATTTAAATCTTGGAGTAACCAGCCAGGGTTGGAAATTGGATTGGCGTAAATTTAGACAATATTTGCGGAATAAATATCATGTTATTAAGCATATTTGTTCATAGGTAACAAGCCTGGCAATGAAGGTCTCTACTAAAGTCTCCAAAGGAAGGGGTATATATTGATACTAAAACCGACGATAAAATTACCCGACGGGACGGTCAAAGGAAATGTCGATGCAGAGTTGGTATTGCATTCGATGATTTAGTATCCAAATTACTCCAAGGCAATAATCGTTTCGGGAGACGGAGATTTTTACTGTTTGGCTGAATATTTGGAACAAAAAAACAAGCTTCTTCACATAATAACCCCGAATGAAACATACTCTCATATTCTAAGCCGATTTTCTGGATTTATTGTTCGCGTCGATCAGCTAAGGGGAAGCTTGGAATATGTAGAAAAAAAGACCGGCATCGGCGGTCGGTCGAAACCTTAGGCCTATCCAGTCATCGTGATGAGCATATAATAACCATTTTGGGTGCTTTTGTCAATATGCTCCAGAATTTCTATCGCATTTCTTTCAATCCTGATAGGAAAAACCTCCGTGGGTTTATCAAAGGGATAATTCCCAATCAAAAGAGGCGCCTCACGGAAATGCGGCGCCTCTTTTTTGTTCTTTTCTGTGGTTTTAACTACGCCTCGTACTCGGCAGGTTCCTCCTCAATCGTCGCCATTGGTTCTTCCTCCGGCTTGCGGTCCAGCATCTGCATGGACAAGGCCACCACCTTGGTGTAATATTTGGTCTCTCCGCCTTTATCCTCGTACTTGTCGGTCTTCAGGCGGCCTTCGATGAAGACCAGGCTGCCCTTGTGCAGGTACTGCTGGCAGACCTCGCCCAGCCGGCCCCAGGCTTCCACGTTGACCCATTCCGTGCTTTCCTTGTTCTCCCCTTCCGCCGACTTCCAGCGTTGGCTGACTGCCAGGCTGAAGTGGGCCACCTTTTTACCCATTGGTGTGGAACGGCTTTCGGGGTCCTTTCCGAGACGTCCTATCAGTTGAATACGGTTTAAAGAGGGCATTTTTACTCTCCTTTCCCTGGAAGAAATTGATGATCATTGATTAGTTTACTGATGTTCAGATAAATGTCAAGGTGGATATTGGAGCATATATGAAAATTGTGACTACTCTCCCCGAACTTCGCCTCGCCCGCCGGGCGCTGACCGGACCTGTAGGATTCGTCCCGACCATGGGCTACCTGCACGCTGGTCACATTTCCCTGGTGCAGGCTGCCAGGGCCGAATGCGCCAGCGTGGTTGCCAGTATCTTCGTCAACCCGACCCAGTTTGGACCACATGAGGACCTGGCAAGTTACCCACGTGACCTGCCGCGTGACCTGGCTCTGCTCGAAGCCGCCGGGGTGGATCTGGTCTGGACGCCTTCGCCGGAGGGTATGTACCCGTCCGGCTTCCAGACCTGGGTGCAGGTGGAGGGGTTGACCCGCCCGTCGCGTAGCACCCCCGGAGCGGGGCGTAGGGGGCTGGAGGGTGAGGTTCGCCCGGGGCACTTCCGTGGTGTGACCACCGTGGTTGCCAAGCTGTTTAACGCCGTCAGTCCCGACAAAGCCTACTTTGGCCAGAAGGATGCCCAGCAGGCAGCTGTCGTCCGGCGTATGACGAAGGATCTGGATTTCCCCGTGGAGATTGTCGTCTGTCCCACCCTGCGCGAAGCCGATGGTCTGGCCATGTCCAGCCGGAATACATATCTCAGCCCGCAGGAGCGCCAGGCCGCCGCTGTTCTCTTCCGTGCATTGTCTGCAGCCAGATCGGCCTATGATTCCGGCGAACGCGCGGCAGAAAAACTGCGCACCCTGGTGCGCGAGACGGTCGCCGCCGAGCCTCTGGCGAAATTGCAGTACGTCTCTTGCGCGGACTATGAAACGCTGGAAGAGTTGGAAACGGTCCGCGGAAAGGCGCTGCTTTCAATGGCGGTATTTGTGGGAAAGACAAGGCTGATCGATAATTTCGTGATGGAGCTTTAGTAGTTGAAATACCAGAACGGAATCGTTGTTCTACTTCGTCAAATTGACTCAGAAAAACAGCCCTCAGGACAGCGGTCGCGCCGCTCGCGTGGTGTGCACGTTTTGCCAGATTTGCAGCGTGAATGCAAAAAGGCTGTAATAAAATGGAGCTGCAGCCCTTTTTGTCACAGGTACGGGGTATTGAATCCGGCCCGGATTTGCCCTATACTATTTATTAATCGTTGATTTCCTCGGAAGGCATGAATGAAATTAAAACCTTTCCTGCTGATGGTGTGCATCATAATTCTGGGTGATGCCTGCTTCTTCCACACGTACCCGCCGACGATGGAACACGTCACCCTTTCACCCGCGGCGACGTTCACACTTGCGGTCCCACCCACATCTGTTCCAGCTACAGCAACCCCTTCCCCTGCGCCTGATTTGTTAATTCTTCAGGGTAATCTCAAGGATTTCATTCTCCAAAGAACGGATTTGCCTCAAAACGCTCAGTTTTTTCTCGACTATCAATTTTCAATACCTAATGGAGAGGTGGAGGATAAAGCATACTTGGAAGAGACTGGGCGCATGGACGGAATGTGGTCTCATTATCTTCGAAGTTGGAGTAACGATACCCAAGCCCCGAGGTTCTTGATTGATTATCTTACCCTTTATAAAACTACAGAAGGAGCGCGGCTTGCGATTACTGATTATTCTCCAATGTATGATTCTTCAGCGTATATCGAAGAAATCAACCCGCCTGAAATAGGCGATTTAACTCGTGCTTTTTATTTTAATTCACCGAAGAGTAGTGAATATCAAACTACATATGAGTTGCATTTTTCTTACAGAAACTTTGTGCACATAATTGAAGCGACTGGTCGGGAACAGAATGTTCAACCAGAATTTGTTAGGAATATTGCTCGGTTGCTTCTCGCAAGGCTTCAAGCATCTCCGCTCATTAATCCATAATCCCCCCCCATATAAATCAGCTTGGCCCGGTCGCCGCCGGGCCTCTGGCGAAATTGCAGTATGTCTCCTGCGCGGATAATGAAACACTGGAAGAGTTGGAAACGATGCACTGCCTGATAACTCAGTGATGCCGGGAAGGCAGGGTCGCCTCCTCGTATAACCGTTTGATTGCTTTCTGGTTGCTCCGGTTTATTGGGTTTGTGACCTGGCATGTGCTGGAAGTTCATTCATGACATCAGTTGATAAAATCCGTCACCGTTTTGACTCGCGTGCCGCGATCTACGACAACCCACTCACCACCTTTATCGGGGAGCGCGAACTGCGCCATATCCGTAAGCTTGTGCCGCCCCATACAAAAGTACTGGACTACGGCTGTGGGACAGGCCGTACCACCCTCGACCATCTGTGCCGCGGCTGTAAGGTCACCGCCTATGACATCTCATCAAAGATGATTGCGATTGCCGAAGCGAAAGCAGCGGATATGGGATTCGAGGCAGGGTTCACCACCGACCCTCGCAATTTGGATGGTCGAATCTGGCCGATCGTGACTTGCATCGGGGTGATGGATTATTATCCCGACCCGGTGCCTCTGTTGAAAATCCTTCGCGCCTACCTGGATCCGTCCGGCTTGCTGGTTGTTACTTTCCCCAATGCACATAGCCCAATGGCATGGCTGTACATTGCCAGCTCGCGTTTTACGGTGCCGGCGGTCACGCGCTCCCCCGGCTTTGTCAGACGCTCG
Organism: uncultured Chloroflexia bacterium; assembly: GCA_963760315.1. Classification (GTDB taxonomy): domain Bacteria; phylum Chloroflexota; class Anaerolineae; order Anaerolineales; family Villigracilaceae; genus UBA877. The sequence goes on from CAVXCK010000002.1 coordinate 264,066, forward strand.
GCTGCCCGGGCAGGCTTCCGAATTTCATCACTAAATTATGCCTTTCCAGGCATTCCACCTCTGGGTCACACACTGGTGGTGGGTCTGCAATTGCAGATAAAGAAGCCACCCCTCTCACCTTGGGAGACGAATGATTGAAAAGAAAACCAATACATTAATATATTATGCTCAAACCGTATGATATATAAACTCCATTCACTGGATCATTGTTGGGCGGCGGTTATTATTCAAGTGTTTTACAATAACAGAAGTTATCGGAGGAGAAAATGAAGAATGGAAAATGCCCAAAATGCAATTCGACTAACATATATATGAATAACAGAGGTATTGATTGGGGGAGCAAATCGCAATGGCTGGAAATCTGGTTTGGAACACCGGATTCACGAACAAACTCATGGTCTGACTTTGATAGTTATGTCTGTATCGATTGTGGATATTTTGAAAATTATCTTCTCGATCAAGAAGCATTGCGTGAAATTCAAGCAAAGTGGAAAAAGATAATGTAATGGCGGAGGGGAAATTGCTATTGGTAAATGCAGTTTGAAAAAATACTTTGAATAGTAGCGGCGAAATGGAAAAGAGTTTATTGATATTCGAGATTGATGGAAAAATGAAAGCTGCCCAATCTTGTCTCTCAGCGGACATCAGCTCCGCCGCTCGCGTATAGTGCGCGTTTTTCCAGAGATTGCGCGATAATAATCACGAGGAAACATGTTCAATGACCCCCAAGCCTGTCACCCAAAACACTCTTTTTTATGGTGACAACCTGCCCATCCTGCAAGAATACTTGTCCATCTCTTCTTCACGTGCTGGATCATTGCGGAACCTGACGTACCGTTGGATATTCAGAGGTAAATAAGATCGTTTGGAGGTAATTCCATGAGTTGCAAAGTCCTCTATATAAGTGGATCCTTTGGGCTTGGTCATGTGAACCGTGACCTTGCCATTGCTAATGAAATGCGCCGCATTTGTCCTGAGATCGAAATCCACTGGCTGGCAGGCTCGCCGGCATGCGAAGTACTGGAAGCTGCAGGCGAGGCGTTCTCGCCCGAACAGGCAGCATATCGAGGGGAGACAGAGCTCGCCGATTCAACCTCCCACAATGGTCAGCTCAGCCTCACTGCTTATGTATTCCGGGCGATGATATCCTGGATGCATAATGCCCATGTCAGCGCGATTGCCGCATCCCGGGGCGGATATAACGTCATTGTTGGGGATGAAACGTATGAAATCTTGATAGCCAACCTGTTAGGCTTTTACAGGTTACCGCCTGTCCCCTTTATTGTTTTATACGACTTCCTGGGCATGGATGTTGTTTCTAAAAATGTTTTCGAGAAGATCGGTGCGTGGATGATCAATCTATTGTGGTCAAACGCATGGCGGGTGACAACCCGGGGACAAAATGCGGCGGTATTCATCGGAGAGCGTGAGGACGTTGCTGACCGGTCTTTCGGTTGGCTGTTGTCCAATCGCCGCCAGATTGCCGATAAAACCATTGAGTTTGTTGGTTACGCGTTTCCCTTTGATAAGAAAGATATTCCTCCAAGGGATGTCTTGAGACGCGAGCTTGGATACGGCAAAGAACCGCTTGTGATTTGCACGGTAGGCGGCACATCCGTTGGCCGGGACCTTCTTGAGCTATGTGGGCAGGCATTTCCCCTCGTTGCGGCTCGAGTTCCTGGAGTTCACCTGGTCCTCGTCGCAGGGCCGCGGATCGATCCGAAATCGCTTGCCGTTCCGAAGGAAATCGACTGCCGGGGAATGGTGCCCGGCTTGTGGCGGCACCTGGCTGCTTGTGATCTGGCAGTCCTCCAGGGTGGCGGCATGTCCACACTCGAAGTTGAGCTGCTGCGGGTGCCTTTCCTGTTCTTCCCTGTCGAGAACCAGGCTGAGCAGCAGGTTACCGTTGCAAACCGTCTGGCCCGGCACAAAGCCGGAGTGCGTATGTCGATCGCGGATACAAGTCCCCAACAATTGGCTGACGCGATTGTTGCCAATCTCAGCGTTCAGGTCACTTATCCAGAGATTCCAGCCGATGGAACACGCCTGGCAGCGAGGCGGATATTGAAATATAAATAGGAGAGGGTTTGATTGGGGGAGCAAATCGCAATGGATGGAAATCTGGTTTGGAACACCGGATTCACGAACAAACTCATGGTCTGATTTTGATAGTTATGTCTGTATCGATTGTGGATATTTTGAAAATTATCTTCTCGATCACGAAGCATTGCGTGGAATTCAAGCAAAGTGGAAAAAGATGGTCTAATTGCGAAGGGGAAATTGCTATTGGTAAATGCAGTTTGAAAAAATACTCTACTCCACCTCCAGCGGGCAGCAGCTCCACCTTTCGCTCCCACTTCCATATCAACCGCCAGTAACGGGGAGCCGTTTGTACGTTTCTCCGCTGAATGCTATTCTTTAGAGGATATCAAAAATCTTTGGTACTACCCAGTTGACTTTACGGATATCTGACCTATAATGAGTGTGCAATCCGTTTCACCTCGCAGGCGGAAAACTGGTCGATAAGTACACATTCAAGCCGCTGACATACTGTCAGCGGCTTTTTGTATGTTCCAAACAACGGAGACATGTCCTCGCAGGCGTAGGGGGACACGCGTTGCGAGGTCCGAACCATGCAGAGTTACTAAGGAGGTTCCGATGCCGGACGATCCCCATCTCCACGAAAACATGGAGCATTGCCGTCAAACCCACGGGTTACAAAGGCGCGCAGCGCAGAATGCACAGGCAGCGACAGAGGAAGCGGTAAAGAGCGCTGATATGTCCAAAAAGGTGATCACCATAGGTCTTGTCACCGCCGGCGGCACCCTGCTCGTCCTGGCTGTTGGCATCCTGCTTCTCAATCTCCCGTTTCTCCAGGCTCAGCTGGCCAAAGGATCATGCCCTGAAAGTGGAGACTGCAACGTGAAGGTTCGCAAGTACTCGAATGAGGTTCTTTCCGACATTCCCGATCTCGATTCTTCAGCTTGGTTCCACGAAACGTCATCAGCAACATCGACCAATCCTCCCGCAACCAGGGAAAACACATCGACGCCCACACCCACTGAGATCCCCATGCAATTCCCCGCCTTACGCCCGGCACCAATCGTTGAATTGCTCGAGAACGCAAATTGCCGCAGAGGCGCTGGTACTTCATATGACGTCATGGCCTACCTCCAAAAAGGGAGCATCGCCACTATCGTTGGGCGAAATGCTGATTGGAGCTGGTGGATGATTTAGCTTGGTTACCAACAATTGCGGTGTTGGGTATGGAGCGCGTTGGTCACCACCAGTGACGACACCCGGCAGGTACCCTTCGTTGCCTCCCCGCCGCTACCAACTCTCACTTCGGTGCCGGAGCCTCACCCGTCGGCACTTACCGGATGCCGGGTAATTACCCAGAATAATCCCAACGGTATCTGTCTGCCCCAGGTATGCAGCCCTAACTTACCTGGAATTCCCTGCACTCCATAGGCGCCTCGGTGCGCGTGAATTCGTCGCCACCAACAACTGATGTCGAGCCGTTCGGGCTGCCTAATTACTCGATGACCCTGTCGGCATACGGTACGTTCAAGCAAGCCGAAAAAACCAAGAAGAAAGAAGCCACCCATCTCACTCTGGGAGACGAATGATTGAAAAGAAGACCAATACATTTATATATTATGCTAAAACCGTATGATATTTGGATTCTATTCATATGAATCATTGTTGGGCGGCTTGCCGCTTGATCCTGTACTCAACCGATACAATGCAACCGTAAGCGGTCAGGAGATGAACGATGAATGAGAACTCTGGTGTCACACCATTTGGAGCGGAGTTTAGGCTGTGGATTTCATGGATTCTCGCCACTGCTGTGGGGGCTGCCGTGGCGGTCGGCCTCTTCACCATATACGAGTATATAGGGGCAGTCTACGGGATGGGGAGAGTCTCCGAAGTATTAGAGGCGGGAGGGAGCCTTATTGGGCTTCCCGCGGCGCTCCTCCTCTACGGCGTCACCGGCCTGATCGCGGGCGCCGGATTCGGCCTACCTCAGTACGTCGTCATCCGAGGGAGGATTGACCGGCCGCGTAGATGGATCGCTTTGACCGGGTTGGGCGGCGCAATTGCATGGATCAGCCTTCTGGTGATTCCAGTGTTCGCACTGGCAGACGACTTGAGCATCATAAAGGCCTTCGTCATTGCCTGGGTGGGAGGCGTTACCGGACTAATACAATGGTGGCTCCTGCGTCGGGAATCGCACCAATCGTATTGGTGGCCTCTGGCAACACTAGTCGGCTGGGGATCGATATGGGTGGGGGTGACCCTGGTCCTCGGATACTCTGACTATCTACCCTACAGCTTCCTCATTCCTGCGGTTCTCATCGCGGGCATGTTCACCGGCGTCGGCCCCGTGATGGTGTTTGACCCTTCTGCCAGGAGGAAAACCAATGCTGTTGTGTTCACAACCGTTGCTTTATTCTCATTCATTGGCAGTTGGCTGTTCTACCATGCCCCATACAGCGAGCAGGCACGGGCCATGCGTGGTCACACGCACTCGGTAACCTCCGTGGCATTCTCCCCCGATGGTACCTTCATCGCTTCAGCAGGATCTGAAGGAACAATAAAGCTCTGGGAGGTCTCATCTGGACGGGAGGTCTACACAATAAGCGCAGACAGCGTTGATTCCCCAGAATTATCGTCCTCCACCAACGACTTCACGAGTGTCGCTTTCTCTGCTGACGGGTTCCTCCTGGCGGGGGGATCCAATGATGGAACGGCGAGGCTTTGGGAAGCGGCGACTGGGCTTGAATTGCACAGGCTGCAGACTGGTTCGCATGCGGTGAAGTGCGTGGCGTTCTCACCGGACGGACGGCTCCTCGCGGTAGGTACTATGTTTCCGCATACTGTGATGTTGTGGGACACAACGAGTGGGGATTTGGTGCGAACGTTGACGGGGTCTGGGGGTGGAATAGAGCAGCGTCGCTTTTTCTCCTGATGGTAAGCTCCTGGCGGACAGCAGCCGGATTCTGGAGGTGTGGGAGGTGGCAACCGGCAGGTTGGTACGGACACTCAAGGGCTTTGACTACGATCTCGGTTTTGCGAGTAGCACTGCATTCTCGCCCGAAGGTCATTACATCGCTGCTGGTGGAGGGAGCCTCAAGTCCAGTGACCATGCATTCATGATATGGGATGTGGAGACCGGGATGGCAGCCCAGGATGTGCCAGGACCCTGGATATATGGCCTCGCGTACTCACCTGATGGAAGGATCCTCGCCCTTGCACGCAGTGGTGGTGTGCTGTTGTGGGATGTTAGCGCAGAGCGGGAGCTGGCGATCTTGCAGGGAAACGATGTGAGTAGCCTGGCGTTCTCGCCAGATGGAACGCTGCTGGTCATAGGGTCCCTTGCTGGCGCCGTCAGAGTATTGGATGTGCCCAATAGCCCATAAGCCACATGACTGCTGCAACAATACCACAGCGCTGCGGCTTCACCATGACCGACAGCAGTGGTGTGTTGGAAGTTGTTCAACAAGGTTGGTAAGAACATGCTAACGTATTGGACAAAAAGCCATGTTACTTCTCATTCTCGGATTCATAAGGCAGCTGGTGAGTAATTATTGATACTAGCCTTGTGGGCTGACAAATATCTCGTTGACGTCAACCTGCCTTGCGTCCAGTTCGAGGGACTAGTGAGGAGTAGATAAGTAATGTGTAAGAACAAAATAATCATCCTGATCTTGGCCGCCTACTTGTTGTCCTCCTCCGCGCCGTCATCGCAGGCTATCCAGACTGCTATAGCACAGACGCAGGCAGCAAACCCTACCTCAACATCTACTCCACTTCCTCCCACGGAAACGCCGGCATTTACCCCCTCACCAACAATGGATTTGTTGTCTCTTCAATTTAGATTAAAGATTTTCTTTTAACACAATCAAGTCTATCTTTCGACCAAAATTACTATACTATGACCTTGTATTCGGTAAAACAACTTCCTAATGAAGATGTTCATAAAGATACTAATTATGGGTCAGAAACTGGTCGCCTGGATGGATGGGTGGCTGTTTATAAACAAGGTTCAAGAAATTTACTCGCTCCAATGGAAATATATAACGAAATAAGTCTTTTTGAAACCGCCGAAGGAGCCCAACTCTCGATCGCCAAGTATTCTAATTATATTGAAAATGAGCTGAAGTATACCGAAGAAATTAATCCTCCAAAAATCGGTGATTTATCCCGAAGTTTTTATTATTCGAGTGATGCAAGCGGAAGACATGAATTAGGGTATTTAATAACATTTTCTTACAAGAACATTGTGCATTTAATACAAGCGTGGGGCTATTACTATGGTGTTGAACCAGAGAAAATTAGGACCATTGCCCGAAGTCTTCTATCAATTCTGCAGGCATTCCCTCTTATTAACCCTTAACCCCCGCCATATAAAAAAGCCCGGCCCGGTCGCCGCCGAGCCTCTGGCGAAATTGCATGCAGAAAGACAACAACAATGCTATGATTGAGAAGGTTCTGCCAAACTTTTCGCACAGTTTGAGCGAAAATGGTGACAAAATCATGTCGCCGTGGAATCTCGGTAATAGAGACGGCATTCAATGTTGGGGAAAAGTTCGCCTTTGCCTGGTTCTTACTGGAAGGAGCAAAACATGGCAAAGAAAAGAAAAAACCTGCTCTGGATGATCCTTTCGGGAGTCGTGATCCTTGCCGTGGTCGTGGCTCTGCCTGCCAGCATCCCGCCAGCCTCGAAACAGCTTCCCCAAATTCAGCCCCCATCCTGTCGGTCATCGATTTCCCGACGAACGGCAGCCGCTGGCCAGCGGATACTCCCATCCCGATCAGCCTGACGGTCACCGGCAAGCCTGCGATCCAGAAGGTGGAATTATGGATCGATGGCAGCCTTTTCGATACCCAGACTGCAGGCGATGATTATTACTACCATGTCTGGCAGTGGATGCCTCTGACGGAGGGAGAGCACGCCATCTTCGCCCGCACCACAGACACCAATCACCAGGTCGCCGAGTCCAATGTCGTCCATATCCAGGCGGAGGCAGCGGCCGGTTTTGTGGCGGTGGTGAGCGCCCAGAAGGGCGACACCCTGCCGGGCCTGGCCGCCCAGAACAATGTCCCCCTCGATCAGGTTGCCGCCAGCAACCCCACCCTCAACCCACAGGAACCTATCCCGGCCGGAAAGCAGGTATTCATTCCGGTGAGTTACTTCCCTGCCATTTCACCTGAAACCAACCCTACGCCTGCCCCGCTCGTCGGGCCGGTTTCTCCGGCCAGCCCGGGCGGCCCGGCAGCCCTGACTTTTTGGGCGGAAGGTGCTCTCCGCCGTTCTTCCGGCCTGCCGGAAGCCCCCGGCTTGAGCGCCACGCTGGGAGTGTGCAACGTCAGACCTCACCATCCAGGATAATTCCAGCGGGGAAGACGGCTTTTACGTATACTCCCTGGCGAACTCGGCGGTTTCCTTCACCCGCCTTGCCAGCCTCAAGGCGCACCCGGGAACAGGCGATCTCCAATATGTGGTCCCCGATCAGCATGGCCAGGTCCAGTTCTATGTGTCCGCCTTCAACGCCCTCGGCAAATCCCCCAGCACTCCCGTGTCGGTCAATATCACCCGCCCGGAATGCGACCCGAACCAGGGCGACCTGAAATACACAGGCGGCTACCTCATCCTTCCCGCCGGCACCTCGCTGGCGTACATGTACGCTTCCGTCAATGGCGCGACCTGGCAGCGGCTGCCGTCCGACCACCAGTTCCTCGAACCGATGGCGGGACAGGTCGACCTGCGTCCCAAGATCCAGCAGCTGCTCGGAGGAGCGGTTTCCGGGGAAGTGGACCTGGACGTGTGGGGCTGGAGCCAGGGTGTCCTCGTCCATCTGGGCAAGCTCCATCTCACCATCAATTTTGCCCTCGCTGGCCATCTGCAACCTGTCAGCGGGCTGCGCAGGCGACATGGCCTCCACCCACTGGGTGACCGATGCGACGGTCGGTTCCGATCAGAAGAACACCAGCCGCTCCTTCCGCTGGAGCGCCCAGGGGATCGACATCACCTACGGCGTCTGGCAAATCAGCAGCCTGCCCTTCCCGGCGGAGTATTCCATCGGCGCTCCGCCCGGGCTGATCGCCAGCGGGATCTCGGATGCGGCCGTGGACCAAAATTCAGGCACGGCCGCCGGCACATTCGACATCGATTTTGCCAGCGACCTGAAGACGGTCGCATTCCAGACCAATCAGCGCTCCATTTTTCATTTTCCCGGGCAAGGAAGCAACCCTTTCGATCATTTTCTCTTTACGGACCTGGCCGGCCAGTGGAACAGCGCCCTGAATCCAGGCTTCCTGCCCGCCTGGCTGCCGGTGAGCCTGTATGTCCGGGTCATGCCCATGTCCGGCGGGCACCCCGCCGCGGATCCCCTCCAACACGGTCACGGTCAGCTACCAGCGAACGGGCCCGGTACCCACAATTCAGATTCCCAAGGTTCCAACCTACAAGGTGGAGATCGTCCCGGATTCGTACACCAATGATGTCAAGATGAGTAATATGCTCGGCACGAAGGGCTGTTCGATCATCCAGGCGGTGGACCATGATACCTATACGGACTGGTTCAAGCAGGAATACCACGATAAATATTTCGAATCCAACGGGTATGGGGGAGGCAGCGAGAATGTGACCGCCCTGGACAAGGCGGCGGAAGACAGTTACCAGAGCTGGACCAAGCTCATCGGCTGGCAAGCCTGCCCGGCTTACAAGGGCGAAAAAGAAAACAGCACGCTTGAGGATGTTTTCAACCAGCTTGGCGACCTGTTTGCAACGGTCTGGAACGGCCTGGTCAGCGCGTTCAACGCGATCAAGGGCAGCCTGGTAAACATCCTGGCCGATGTGCTGAACACGATCATCCCGGGCAGCTGCGACGCCACCTGCAGGTCCGTCCTGGAGGTCGGCCTGAATTTCGCCATCACGTATTTTACCGGCCTGCCGCCCAGTCTGCCTTCTTATCAGGATCTGATTAACGAGGGCCTCGACTACGCCGTCCAGACTGCCATCAATCAAGCCGGAGTCCCCTACTGCGACCAGGATTGCCAGAATCTCATCGCCGATAAGATCAAGGGGATCGCCAACGGGATGGGACAGTCTGGCGGCGCCCAACCCGCCTGTTTCTCAAGCACCAACTGGACGCAGAAGTACGCAACCGACGGGTCGACCAATTTCGAACTCGAGCCGTTATGCTTTCCACCGGGCATCGTGACCGTGCCGGTCAAAGGCAGCATTTACCAGCCAGCCACTCTGCAGGTGCGCGTTTCCCGGACGGACGGGTCTCCCCAACCGGTCCCGGCCGAGCAGCTCACCGTCGATGTGCATGCGTTGAATACGGCTTACGGCAACGGCCAGGTGCTCACGGGGGAGCTCCAGGGGGCGGCAGTGGCCGAATGCACAAACAAGCCTATAAAGGATTGGGCTGGAAATTATGGGTTTGTAGCCGACGAGCCGCTTGAGGGAACCGCGTTTCCGGAAGCTCTTCTCAGCATTCCGCCGCTCAAGGCCGGTCAAGCGATCATCGTGCCGGTCATCTTTGGGGATCCCACCTACTGGCCGATTAACGAACCCTATCCCCCCCGCCTGAAAGCCATCCTGCAGTACTGCCCGACGGTCGAAATGAAATGGGTCGTGCTCGAGTGGGAGCTGGATCGATTCCACCTGACCGACTCCGGCTCGCAGATCACCATCCAGGCCCAGGTCCACTGCCAGGACCCATCCACGCCCTGGTTCTTCGATTCAACCTGCTCAAATACCGATGAACAGCAGCTCATTGCCCCATAGGAGGTGCGGGATGATCAATAAATTGATTCCCGTTTTATTGGCGGGCAGCTTGCTCCTGGCAGGCTGCAACCTGCAGCTCGTTGCCCGCGGGACCTCCCAGGCCTGGATCGATGCCCCCCTGGACGGCATGACCCTCCCGCTCGGCCCCTATACCATCGTTTTCCACGCCAGTGCACCACTGGGCGTCAAACTGATGGAGGTCAGGATTAACGGCCAGGTCTTGGCGAGCCTGCCCAACCCCGACCCGGCCCAGGGACTGGTCCACCTGGAGCAGGCCTGGCAGCCGCAGGCGCCCGGGCGCTATGTGATCCGGGTCCGGGCGCAGGATACTGCCGGGACCTGGACCGACCCGGATGAAGTCTCGGTCCTGATCGAGAGCTCCACCGAGACCCCAACCCCCACAGCCGGCCTGTCCCCCAGCCCCACTCCCACCCCGACCAGAACGCCCACCCCCACGGCGACGGTTTCCATTTTCGGTGCCCTGCGCGTGTCAACCAACGTCTTCTATCGCGCTGACCAGCTCCCGCGCACGGTCAGCTTCACCATCCAGGCCAACGACCCGGCGGGGATCAAGATCGTCGAGATCTACTTCCGCTTGAGCGACCCGCAGACCGGCACGACCACCCCCTGGAAAAATGAATCGATGGCGCCCCAGGGCGGCGGCTGGTACAGCTACACGCTCGATTTCACAGAATCCCGCCCTCACCCCCTCCGCCCCGCAAACCATGACCCTCGAGTACCAGTTCATCATCACCCGCCCGGACCTCACCTTCTTCCGGGGACCGGTTTTTAACGATATTACCCTGCAGGGGCATTGAGCAAACCGGGACCCCGAAGAGGGAAAGAGAGTGACTCTTTTTAGACCGGCGAACGCAGGGCTGGCAGACTGCGCACCCTGGTGCGCGAGACGGTCGCCGCCGAGCCGTTGGCGAAATTGCAGTACGCCTCCTGCGCGGACTATGAAACGCTGGAAAAGGTGATCCACTTATTCGGCTCCCCCCGCTCGCTCCCCCTTCCATTCAACCGCCATCTTTGGGGGCACCTTCGTTTGTGTGTTTCCCCGCAAAATGCTATTCTATAAGGGATATCCATAAGTCGTTGAACTGACCAGTTGACTTTACGGATATCTGACCTATAATGAATGTGCACTCCGTTTTACCACGCAGGCGGAAAATTGGTCGAGAAGTTCACATTCAAGCCGCTGACATGCTGTCAGCGGCTTTTTGTATGTTCCAAACAAAGGATGAAATATGTCGAACGAAATGCCCCCACTTCCTAATCAGCATCCTGATGTTTTTACACCTATCTATCGTGTATTTACCCTGCTTATGTTGGCAGGAATTGGTTTAATCCTGTTTTTTGGCTTATTTCACAAATCCTCTTTAACTACCGAATGCCAGACCGCCATCGCCAAGGCAAATACAGTCATCACTTCCCAGGCTGACATTATCCAGAAATTGCAGTCCAATTACGAAAAAGATATCTATAATGATTCCTCGGTGACAACGATCTATCAGCAAATCTTCCGGGCCAATGAATATGAGTTTACTGCCCTGCAAATCCTCGCCCTTCAAAATGCAGCTTTGCTTGATATTACGACTACTTGCCATTAGAGTGAATCGTAAATGATCTGCTTGACTGGGTGAAATTATAGATGCTTAAATATTACTCATTAAACAGGATGTAGATACTAATAAGGAGCGTCTACGTTATCACGATCAACCACTTGGTGAGTTTCCACAAGATGCATTTTATGGACTTCGCAATTTAGAATTGCTCATTGAGAAGAAAGAAGAAGAGTTGAAAAAACATCAAGCTATTGTGGGCGGTTAGTTACTGTAGTTCGTTTTAGGAATAAACCTTTCCTAAAATGATGCGATAATAACCTGGAATAAACCTATTTTTAACAAGCGAAAGGATAATAATATAAGTCAAGAAGTAACAAAATCTAAAAAAAGATGGTCTGTTCGTAGACTTATATTAGCCATTGGGATTGGTGTAGTACTTGTCTGCATCTGTTTGATTCTGGTAATTGTGCTTTCCCCTAAATCAAACAATCTTAACCCGGCCACAGCGACCATACCTTCACCAACACAAGTAATACCTTCAGCGACACTAGCCCCATCAGATACTCCGACATTATTATATACGCCCACGATCAGCCTTACTCCAACAATCACAGATACTCCTACGATAACATTAACTCCAACAAAAACACCATTACCCTCGAAAACCCCATTACCAAGTAAAACCTTTACTCCGACTGCTAATCCTTATGTATATAAAGGTCAAGGAGATTCAGTCGTCGATATAAACAAGCCGGATCCGTCTGGCCCAGCACTACTAAGAATTAGTTATATGGGAGGGAGTAACTTTGCTATCATCAACTACGATGATCAGGGTAATAGGATTGATTTGTTGGTAAACACTATTGGCAGTTACACTGGGACGCGACCTATCGATTTCTTGGTAGGTGATAACACTGCACGCTTGGAGATTACTGCTTCAGGGAAATGGACAATAGAAATCCAACCTCTTTCCGAAGTCAGGATGGAATCAATCCCAGGAACATTCACAGGGACGGGGGATGATGTAATTATGCTGATTGGTTCAAATCCAGATCTTCTGAAAGTGGATGCAAGCAGGACTTACTCTAATTTTGTGATCTGGGCTTATGGGAACACTCGTAACTTGCTAGTTAATGAAATCGGACCCTACACTGGAACAGTCATTGCGGGGGCAGGTACACAGATATTGGTTATCGAAGCAGAGGGAAAGTGGTCAATTGAAGTGACAACTAGATAACAATGATTGTGTTTTCTTGAGTTCTTGATTCCGTTATCAACGGCAATACTTGCGGCTTGTGGCGTATTGAGGTCGCTATAGTAATGATATTGCTGTGGATAATCAGGGAAAGGGAGAAATATTTATAGATTACGTTTCAGTGTTCTTGTTTGCTTGGTCACAATCTCGTTGTCAGCCTGCGCGCCGTCACCGCAGGCTATCCAGACGGCTATTGCACAAACACAAGCAGCGAATCTAACCTCGACATTTACCCCAATTTCACCCACAGAAACACAAATACCGACACATACTTCAACTAAGACTTTAACACCAACACCAACGATAATATTAACGCCTTCAATAACAACGACTCCCACCAATTTACCAATACCTACGCATACACCAGGACCAACAACCTATATTTTCGAATGGGGTATTTGTACAGTAGATGTCACGATGGAAGATTTATTTGCAGACAATACGGCGGGGAATCCCGGACAGCATCCTGGATGTCTTGCCGTAGGTAGGACACAATATGTTCTTGGTTATGGTCCAAATGATATTTATTATGCGTATTGGAACATGCCTCAAATATATACAAACATGGGTGAAGAGGCTTGGTGTACTTTAAAAACCCTAGATGGAACTTTCATTCAAGGCGATTTGGACACATTTGGAGCTGGAAGAGTTACTTGCGGTATTAAGTAACTGCTAACCTTTCCAGATATTATGTGATAATAACAGGGAGTAACAAGATGAAAACAAAATGTGCCATAATAATCGTTATCTTGGCTACAATCTTATTGGTTGCTTGCTCTCCATCACCGCAAGCCATCCAGACGGCGATTGCACAAACTCAGACGGCATGGACGCCAATACTAGCCCATACGCCAACCCACACCGTTATTCCACCTTCTGTTATTCCTCCTACCGATGTCCCAACACCCACCTATATTTTTCCCATTATCTGTGCCAGTTATGACTTCTACAAAGTGTTTCTACACGGAAGAAGGAATAACCTTTATCCTTGAGGTTGGTGATTGTATGGTGGACGCACCAACCATTCCTTCAACAGTTGACCCAAAAACCGATTACCATTGCTATATTCTAAAACGACACCAGATAACGTTATATACCCCTGCCGATGAGTACGGTCTAGTACAAAACTTAGACGAACTCTTGGCGGAATGGTAGAACCATATTGTGCTCTATTTGCACTAGACGGCACATTTATAATGTCCAATGTCGATATTACTGGAGGCGCAGCATCGGTATGCTCCCTTCCACAAGACTATCAACCTTAGAAATGATTAGAAGGAAATTGTGAATAAAATATTGGTTATTATTTCAGCAGCAATCTTGCTTGCTGCCTGCTCACCATCTCCGCAAGCCATCCAGACGGCTATTGCACAAACACAGGTTGCCGGGATGCCGGCTTCCACATCAACACCCACACTAGCACCGATGCTAACATCAACACCAACTTTGATTTCTACACCTGAACCCGTTGTGCTTTATTCTGATGACTTTTCAAACAGTCAAAGCGGTTGGGATCAGATGGATTCGCAAGATCTTCGATGGATGTATTCAGGTGGACAATATGTTATGAGTGATGGATGGGGGTGGTTATATAATTGTGCTAATCGCAATCTTACTGATGCGGTTTTGACCGTAGATGTGATACATGTAACGGGCGATATTGAATATACTGGTTCCATTATAAATTGGCTCTATAACGACCATGGGAGTCAATCGCCTGACAACGGTTATTATTCATTGCGGTTGTTTGGAGATGGCTACTTGACCATTGAGAAATATTCTGGAGCCGACTTTCAACAGCAAATATTATATGATAAGACTTTCAATGCCGCGATATATTTAGAACGACATACTAATCATATTGCGATTGCCTTTGGAAGCGGAACCTCTGCCGTATATATCAACGACAAGTATGTGACAAGCATCCAAGATTCAACATATACTACTGGAGATTTTTGTTTGGGGGCATTCTCTACTGACGCACATCCAGTTGAAATCGCTTACGACAACCTAGTAATTTATACAATTGATAGTTGGACGCCGCCCAAGTAATTTCAAATTAATTCCTCACAAACTAGCCCGGCTTAATCGCCGGGCTTGGTGTTGTTTTATCCCCCAAAATTTTTCAGTAGGGGGAGACACCCAATCACCGAAAGAAACACAAGCCAATGAAAGGCCTGACCTTTTAACTCCAAACGGGATGCCTCTCAGGACGCGAAACTCTACCATATGCATCAACCCTTTTTTTCATCCATGCATAAAAATCTGTGAAGTTCTCCCAGGGTACTAGTATGATGAATCCAATAAAATATAAAGCGGTTCCAAATATTTCTAAAATTCTCATTTTGACTTCTTGTTCATCAACACTATCGCGCCATTTTTTAAATGTTGTGCTCCTCAAATTGGCCGTGTCAATTAAATGTAGTGGAATTTTAGTTCCTCGATTTCATCCGCGTCCATTTCCTAGATTGGTACGGTACTAGGCAGCTGATCCCATTTTATACCATCCAATAACCGACCTGCTTTCTTTTTATTTATCCCGCCCCATTGCTTGAAGTAGAACGGCACGTGATTGTGTTTACATTGATCACGAATATCGATAATCCACTCGCGATCAATCGGTCTAGCTCTTGGACCGGATTCTCCACCAACAATAACCCAATTGATACTGTTTAAGTCCAGAATGGGTAAGGGGCCAAGTAGCGGTTCGAGGGATAAGAATTTAATCTTTGCTGCAGTTTTACATAAGTGGTTAATACGATAAAGATAATCGGAGTTTTCAACACTTACTCCCATCCACACATTCGCAGGCCATTCCAATTCGTCATTCAACTCAAGAAGGCGATCAGAACGCTTAGTCAGAATTTGGAATGTATGCCAATTTGCTTGTGCCATCACATTAAATATAGTAAAAATGAATTTCTTCGGAACGTGTTTGTGGAAGAGATCACTCATCGAATTAACAAAAATCATCTGTGGTTGTTTCCAATGTAAGGGTAATTCTATACTCTTCTCCTGTAATGTGAGCTCAAACCCATTGCGATAGTTGTATTGTCCCATTGCACATAGCCGTTTCGCCATGCGTTCAGCGTAACAATTCTTGCAACCAGAGCTTATTTTCGTACAACCCGTAACTGGGTTCCAGGTGGATTCAGTCCATTCTATTGATGAATTCTTAGCCACTTTTTGAAGTCCTTTCTATTTGAAACATTATAGCACAAGTGTTCTATAATTACATTAAAATTGTATGAAGACGCCATCGGGGAATCCATGTGTTCTTTTATTTCCATCTTTTTTTATTGGATTGACTTTAATATCGCCTCTTTCCTCTAAATGATGCAAAGCCTTCTTGGTATGTGTATCAATATAACCTGTGGTATCTCTCACAAATTGAACAACTTGTTCAGAAATTTGTTTTTTACCTCTAAAATAATCCATCAGTTGTCTCGCCAAATCGAGGGAAGGATCTAATTCAAATAAAATAGGTTGATCGGGATTGGTTCGATCGGAAAATTTGTAGCCGGTTTGGGAATCGACTTTCCAGAATGCCTCTTTCATCCTTTGATGACCAAGCGGATGATTACCAGCGAAGAAGAGATCATATATGCACCTATTACCATCGTCAGTCATTTCAAAGTATCGGACGAATCTGGCGCACCTTTTTAATTGTTTTTGATATAGGCTCCGAAGAGCATCTTGTTTATTTAAACCATATAGTGCTTGTTCTATTACATCGCCTGAAACCCCAAACAAATACTGGAAATGCTCTTGGATTTGTGGGTTTGGGGCTTCAATAAATCGATTTATCGCGTTCAACATAAAAGTGATGAATACCTCAGTTTTTTCATACTCCAATAGGTGTTGAACTAATTTGAATGGAAGACCTTTCCACCCAAAGGGATCAATAAATGCAAATGTAGGTGGTAATATCAGATGATTGCTTTCAAAGTCGCCAAAAATATTTGTAAGAACATTTTCAAAAAGATCATTCTCAAGATGTATGTGAAAATTTGGCGGAGGTTGTAATTGTTCAACTTCAGATTTAAGATATTGAATGCGAGCATCTTCTTTATCAATAAATATAAAGGTCACATCCGTATTATGTAGAAATTTGATTTGAGCAATCGCTTCTTTTAGTGCAATAATCGGTGATCCGCATTCTCCGCCAGTATATCGACCAGGCCCACAAAAACCATCAATATATATAACGCTTGTATTACTCAATCCCATAATCGCGAACCAAGCTCCTAAATACCTACGTAAGATTACATGTTTAGCAATAGTATGTTCTGCTATTGGCCACAATGTTTCATCGGGTTCTACCATAACACAAAATCTCCTATTACCTGGGTATTAATTGAATAGCCTGATTATTATCGCGCTATTTCATATTTAGAGAGATTACAAAGATGAAAACTACATCAATCAAAGCACAATCTGTTCAGCAGACTATTTACCTGCGCCGATTTATTGTAGTGGAATAGAGGATCTTTTACAGGATATACCGGGGGCAAATTTATACTCAGAGTGATTCGTAGTAAAACAATCATATCAAAGTTTATTGATACCGGGATTCAATTGCAATCTGGGGGTAGCAAAGTTACTACTTCAAATATTCGTGACAGAGGTGCTTCGTAGGAGAACCAAAGGTCCGCGAGCGGGGTGTAGGGGGCTGGAGACACTGTTAGTAACCACCGTAGCGGTTCATATATTGCCATCCTGATTGAATAGAATTGGATTGTGCCCTAAGGCGCCCTGACGGCAATACCTGATTCAATTTGCTCAGCATTTTCTCCAGTATTATCTTTTTTCGAAGTAAACAAGATGTAAAATCAACCAATCCCACTTGATTGATTTCGACTTTTCCTAATTATTACCGCTGCTTGGGGGAAAAACGAGGTCGAGGTCTTTATAGACTCCTCCTGTAACCTCGTATACATAGCTTCCTGTGCAGTGTGCCACCCCCTTGGAGCTGTTGTCGGAGCCGCTTAAATTGATCCCTATATGGAAATCCAGGTCATAGGTGGCAGTTCCCTGGGTGAAAGCCCAGATTGGGTCTCCATCTACCGCTTGACCCACTGTATAGCTTGCTTTCTGGTCCCCGCCTGTGTACTTCAACCCTTCCAGTTGGATGCTGTCTCTGAAATTTCCGTAGAAATTAAAGCTGAGGCAGCCGGTCAGCAGGATGCAGGTCATGAGTGACACTCCAGCGATCAACCAACCTCGGGCTTTCTTCCTTTTTAATAAAACGCATGACCCAGGCGATTGGCAGCAAGCCGGCAATCGCCGCGCTCCTCATTTCGGGTAAAAATGAATTCCCGCCGGAGTCCGGTTGGGGTATGTCCAACACGTCCTCGAGATCGATTCCCTCGGTCCCGATATCGGCAAAAGATTGGAAAGTATAGAGGCTGGGATCAGATTCGCTGGGCACGCGGCTTTCGAGTACCGTCCAGTTCAGGGATATCGTGTCCTCGGTAGGGTTCAGTTCCCCTTCAGCCCGTACAACATTGGTCAACAAGGTAAAACCATATGCGTTTGTGACTGCTTCGGTTACATCCTTGCCTTGAGAATCAACACAGCGGAATTCACCGCTCGTCTGATTGCCCTGCTCGATGATCCAGGTTCCCGTCAAGTCGATCAGCCTCAAGGAAGCTTTAAAAATGACGGTGTCGTCTTGCTCATTATATGCCACCAGGCGCACTGTCCTGTAACCACCGAACGTTGTTGAATTGCTGATCGGGCCGATTGTCAGGGAAGTCTTTCCATCCCATAAGATGGGATCTCCATTATCCAGCCGGTACCAGAAGGGAGGCCCTGCAGGGATAACCAATTGTCCAGGCAAATTGACCGGGGTGCTTGAAAAGCCATTGCCAAGTTCTACGGCATACACCGCGTCCTTTTGAATTTGAGCTGAGATATCCAATTCCGGGTAAGTCCCCGACGTGTTGTTTATAACGATCTGGTTCTGGGTCGTCGTGTCGATCCCGAAGCTGAATTTGTTGGCACCTTTCGTGACGACATTGGCTTTTTCTCCGTATGAAATCGGCTCTTGGACTGCGATGAGTGAGATGCCGCTATTCGCCATGCGCGGGGCGGCACCCACCAGGTAGCGGGCATAGTCATCCATGTTGTTCGTAGCCATATATTGAACGTTGGCATCTTTATAGGGATATGTCCCTTGGTTGATGGCCGATATAAAGCTCTCAACGCTGAGTGGACAGTCTGGATTATCGCACATGTTGACTTTGACCAACTGCGCCTGGACGTAATACGTTAGCCAATCTGTTGATAGTCCAAAAGGAGAAGTTTGGAGACTTACAGGGGTATTCTCGTAAGATCGATCCATGCTTTCTTTTATATAATCCGGAAATGAAAGCATTACCATATTCTCAGCAGAGACTTCCCACCACCAGTGGTTGGGTCCAAAATTCCCGCTCGACCGAACCATATCATATCCTTCATCCTGGACCCAATGAGCCAGCTCGTGCGCCAATACCATGGCATCCTTACCCTGCAGGTTTCTGACGCTCTCGATTGGCATATGAACCACACCATTCGTTGGCAGATAAAAAGCGCCTGCTTCTGAAATTACCATTTTTATGGCAGCCTTGGTTTCAACCGCTACGAACACGGGATATGATCCATTCAACCCGGCGGCTCTAAATCCAAGACCGCTGTAGCTGCCCATGATTTCCGCAGTCTTTTCGACCAGCAGGTCGCCTTCTGCTTCCGTCAAGCCCAGGGAAGATCGCCAGACCACCTGTACTGTGCCGGCAGCGTTCGTGCGGCAGTTCCCCCTGCGATGCAATTGTGGACCGTTTTTTGTATTCGCAAATGGATCGCAGTTCTTGATGCCAGTTCCTTGGGGCAGGGCCCATCCTACCTGTTGAAGATTGGAAGGCTCCTGGAAAGAAATCCCGCTCTTGGGGGTAATGACCGCATAATAAACATTACCCTGCGAGGTTGACGGTTCATTGATGTCCGGGGTGGTTTGATTATTGGGGCTCAGCGATGCCAGGGCTTTTAATTTTCCGTTTTCTGGGATGACATTTTGCAGAGACATGTATTCATTATCAATTACCACCAGCAAGCGTGAATCCTGGCTGGGCGCCGGGAAATCGATCTCGGCGCGAGCGGTGCCATCCTCTGCTCCATCGGAAGTCACTTCGTAGAAGGTCGTCTCAAGCTTGTAGGCCTGTGTAAGCTCGCTAACCGCATCGGCCTCCATCTGCAGGGTGGTCAGTTTGGCATTGACGCCAGAGGGGAGGGCGCCTGAGGGGACCGTGACGCTCACCCCTTGCGCGTCTGTGACCGGTTTGCCATCTGCGGAAATGGTGGATGAGCCGGTTATGGTAAATTTTATGGTTTGCGATGAAGATCCGCTGGGTCGCCCGGATAGTAAGGCAAGGGGGTTTATCCTCGATAGGAGGAGAATGCCGCCGCACAGCAGGATGGTGCACACCAGCAGAAGTCCAAGGATCCCGCCGCCGATTATCCAGGGAGATATTTTCCGGGAGCCTTGCAGTTTTTCCATTGGTTTATTTTGATAACCCGCTTGGGCTGGGTTTTCCACTGGCTTTGCCTGCAGGGATGGCGGGGATGCTGGCGTCCATTTACCCTGCTTGTATACATGCCAGGTTCCGCTGCCCTCTTGCATTTGCCATAAATTTCCATCACGATCATGCACACCTGAACGCAAGAGCTCAGCCCGGTATTCTTCAAGGCTGATCTGTCCAGCTTGGTACCTCTTTTCTAAATAACGAAACTGGTTTTCTGCAGCCTGGAAGTCCATGAACCCTCTCCTGTATTAAACTCGTTAATATTTGCCCGGTTTCATACAATATGGTGAATTGAGCTTTATATTACAAGCCCTCGATCATATTTTATTCTGTCCAACAATGGAATAAACCTTTTATTTACTCCTAATTCTGCCAACAAACCGGTTGCTCCTTGTACTTATATAAGAATTCCGTATGACAACCATTTTGGGTGGTTATCCAGAACCCCATCATACCTGCTCGAACCTCTCAACTGGCACCACAAAAACCGTGGCGCGTTTCTCCCCTTTCGACGCGGGAGTGCAATTGTCCTTGAGCATCTGGATGGCAGTCTCCACCTTCCCGTCGTCCACGCCCACCAGCAGGGTGGTCGCGCCGTGCCGCAGCAAGCCGCCGGTCGAAGCGATGCGCGTGACCCGGAATTTTCCGGCTGTCAGTGCTTGTGTTACCGGGTCAGCGTCCACATCCCGCAGGATGGCTATAATCATTTTCATGGCGCACACTCCTCTGCTTCGTCCTGGCGAAGCCTAGAATTCTTCGAACCGTTCCACCGGGATCGTAAATACCGTTGCCCCGCCCACTGTCACCGGCACCGGGGTCTGCAGTGGCAGCGGTGAACCTTCCAGCGGGATGGCCAGGTATTCCACCCGTTGGCGGCAGGACTTTTGCAGGGCCACCCGCACTTCGTCCTCCTTGCCCTCCGGCAGGCCTACCAGCAGGGTTGCGTTGCGCCGTCCCAGGAAACCGCCGGTGCTGGCAAGGTGAAAGACGGGCACCTCCAGCGCACCCAGGGCGCGCGTCGCCAGGTCCACGTCCTGTTCCTGGACGATGGCAGTCATTAAAAAACGAATGGGGGAATTTTCCATACAAGCCTCCTATTCGACGGAAACTACTGCATCGGTCGGGTCATCCAGCGTGACCGTCTGGCCGTTGGGGAAGACGACCAGTGTCTGCTCTGCTTGGCGGGTAATGGTCAGACCCCTATATTTTACCGTAACTGGCCATGGAAAAGGATTCTTTCCGCTCAAAACGACCCGCTGCGGCGATTTGATCCGGACCCCGAGTGTGCCCAGGAACAGACCGAGCGGAGCGAGCCCCTGTACCGAATTCCGTTCACCCACGCCAGCCCCGCTTTCGGCATGGTAGGCCTGCGCAAAGGCGTGCTGCTGCTTGAGATTCTGGATGACCGCCGCCATCAAACGCCGCGTTAGCTCGGCTGCTTCCGCCCGCAGGCCGTACTCCAGTAGCCCCTCGCCGATGAGGATGTTCCAGGGCATGTGGACGGTCTGGCCGGCGGTAGCTGACTTTCGGCCGGGGGAGGTTGCGCAGACCGGGATGCCGAAAGGTCTCCCGAAATGGTCCTCCGCCAGCAGCGTTCGGTTGACGATGTTCAGGGCGCGGCGCGAATTCGGAATCCCGGCCCACAATGGTAGAAAGAGGGTCACATCCTCGGCGGAAAAGTCCATCACGGATACCGTAACCCGATCTCGTTTTTCCAGCCCGGTCACTTCGATTTCAGCAACGCTGGCGTAGACCATCCTTGTGGTCGCCACCGCCAGCCCTTCACCCCACTGGAAGTCCTTGCGTTCCAGGTGTTCGGTCAGTCGTCCCTCGTCGTTTTTCCCGCGTACGCTGTACCTCCGGGCGATGGGAGGCTTCTCCCCTCAATTCAAGCCTGATAAGCAGACGGACAGGATAACGGAATGACCTGCCAAGTTCGAGTGTCCCCGAGCCGCGCTGAGTGCCAAGCGACTTCCCCGCCGGGCTTCGATGGGTGTCCCGGTCGCGCAGATGGTAAAGAACGGCGTCAGCATCCCAGCATTCCTCGGTCAGATCGCGCAGACGTTCGGATTCCTTCTCCCACTTCGCTCGGTTTTCTGGCTGATTGAGTGCCTCGGCGATTTGCGCTTGCACGTGGGCTTCCTTGCACAGAAGTGCCGACAGGGCCGGGCTTTCGGTGGTGGAGATTTCTGCTCCCTGCCCGCCTGCCTGCCAGACGGTGAAGGCTGGGTTGTCTTCGAGGCCGGTTTGCAGGGGATGACCCCATTCGGGAAAGCCGTCACCATCGCGGTCGTGGGATTCGTCGAACCAGCAGCGGGTAAAGGCTGCCAACCCCTGCTGGACTTCTCGCAGGAAGTTCAAGTCATGCGTCTGCTGGTAGATTTGCCAGGCGAGGCTTGCCAGGAGTGGGGTGGCCAGCCAGCGCTCGCGTTGACCGGCAAGACCGGGTTTCGAGTCAACGGTACCATCCTCAGACTGTGTGGCGAGGAAATTGCGCACCAGACCGGCAGTCAGTTCCGGCGCGCCGGGCAGCAGGCTGGCTAAGGTGTAAGCCTCCAATGGAGGCTGTCCGCTCCACAAGTGTGGGTATTCACTGCCATCGCCGTGTGGAGAATAACCCTGGTCCGGTTGGCGTGAGAATACAAAGGATGGCTTGGGAAGGTGCTGGCTGGGACCGAAGAAAAGGCTGAAGGCGGTTTTCTGGCTGAAGGCGAAGGCTGCGTCCCAATCTGGATCACCAGTCTGGAGATCAATGGTCTGGGCAGCATTGACCATTTCGATTCTTACCCGCTCGGCCTCCCAAGCACAGGTAGCAGTACTGCGTGCCAGTTCGAAGGATTCTTCCGCGGTAGCAAGGGAAGCCAGTGCCCAGCTCCGTGTGCATGTGCTTCTACCCGCCAGGGCCACTTCGAGGGTCAGGGACGGGTATGGTCCCGACCCGGGCTGGGGTCCACCGGTTAAGAAGACGACAGGCGTGAGATCTGTGGTGTGCCCGATCAGGATATTCACTGATTGCATGGAGAGTGAGGCGAAACTTTTTCCTTCTAGGGGGACAAGCTGTCCGCACAATTCGAGTAGGAGACTGGCCGGCTCGCTGGTAAGGTTGGTGACTATAAAACGTCCGGCGACGGTGTGAGAATTGGGAGCCCAATAATCAGCCAGGACGTCAATTGTGGGGATGGGGGAAAAATCGAGGGATAGGAAATTGGGAAAGATACAGCGCAGACGAGGCGGGAGCGGAAAAGTGACTGGGTCGGAGACAGTCTGACCCTCAAGGGTGAAGCGCGGAAAGAGGCGCATTGTGCGGGCACGCAAACCGTAGGTTGTGCGCAGGGATAAACCTGGCGGGTCCCCGCCGCCGGTTTCGATTTCCCAAATCTGGTCGTTTACGTAATCCGGGGTACACAACCTAAAATCTGCTGCCAGGGTAAGGGCGAGCGGGTCGCCGGGACCGAGTGTCCAGTTGCGCATAAAATACTGCACCTAGCATAAGTTTCTGAACGAAGCAACCAATAGGCAGGAAGAAAAGACAAATTAAATTTGGAAATTTCCGCTGCTGTTCTAAGTATACGGTTATTCTAGCCGGAGGTCAAAGGTTCTGTGCTAGAATAATCCAAATCCTACGAGGAAATATGCCTGATCCTGAAGAACCCCGTGATAAATTCCACCGCTTGCTGGACTCAGAAGCCGAGACACACGCCGAGCCGCCTGCGGAGGAATTTATGTCTGGTAGCGGGACGCGTCTAATCCGCCAACCGATGGTGGACAAAAATGGTATGCCCCTCCCGCGGCGTGTGGAAGAAATTGACATGGGAGCTACACGCGTCGGCCAGGCTGCTTACGAGCATACTCCAAGTCCGACGGTGCGCCACCCAACAACAACCCGGCGTGACCTGTCCCCGCACAGTCGTCAGCTTTTCAACTGGTCGAAGTTAGGCGGCTGCTTGCTGCGCGGATTGATTATCAGCCTTTTCATTATCGTGGCGTTGTGGTTGATCCTGGCGGCGGTCGGGATTTATGAGTATTACTCCATCGCCGCCACCCTGCCCAGTGTGAGCGATTTGCAGCAACGTGCTTCGCAGTTTGAGACGACACACATTCTTGACCGCAACGGGGATGTCTTATACGAAATCACCGATCCGAACGCGGGCCGGCGCACGTATGTCCCGCTAATTGATATATCTCCCTATCTTGTAGCGGCGACGCTATCCATTGAAGACAAGGATTTTTATTCGCACGGCGGATTTGACCCACTTGCCATCGTGCGTGCCTTCTGGCAAAACATCAC
The DNA here is from genome assembly GCA_963760315.1 of uncultured Chloroflexia bacterium. Classification (GTDB taxonomy): domain Bacteria; phylum Chloroflexota; class Anaerolineae; order Anaerolineales; family Villigracilaceae; genus UBA877. The sequence goes on from CAVXCK010000002.1 coordinate 288,538, forward strand.
CAGCGGTGAGACCGTTTCCGGTGCTTCGACCATTACCCAGCAGTTGGCGCGGGCATTACTCTTTACACCCGAGGAACGCGGCCAGCGCACTTATATTCGAAAAGTGCGTGAAGCCATCCTATCCTCAGAAATCGAGCGCCGCTACAGTAAAGATAAAATCCTCGAACTATACCTCAACGAAATCTATTACGGTAACTTGTCCTATGGAGTAGAAGCCGCTGCCGAGACCTATTTCGGTGAAACTGCCGGTCAGTTGAACCTTGCTGCAGCGGCTTTCCTGGCCGGTCTGCCTCAAGCCCCCTCAGTATATGACATCTATACCAACCGGGACATCACCATGGTCCGTTACCAGAATGTCATTATGGCGATGCTTGCATTAAGCGGTGAACGCAACTGTATATATGTTAGTAACGCCCCTGACCCAGTCTGCGTGGACGGGACCGCCGCCGCCGCGGCCATCCAGCAAGTCCAGAACCGGACCTTCACTCCGTCCACACCCGACATGCGTTTCCCGCACTGGGTGCAATATATTCGAACCTTGCTTGAAGATCGCTTCGACCCACAGACTATTTACCGCTCGGGTTTTACCGTCTACACCACGCTCGATCCGCTCTTGGAAGATGCCGCCCAGCAAACCGTCATGACCCAGGTAACAAACCTGGCGAACAAACACGTCACAGACGGTGCTCTGGTGGCGATAAGACCATCTACGGGCGAAATTCTCGCAATGGTCGGTTCGCCTGATTTCTACAACGATGCAAACGCCGGGCAAATCAACATGGCAGTCAGCCCCACTCGACAGCCCGGTTCGTCTATCAAACCTTTTACTTATCTGGCTGCCTTTGAAAAAGGTTGGACTCCTGCCACACTCATCTGGGATGTGCCTTCGGAATTCCCACCCTCTGGCCTTCCCAATGATCCAAATCCGCCTTACGTGCCGAACAATTTTGACCACAAATTCCACGGTCCGCTCACCGTCCGTGTGGTACTGGCGAATTCTTACAACGTCCCGGCGGTCAAGGCGTTGCAATTTGTCGGCGTTTACGATGACCCGAATACGCCGCAGAAAGATGGCTTGATTGGCATGGCTGAACGCATGGGAATTACCAGTTTGACGCGCACTGACTATGGTCTTTCGCTCACGCTGGGTGGCGGCGAAGTCAGCCTGCTGGAGATGACGGGCGGATACGCCGTCATCGCAAATGGCGGGTTGAAAATCCCACCCGTGGCGATCTCGAAGATCGTGGATTTCCAGGGCAACGTGGTCTATCAATACCAGCCTCCACCCGGCGAACAGATCATCAGCACAGAACACGCTTTCCTGATGTCCTCCATTCTCTCCGATAATTCCGCCCGTACGCCCGCCTACGGTCCAAATTCGATCCTCAATCTGCCCTTCCAGGTGGCGGTCAAGACAGGGACGTCGAATGACTCGCGCGATAATTGGACACTCGGTTACACCCCAGACCTGGCAGTAGGCGTTTGGGTGGGAAATGCTGATTACACCCCAATGGAAAATACCACCGGTGTGACCGGTGCCGGACCGATTTGGGCCGAGTTCATGACCTTTGCCATCAATCACTTGACCGGAAGCAGTCCAATGTCTTTCGTGCCGCCGGAAGGTATTGAGTTACACACCATCTGCACAGTCTCCGGAACACAACCGTCACAGTGGTGCCCCAGCCAGCGTAAGGAGTACTTTGCTCCGGGACAGCCCCCGCTGAATCCCGAGCAAGACCTGTGGCGTCAGGTGCTGGTGGACACATGGACAAACCTGGAATCTTCACCTGAATGTGCCGATTTCACCGACGAACGCATGTCCATCAATGTGACCGACAATGGAGCGCGTAACTGGATCAGGCAGGATGAACGCGGCCAGAAATGGGCACGTGATATGGGATTTGAGGAAATATTCTTTACCCCAGACAGGAAGTGCAGTGCCAGCGATCCGCGCCCGCATTTGCAATTTGTGGGACTGGAGGATGGTCAAACCATCTCGCAAAACCTTCTGGATATTAGCATCATAGCCGATGCCACTGGTGGATTCCGCTCGTGGCGTCTGGAATGGGGCGCCGGGGTAGACCCGACGGTCTGGACACCGCTGATCAACGATACTGGCACCGCGGTTCCTGTGCCGGTCAAAGTCTACTCCTGGGATTTGACCGGAATCCCATACGAACAAGTTACGCTGCGATTGTATATGCAGGCTGACGGCGGTGGTTATGCTGAGAAGAAAATCCGCCTGAATTTGAGCCTGCCTACCCCCTCACCGACACCAACTGAGTCACCCACGCCGACACCGTCTGTTACTCCTTCACCGCCACCTACGGATACTCCAACGGAAATTCCCACTTCTTCTCCAACGGATACGCCATTACCTACCGAGACCTTCCCATAGAAAGTCTCTTACGGGAAATCACCTCTTGATGGGATAATAATCGGTCTGGAAATTCCAAAGTCTCTTGAAAATGAAACGCCCCGAAATGAAATCCAGGGCATTTTGAAATTTATTGTCGTAATTTAGGGTGCAGCTACCGGGCGCCAGGCTGGGTCAAACTCCATGGAACGGGCATTCGTAAGGCGGGTGATATCCCCTGTGCCATCCGCCTTAATCCGATAAATATCATAATCAAAGCGACCGGAATTCTGGATATCCAGGTTTTCATATACAACCCAGGTTCCATCTGGCGAGTAATCAGTTCTTGTTCCGATATGTCCCCAGCCGCAGGTGAACGGGATTGGCATTCTGGTGTTCGTAGTTAAAGAGCATCAGCCAGCCAAGTTGCTGGTTCCCGCTTGTCTCATTAAATAGGATGGTCTTACCATCCGGAGACCATTTTGGGAGAAAATTCCATAGAGTGGATCCGCGATGGATCAACATTGTTTGGCCGCGACCGGCGTCGCTCATCACCCAGATTTGCAGGGCATTGGTGAGACGGCTGTGACTGGTGTAGACGATCTGCATTCCGCTTGGAGACCAAGCCGGCTGCATGGACCAGTCTGGCAGCCTGGCATTGCTGGCTGTCTCGGTTAAGCGTGTAACACTGTTATCGCCCAGGTTCAGGATATAAATATTTGGAGAGCCGTCTCGGAGGGAGGTGAAAGCAATACGCGTACCATCCGGCGACCAGGCTGGGTCGAAATCGCCACCTTCCTTGGATGCCAGTTCAATCAACCCACTGCCGTCGGCGTTGATCACAAACATCTTTGCTCCTGGATATTGGACAAGGCGTTTTCGACAGGGTGAGATAAAAACGAGGCGAACCCCATCAGGAGACCAGGCAGGCTGACATGCGCCATCTGGCAGGTTTGTCACCTGCAGTGGGTTGCTACCATCGGCATTCATGAGGAATATTTGCGGTGCACCGGTACGGGCTGAGGCAAAAGCAATCTGGTTGTTGCCGCCACCCAAGGAAGTGGGAGTCGGGATAAGAGTTTCAGTGAACGTGGGGGTAATGGATGGCGTGAATGTCAGTAGGGGCGTTTGGGTGGAAATGGTGGAAGGCTGCGATGTCTGGGTGAGAGTGTAAGAAGGCTGCAGTGTAGGTGTCTTGACTTGTAGCGGTGGAGACGACAAAGTATTCACGAATTGAACTCGTCAGCGTGCGAGAGACGAGTGTTGGAATGGGCGTGGATGTTGCCGTAGCCTGCAGCCCGATAAATGCCTTCGTGATCGGCGACCAGAAAACGAGAATGATCATCAACACTGATAAAATGGTCAAAAGGAAAAAAGAGAAGGAAATCCGCCAACTGGCACTCCGGATTTTCATGGGTGGCTTGACTGGTGGAAACGAGATCGGATCATTCCCGGACTCCTTAGGTATTTCGTTGGCGAGATTATTACCTTCCTCTGACCCTGGGGTCTGTGGTGGTGGGTCGACAACGATTTCACCTTTCAGCTGCTGAGTCTTGGCATTGGAGGCCAGTAATGCCTGCTTGAATTCCTCCGCTGATTGGAAACGGTCCTCCTGGCGGACAGCCAAGGCTTTTTCGATGGCGGCAGCCAGTTTGCGCGAGACTTTCGGGTTGCGTTTGCGCAGGGGAGTCAATTCGACGTTATCCATGGCTCTTGCCAGGCCGTCTTCGGGGATGACATCAGTCAGTACGGTGTAGAGCGTCGCTCCGAGAGAGTAGATATCTGTTCTTGGACCAGTGCGTGCCGTGCCATATTGTTCCGGTGGGGAATAACCAGGGGTCATGGCACGCGCTCCGGTGGTTGTCGCTTGGCTGCCTTTGACCAGTTTTGCCAGGCCGAAATCCACCAGGTAGATGCGTCCATCCGGCGAGATGCGAACGTTACCCGGTTTGAGATCGCGGTGAATGACCGAAGGTTTGCGTGTGTGAAGGTATTGCAGCGCGTCGCACATGGCCGCGCCAACCAGAATGGCTTCTTCTTCAGAAACGGAACCGGTGCGTTCCATGCGATGGCGCAGGTCTTCCCCATCAATAAAATCCATGATCAGGTATTGGCCCTGCTCACCGATGACAAAGTGATCGGTCACGCGTGGTAAGTTGGCATGACGCAGATTGGCGAGGATGACCGCTTCCAAGCGGAACTGGCGGGCGTATTCATCGGTGGTGAACAGGTTTTCCTTCACCGCCACATCCACACCCAGATTCTCGTCTACGCCGCGGTAAACAGAACCCATGCCGCCCTGGCCGAGAATTTCTACGATCCGGTAGCGATTGTGAAGCAGATAGCCGCGTTCGAGGTTTGCACCCATTCTTGGGAAATTATATCAGAGACAAAAATCAGATAGACAACTTGTAAAGTGACTGCAAAGTCTCAGCAGGCTTTCTTGGCTAAATTTATTTTGACAAAAACCCATGGCGCCCCGGCGGAGACCCAGGCTCCGACCAGCGTGTAGCGGAGGTAGCGCAATATATAAGGGAGCACAGCTTCTGAATCCGGGGTGATCAATCCGAAGAGGACATCCAGACCAACATACAAGACCAGGGCTGCCGACCACCCCTATCATAAAGCGTAAGAAACGTTTCCAGATGGGACCGTCGGTACTGAACCCGCCCTGGCGGTTGAACCAGGCTAGGCCGGCCAACAGGCCAAACAGAGTTCCACCCATGGTGAAGGACCCGCTCAGAGAAATGGCTTCTGTTGCAAATCTAGCCCAAGCCTGCGGAGGTTGCCAGTTGGTGACTTTCAAGCTGGCAAAGGGAATGAGTGAGAAAAGGATAATTATTAGTCCAGACAGGAAACGCGGCCAAGATCTGATGTCCCAAGCTCATCTCTTTTAGAAAAGCAGTGGCCAGCTTCCAGAAACGCAAGACTAGCCATAGCAATAATGCTCCAATCAACCAGCCGAGAATTACGTCAAGCGGAAAGTGAACACCCAGGTACAGGCGTGAGATGCCAATCAGCAGAATAATCAGGATTGCGATCAGCCACCCCCACCACTTGCGGATGCTGGCCGCCAGCATTCCCCAAACGCCAACTGCAATCTGGGCATGGCCGGATGGAACACCGAAGGATGTCTCGCTTGCATAACGGATCACATCCGTACTATACCAATACGGACGCGGTCCATGGAACGCCATTTTGAGTGCGTCGTTAACCGAAGTGCTCAAAAGAAGGATAATGCCAACTCGTAGGCCAATGCCGGTCTTCCAAGCACCAGTAGAGAGCTGGCAGGAGCAGCAGAAAAAAATATTCAGTCCCAAAAAAGGAGAAGACTTCCATGGGCGTCTTCAGCCAACTGCCCAGATTCTGAAGGAAGATGTTCCAGGTGATGCCGGTGTTCCAGATGGTTTCCATTGAGCGACTCCTTGAGATTGACGATATATCGGATATGTATTGTACACTCAAAGGATGAAACGTGTATTCGTGCGTTTATGGGACTTTCCTTCCGCGGTCATCCTGTCCTTGATCATGCTGACCGTCTCCCAAAGGCTGTATCGCCACTGGCTGGGCGCCTGGATTGGAGACCGCGCAGATCTTGACCGTCTTCGGCGTCATACTGGGACTGGCCCTCGGCGTCAGTCAATTCAAACGCAGGGGTGTCTTCTGGCTTGTGTTTGGATTCAGCATCACTTTTAATTCCGTTGGTGTCGGGCTGGTTTTTTTATCATGAAATAACCTGGCTGGAGCGTATGATCAGCCTGGGCGGGCGTCTGGGATATTCCTTGTTCCTTTTTGTAACTTCTCAACCAGTCCCTGATACGATTCTGTTTGTTATTTTTATAGGGATTGGATTCTGGGCCATCAGTTTGCTGGCTGGTTTTGCCCTGACTCGTCGAGGGGATTTTGCCACGGCGGTTGTGCCAGGCGGGATCATTTTGATTATTATCCAGTTGTATGATTCGCGTCAGGGGGACCGCCTGATCACCCTGGCGCTTTATGCATTCCTTTGCCTGCTTTTACTCGGACGTTCATCATATGTCCGCAAGCGTTTGTACTGGAAGGAACAGCGCGTTTCACTATCTTCCAGAGTCCTGGGCTGAGATGAACCTTGCCATCCCGGTTGCGGCTTTGGTTCTGATATTTCTGGCATGGATTGCGCCCACTACCGGCCGGCAAAGTCTTGCTGTCTGGGAAAGTGTCACACATCCTTTAGATAAGGTACGTCAAAACCTTAGCAATGCCATCGCCGGTTTGCGTAGTAATAATCAAAGAAAAATAGTCGAATTTTATGGCGACACACTTTCCCTGGGTCAACGTGCCTCTTCGGGTGATAATATTTTCCTGAGGATTAGTGTTCCGCTCAAAGGAGAACCGGATCGTTTCTACTGGCGTGTCCGCACTTATGATCAGTACCTGGATGGCAGATGGCAGAGTATATTTTCATTTAATGAAAAATTCACGCCCGACCAGCCTTCCCTTCCGCTGGTCGACAGTCATGGTCCTTATATGAATTTACTTTTTCTACCCCTCAGGCAAATTTGGCAGTGCTGGTCACTCCTTCTCATCCGATCTGGGTCAGCCGGTATTCCGAACTAAGCTTCATACCATCCACAGAAAACAAAATTGATCCGCTCATTTTCCGCGCCAATCCGCCTATTCTGGCTGGCGAGCAATATACTGTTCGTGCCTATATCTATAACCCAACCGTTGCCCAACTCCAAGATGCTGGGGGTATCTATCCTGCCTGGGTATTGGACCATTACCTGCAATTGCCCAATGACCTTTCTCCGCAGATCCGTGAATTGGCCCTACAAATTACTGCGGATGCAGTAACTCCCTACGAAAAAGCAGCTGCAATCACCGATTACTTGCGCGCTGCCATTACCTATCTGGTAAAGGTTGACTTTCCCCCTGAAGGTATAGATCCGTTAGTCTGGTTTCTCTTTGACTATCGAGCGGGATTCTGTAATTATTATGCCAGCGCCGAAGTGATCCTTTTGCGAAGTGTAGATATCCCGGCCCGACTGGCGGTCGGTTTTGCAGAGGGGGAGTATGAACCGCCTGATAAGTTCACCATTCGGGAAAGGGACGCTCACGCCTGGCCGGAAGTCTATTTTCCCGGCATCGGCTGGGTGGAGTTTGAGCCCACTAGCGGTCAGCCGCCGCTCATCCGTCTTCCTGGCAATTCGACAACGACCGGGCAGCCATTCTCCGATACACAGGGTATCACAGAAAATGGTAACCCAAACCAGCCCCCCATTCCGGTCGAAGGTACCAGAGCAGGCTTTGGGTCCGGAGTGCAGGCGGACTCGCTTCGTCGGTTGACGCTATTCTTCGTGCTGCTCGTTGTCGTCTCGGTTGGATTGATGGCAGCCTACGTGACCGGTCTGCTTGACAAAATCTTCTGGCGAACTCGCCAGCTTGCCCACATACCATTGCCCATCCGGTTAATAAATTCATTTACAAAGTTTGCCATTCCCCCACCTGATTGGCTGAGGAGTTGGGCCTACTTTACTGGCTTAAAGCCAATCGAGCGTACTTTCAGCGTGGTTTTTCAGAGTCTGCGCAGGCTGGGTGTAAAAACCTCGCCTGCCCAGACGCCTGCGGAAGCTGTCGACGCGCTGTCCGAACGCCTGCCCGAGGTGGCTGAAGATGCCCATTCTCTGCTGCGGGAATACCAGCACGCTCTTTTCAGCCGGAAACACAATAACTTAATTATTGCCCGCCGCGCCGCGGAATTGATCCGCCGCCAGACTCTGCGCACAGTATTCCACAAGCGTGTGACCGAGTTTCTTGCGGTATTCCTGGGGAAGTTTCCATTCAAATCAAAATGAGAACGGATCGAAATTCTCTTTGTTGTATTTCCCCCTTTTGCGGTACACTATTTCCAAACATTGATTTTTCCGGTCCTGAGATGGATCGTTTTATAAATGAAACGACGCGGAAACTTGATCGTATATAACAACAACTATGAATTAAAATGCGGCCGCAAACGGTTTCATCTCCACCCTTGATTTGACGATATGACGAGGAGAGGTTTGAATGGCAAACAACCGTAACATCATTAACAACCAGAACAGCGGCTTCTTCCAAGACTTGGTTCTGCGTCTCAAACTCATCTTGCGCCTGATGGGCGACCGGCGGGTAAATTTCTTCTTGAAACTGCTACCTATCGCGGCGGCCATTTACGTGATCTCACCAGTGGACTTGATCCCTGGCGCGGTATTACCAGTAATTGGAGCTGTAGATGATGCTGCTGTGCTCTGGTTGGGCTCCACGCTGTTTGTAACCCTTTGCCCCGACGAGATTGTCCAGGAACACACCAATGCTTTACAGAAGGTGGTCGCTGGCACCTGGCGGGATGCTCCGCAGCCGGACGAGGCTGGTGAGATAATTGATGCTGAAGCAAGCAATGCTACCGATGATAAGCAGGAAAAATAAGCCATTGTATGCCGGACCCCGCAACAATATGGAAGAATTATGGAGCTGTGTTGTCCGAAATGGGCGATTTGTCACCCCGATACGTTACGGGTCTCACTTGAATAGTCGCTGGAATTGCCTTATACTGATTATGGAGGGTTACTATGGATGAACGGACATGGGAAGTGAGCCAGGTTTGTTACTGCCCACACATCAAACTTGAAGTGGCGTTGGAGGCTGAGGTGCTCTATCCTGTCGATACCCTCCCCGACCTGCCACGGGTACTGTCACATCGCTGTTCACTTGGCATGCAATGTAACCAGTTTGCCCAACCGACCTGTGTCTGGGCTGCAACGAATCCGGATTACGATCCATTCCGCCGGTAAGCCGACAGGTGCGATTCATCCTTCCTTTGACCAAGATATTCTCGAAATCAAAAAGGCGACCTCTGTGGGGTCGCCTTTTTGATACTACTTCTTAACCGGCACCAACCTCCAGAATAAGGTTCCCGCCAGCAAAGCCAGCCCTGCGCCGAAGTAGAACGGCGCGGCGGGACCGAATCCCTGCCAGCCGAAGGCGCCCTGCCACAACACACCCGCTATGGCAGAAGCTGGAAAAGCCGCCAGCCCTATGGCGGCATTATAAAGACCGTAAGCCGTCCCTCGCCGCTCGTCAGGCACCAGGTCCGCAATGAGTGCTTTGGCGGAACCCTCTGTGGCCGCGTAGTAGATCCCGTAGAATCCAAAAAGAGTCCAAATCTGCCAACCGGTCTTTGAGAGGGCAAAACCGAGGTAGACCAGACCGTAGGCGATCCAGCCACCGATGATGAGACGTCTCCGTCCGACCTTGTCGGAAAGTGCCCCGAGCGGACCGGCGAGAAGGGAGTAGATCAAGTTGAAGGTCATCAACATCAGCATGATCTGGAGTACGTCCAGGCCACGCTCCTGGGCCCGCAGGATGATGAATGCATCCGACGAATTGCCCAGGGTGAACAGCACCAGTACCAGCATGAACAACTTGAAGCGATTGTCCATCCCTTTCAAGCTGAGAATGGGCGCCGTTGATTTGCCTTGTCCGGCTAGGTCACGCGCCCCAACCGCCAGCACCAGCACAGCCAGAACGGCAGGCACAATGCTGACCAGAACGGCGATCTGGAAGGTGCGGCGGGTGAGATCTGCAGCTCCAGCCTGGGTTAGCCAGACGATCACGGCTGCAACCAAAAGGCCGAGGAATGCTCCGGCGGTGTCACCGGCACGGTGCAGGCCGAAGGCCAATCCGCGTTGATTCTCGTCGATCGAACCAGCCACCAGCGCGTCGCGGGGCGCGGTACGGATGCCCTTCCCCAGCCGGTCGGCAACCCGTACGCCCAGCACCCATTGCCAGGTCTCAGCGAAGTACATGAATGGCTTGGCGATGGTCGAGAGGGCGTACCCGACGACAGTGATCCATTTGCGTTTACCCAGTTTGTCCGAAAGCGCTCCTGAGTAAATTTTCATCAGGCTGGCGGTCGTCTCGGCCAGGCCTTCGATGAGGCCGATGACCGCCGTCCCGGCCTTGAGCACATTGGCGAGGAAGAGCGGGACCAGGTATACGATCATCTCCGATGAGATATCCGTGAGCAACGATGTGGCCGTCACGATCCAGACGTTAATCGGCAGACTGCGTAACCCTGTTTTCTTGTATTCCATGAAATGCTCCATTGAGGGGTGAGGTGGATGAATTGTACCCCGTGATTTTATTTACCAGGCCATTATTCTACGTTACTTACCGAACCCTTTTCCTGTCAACTGGTGTCCTCCCGAGTGCGGATCCACCTCGGCACATCCTTGCAGTATTCTTTATATGCCGCGCCGAAGGTCTTGCGCAGGTGGGGTTCTTCGTAGAATATGACAAACAGATGGGAGCTGACCGCTACAATGACTGGCATCAGCAGAATGGCTCGCGAGGGATACCAGAACACATAGCCTAACAGCAAGATGACCACGCCAATATAAATCGGGTTGCGCACGTAGCGGTACAACCCGCTGACGACCGGTTCCTTTGGTGGGTCGGTGGGCGAAGGTGTGCCGTATCCGCGCACAGTGAAAGCCCAGGCGCACCATACCATAATTGCCGTCCCCGCCGTCCAGAAGGGAACTGCCAGCCAGCGCATGACACCGAAAGAGAATATTGCGGCGTCGGTCTGCACCAGCCAGATGGGTATCACTCCCAGCAACAGGCCAGGGATGAGCAGCATGAAGAGGATGGTTTTGAGGGCGGTCATTATGGTTTTTCCTTTCCCGGCCATCGGGAAAGGGCGAACAAGATGACTGCGGCGGAGGTCACTACCCCTAGGAAGATGACAAAGAAATTATCAGCAACAATCCCTGCCCAGAAGAAGATGAAGCCAAAACCGAGCAGGATGGGCAGGATCAGAAAGTACTGGATCCAGGGGTAAATGGGCAGGTTCTCCGCCGCAGGCCCGATTGTGGCACGGAAGAACACCAGAGTGCCAACGCAGAAGAACATTATCCCGGATGCCACCATCGGCACCTGGTTTTGCAGGAAGAGATTGTTCTTGATGATACCCAGGCCCAGGACGACCAGGGCGACGCCGATGAGGGCGAAGAGAATGGCGAGAAGAGAATCTTCAAGCCGATATTTCATTGGGAACTCCTTTTTCGCTCCATTCCCCCATAGGAGACGGATACATTCTTATTTATATCCCAACTCCTTCATGATCTGCGCCTCGTCTTTTTTCCCCCGCACCGAGCAACTCCCGCCAGAATTGATCATCATACCGGCGTGACTTCACAGGCAGCGGCATCGGCACGCCCCAGCCCAGCAGGAGCACTTCCTCCTTCGGTTGCAGGCGCGCCAGCATACCGCGCAGCGACTCCCGCCCCGAAAGCCCCGAAAGCACGGCATGCATATCGTCCTCGTCACCCAGCCAGCCGGAGATGCGCGTGCCCAGTTGCGACATGACCTCGTCATAGATCTGCGACGGGCGCTGGTCAATGATCAGCAGGGTGACGTAATATTTGCGCATTTCGCGCGCGATGGTGGCGAAGGTGGTCTGCGCGGCCATCTCACGGTTGAGCAGTTTGTGGGCTTCCTCCACCACGATGACCAGCTGGCGCGGTTCGTCCTTGCCCGTGCGAGCGGAAGTCGTTGGTCTTGTTCTCCCAGACGTGCTTGATCTTGCGCGTCAGCAGATTGGTCACCAGCAGATAATCCAGGTCGGTTTCGAATGCCGAACGATAGGATGACGTGCTTGCCCTCCTCCAGCGAGTTGATGATTTCTGCCGGTGGTCCGCGGCGGGCTTCTCGACGATATACTCCTTGTCGAACAGGCGCCGCAGTTTATCGTGCAGCGCTTCCGCCGCCATCACGTTCACGCCCGCCTCGTCCGCCCAGGCCGCCACGCTGTCGGGATGCGGCACCTTCTATCTTGCCGTCTTCTCGTCCTCCACCTCCACCTCGTCCCGGTTCATGGCCTTGAAGCGCTGGAACCAGTCATTGCCGAAAGACGTGTACAGGGCGTTCAACGTGGTGGGCGTGGTCTCCTTGAGATTCATCCCGGGTCAGCAGTTCGATATCGGCGGGGGTGATGTCGCCCATGGCGATTTCCAGGTTGAAGTCGGCGTGGAGTTGCGGATGGTTGTCCCTGCGCCCAGGCCCACCACCTGCACGCGGCTGGCAAACTTGGTCTTCAGCCCCGTCACAGGTATTCCGGTGTCGGAGGCCGTATCGTCAAAGCCATACTCGTTGTGCATGTCAAAGACCAGCACGGACGCCTTGCCGTGGTGCATCAACCCCGCCAGCACGATGCGCGTCAGGAACGACTTGCCCGTCCCCGTGGCGCCGAACACGCCCGCCGAGCGCTGGACGAACTTGTCCAGGTCGATGCAGACAGGATGTCCCTGCTCGCGGGTGGTACCGATGACGAAATTGCCCTTGTTCGGACGGGTCACCGAAGATCTCGGCGATGTCCCCGCCCGAGGCCATGCGCACCGGCGCGTGATGCGGCGGCACGGTCTTGACCGGGAGCGGGCGCGGCGGTTTCTCGCATGTTCTTTCACCCAGGCCTCATACTCAGGTGACCCGGGTTCGGGTCCGCGCTCGAGCATCAGGGCGGGCAGGATTTCGAGGTTGGTGTAGAGCGTCTGTCCATGCAGGGCTTGGGCCAGGGCGGGCGGCAGGCGCGTCTCGGTCTGCTCGTCGGCAAAGCGCGGATCCGTCGCGCCGAGCTGCAGATCGGTCACCAGACCATAGAATTGCCAGTTCCCGGATTCGATGACGACAAATGCCCCTTCCTGTACTTCCTGAGAGGGGACAGTTAACCTCGCTCGAAAACTTCCTTCAACCCACCACCAACGATATATCCAATCAGCTGATTTTCCATTTTTCTCTCCTGACTCTGGCTATTGAGCTGCCAGTAATAAGGCTTGCTTGATATCTTCTGCGATTATCTTGCGCTTGACCTTTTCCACAAAGAAAGCTGGGCCTGCTTGGACGTAAGATGGCAGCGCCCTGCTCCCGCGGAAAGTGAACTCTCCGCCGCGGATCTTGTAAGTCGAACCGGCGGGGATCACGCGCGGCTCACCGTTGCGTTTGGCGATCATGTTGATGGCTTTGATCGCCACGTCACCCATCAGCAGATAAACTTTGACATTCGGGAACAGGGCGATCTCTTTTTCGAGCAGGTGTGAACAGTGTTCGATGGTCGCTGTGGCAATGCCGTAGCCGGTCTTGCCGCACTTGACCGCTGTGGTCAGGTAGACACACAGGCTAATAATATCTTGGATTGACCTGGCCTTCACCCCGGCATCCTGGAAGGCCATCAGGGTGGTCTGGGCGAAAAGGGACTCTGCGCCTGCGTAGTAATAGTCGGTGGGATTTTCCGGTGCGGCTTCGGAGATGAGCAAAATGGAGACCCGGGCGGGGTCAATGTCTATATCCGGGACGAGGTAACTGGACCGGCGGATGTCGAGGCAGGGAAAGTCAGCACATTGAACACTACTGCTTGTTTTTATTTCATCTTCTCCATTGCTTCCGCTATGAAGGTTTTAGTTTCCGGTAAAACGCCGAGTTGCTGCCACAACCATAGCCGGTCGTAGATATCCGAGATTTCTGCAATCTTGCCATCAACGATGCGGAAGATATTGATACCGGAATACGTGACCGGCTTATGGGTGGGAGGCAGGCTTAAATATTCACCCTGTTGTGTGCCGGTAAATGTCCAGTGCACCACGAACGCGGTTGTTCTCGGCAATTATCTCATCAACCTTGAACCGCCAGTCTCCCCAGACAGCGTTCAGCCATACGTAAACACCCTTCTCGTCCTGTGGTGTGGATTCGGCCTCGGAGTTCATCGTCACGTGCTGGATGGAGCGGAAAGTGAAATGCGGCTGGAAGATTTCGTCACACACCTCAGGGTTGCGCGGCGCATCTTCGAAATAACGGCGGACAATGGCTTTGTTTTCTTCAAGCGTCATTAGAAGCGCTCTCTTTCTGTCGGAAATTTTCAATCCTCTTCTGTGCCAGCTCGACATATTTCTCATTCACCTCATATCCGATATAATGCCGGCTGCTTTTCATCGCGGCAATCGCAGTCTGCCCGCTGCCCATGAATGGATCTAAAACGATTTCATCCTTGAAGGTATACTGTTGGATCAACCGTCGCGGCAGCTCAACCGGGAAAGGGGCGGGGTGACCGATCTTGCGCGCCGGTTCGGCAGCAAAATTCCAGATGGATTTGTTGTATTCCAAGAATTCGTCGCGGCTGATGGTGTCTTCCCGTTGGCCGGGGTTCTGGCGCTTGAAGGTGTCTTTGCAGAACACCAGGATGTACTCGTGTACGTCGCGCAGGGTTGGATTTCCAGCCGATCTCCAACTGCCCCAAGCAGTGGACGGAGATGCGCTGGCGGCTTTATTCCAAATGATTTCACCGCGGATGAGGAAACCTAGGTGAATGGCTTGCTCGATGATGAAAGCGTGCAGCGGGATATAAGGTTTTCGACCCAGATTTGCAACATTGATGCACATTCGTCCGCCGTGGACCAGAACGCGCTGGGTCTCTTTCCACACCCTCTGAAGGAAGGCCAGGTATTCATCGAGAGGTAAATCCTCATCGTATTCCTTGCCGACGTTGTAAGGCGGCGAGGTGACCATCAGGTGTATCGAGCAATTCGGGAGTTCGGTCATCGCCTCGGCGGTGTGGTAGAAGATATGGTCGAGGCATTCGGTCCCAATGGGGTTTTCTATGAACGGCACATCCTGTCCCTTTGGTTGGCCGGTGTAGAGTTTACCGGCATAGAAAGCAGAGGAATCATGTCCCTCCCGACCGGGGGAACCAAATGCACTGGTTTTTGTTGTCTTCCTTTTTACGGTCATCGTTTTCTTCCACCAAGTCGTGAAGGCATGCAGGGCTGGTGAATTAATACCTTTGTGGTTAAGCTTTGATGTCGCCCAGCGCGCTCATAACGGACATCAGCGTCGGATAATCGTCTCGCAGCAGGGTGATCAATTCGTGCGTCGCTGCCTCAACCCATGTTTCATTTTTTGTTTTACCTTCCACGTCCAGAATATGTGCGGCTAACACTTCGCCAATCGGGATATCCTTGGCTTGCAGGATGTGACGGAAGTACCCGAAATGACCCGCCCCGGTGAAGCGTAGGAGTTCGGAATCCGAGCACAGATAAATGATGTCCAAGCTGAGGGGCGGACGCGGTGGTAGGAGATGAGAGATTTTTCCTCCCTGTTCGTAACCCACCGCCAGCACCGACATCTCGACCGGCACAATGCGCCGCTCGCGGTTGTCGTGCATCACCTCCGGGCTGACGTTCCCAGCTGTGACCAGTTGGCGCACCAACCCATCGTCATCTATGTGGATATCGATGATCAGGCCGTACACGCTGTAATCCTTGTCCAGCGGGGCGCGCACCAGCGCACCTAGCGCAGGGGCTTCCAACTGTGATACCGAGCAGCCCGCCACGAAGCCGGTCGTCCCGGCACGAAGTAGATGACCAATTTGGATTGAGTTCGTCATTTTGTCCTCGTTCTTCCCGGTAAATCTTTTGCCGACTGTTTATTCGACCCTTCCTCGACCTCACCACCGGCGCGGCGCAGTTCCAGTTCCAGCATCTGCTCAACCTGTTTCTTCTCTTCGAATTTCACCACCGCGATCTCGTGGGCACGATGGAGGATGTATGGGTAAGGTCGGGCTCCCATCATCCGGCATTGCTGCAGCAGGGCGGCGTGTAGGAGATTGAGTTTATTGGCCTCCTCCGCCACCCACTTTGGGATTTCGACTCTCACCAGAGATGGATGCTTCGTATAGCCGACGTTCAAATAAAAAAAGTGCAGGGCTAGGTCGCCGGTGTAATGAACGCGTGAGCTGGATTGCAGCCCGAACACCGCTGAACGCGAACCGGCAGGTAAAAAGCTGAACAACCAGCGATCAGTCACGCCGCGCAATGTGTGTAGTTTCCGGATGTTCTTGAATTCATCATCGGTAGAGAGCTGGGCAATTTCCAGAGTCCGGACGACCAGATCTGCTCCCGGCTTGTCCACGTAGCCGGCGACTGTTACGTTTTTGGCCTGTAACTGCGAAAGGACGGATTTATGGATTTCAAGGTTTTTGCGGTAATCGCCTTCGCCGCCGTTTTTAGCACCCCACAACTCGACCGGACCATCGGTCAGGGCTAGAATCGGGACGGGGTAATCCGGGACCAGCTCAAGCAGTTTGCGCCGCTCGGCGATATCACGTCGCTGCTCGATGGCTTCCTCGCTCAACATCCCGGTCTCTGTATAGAGGTCATCGGCGAAGAGCAGACTGCTATCGGTGAATACTTCGGGTGACTTTCCGGAACCGGGTTGCATGGCGATGGCGCCCACATTGACCAGCGAATACTGGAGCGCAGTGTGCCGGTCGGGGAGGATCTGCGACCCATCAGCGGCAAGAAGAGTGACCGGGTATTGCCCCTTGTCTGTGTCTGGTAAAGGCTCCGGGGTGGATGAATCGAGGCACTCGTCCAACGGGAGGGCACAGCGGATGTTGGAGTCGGTCAGTTGAGCGCGTTCCACCTTGTCGCGGAGTTCTGCCGTTTTGTCCACCCAGAGGTGCAGCAAATTTTGGGCGCGCTACGCGCAGATCATCCAGACTATCCTGGCGCGCCCGTGCTCCCATCCCGATTTGTTTGATTTTGTCGAAAACCTGTAGGAAGTTCAGCGCCATCCTTTATCCTTACCTTAAACGCGCTATTTCGTAGAACATTTGTCTTAGATTGTACAGGCAAACCAGTGAAAAAACAAGTACTCTAAGGAGAGTAAGTTCCCCGTCTGAAAGCCCAAACTGTGCTATACTTTTTTTAACAGTTTTAAATTGGATAACTGGTTTTGTGTGGTGTCCTGGCCGCCAACCCTGTTATGGGACTGGTGGTCATTTTTTACCGGCGGCGCCGGAGAAAGAAGAACAAAATGGACGTAAAACTGTATGTAGGAAACCTGGCCAAATCAACCACCTCAGAAGAACTGAAGACCCTGTTCTCGCAGGCCGGGGCAGTCACCGCGGTTGATATTATTAAGGATCGTGTCAGTGGACTGTCAAAGGGTTTTGGTTTCATCACGATGACTTCGCAAGCCGATGCAGACAAGGCGATCAGCATGTTCAACGCTTATTCCCTGAGCGAACACGAGTTGAAGGTGAACATTGCCAAGCCGAGAATAGAACGCTAGAGCCAACGGGCTGCGTCCCGGTGAGCTTTATTATCAAGAAATGACGCAAAACCCCGCCTTGAGGCGGGGTTTTGCTTTATCCGTTTCCTGTTTTCCGCTTTATAATTCCTGCAGCATGCCCCACTACGACCTGTGCCTCGCCTGGAACTGGGAATACGACCGCGATTTCGTCCATCTGCTCGAATCCGCCTGTGCAAAAGTTGGCCTGACGTTCTTTTCGGTCACGACGGAAAATCTGGATTCCACCCTGGCGGGGCTTTCCATCGGGGAAATTTCCTTTGCTTCCTTCTTCGACCGGGCATCTAAATCCGATCCCCGCTTCCAACCGCTGGTGGATTGGGCGCGCCAATCTAATGTTTTCCGGATCAATCCCCAGGAAATGACCGTCTGGTCCACGGACAAGGCTACCATGCACCTGGAATTTGTAAGCCGCGGGACTGGATACGCCCTACACCATCCTGCTCTCCTCATGCCAATGAACTGCCCAGCCTGCCCTGGCTTGACCTGAGTCCCCTCGGCGGGCGGTTTGCCATCAAACCGGCCTCTCTGGGTGGAGGGGAAGGCGTGGTACTGGAGGCTACTTCTCAGGAGCAGGTGTTGTGCGTGCGCTAGCAGTACCCGCACGAGAAATATCTCCTGCAGGCACATGTCACGCCGCAGGTCTTGGATGGTCGCCCAGCCTGGTTCCGCGTGCTGGTCTGCGACGGGGCGGTCTATCCCTGCTGGTGGGACCAGCAAACGCACGTCTATACGCGTGTGACGGCGGAAGAACGCTTCCGCTTCGGGCTGCGCGGCCTGTACGAGGTTTCGCGCCGCATTTCCCTGGTCTGTCGCCTGGACCTGTTCTCGACCGAGATCGCCCTGGCGGAGAAGGCTGCTTCATGGCGGTGGATTACGTCAACGATCCGCTGGACCTGCGCTTGCAATCCAAAGCCGCGGATGGGGTTCCGGATGCCATTGTGGAAAACATTGCCGGGCGGATGGCACGGCTGGTGGAGCGAAATACACCTCACCCATGATTTTCATGAAAACAATTTCCTTAGTACTCGTCTGCCGGGCAGATGATCACCTGGGTATTCATCCCCTTGATTGGCATCTCGGCTGCCTTTGCCTATGAACGCCAGCTCGGCACCCTCCGCCGACTGATGACCACTCCAACCAGCAAAGGCACCTACCTGCTGGGAAGCATTCTAGGCAATGTATTTTGGGCGCTGGTGCAGATGACCTTGCTGGTGACCTTTGGAGGGCTGGTGATGAAAGTCAATTGGGCCGATAACCCGGCTGCCCTGGCGGTCATGATGACCGCTTCAGCGCTGGCTGCCGCCGCCCTGGGGACCATGCTCGGCACTTTCGTCAAGACCGATAGCCAGGCTTCCGGTCTGAGTATCATGCTTGGTATGGTCATGGCTCTTCTTGGTGGGTGTTGGTATCCGATTGAGTTATTCCCCCAAGTGGTGCGGACCATTGTCAAAGTCCTTCCCACCACCTGGGCCATGCAGGGCATGTTGGACATCCTTCTGCGCGGGCAGGGCGTGGTTGGCATATTACCCGATTGCGGGTATCCTCCTCGGCTTTGCCTTAGTGTTCTTCGTGATTGGTATCTGGCGGTTTAAGTACGAGTAAAGCGGTAGGTGAAGAGGATAAAATAATCAGCCCCGCTTCGGAGTACATTCCGGGCGGGGCTGATTTTATCTTTTCTCAGGTTATGGGTTTTGGATTTCCGCGGCACGCAGGGTGTTTTTCATCAGCATGGCGATCGTCATTGGGCCAACCCCGCCAGGGACGGGGGTGATGAACCCGGCCACTTCCTTTGCTTCCTCGAAGTTCACATCGCCGACCAGTTTCTTGGCTTGCCGGTCTTTTCACTGATGGGGTGTGCCATCCGGGTTAACCGGATCGAATTGATGCCCACGTCAATGACTGCCGCGCCGGGCTTGATCCAATCGCCGCGCACCATCTCCGTCTTGCCGATGGCGGCGATCAGGATGTCGGCCTGCCGGATGACGGCGGGCAGGTCCCGGGTCCGCGAGTGGCAGACAGTCACGGTGGCGTTCCGGCTGATGAGTAAAAGCGCAGCCGGCATGCCGACGATATTCGAGCGTCCTAGAACAACTGCATTCGCTCCCTCGATTTTCACCCCGGCCTGTTCCAAAAGATAGATGCAGCCGTAGGGTGTGCAAGGCACGAACAGCGGCTCGCGGCCTTTTTGCGCCAGGCGACCAATGTTTAGCGGTGAAAAGCCATCCACATCCTTCTCGATACTGATGAGGGACAGGACGCGCTCCTCGTTGATTTGAGCTGGCATGGGCAATTGGACCAGGATGCCGTTGACTTTCGGATCGGCGTTCAACTTCTTGACCAGCGCTTCGACCTGATCCTGGGTGGCGTCACCGGGTAGATGCTGGCTGATGGAGCCCATCCCCAGTTCCGCGCAGGCTTTTTCCTTGGATGCAACATAGGCGGCAGAATCTGGACGCTCACCGACCAGCACCGTTGCCAGGGTGGGCTGGGGCTTTCCGGCTGCGCTGCGTTTGGCTACTTGTGCGGCTACTTCTTCACGTACTTTCTGGGCAATTGCTTTTCCGTCAATGAGTTGAGCGGTCATTTATTCCTCCACAATGGATTTCTTTATTATCCAATTATACAGATAGTGACGATTTTACAGAAGTGTCACACGACACGAAATCGGCTACTTCCGCCATTGTCCATAGAATTTCGGGTTTAGCCTTCGCCCTGACACACACCGCCATCCGCCAGCCCGCCTCAGGGGTATGGCTGTCAATTTTCCAATGAAAGGTCTCTTCCGAACTGCCTCTGATGGACAGTAGTCTACCCGGTTTATTCGGGTCGATGGAAACCGAAAAATCCTTCAGAGGCAAGCTCATTCCCTCGCCATGCACCTTGAGGAAGGCTTCTTTTTGGGTCCAGGTATGAAAAAAGGCTTCCACCTGTAAGGCCGGATCCAAAGCAGACAGACCGACCTGCTCTTCCAGCGAGAACCAGCTTTCCACCAAATGGAAAAGATCTGGGAGCGGGCGGACCTGCTCGATATCCACTCCGACATCCTTTTCCAATGTGAATCCAAATGCAACCCGGTTCAGGCTGAACGATAGATTGAAAGAAAGGGGATGGGAGGGTAGAGAAAGTTTCCCGTAAGGATTGGTGCGGTAGTTGATCCCGGCCGGGTCCATACCGGTGTAACGAGCCAGCAACTGGCGTAGAATTCCGCGCCGGGCAATGAAACGTAGGCGATCTTTGTCAAATTTATAATGCATTGAACGGGCGGTCTCTTCCGCTGATAGGAGTTGATCCCAGGCTAAACGGCCTTCGCCCGGATCTGCCAGGTTAATTACCCAGACATGGATGTCCCCCGGTTTGAGAAAGAAAATCGGGGTTGTGTTAATCGTTTTCATGTCGGGGGAGGAGTGCCTCGATTTCCCTGGAAAGCAGGTCTAAATCCGGCGACTTGAGCACAGACATATGATCCCCCGGAATTGGTACGGTGTTGAGTTGACCGGTCAAGGTATTGGCCCACTGCTCCATTGGATCCCAGCGCATATACCAGGGACGGTGAGTGGCTATAAATAAAGTTACCTGTCCTTCATAGGGTTCAGGCTTGTAAGTGCTCAAGAGCAGGCTTCTGACGTCATTGAACTGCCCTTTCTTTTCGTACTGCTCGATCATCCTCGCATCCAGCACTACTCGTCTCCGCCAGCGGGTTGAGAAACGCCATGCCGAACGACCGAGATATTGTAGAATCTCGGTAAAATTCTTACCTTGGAGAGTATTTTACCAAACAATCCTGTCACATCTGTCAGTCAATCTGTGCTGCCTCACCAATCCCCTGAAGAAGCAATAATGGACAATCTGAACAATGAGTAGACACCCCCTTCAATTATTCTATTCCCGAATTTCTCCGTCCAAGGCTCCATGTACCTCAGCTGTCAGGTAGACCTTATCAAGCCGGTTCCACCTTGGCTCAGGTGCGATTGCCATGACCCGAAGATAATTATCAGTTAGCCCTTCGAGTTGCCAGCCATCATTTGTGAGAATGGATGTAGCCTCCCAAAGTACAGGCATTACTTTTCCGATAAATCTTCGACGGTGGGTCTCAGCGGATTCATCCAGGACCATTCGCAGAGCGGAGCTTCGCGATTTGACCACCTCGCCGCGCACCTGTCCCTTCATGCGCGCTGCCGGAGTACCGGGACGGGCTGAGTAGCTGAAAACGTGCCCTGCGGCAAAGTGGATGGACTTGACGAACGCAAGTGTCTCGGCGAACTCTTCGTCTGTCTCGCTGGGGAAACCGACGATAACATCCGTGGTGATGCTCAACTCTGGGATAGTCATCCGCGCCGTATGGACCAGTTTAGCAAATGAGTCCGGCGTGACCTTGCGGGCCATACGTCTCAACACACGGTCGCTCCCGGATTGCAGGGGCAGGTGCAGATGCCTGCATAGGCGGGGCGATTGCCAGAGAGTGAAGAAATCTGAATCCAAATCCCACGGTTCGAGCGAGGACAGGCGCAGGCGCGGTACAGACGTCCGGGCAAGGATAAAAGAAATCAAGTCGGATATGCGTCGGGCAGGCTGGAAGTCCAGTCCCCACGAACCGAGATGAACGCCGGTCAGTACGATTTCCTGAGCTCCACCGTTCAGGGCTGAATTAATGTCCGTAATGATTTCATCCAAAGGTCGGGAACGGGAGACACCGCGTGCCAGCGTCGTAATGCAGAATGTGCAGGCGTTGTCACAACCGTCCTGAACTTTGATAAAAGCCCGTGTGCGCAGGTGCAGACCGGGTAGCGGCTCACGCGGCAATAGGCTCAACGTCGAAGAACTCCTGTGGCAAACTGAGCAGGTCGGCAGCCAGACTGTCCTTTTGCAAATTCGGGACGATACGGGTCACTCCAGACAAAGCGGCAGCCTTGTCCGGTTCAAGCGTAGCCCAGCAACCTGTTACGACAATATCACCCGCCCCCAGGCGTTTTGCCCGGCGGATGGCTGTGCGCGAATCCGAGGCAGCTTTGGCGGTGACGGTACAGGTATTGACCACCGCCAAGTCTGCTTCAGCGGATGTGGCAACAATCTCATGCCCGGCAGCCCGGAACTGGCGACCCAGAGATTCGATTTCTGCCTGGTTCAAGCGGCAGCCAATGGTATCGAGAAAGATTTTCATATCTTGTTAATGCGAAATTATCTGGTCCTAAATCCCATTTCTTTCAAGTGCTTCGATTCGGGAAAGTTCATGACTTCAAGCAAGAAACAGAATCTCCATCGACAATGTAGATGGTCCTTATGGTTTTGTCACCACAAAATTATCATAACTCACTTCCACGCCGGTTTTGTCAAACGCACCAGTGATGAGACCGGCATCGCCAGTAGAAAAATCAGCATCGGTGGTGATAGCAATGGTCTGGTAGTTGACATATCCCGTTAGGGAATTCCCATTGCAGTCAAACCGCAGGTGGTTAGCACCATCACCCTGATTGATGAAGTCACTGAACGCCATTTTCTCCTGTCCGAGCAAGGAGGATGTGCCGTTTTTGATTTTTCCGATGGCATAGTATCCGTCGCTGGAGATAATGAAAACGTAAAAATTATTCATATCCTGGAACCGGCATATCAGCCCAAAGCGGTTATCCACCGGACCCGCCAGCCTGGTCGCATCCACTTCTATTTGTACGTCCCCGTAAGTATGTCCGGTAACAGCTCGCAGATCATAATTGGCAGACTGTACCAGCATCTGGTAGGCGCCATCCGCGTATCCCAGGGAGCCGTTCTCGCTGTCCGTCTGGGGCCAGCCATTGGTAGAGGTGGAGAAATCGTCGTGGTAGAGTGGCTCACCTGATTGTGTCACCAGCTCGGCAATCAAGGAACTCTGGCAGGCGGTTAAAAGGATGGCAAGGAACAAGCTGTATACGGTTTTCATGATTGGTTACTCTCACCTGAACCTCTCCCATTGGAGGAGGGTACTTTAGGGAAAATATTGCTCCAACAAACGCCCGGCCTGCCAGCCATAGAGCCCGTCCGGATCTAATGTCCTGGCCAGGTTGAGGTAGGTATAAGCCGAGATGCGGTCGATGGTTTGTAGATAAACCATTCCAAGGTGCAGAGCCGGGGAAGCCTGGGTTGGACTCATTAGGATGGCCTTTTGTAAATAAGTTTTGGCAGTAGTGTAATCCTCCAGCAAGAACTCCGCCTGACCGGCTAGGTCATATGACCGCCAGTCAGTGGGGGCTAGGTCAATCAGCTTGCGCACCGCAGGTAGACCGGTGACTTCCACATCCACATCGTTGGTAACACTGAAAGTCACCAGGGCACGCCAGGTTGAGGCATCTTCCGGAGCTAGTTCGACTGCTTGGACATAGTACCCATATGCGGCAACCAGGTCGCCGATCTGTTCTGCGGCGCTGCCAAGAGCCATCTGCCAGCCGGGATTGCTTGGTTCAAGGTCTGCAGCTTTCTGGAAGGCTGCCAGTGCGGTATTTGGTTGTCCCAGGCGTTGCAAGTACATCCCGTAAAGTCCCTGAACCATGGCTGACTCCGGTTCATAGACCAACGCTTGATCAATTTCGAACTTACCGTCCAGGCCCTGTTGCTGCTCTGCCTCTCCAAGCCAGGCCCAGGCTTCTGCATAGTTGAGGCGTTCCATAATGGCATTGTGGAAAGCTTCAATAGCAAGGTCCCATTCGCCCAGTGCTCCCAGTGCACGCCCTGAGACCACGAACTGGTAGGCGAGATCATCCGAGAGAAAGGCAGTGTTCAGGGCATTTCGAAGACTTTGTACGGGAATATCCAGATCAGGATTAAGGTTGACGGCTTGCATCAATTCAGGAAGGGCTTTGTCTGGTGTGGTAGCGGTAAGCAGAAGGCCAAGTGCGTAGTGGGCGGCGGAATTCTCTGGCTCAAGGGCAATATTTGCGCGCCAGTAATAGATTGCACCAGCGAAATTCCCCATTGAGCGTTCCGCGGATGCCAATTAACTGGTTGCCTGGGCGAGAGGCAAAGCCTTCTCCCAGGCTTTCACAGCCAACAATAAATCTCCCCGCTTCTGGTAGGCCGTGCCCAGAGTGAGCCAGCCCCATTTGGAGATTGCTTGGTGCTCAATAGCCTTATTGAAGAAGAGGATCGCATTTTCGTGCATCGCCATCTTGCATTGCCTTCACCCCCGCCTTTTCCCACAGGTATGGCATCCAGGGAATCCGTGCCGCGGCCGATGCGTAAGCCTGCGCGGCATCTGTCTCTTTCCCGCCGCGTCATAACGATCTGCAGATCTCAGGTCCAATATACCGTCGATGAGTCGCGGGGCTAGGATGAGAATCATCAGGAACATTAGAATAAGGATATGGGTCGGTCCGAACGTCTTCTTCATAGTATCAATCGCTATTATAAATCACGAAAATACTTCTCTGGAAATTGCCTGTGGCTTAGGAGTTTAAAGTGGGTATTGCGTGATTGAAGCCTGTCCAATACCCTCATATCTTTCCATCTCTCACGGGAATTCCAAAAAAACCCATGAAAATGGTATACCCACCCTGCCCAAAATGGTATAAACTTGTTGGGAAGCAGTATAATCGCGCAGGCAGTCACCTATGAGTTTATTCTTCAATCAAATTTTCACGCTCCTTACGACCCCGCCGGGGAATCTCATCTACCATATCGTGCTGGTGTTCTCGATTGCTGGAACACTGCAAGGAGCCATTCCATTTCCTGCGCTCCAGTCAATTTCCCCAGGCTCGGCGGACAGTATTCGGCCTCGCAATTTTACTAGGTTTGCAGGTTATCCTTTTCATTGTCAGTGGTCTGGCGCTGCAGGGATTGCTCGACCCGAAAATGGTGCTACCCCCGCTCGATCGGGCAATAACCCTGCTGGGGCTGGTCTGGATTACCTGGCTGTGGGTGTTCCCTGAGCCGATACGCCTGGCTGATTCAGCCACTCTACTGCTTAATATACTTGTGTTGGTCCTCTTTGGTCTGACATTAGCTTTCTGGGTGCGAAAACCGGGGATGAGTTTCACCGCCTCAATTTCGAAATGATCTGGCAGGGCTTCAGCCTGGCAGTAGTTCTGCTCGGCATTCTAGGACTGGTCTTGCGCAAACCGAATGGCTGGGGTAACGGTCTGGCTATGCTGCTGCTGGCTTTTATTGGACACCTTCTCAGCCTGATCTGGCCGATGGACGGTGATTTTCCCGGATTTGTCCGGCTGACCCAACTGGTCTTGTTCCCCATCCTGCTGACGATAGTGCAACGCTTCCCAGCCACTTCTCTAGAGCGTACGCCTGTTGTCAAGACAGATACTTCTGCCGAGGAAGCAAACCAGGAACGGCGACGTTACACCACCGATCCCAAGACCTTCCACTCCCTGATGTCCCTTGCCACTGAAATCAGCGTTGACAAGATCGGCCGTGCTATCACGCGGGCGATTGCCCAAGCCATGTTTGCCGACCTGTGTTTCCTGGTTACTCTGGCGGAAGACAAGAGCCTTACCATTGCTTGCGGCTATGACTTGATTCGAGAAGAGAATTTGGATGGCACAGCTGTCACCAAGGAAGCCATCCCCTTGCTCGCTAATGCCATATTGCGTGGACGACCGCTGCGCCTACCAGCTAGCAGTACATCCTCAGACCTGAAAGGTCTTGGAGCAGATGCTCGGTCTCACCAATACCGGTCACTTGTTGAATGTCCCGATAACTTCGCACGAGCGCGGACCACTGGGGAGTATCCTGATCCTATCACCTTATTCCAACCGACTGTGGAACGCTGAAGACCAGGCCTATCTCTCCCACGTTTCATCCTTATTCATCCCCATCCTGGAACGCGGCCAGCGCGCCTTTCTTCTGGAGACCGAACGTGACAAGGCAAACCAGGAGGCAATAATTGCGAACGAACAGGCTGTAGAAGCAAAGGAGAAATACGAAGAGGCAGCCCAAGAATTGGAAAAGGTGCGTGAAAAGGTTACACAGTTGCAGTTACAGGCTGAGAATATGGCTGCCCTGATGGCCAAACAGGAAGAATCCCAGAAAACGATTGAGACCCTCAAGACCCAAATCGAACAGATGCGCCAGACGGGAGAAGTCAGCGGTTTGGCTGGCGACTCTGCACAATTGGAACGTGAACTGCGCCAGGCCCTCGAAGAAATGGCCCGCATGCAAAATGCACTGGCAGACGCCAATGTGAAAATCCTGCAATTGGAACAGCGTCCCAAATCACCCATCACCAATGAACAGGTGGAAGTCATCGCTTCCATCTCT
Source organism: uncultured Chloroflexia bacterium (assembly GCA_963760315.1). Lineage (GTDB taxonomy): Bacteria > Chloroflexota > Anaerolineae > Anaerolineales > Villigracilaceae > UBA877. Next base: position 315,287 of record CAVXCK010000002.1, read on the forward strand.
CAGGAATTGCGCCAGCCGATGTCTTCCATCGTCGGCTATACCGACCTGTTGCTGGGTGAATCGGTCGGCATCCTTGGCGCTTTGCAGCGCAAGTTCATCGAGCGTATCAAAGCTTCCACCGAACGCATTGGCGGTCTGGTGGACGATCTGATCCAGATCACCAACCTGGAAACCGGAAAGATGGAATTCAAAGCAGAGTCAATTGACCTGAACCTCATCATTGACAATGCCATGGCCTACACCAGCACGCAGATCCGCGAAAAGAACATCACCCTGCGGCTCGATATTCCCGAGACTGCCCCACGTATCCAGACCGACCGGGATGCCCTCCAGCAGATCTTGATCCACCTGCTTCAGAATGCCACAGCTGCCACCCAAGCTGAAGGAATTATTACCCTGCGGGTTCAGATTACAGAGCGAGTTAAACGAGCACTTTATCTCTATCCAGGTGACGGATACCGGCGGAGGCATCGCTTCCGACGATATCCCACGCGTATTCGCCCGCCGTTATCGTGCCGAACACTCCCTCATCCAGGGACTGGGGGATACCGGCGTCGGCCTATCCATTGCCAAGGCGCTTACCGAAGCCCAGGGCGGCCGCATCTGGGTCGAGACTGAAACAGGTACCGGATCCACTTTTAGCATTCTGCTGCCAGTCCTGCTCGAGGCGGAAGAAGAGAAATAGAATGCGGGATGTACGGCATGTTTTCTGGGGAATCGTTACTGCTCTGGTCTCCATAATTTTACTCTTTGGAGTTTTTGCGATTTCTCAGGTTGAGGGAACATTGGTTGTACTGACTCCCAGCCCGTCGCTGACCATTACCCTCACCTCACAGCCGTCCACCCCCCATGTAAATTCTCCTACTCCCCTGCCTCCCACCTGGACCCGCACCCTGCCTCCCACCTGGACCCCCACCCTGCCTCCCACCTGGACCCCCACTCTACCTTCCACTTGGACTCCTACCCTGCCTCCCCCGCCCACCAATTGCCCTCCTCCTCCGGGCTGGCTTCCCTATCTAGTCCGGTCTGGTGATACCCTGGGTGGATTGGCTCTACGGTATACCAAAACAAGCGCCGAGATCAGCCTGGCTAACTGTCTGGGCATCGACAGCCTTTTGCCCGGTCAGGTAGTTTACCTTCCACCCTTGCCTTCCCATACTCCGGTTCTGTGTGGAGCGCCGAATACTTGGGTCATTTACATTGTCCAGCAGGGGGATACTCTCTTCCATTTGGGGCAGGTCTATGGCATTCCATACACAGAGATCAAGAGCGCCAATTGCCTGACCAGTTCCAATATTCACATCGGACAACAGCTATACGTCCCTCCCTGGGCCACGCGCACGTCTTCACCAACTATGATCCTGTTTTCAGACACACAAACCGAGGTGGTCACTGGTGAAACCAGCACCCCCACTGATACCGCAACTCCTACACCCACCGAAACGATCCCAGCCCCATGATGGCTTTTTGAAAACTGTAATCATCATACCTCACTCTATGCGTTCCCGAATAATCAACCTCGCCTGTCTGTTCTTGATAATAATCTCCGCCTGTGGAGGCCAGCCTTCTGTGCAGGCGCCCCTCTCCACGCCCACGACCCTTTCCTGGTCACTGTTCCAGCGGATGCGACCCCCACCCCAACCCCCTTCCAACCAATCGCCATTAACTGACATCCCCAGCCCTTCGCCTGCCTTTACTGAAACACAACCACCGTTGGATGCCACCTTCGATCCCAACGCCATGCTATCCCCCACGACCACGCCAGAGTCATTCTACGTTCCGCCCTACGCACCAGACCCAGCTCTGACCTTGAATGACAATGATACGGTCACATTCCTCCTGCTCGGCTCAGACAAGCGCCCCGGTCAGACCTACTTCCGCACAGATACCATCATCATTGCCATCATCCGTCCCGGGTCCGGGCAGGTGGCACTCATCTCCGTTCCCCGCGACCTGTATGTCTACATTCCCACTGTCGGAATGGACCGCATCAACACAGCCTACGAGTACGGCGAAATGTACCACTACCCCGGCGGAGGCTTTGCTCTGCTCAAAGATACCATCCTGTACAACCTGGGACTCCGCATTGACCATCTGGCGATTGTGGATTTCGATGGTTTCCGCCGCATTGTGGATACCTTGGGCGGGATTGACGTGCCGGTTTTTTGCTCGTACACCGACTGGCACCTGATTGACCCCGGCTATGACCCGAACAACGAAGACAACTGGGCTCTCTACACTGTCGGCCCGGGTGTCGTCCATATGGATGGAGACCTGGCTCTGTGGTATGCCCGTTCGCGCAAGAGGTCCAGCGATTTCGACCGCGGCCGTCGCTCGCAGGAAGTGCTGCGCGCCCTCTATACCCGTGCCCTGCAAGACGATACATCTCCATCAGCAAGATTCCGGAACTCTATAACGACTTCAGTTCTTCGATCATCACTGATCTGACCCTGCCTGACCTTCTGCAACTTGCCCCGCTGGCCCTGCATCTGAACAATGCTGATATCCGCAGCTACTACATCGGGCGGGATCTCGTCACCGGCTGGATGACGCCCGGCGGCGCCAGCGTATTACTTCCCAATGGGCCAGCCATCCAGTCCATGCTTCAACAGGCTCTCTCCCCCGCGCCCCGTACCACCGACGCGGAAGCACTGACCGTCGAAGTCCGCAATGGGACGAACAATCCCGGCTGGGACTCCCTGGCCGCCGAACGCCTGAACTATGTTGGTTATAACACCCGTCTTGCCGTTGCCGACCGGCAGGATTATGCCAATTCCCTGCTCTATGACCTGTCTGTTACCCCCGACATGAGCCGTGTCAGTTCGACTATTGAATGTGCTTGGCCTGCCGCCGGAAGCCTTCGTCACTGCCCCGATGCAAGAGGATATGAATTATGTCCTTATCGTTGGCGCGGATTACCAGCCGTGTTTCAACCCGGCCAGCATTGCCCCTTAAAACTCGGCTCCCCATCAGGGGAGCCTTTGATATTATTTCATGCATCAGACTTTCTTCAACACCGGCAGGCCATTGGCCGTCTCGGACTTACTTTGTATCCGGCGGGGACAGCATCCAGCACACCGGCCTTCTTTTCCTTCGCGAAGAAGTAGAGTGTTTGGGTTTTACCGGTTTTGGTTGTGGTGCTCCTGGAATGCAGGAAATAAGTGACACCACGTTTGTTGGTATAACTGAAAGCCATAGGAACCTCCTTTTTGGCAAAAAAGCCTGTGACAGTCTTTCAAGCACAGGTGAATAGGTATAACCCATTATAAACGCTAATTTGACCGGTTGACGTCTCCAATTATTCCCGCCGGAAAACGGTCGCGGCAGGTGCGGTATAATCACGCCCGTGACGAATCCGAAGCGACCGGAAGACCTTTCGGAACAGGAACTGCGCCGTCTGTTGTTGGACAAGCGCCACGACTCCCGCCAGAGACGGCTGGAGCGTTTCCGCCGCACCGGACGCGCCGTCCGCCTTGCACCAGATCTGCCGCCAGCGGCCTTCGACGAATGGCGCACCCAGCCTCCAGTCGAGGGGCAGGAGGCGGGCTCCGGAAGCTCCGCCTCGCTTTCGGCGAAGAGGCGCTGGTTCGATCGTCTTCTGCTAGTTGTGGAAGTACTGGCAGTTCTTGGGCTGGCCGGCATTCTCTTCAACGGCTTCGGTTTGCTGCGCACCTTAAATCAGGAAGTCGTCGCTGCCCTGCGCGCAGGACACCCCGACTTCCACCCCGCTCATCACGGCGGTCGTTCTGCCCAGCGGGCATACTCCGCCATCCGCGGCCGGTGGGGCGCAGTTTAACGAGGCGGAGATCCCGGAACACCTGCGCCCGCTGGTGCAATCCCTGGCGAACCTGCCGGTGCCCACGCCCGGGACCGCAGCAGGCTATCCAGATCGACATTCCGGCAATTGGCATCCAGAATTGGCCGATTGTCCAGGGCGATGGTTGGGAGCAGTTGAAAAAAGGTGTTGGTCAGCACATCGGTTCGGCCAACCCCGGCGAGAATGGCAATGTGGTGCTGGCCGGGCATGACGATGTCTTCGGCGAGGTCTTCCGTGACTTGGATAAACTCCAGCCTGGCGACCAGGTCATCCTGTATACGATGCAGCAGCAGTATATTTACCTGGTGACTGAAACCCGCATCGTCGAACCAAGTCAGGTGGAAGTGATGAACCCCACCAGCGACCCGACCGTCACCCTCATCAGTTGTTACCCGTATATGGTTGATAAACAAACGCATTGTTGTGTTTGCGAAACTTCAAAATCCTTAGGAGATGCTATGAGCAAGAAAAACAAACGTCAGGCTTCCCGCCAGGTTTCTTCCTTAACTGCCAAAGCCCGTCGAGTTCAATCCGGATTACACCATCATCAAGCGTGACCTGAAACGGATCGGCATCCTGGCTGGGATCGTTCTTTGCCTATCCTGATTGTGCTGGCAATTTTCCAGAACCAACTTCTTCGGTCTGTTCTGGATAAAATAAGCATTGCGAGTGCCTTCCTGCGGCGAGCAATCTCCCCCCGGGACGTTTGCATCTATAGGCCTGACCATCTCGACTGAGGTGGGTCGGCATAATTGTTCGGCATTCTTGGCACGGCTGACCTGCACCTTCATGACCTCGGACCTGCTGACCGTTAAACTGGAAAAGTTGACATACGGCGGCGATGCCCTCGGACGACTCTCCGACGGGCGCGCCGTTTTTGTTCCCTTTGCCCTCCCCGGTGAAACGGTTCGCATCCGCAGAGTGTGACGAAAAGCGCAGCCACGTCCGCGCCGAACTGGTCGAGGTATTGGAACCGTCGCCGGAGCGGATTTCGCCAAGGTGCAATGCATTTTGGTGTATGCGGGGGATGTCATTACCAGCATTTGCCCTATCAAGCCCAATTAATCGCCAAAACCGAAATCCTGCGTGACCAGTTGATGCGCATCGGCAAGATCGAGAACCCGCCGGTGAAGCAGACTGGTTCCATCTTCACCCGAATGGAATTACCGCAACCATGTCCAGTTCCATTTGACACCGCGACGGGAAATTGGGTTACATCGACGCGCAAAGTCGGAAGCGTTCTCCCCATCACCGAATGCCACCTGCCCGAACCACCGCTGGATGTCCTGTGGCCCACGCTTGAATTTGATCCGTGGTCTTGGACTGGAACGCGTCTCCCTGCGCCTGGGAATGGATGACGAGATCATGTTGGTGCTGGAATCCGATTCCCGGACAGCACCCGAACTGGAACTGGAAGCCGATCTGTCGGTGGTGCACCTGACTGGGGACGATGTGGTCGTAATGGCAGGCGATGACTACCTGTCCATGAAGGTAAATGACCGGCTGTTCCATGTCTCTGCGGCTTCCTTTTTCCAGGTCAATACCGACATGGCAGAAAAAATGGTGACACACTTGCTGGCCCAATTGCCGGTCTCGCCCGCGACAACGCTGCTGGATGTCTATTGCGGCGTCGGGTTGTTCAGCGCTTTCTTCGCTCCGCGCGTTGGGCGGTTGATCGGGATTGAGTCGTCCCCATCTGCATGCGAGATTTCGAGATCAACCTGGATGAATTCGACAACGTCGAACTCTACGAGGCTCCTGCAGAAGATGTGCTGCCCGCATTGGATGTCAAACCTGATATCGTCATTGTGGATCCGCCGCGGGCCGGCCTGGAGAAACGCGCCCTCGACTGCTCTCCTGGTTCCTGGGCCCTCGCGAAGATCGCTTACGTGTCGTGTGACCCGTCCACGCTGGCGCGCGATGCAGCCCGTCTCATCGCGGAGGCTTCCGGTTGATGCAGGTGACTCCGTTCGACTTGTTTCCCCAGACCTATCACATCGAAAGTATTTCAATATTTCGAGAAAGGTTAATTCTTTGGGATATCCCGTTTATACTATCACCAATGAGATTCTCAGAGAATCGAAAGGATAAACCTATGCGTTGGGAAGATTTGACCGGAGACCAGTTTCCTGAGGCGGTCAAACAGGCAGAAAGTGTTTGCCTGCTGCCGCTTTCTTGCATCGAACGTCATGGACATCACCTGCCACTCGGTACCGACATGTTCATCGGTCGCGAACTTTGCCGTCGCGTTGCCGTCCTCGAACCGGCGGTGATTTTCCCGGATTATTTCTTCACCCAGATTCTCGAAGCTCGGCATACGACCGGCACGTTTGGCATTGAACCGGAGTTGATCATTCGTTTGCTGGAAAATATCTGCCGCGAGATTGCCCGCAACGGGTTGACGAAGATCGTCATCGTCAATGCCCACGGTGGCAATGACCACTTGATCAATTACTTTGCTCAGATCCAGCTTGCCAGCCGGCGCGATTATGTCGTCTACATTCCCCAGCCGTCTTACCTGGCCGAGGAACCTTCGACCGCAGCCCAATGGGAAACGGTCATCGATGGTCATGCCGGGGAGCGCGAGACAAGCATGATCCTCGCCATCCAGCCCGAACTGGTCAGGTCTGAAAGCATGCCTGCCGACGGCGAAGGCATGCCGCTGGGGCGGCTCAAACCTCTGAGCGACCAGGGTACGATACGTCGGCATCTGGTGGTATGCAGACAATCCCACCCATTATTGCGGTGACGGTCGTCCTGCCACGGCTAAAAAAGGGGAAGCCTGGTTTGCCGACCGCTCCCGCAACTTGGCAAAGGCCATCCGGACGATCAAGGATGACAAGGTTGCCAGACGATTGCAGGACGAGTTCTTCGACAGGATAGAGCGATACTAAAGACAACGCGGTAGATCAATGCCTGCAATCAGGGGATTGGAATGAAGAATGATTTTACTTATTTTTCCCAACCCGGTAGCATGACCGATCCGGGTTCGCAGTCGAAACTCCTGGAGGATCTGCCTGCTGGCATCTCCGACCTGTGCAAACTGGTGCAGGGAACGACTATCCACATTTTCTGGGCGGAACGCTATGGAATAAGTCTCCCACCGGAACGCCAGGCTGAAGTCCAGTTGCGCTCGCTCGAATGCCGCTTGAAGCGGATGGTGGAACTCGACCCGCACCCACTGACCGAGGCGCGCCCGCCCGATAGGAAAATTGTTGGGAACTGCCGCGATTTTACTCTGCTACTGGTGTCGATCCTGCGTCGCCAGGGGATACCTGCCCGTGCACGCTGCGGGTTCGGGGCATACTTCCTTTACGATCATTATGAAGACCATTGGGTGTGCGAATATTGGAATGTTGCCCAGGGTCGTTGGGTGCTGGTGGATGCCCAGCTGGACGCGTTCCAATGCAACGAGATGAAGATTCCCTTCAACCCGCTGGATGTGCCGCGTGATCAATTTATCGTGGGTGGCAGAGCTTGGCAGATGTCTCGCAGCGGTCAGGTCGATCCGGAGCGCTTCGGAATCTTCGAAATGCACGGCTTGGGATTCGTGCGCGGCAATCTTGTTCGCGATGTGGCTGCCCTCAATAAGGTGGAACTGCTCCCCTGGGACTGCTGGGGGATCATCGAATCGCCAGAACCCAACTCCCCCGAAGACCTGTCCTTCCTGGACCATCTTGCCGGACTGACCTGTGGTGATGTGCAGGATTTCGAGGTCGTCCAAGGCTTGTACGAAATCAGACACGCGCCTCAGGATGGACGGCACACTCCATAGTTATGTAAACAGGGGTATGGAAACAATCGAGCTACAAGCCCTTCGAATAAATTGAATGGCAGGAAAGAGTGGAAAAAATCATATGGCGAACGAAGCTCGCGATATCCTGTCTTCTCCTCTAAAGGAATTCCTGGAACAAGGTTCGCCTTCTTTGCAACGAATGGAAGAATATTCCGCTGGTTTTTCACGACCAGAATTGACAAACCCTTCGCTGACTATCCAGTGCCAATGTACGGATACTCTTCATTATCTTCTCGGATACCTTTCTGACGAAATCTTTGTCGTTAACATCCCACTGAAAGACCAGTGGCTTTACGATGGTAATTGCTTAAGGTCCGCGTAATTACCAGGTCACAATATCCGGCTCTCCTTCGAACATTGCTGGGATGCGGCGGCAGCCCTTGTCTGGCAGGTAGATCCCAATCGGGAACACCGGGACCCCGCTGCTGAGCGCCAGACGCGCTGCCCCCTCCGTGTGGCGTTGAAACGACTGCCTGCTGGGCTGATTAGTCCCTCTGGAAGAATCGTCACGGACTGCCCTGGATTAAGGGTTTGGTGTGCCTGCTCTAGTACCTTTTCTCCTTGTCCCGGGCTCACGCAAATTTGATTCATTTTTCGCATTTAAGCACCAAGGAACGGAATCGAAAAAGTCTTTGAGGTAATCATCACACTCATTGGTTTCTTTGTGATCAGATGGATCAGAAAAGGGTCTATCGTGCTTGGGTGGTTGGCGGCGTACAGCACCGGTCCGGCTGGCAGCGAGGCGCGCCAGTGGATGTCCATTTTGAGCATGAGTTTGGCATAACTCTGGATAATAATACGGCTGACTCTGTATAGGATTTCTGAAAGCATGGTCTACTCTCTCCTGTATATCGTACCTAAGTAGATTACCTGAAGAACCAGAATTCTCGTTTATTCGGGCACTCACAACTGGCTGACGAAATAACACCACAGGAACCAAAAAGAGCCGGGGATTTAGCTCCCCGGTTCTCTCGCGTAAGGGAATATCGATTATGGCACTCTGGGAATTATCCAGGCCGTGAGGTAAATGGTGGTGAAACCCACCTCAAACCTTTGTGAACTTTGCCAATGTCATGCGGATCCGAATCCGAACACGTGCCCCATCCGGGTGTTTTTTATATAAACTCGGCCCTGCTTTAAGACTTCCTTGGGCAGGATGATCTCATCTTTCCAGCATTCATCCAGATCCGCTGTAAACTCTCTGATCGTGTTCCAATAATAAGCAAAGTCGAAGGATTCCTGTAATTCCTTTTTATAGATACCATCATTGATCACGGTTTGGATCGCAGTATCGGAAGCGATATCCTTGTCGATTTCCGGGCTCATGTCAACCAGACCTGCCAATTTACTCCCTGAAGACGCAATGATTTCCAAAGGAACATCGATGCAGATTGGACGCAGGTCGATGAGAATGCCGTCCGAAACCAGGACGCGCCAGGCTTCATGCAGGGCATGGACCATGCCCTCTGCAACGATGCATCAAAGGGATGATGCAAAGATCACTAGGTCGAATGCTTGGGAAGGAAAGGGCAGTGCTTCTCCCATGGCCTGGATAAAACACGTCTCCGACCGGGAAGCAGGCCGGGCGCGACTGGCTTCCAAGAGTTCAGCCGCCTTCGGGTCGATCCCAATAACCCCCTTGGGGATATGGGCATACTGCCAGGTTAGGACACCATTGCCGCAGCCGATCTCCAGGACTGATTTTCCAGATAGCTGGCAGGCAGCCATCAGGTGTTTGAGCTGCGCACTTTCAGGATCGCGTGAATACCTTGCCCTCTTCTCCTCTGTCATGCCGTTGCCTAACTTTCCATCTATGAATTGAATTCACAAAGAGAATCGGTTATTTCATCAGATTGCGCAAGACGGTGTGTAAAATCCCACCGTTGCGATAATAATTGACTTCCACATCGGTATTCAGCAACGCTTGTACCTTGAAAACGATTTCTTTGCCGTCGGTCTTTCTCGCGATTACTGAGACGATGCACCTCGGTGTCATTTTATCGTTCAAACCCTCGATGTCAAAAACCTCATTGCCTTTCAAACCAAGCATCTCGGCATTTTGCCCGTCCACAAAGCGCAGCGGGAGTACGCCCATCCCCACCAGATTGGAGCGATGGATGCGCTCGAACGACTCGGCAATCACGGCCTTCACCCCTTGCAGCATGGGACCTTTGGCAGCCCAGTCACGGCTGGAGCCGGTGCCATATTCCTTGCCTGCCAGAACGATGGCCGGGATGCCTTCGGTCTTGTATTTCATCGCTGCCTCGAAGATGCTCATCTCCTCACCGGAGGGCTGGACCTTGGTCCAGTTACCTTCTTTGGGAGCGACCATCAGGTTCTTCAGGCGAATATTGGCAAACGTGCCACGGGTCATAACGCGGTCATTGCCACGGCGTGAACCGTACGAGTTGAAGTCCCGCACCTGTACGCCGTGCTCCTGCAAGAACTTGCCAGCCGGACTGTCGGCGGCAATGTTGCCGGCGGGGGAAATGTGGTCGGTGGTGATCGAGTCACCCAGCAAGGCCAGCACCCGTGCCCCCCGGATATCGACGATATGCGGCACATCCAGGGTCAGCGACTGGAAGAACGGAGGATGCTGGATATAAGTGGAGGCTTCGTCCCACTGGTATAAATCACCTTCAGTCACCTTGATATCTTTCCACATGTCCGAACCTTCGAAGACGTTGGCATACTTATCGGAGAACATGCCAGGTGCTGACGCTCGAAAGCACAGCTTCAGCCACTTCCTGTGTCGTCGGCCAGATATCCTTGAGATAGACCGGCCCGTCCTTGCCCATGCCGATTGGCTCGCTGGACAGGTCAATGTCCACCGTACCAGCCAGGGCGTAGGCCACGACCAGCGGTGGCGATGCCAGGTAGTTGGCCTTTACCAGCGGATGGACGCGCCCTTCGAAGTTGCGGTTGCCCGAGATGACCGCCGCCGCCACCAGGTCGGACCCGGTAACGGCTTTGGCAACCTCCCCGGGCAGCGGTCCGCTGTTGCCGATGCAGGTGGTGCAGCCGTAGCCGACCACGTTAAAGCCCAGTTTGGACAGAGGCTCCAGCAGGTTGGCTTGCTTGAGATAGTCAGTGACAACCCGGGAGCCGGGTGCCAGGCTGGTCTTGACATACGGCTTGACGGACAGCCCTTTTTCGACAGCTTTTTTGGCAACCAGCCCCGCCGCAACCATCACGGACGGGTTGCTGGTATTGGTGCAGGAGGTAATGGCCGCGATGACCACCGCGCCGTGCCCGATTTCGTAGGAACCGCCGTTGGTGCCGACTTTCCCTTTGCGGTTCACCTTGCGGGTTTGAGTTCGATAGCCGCGCTCCTTGACCGGCGCGGTCAGCGCCTTCTGGAACACGGACTTCATATCGGTGAGAGCCACGCGGTCCTGCGGGCGTTTGGGTCCTGCCAGGGAGGGCACCACGGATCCCAGGTCCAGTTCGAGCGTATCGGTATATTCTGCGTCCGGGGTGTTCGCTTCGCGGAACAACCCCTGCGCCCGGCAGTAGGCTTCCGTCCGTTCGATGACCTCCGCTGGGCGGCCGGTCAACTTCATGTAGCGCAGCGTCTCGCTGTCCACCGGGAAGAAGCCCATCGTCGCGCCGTATTCAGGCGCCATGTTGGCAATGGTGGCCCGGTCTGGCAGCGACATGCTGTCCAGGCCGGGGCCGAAGAACTCGACGATCTTATCCACCACGCCTTTCTTGCGCAGCATTTGCGTGACGGTCAGCACCAGGTCGGTGGCAGTGATGCCATCTTTGAGTTTGCCATGCAGTTTGAATCCGACCACATCTGGCAGAAGCATGTCCATCGGCTGGCCGAGCATCACGGCTTCGGCCTCGATGCCGCCCACGCCCCAGCCCACCACTCCCAGGCCGTTGATCATCGTGGTGTGCGAATCGGTGCCGATCAGCGTGTCCGGGAACAGAACCTCCGAGGTCCCAGATTCTCTTTCTTGGCCAGCACCACCTGCGCCAGGTATTCCAGGTTGACTTGATGGACGATGCCGGTGGCAGGCGGGACAACCCGGAAATTGCTGAAGGCTTTCTGTCCCCACTTGAGGAACTCGTAGCGTTCGCGGTTGCGCTGGAATTCCATCTCGGCATTGCGCTGCAAAGCATCGGCGGTGGCAAAGAAATCCACCTGCACCGAGTGGTCAATGACCAGGTCCACCGGCACGAGCGGGTTGATTTTCTTCGGGTCGCCGCCCAGGCGGGCTACCGCCGCGCGCATGGCTGCCAGGTCCACCACAGCCGGGACGCCGGTGAAATCCTGCATGACCACCCGCGCCGGCAGGAAGGGAATTCCAGGGCGGCTTCCCCGACTGGGAGAGGAGGTCCAGGCTGCAATGTTCTTCACATCTTCTTGCGTGATCTCGCGGTCATTGCATTGACGAAGCGCCGCCTCGAGCATGATGCGGATGGAGAAAGGCAGGTGGTTGAGTTTCGTCAGCCCGGCTTTTTCCAGTGCATCGAGACGGTAAATGGTGTATTTTTTATTCCCAACATTCAGCACATCACGGGACTTGAAGAAATCTTTTGCCATATCGATCTCCTTTGATGGATTCCAACCTTCAGATGCTCAATTCTTTTTGAAGTTGCTCCATGAGTTTATCACGTTCGGCTTCCGCAGGAAACCAGCTTGTGCCAATACCAGGATACGTTCCTTGAGCAGTTTGTGCTCATTTCCCAGGACTTCGCAAATACGATGGTATTCTTCGGTGAGGGTAATCTGCGAAATGGATGGATCATCGGTGCCGAGGGTAACATTCAGCCCGGCCTTCACCATTTTCATGACTGGGTGTTCCTCGAAAGATTGGACCACGCCGGTCTGGTAATTGCTCGTCACGCAAACCTCGAAAGCAGTACCGCGCTCCCGCGCCAGTGCCTCTGCATTCAGGTCTTCCATCTCATGCACGCCGTGACCGATCCGGTTGGTATTGAGCGTCTCCAGCGCTTCGCGGACGGTGGAGTTCCACCTTGGGCAGGCTCTTGTAGAAATCGGTCGTTTTATGCATCAATGCCTGTGTCGTTTCCGTTTTTTATCGGTACTTTGCGCAGGTACAATCGCCGCTGCGGGTTCGGACTTGAATCTGCTGCCGTTTCGACTTGGGCTGCGGCACCCGGGGTTGGTACAGGAAAATGCGCCCGATGACGCCCGCCCGGATGTCCGCCAGCAGAGTCTGGAACATTTCCGAAGCCTGGCTTTTATATTTTACCAGCGGATCGCTCTGGGCATAGGCCTCCAGCCCGATGGAAACGCGCAGTGCCTCGACCCGCGTCAGGTAATCCACCCACAGTTCGGTGATCGCACCCAGCAGTACCTGGCGGTAGATCTGGCTCTGCACCTGGCGGCCAACTTCCTGTGCCGGAAGGGCCGGGGCGTTTTCTCCCAGGCGGGTCAATTCGCTCTGACCCCAGGCAAGCCGCTGGGCTTCTTGTGCCTGTTGCAGGTGCTCCAGCACGTCCTCCTCCAGGGTGGCAGCGAACTATTCGCCAGCAATTCTCCTGCCAGGTAGACATAGTGCAGGCGGGTGAAGATCTGGCGCACCTGGCGGTGGGTTTTTGCGTCAAAGGAGGTGCTTGTGCCCTGTGCGATCAACCCCAGCAGGCGTAACTTGGCCTGGTCATCGCCGCTCGGGCAGGCGCTCGAGGGCAGATTCTGAGTTCACGGATGATTTGCCCGTCTGTTCCGAGCAGTTTCTCTTCGCGCCCTGCCAGCACTTGCCGCACGCGCTCTTCAATCTTGTCAGCCACATCCTCCCACTCGAGTTCCTGCAGTTCGGATATGTTCAGCCCGAGCGATTCGCCCAGCCGGAATTCGATGGTGTTGGCCAGGCGGGTGATATTCGTGGAGGTGACATAGGCCTCCACCTGGGCATGCAGTTCCTCAGACAGATCTTTCGGGTCGTTGCCCAGTTGCGTCAATTGGGTTGAATCCAGCCGGAAGGGAACGCGCACCAGCCCGGAGAGCTCATCCAGGATGACATTCGGGCGGCGGGTCTCGTTTTCGAGTGTTGTCGGCCAGGCCATCCAGGGCGGTATCCAGCGAATCGGTCCGGTCATCGATCTGGGGATCCAGGTTCTCACCCGTATGGTCGATCTGCTCGAGGATGGTGTTGAGGAAGTGCACCTGGTCGGCTTGGAGGGCGTGCAACGGCCAGATCATGCAGAGCAGTTGGCAGGTCTGCAGACGAAGCGTTGAGTTCGTCCAGCAGGAGTTTGTAAGTATAGGACGGGAAGATGCCGTTGGGGGTGTTGAATGGTGGCTGGATCTGGTCCAGCCAGGCCAGGAACCGCCAGTATTCCTCGCTCGCGGTGACTTCCTCGGCCCGTCGCTGGACTTCCTGCGCCAGCAGTTCATTCACATCTTCCACCAGGTCTTCCTTCTCGAAGACGCGGTTGCGCTGGTCGTAGATGCGCTGGCGCTGGGCATTGAGCACATCATCGTATTCGAGCAGGTGCTTGCGGACATCGAAGTTGGCGCCTTCCACTCTGTGCTGCGATTGCTCGATCATGTTGGTGACCATGCGGTGCTGCATGGGGTAGTCGTCGTCGATCTTGAAGCGCTCCATCACGCCCTTCACCTGGTCGCCGCCGAACATGCGCATCAGGTCGTCTTCGAGGGACAGGTAAAAGCGCGACGAGCCGGGGTCGCCCTGGCGGGCAGCGCGGCCGCGCAGCTGGTTGTCAATCCGGCGCGCTTCGTGGCGTTCGGAGCCGATGACGTGCAGGCCGCCGAGGTCGCGCACGCGTTCCATATCTTCAAAATATTGCAGGAAGTGTTTCGACTTCGGCTTCGTAGATGCCGAAGGCGGCCGGGTCGGCTTTTTGCAGGGCTTCGCGGCGTTCCTGCAGGGACATGTCGTACGGGTCTTTGTACCCGGCCTTGCGCAGCACACGCGCCACTGCGGCGATGACCTCTTCCGCCAGGTCGCCGCCCAATTTGATGTCCACGCCGCGTCCGGCCATGTTGGTGGCGATGGTCACTGCGCCGAAGGCCCCCGCCCCGGCGATGATCTGGCTTTCCTCGGTGTGCTTGCGGGCATTCAAGCACCTGGTGGGGCACTCCGCCTTGTAGTACCGACTTTAGCCGGTTTTCATCTTCTTCGGGCAGGCCCAGGATCTCCAGCAGGCGGGTCAGGTTGGCCTGTTCTTCAGGGTTGAGGGAAAGGCCGAGTTCCTTCGCCATCGGGCGCAGGTCTTCCGGGCGTAATTGCTCGATCGGTTTGTTGAGCGGTTGGAGTTCCGGGATGATCCGCCCGTCTTCGATGCGGTCGTTCTTTTCCAGCCAGGTATGGCGGAGCAGCAGGATTTGCATCAGGCGGCGCACCGGTTCTGCCCGCAGCCGGTTCGACAGGCGTTCCGAACCTTCGACCGAGGTGGTGCCGACCAGCATCGGGCGTCCCATGCTGTGGTAGATGACGATCTCGCGCACCAGAGACCGCAATTTGGCTTCCACGCTGCGGTAGATGATATCCGGGTAATCCTTGCGCCTCCAGAAGACCACCTCTTGCTCAGGGTCGTCGTTGCGGGCGAAATAGGAGTACGCGTACCCCTCTTCGTCTTTGGCTTTGACCTCCACCAGCGGCGCATCCGGTCCCGAAGGCCTGGTATTCCAGGTTGGTGGGGATGGGCAGGACGGCCAGTTTGTAGATTTTGTCGAACTCTTCCGCCTCGGTCAGGGCCGTGCCGGTCATGCCGGCCAGTTTGGTGTACATGCGGAAATAATTTTGCAGGGTGATCGTGGCGTAGGTGACGTTCTCCGGCTCCACCCGCACCCCTTCCTTGGCTTCCACCGCCTGGTGCAGGCCATCGCTCCAGCGCCGACCCGGCATCAGGCGTCCGGTGAACTCGTCCACGATGAGCACCTTGCCGCCCTGCACCAGGTAGTCCTTGTTGCGCTTGAAAAGGTGCTGGGCGCGCAGGGCTTGCTCCAGAAAGCCGAGCAGGTGGGCCTGTTCGGGGGTCACGTCTTCGGGGCGGTCGGGGTCGCGCAGCGGCTGGCCGAGCAGCTGTTCCACGTGGGCGGTGCCGATCTCGGTCAGGGCGACGCTGCGGTCTTTTTCGCTGACTTCGTAATCTTCGGGCTTTAACTGGCGTACGAGCACCGCCATCTTGCCGTACCATTCCACGTCACCCGAGGCCGGGCCGGAGATGATGAGCGGGGTGCGGGCTTCGTCGATCAGCACGTTATCCACCTCGTCCACGATGGCGTAGTGATGGCCGCGCTGGACTTTATCCTCCAGGCGGTAGACCATGTTATCGCGCAGATAATCGAAGCCGAACTCGGAGTTGGTGCCGTAGGTGATGTCGGCCGCGTAGGCTTCCACGCGGTCCACCAGGCGCATCTCATCCTGGTCTTCGTGCGGGGACTCTTTCTCCGGGTCGTAGAGGAAGGCCTTCTTGCCGTTCTCGGTGGCGGCGGCCATCTGCAGGATGCCGACCGACAGGCCAAGGAAATGGTAGATGGCGCCCATCCAGCGGGCGTCACGGCGGGCCAGGTAATCGTTGACCGTCACCAGGTGGACCCCGCGGCCGGTCAGCGCGTTCAGGTAGAGCGGGAGCGTGGCAACCAGCGTCTTGCCTTCGCCGGTGCGCATCTCGGCGATCTTGCCCTGGTGCAGGACGATCCCGCCGATCAGTTGCACATCATAATGACGCTGACCGATGGTCCGTTTGGCGGCTTCGCGCACCGCCGCAAAGGCTTCGGGCAGGATCTCATCCAGGACGGCCTTCTCGATCTCCTGGCGTTCCTTTTCCTCCTCGATGCCTTCCAATTCAGTGGCGAGCAGCCTGGCGCGGAACTCGTCTGTTTTAGCGCGCAGCGCCTCGTCGCTCAAGGCTTCGAATTCCGGTTCGAGGGCATTGATCTGCTCTACCAGGTCGGTGGTCTTTTCGATTTCGCGTCGATTGGGGTCACCCCCGAAGGTTTTGACAAATTTCTGGAGCATGGAAAATCCCTTTCGGGGGCATTATAGCATGGGGATGTAAGAGGAGGGTAAGAAAGTGATCATAAAAAAGAGGGGGAAAACATTCTGACAAACCGCATCAAAACCTTGGTTTTTATCCATTTCCGGGGTGATTTCGGAGGGCAAGATAAGTTATGCGAGGGTCGCAAGGCGCACAAGGCAAAGGATGACTCGCGGATTAAACACAGGAAGGGACGGTGTTTGGACCGTCCCTTTCCTGAAATTATTATAGAACAAATGAGCTAATATGTCAAGAGGGAGATTGTTCTAATCGAAAGAGGAAACTGGCTGTAGGGGTGAGCCAGCATGGAAACGCGGAGAAGCGTTACCAACCGCCAGTTTTCATCCGGTTCCTTAATTCATCTTGTAAGGATGATAACATTTCTTTGAAGGATTCTGTGTACGCAGGATTTTTAATTGCCTGTGCCTCCAGACGCTCCAACAAATAGATCATCCATGATTGCCAGGTGCGTGGGTTGGGATACATTTGCGCTATTTCCGACGCGGTTTTATTTAGAATATCACGTAGATCGTCTTCATTACTTTTACTCATTTGTCATTCTCCTGAGTGTTTTCAGAATAAGCAAAAGGGATTATCCCATTTTATCCAATCTCGCACAAATCCAATAACTTCCCTGCATCGAAGGTTTCGGAAATAAGGTGATTTTGGTTCAGATATTTACGCAAATTTCCTTTGCATATTCATTGTAGCACCTTTACTGTTTTCAAAATAGAGAAAGACTTGGTGCAATCCAATTATTCACGCCGATCACTCAAAAACCTGCCTGTATTATGTCTTTAGCTTTCTATTTTTCCTGGCCGAGGAGTCTTTCGCCGTCATTCGCGAAGCACACCCGCATGGCGGCTGTTTCGGTGCCATGAGGCGCCGATACTTCCGTCTATTTCTGCCCCAGCTTAAATCCCCTCTTCTCCAACTGCTCCAGCAGCTCCTGCGGCGACTCGTACCATTGGCCCCACTTGCGTGAAATGTGCTCGGTCCAGGAGTAATTCTCGTAGGTGAAGGTTTCCTTGCGACCTTTTTCCAGGCGGATTTTGGCTTTTGCTGACGTAGTAACCCTGCGCCAGGTAGCCCTCGTCCATCACTTTCATCGCCTCGACCACTTGCTCGTCGGTGAATTCGGGATACCTGTCTTCGAACAACGTGAACGAAAGCGGCCAGCGCGGCCGGGGTGGGAATTTTTCCGCCGGGTAGCCCATCACCAGCTGCACCAGCGGGAAGACCCTCGTGCGGCAGTTTGAAGTCCCTGGCGATCTTGTCGGCCAAGTAGGGAGCGTCGCCCAGGAAACAGGAGAACAGTCCCAGGCTTTCCCCGGCCACGACCATGTTCTCGGCCATGTATGCCGCGTCCTGGATGCCGAAGAACAGCAGGGACAGGTCGTTGGTCACCACCTCCCAGCCGCGTAGTTTCATGAAGCGTTCCAGCTTGTACAGGTCCACGCAGATGGTGAACCACAGCGGCGCCCCAAAGGGGGCCTTCTTGCGGGTCAGCAGCACGCTGTAAAGCTGCGAGGCGAACGGGGCTTGCTGCCCGGCCCGCACGATGGTCTGGATGGTTTCGTCGGTTGGCTTTTGCTTGGTGTATTTGCGTACGGATTTGTGGCTGAGCATGGTCTGGATGACGGGATTTTCCATCGGGCTAACTCCTTCTTTGACCAATGTTCGTCAACAAGTATAAACGAAAAGCCCCAAGCCGAGGCGGCGTTCAGTGGTGCATACACTGCAGGACACGCCACTATTCGCGAAGCGACCCTCAGGGCGCAGTTTCGGCGGCTCGAGTCGCTGAAAGCCTCGCCTCAGGGGTGGGGGTTAGGGAATGGGGATCAGCCGGTCAGGTTTTTCCTTATTTCCCAGGTTATGGATATTTCCCGAACCGGATTGGCTAAAACTGACCTGCGGATCTGCCGTAATAACTGACATCTCCTTTGCCGCTGACGAGCACAGTTAGAGTCCCGGTGGCCCATACGGTCACATTGCCCGACCCGCTGATGTTGATGGTGGCACTCTGCGAGCGCAGGTCACCCGCCAGGACCTTCCCGGAACCGCTGATGTTGAAGGTCTGCCAGTTTCGCTATCACCGCTCAGGTGCATTTCTCCGCTGCCGCTGACGGGTGGTGTCCAGTTTATCGACCGTTCAGGGCGTTGATAATGACTTTGCCCGAACCGCTGATGACGATGTTCAAGGTGCCGGTCTGGAATGGATGCGGAGACCACGTCCCACGACCCGGAGGTGGTGATATTCGCTCAGGTCTTTGACATGCAGGCTGAAGTGCAGGCGGCTGGGGAGCAGCGCCCGTGTGTTGGAATCTAGGCCCAGGTACAGCGTTCCGCCGCGCACCTCGGATGTAACGTACTGCATCATGTTATCGTCCGTCTCGACCGTGAGCGATTCGGTCCCATCCTGGATGATATCCATCGAGCCGCCTCCGCTGACATCGACCTTCTCGAACCCGCTGACATTCCGCAACTCGGTGATCACGTTACGTGACCCGAACATGGGCATAAACCCGCAGGCGCTCGATCAGAAGCATGACGATGGTCAATCCGATGCTGGTTTTTAAAAGTTTGGTATTCATTTCCATTTCCTTCTAATTCTGAGAATTTGATATCACTGTAGTGATATACGCCGGATGATAATTGGAGTGTCGGATTTCAACCTATCCGTTGACTATTCCTTTACTGAAAGGGAGGAATGAGAAGGTGAACAACTGGCCGGGGTGGCATTCGAGTTGCATATCATACTTGGAGGGTATCCCTGCGCGATAGACCATTTCGGCTGCGAATTCGACATGAGTCGCCAAAATAATTCCTCTTTTATTTCCACTGTCCTTTCCTCCCGGACTCGGGGAAGGGAAGGAGGTGGGGTTAATGTTAACTCTTTAAGCAAAACATGCGTGCTATAATCACATTGAGCCTGTCACTCATTTTATCGGTCTGACCATGTCCTTCGCCCACCTCCACGTTCACACCGAATACTCGCTGCTCGACGGCTTCAGTAATATCAAGAAGCTGGTCAAGCGCGCCAAAGAGATGGACATGCCCGCCCTGGCCATCACTGACCACGGGACGATGTTCGGTGTGATCGAGTTTTATCACGCCGCCAAGGACGCCGGGATCAAGCCCATCATCGGGCTGGAGGCCTACATGGCAGCCCGCACGATGCAGGAGCACGACCCGAAGGAAGACCGCAAATCCTCTCACCTGCTGCTCCTGGCTGAGAACGAGACCGGTTATAAGAACCTGCTCCAAATCGCCTCGGCCGCGCAACTGGAAGGCTTCTACTACTACCCCCGCATTGATAAAGAATTCCTCGCCAAACACACCGAAGGACTGATCTGCACTTCCGGCTGCATGTCTGCCGAAGTGCCGCGCCTGATCAATCAGGGTCAGGTGGACGCCGCCCGCCGGATCTCGACTGGTATTACGAGGTCTTCGGCAGGGACAATTTCTTCTTCGAACTCCAGCAGCACGATGTGCCTGAGTTGGAGAAGATCAACCGCACCCTGCTGGACCTCGGTCCGCATTACAACGCCCGCTTTGTCGCCACCAACGACGCCCACTACATCAACCCCGAAGATGCCAAGTACCAGGATATCCTGCTTGCCATCCAGACCGGGGCACTGCTCTCCGACCCCGACCGGATGCGCATGACGGACGGGTCTTATTACCTGCGCTCGCCTGAGGAGATGGGCCGTCTGTTTGCTGAAGTGCCCGAGTCGCTCTCGAACACCTTGTTGATTGCCGAACGCTGCAACGTCAATTTGGACGTAAAGGAGTACCGCCTGCCGCTAGTTCGAAGTCCCGGAAGGGCAGACGGCGGAAACGTACCTGCGGGCGTTGTGCGAGGACGGGCTTGAAGCGCCGCTACGGGGAACGCGCCGATAGCGAGCAGGCCCAAACCCGCCTCGACTACGAGTTGGGCGTAATCGAGAAAATGGGCTTTGATGCTTACTTCCTGATCGTCTGGGACCTGTGCCGGTATGCCCGCGAACAGGGCATCTGGTACAACGCGCGTGGTTCGGCAAATGGTTCGATCGTCGCTTACACACTGGACATTACGCTGGTGGACCCCATCCAGCAAGAACCTGCTTTTCGAACGCTTCCTGAACCCTGGCCGCATCTCGATGCCCGATATTGACCTGGACTTCCCTGATGACCGCCGGGCGGAAGTGCTGGATTACACTGTCAAGAAATATGGACAGGACAAAGTGGCGCAGATCATCACCTTCGGCACGCTGGGGGCGCGTGCCGCCCTGCGCGATGTGGGCCGCGTGATGGATATCCCCCTCCCCGAAGTGGACCGGGTGGCTAAAATCATTCCGAACATTCCCTCCAAAGCCATCCCGCTACGGGACATAATCGCAGATGACTTCAAAAGCCTTCCGGAGCTGAAGGATGTCTACAGATCTGCCGACCATCTGCGTGAACTGATCGACACCGCGGCCAGGATGGAAGGCGTGGTCCGCAATGCTGGGACGCATGCTGCTGGTGTGGTCATTTCGGATAAACCGCTCGTCGAGTACCTGCCGCTACACCGTCCCACCAACAACTCCGAAGAAACACCCATCAAGACCGTTACGCAGTTCGAAATGGGCATCCTCGAAAAGCTCAAGATGCTCAAGGTGGACTTCCTCGGCCTGGCCACACTGACCATCATGGCGCGCGCTTGCGCCTTGATCGCGCAGCGTCACGATATTCAATATAATCTGGACAACATCCCCACCGACGACCCGGAAACGTACAAGTTCCTGGGCGAAGGCAATACCCTGGGCGTCTTCCAGTTGGAAGGTTCGGGGATGACCAAGTGGCTGGTGCAGATGAAACCCCAGTCGCTGGATAACATCATTGCCATGGTGGCGCTCTTCCGTCCCGGGCCGATGGACTTCATCCCGGATTACATCAGCCGCATGCACGGCGAGGCGGAGGTTGAGTACCGGCATCCATGCCCTGGAGCCGATATTCGGCGATACCTATGGGATTCCCCTCTACCAGGAACAATTGATGCGTGCCGCCGTTGAGCTGGCTGGGTACACGCCCTCTGAATCGGACGAACTGCGAGCTGCCATTTCAAAGAAAAAAACCAAGGAAATTGAAAATCATCGTCATAAGTTCGTGCAGGGAGCAGTGTCGCAAGGGTTGGAGCAAGCCACAGCCGAGGCCATTTATCACGATTGGAATGAGTTCGCCCGTTACGGTTTTAACAAATCCCATGCCGCCGATTACGGTCTTCTTGGCTGTCCAGACAGGCTTCCTGAAACTGCATTACCCGGTGGAATACATGACCGCCCTGCTCTCGGTCACCAAGCACGAGACCGAGAAGATGGCCCTCTACGTCAACGATGCCCGCAACATGGGCGTGGCCGTCCTGCCGCCGGATATCAACGCCAGTGTTTGGGACTTTGCCATCGAAGAGCTCGAACCTTTGATAGCCTCGAATAGCCCGCGGTTCAGCCGGGGGGATTGGTGGCTAAATCCGCCATCCGCTTTGGCCTGGGCGCCATCAAGAACGTCGGTCAGGGTGCGGTGGAACTACCGGCCCAGGCCCGCCTCAAGGGCGGTCCTTTCAAGGATCTCAACGACTTGGCTGCCCGTGTGGACCTGCGTGCCGTCGGCAAGCGTGCCCTGGAAAGCCTGATCAAGGTCGGCGCGATGGACAAGTTCGGGTCACGCGCCGCCATGCTCGAGGCCCTCGACCGCATCGTGGCGGTCAGTTCCTCCCATTTCCGCGCTGCCGAAGCCGGGCAGTTGTCGCTCTTTGGGGCGCTACCGGCGTCACCGAGAAGCATCACCCTGCCGCTTGTCCCGGACGCCGACCGCCGCGAGACCCTCAACTGGGAGCGCGAGCTGATCGGCATGTACATGTCCGAGCATCCGCTCACGCCTTACCTGAATGAAATCCGCCGCCTGGTCACTCACTTCTCCAGCAACCTGGGCGAGGCTGCCCACGAGGAGAAGGCCCGCGTCGCCGGGATGGTGACCGGCATCCGCCCGCACCAGACCAAGACCGGCAAGATGATGGCTTGGGTTACGCTCGAAGACCTGACCGGTGTCATTGAACTGGTGCTCTTCCCGCGCACCTGGGAGAAATACCAGTTCGCCCTGGAGGTCGGCGGGGTGATCCTGGCCGAAGGCAAAGTGGATGCCCAGTCCAACCCCTCCAAGGTGCTGGTGGATAACATCCGCACCGAGATCAAGCTGACCGAGCCGGCTCAAATGCCGTTGCAGCCCCAGCCGGTTCCACACCTGAGCGGAAGCTTGCGACTCGGTACTCGAAGATAACCAATCCGCCGCTCCGAGAACGCTGTCGGCCTTTTCGAACACGTCCCCGGAGTTGTGGGAGAGCCTCCTCCTGCCGGAAAACCCGCCGGATTGGGAGACTTTTACACCCGCCAAAGCCGGTTTCGCGGTCCAGAATATCATTGCCCATGAACCGGATCTTACCGGAAGAAGGACTGCCAGGGCCGGGCGGAGCTACCGCCGGTAGCGCCGTGGACCAGCTCGGTGCTGGTCGACCCGCCTGCCGTGGCCCTGACGCCAAAACTTTCTTCGGTAACCGCCTGGCCACTTTTGAGGACGAACCATGCCCCCCAGATGGTGACCGTCATCCTGCGTCCCACTGGCGACCCGAAGCCGGGATATCCGCCGCATCAGCCGCCTGCATGGAACTTTCATCTCATACCCAGGCAAAGACCGCTTTGCCTTCCAGATCTTCGAGCAGGAGCGCGGACATTTGATCGAGTTCCCCAATGACACCACCCACCTTTGCGCCGAACTGATGGTGAAAATCAAGGACGCGGTCGGCGAAGAAAACCTGCGCGTCGAGCCGATTTTGTATCAGTAAAAAAACGAGGGATGGGCAGGTTGACCATCCCTATTGATTCCGGATCGCATTACACCGCTCGCAATCTTCCTGCTGGCATAACAACGCCAGCGGGTCCTTCTTTATTCGGGCCACCACCACCTTGAACAGCATTTTGAGCGGTACCGCCTTGACGAGTGCGTCCCCAATCTGCACCTGCCGGGTGAACTTTTCCATATCCGGCAGCAATTGCCTGGAAGCCTGCCGAACAGCCGGGAAAGCCGGGGCACTCCACCACACCCTTCGGCGTCAGCGCCCAGCGGATGAAATTGCTTGCGCCCGGCCAGTTTTTCGGCGTAATGGATGCTGGTGTTGACGGTGTGGTCCACGCCCAACAGCAGCACCCAGCCATCCGCTTTTTCCAGCACACCGAGCGGGGCAAGAGTGATCGGTCATCGTCTGTGCGGCGAGGATATTCTCGGCGTTGATGCCTGCAAAAGATTGGATGGGGTGGTTGGAACGTTTGGCGCGCGGGTGTTTGCGAAGCATCTCCGGGATGATACCCATCAACGGGTCGGCGGGCATTCTCGGTGTAAAGAACTCGGCCATCTGGTTCTGGTCCTGTAGGGAGCCATAAGTGATGCCGTTGTTTTCCGGGCCGGTCAGCGGGAAGATCATCGTCTTGTAGGTAAACGTGGGAACGATCACCGTGTCGAAAGCACCGCGCCAGCGCATTGACCACCGTCCCGGCGCCGCCCTCCACCTGCCCGAACGACTTCAACGATGAATGGACGATCACCGGTGCATCCGCCAGGTGCAAGTTGCGCAGTCCCAGCAGTAGGTCCCGCAATCGTACGGTCATATTAGCTGCACAACTCCAGGATATGTTTTGCCGTGTCGCCCGTCTTTTCCGGCTGGAAGTGATAGACGCGGATGCCGAACTCGGACAACTCGTACGCTGCCAATGCGGATAGCGCCGCCAGCCCGGCCTTGCTGGTGAAGTAAGCGGCGCGGCTTCTCCGGACCTTTGGCCCGTTCGCCCACATGGACGATAACGCCGCCGCCTTTTTCTTTCATGATGCGCCCCACCGACTGGGTCAGCAAAAAAGGCCCGTTCAGGTTCACGTCCAGGGTGCGCTGCCAGTCCCAGTCGTCCATCTCGAGCACGGTTTTCTGCGGCTCGACCTCGGCGCAGTTGACCAGGATATCTATCCGCCCAAAATCATCCAGCACGGAATTGAGCAGGGTTTGAATGGGCATCTTCTTGGCGATATCTTCCACATAAGCCTTGACCTGCCCGCCGGAGGCGAGGATGTGTGTCACCGTCTCGTCCAGGTTGACCGGCGAGACATCGTTCACAGCCACGGTTGCGCCCTGCGCGGCGAAGGCTTCCGCCAACGCGGCGGCCGGTCCCTTTGCCCGCGCCGGTTATCAAAACTATTTTCCCAGTGAAATCAGCCATATGCATCTCCTACTGACCTGGTCCCTGGCATACGATTACTTTCCCATCATTCATCTTTGCATTCAGCGGCAGACCCAGATATGGCGATGGGTCGAGGGTGTTATTGATATCCAGTTCATTGCGGAAACCGCCAAATCCCATCGTCCAGCACGATAGAAAAATGCAAATGCACACCGGACGGGTTGGCGGGGTCGCCAGTGTAATTGCCCTGGTAGCCAAGCAATGTTCCGGCTTCGATGACCTTTTCGGTCGTGCCGGGCGGGAAATCAGAGGAGATGAACGAATTACCATTTGGGTCGGCCATGTGGGTGTAGTATAGCCAGATCTGGCGCCCCGGTTGCAAAGGGTCCGATGGGACGCGCACGATGACAGCCGACTTCCAGGTGGCAGGCGGGTCAGGGTGCCGGGATAACGCGGCCACGACCGGCGTTTGGCCCGCTTCCGTCCCGCCGAAGATGTCAATGCCCTGGTGGCGTTTACCGGCCTGGAACGAGTCGTCCCACAGGTAGCCGATCAAGCCGTCGGTGGGCATGAGGAAGGGGGCATCGGGTGCGCAGCGAGTCCCGCCCGCACCGCCCAATCGGGGTGTGCCGAGGAGTTGTGCATCCATTCCATCACGCGGTCAGAACGTCCGGTTGCGGGGTGTGCCATCCGGTACAAGAAGTAACCCAGGCCCAGCATGACGCCAGCAACAATACAGGTGAACAGTAAACGCTTGGGCATGGAGCTGATTATACCCGCGGGGTTTTTCCGGCGAACGAATCTGTTGTTGAAACTAATTCTTAAAGGTTATTGTATAGTGGGTTGTTTTTGTGTATACTACTTGTACGCAACCTTGCATTTTTGTAAGGTTGCATCGGCCTTCATTTTATGAAGGAGGTGGGCTTCCGGAATTATCTCGCCATGAATCACTTTGTTGCTTGAGTCAGTTTGCATTTCAAATAATATCGCCAATTTTCACTCAAAGGATCAAAGGAGATTGAAATGAAGAAATTAGTTGTTTCAATTTTGCTTGCACTTGTGCTGGTATTGAGTGTGGTTGGTGTTGCCGGAGCCATCACCAATGGCCAGCCAGACGGCAGCAACCATCCGTATGTAGGCCTGCTGGTGTTTGATGATGCGGACGGGCCCGCATGGCGCTGCAGCGGCTCACTAATTGCGCCCAATGTAGTTCTCACCGCAGGTCACTGCACTGATGGCGCAGTCGCAGCTCGTGTGTGGTTTGACGAGGACGTAACTTATGGTAAAGTCCCGTACCCATTGTATCCATTCGGTGGCTCGGGTAGCGGGGCAATTGAAGGTACACCCTACACCTATAGTGATTTCTGCACTGGCTGCGGGAACGGGCTGCCGGAGTTCGCCCATGGTGATGTCGGAATCGTCGTGCTCAGCGAGACCGTTGATGTCGGTGGGTTTGCATCTCTGCCTTCAGCAGGTCTGGTGGAAACGCTGAAAAACAAGACTTCCATTGATTTTGTTGGCTACGGGGTCAAGTACCAAGCTAAGATTCCTGGCAATCAAGTACCCAAGCCACCGCCGTACAATCGTTGGACAGGCCCACGCACTCGTTTCTATGCTCCTAGCGCCCTGGTCTCAGGCAATTTCGTGCACAGCGGCGAGTTCATGAGACTGGCACTCAATCCGGGCGGAGGTTCGGGCGGTACCTGCTTCGGTGACTGGGCGGACCAGACCTTTTGGGCGGCACGAATATCGTACTGGCGGTTAATTCCTATGTCACGAACGTGAACTGCTCAGGCGTAGGTTATTCCTTCCGTGTTGATACCCCGGAAGTGTTGGGATGGATTAACGGCTTCTTGCCTTAAGTCCGACCTAAATTTAGCATTGGAGCCGCTTTCATAGCGGCTCTTTTTTTGGGGGAACAACTCGTGATTCCAATATCAGATTCATTGTAATATGAGGAATGCCTGCGAATTCATTGCCCATACACTTTCTTCTATCGCAGGTTGGTTCCCTGCGACAGTATATATTAACGAATTGCAGAATGATCTCTTATATAAATTCTATCTTGCTCTGCTTCATTTCTTATACTCACTGGATAAGATAGGGGCATTGAATTGCTTATTGATTCCGAAAAGGAGATTCCTAATGTCTTACTTTATTGCCCCAACCCCATATCGCATGGCCCGCCGCTGGGCCCGCATGGCTGGTTACGAAGAACCTGCCCATGATTTCACCCTGGCCGTCGACGTCCGTGACGAGGATGATGCTTACATTATCAGCGCCCTTGTCCCCGGCCTGAAGGCTGAAGAATTAAACATCCAGATCCTTGAGGATGTGGTCACTGTGGAAGGCGAGTTCAAAGCGGATGAAACCGAGTACCTTGTGCGCGAACTTCCGCACGGTTCGTTCCGCCGGACCTTGCACCTGCCCGCCATGCTGGACGCCGAAAAGGCTCAGGCCAAGATCACCGACGGCGTGCTGACCCTGCGCCTTCCCAAGGCTGAATCGGCCCGCCCCAAGACGATCAAAGTTGCTGTCAAGTAAAACGCAACCAATTCATATACCATTCTCTCTCTTAGTCAGGACGCCCCCGCGGGCGTCCTGATGTTTATGTCGCTATGATTCACTGGGGATTTCCATAGTGATAAAGTAAATAGTGAGTGTTGGGCGGGCCGTGCCCCCCAACACCCAGATATCTTATCCTCTCACGAGGGAATTTCCATTGACCCGTACCATCGTCCTGCCGAGGAGGACGTTTTCAGGTAAAATACCTGCATCCTTTGTCAGGAGACAACCTTGCAACGCAAACTGGTCTTCCTCCTTTTTACTTTAATTTGCTCACTTCCTGTGCGCTCCCCGGAGGCACAACTCCCACGCCGGAAGGCCCCACTTCCACCCCCGTCCCGACCGCATCCCCCACTCTCCCATCCAAACCATTGACCATCCTGGTGTTGCCCGCCGATATGCCGCGGGCTGAATCCGACCAGTATCAGACCCTCGTTTATAACCTGGCACAGGCGAACGGGATGCGCTTCCAGGTGCGCAACGTGCTCACCCCTGCTGACCTGGCCTTCGAAGGCGCGGCTTTGAAAGTTGTCATCGCTCTGCCGCCGGACCCGGGTCTGGCTGCGCTGACGGCTGCCGCGCCGGGCGTGCAGTTCCTGGCGGTCGGCATCCCCGGTCTGGCTGCGGCTCCCAACCTGTCCAGTATCGGGGCGGCCGGACTCCCGGTGGACCAGCAGGCTTTCCTGGCCGGTTACATCGCCGGGATGGTTGCCCCGGAATGGCGAGTTGGCATTCTTATCCCAGAAAGATACCGCCGGAGGCGAGCGGCTGTCCGGGATGCTTTCACCAATGGGTATCATTTTTATTGTGGCATTGTTTAAACCCCAACTTTCCCCAACCTGCCATGGTATCTATCCCGATCCTCGTCGGCATCCCCACCGACGCTCCAGAAAGCGACTATAACGGTTATGCCGATCTGTTGATCCAAAACTTCGTCAAGGTGGCTTATGTTTACCCGGATATTGCCACGCCCGACCTTCTCTCCTACATGGCTCAGAAATGGCGTGCTGCTCATCAGCCAGACCCTGCCTGGTGAGGACATCCGCTCCAATTGGATTGCCAGCATCCAGCCTGACCTCACTTCTGCCCTTCAGCACATCTTCCCGGACCTGGTAGCCGGCAACGGTGGACAGGTTGCTCCCACCCCGTTGTTCCTGACTGACGTCAACCCTGACCTGCTCAGTAATGCGAAAATGCGCCTGGTGCAGGATGTGCTGACTGGCCTGCAAAATGGGACCATCGGCACGGGCGTGAATCCCTAGGTGAATATTAGTCATGGTTTGTGTCATCGGTGGTGTTGCATCCTGCTATCGTAGTTTCTTGTTTTGAAGCATTATAATAAGAATATGCTGCTCACAATTGACCTTGGAAATACAAACCTGACCATCGGCCTGTACCAGGGCGAGACGCTGGTGCATCACTGGCGGCTGGCCACCGACCAAACTCGCATGCCCGATGAGTATGGCCTGCAGTTACTCGGACTGCTGACAAACGCCGGGCGGACGCTTGACGATCTGACAGGAATTTGCCTGGCCTCGGTCGTCCCGCCGCTGACAGGGCGGATTGTCCAGGCTTGCCGTGAATACCTCAAGCAGGAGCCGCTGGTGGTGGACACGGGCGTCAAGACCGGTATCCGTATCCGCTATGAGGACCCAAAAGCGGTCGGCGCGGACCGGGTGGCGGATGCGGTGGCGGTCATGCACCTATATGGCGGACCGGCCTGTATCATTGACTTCGGTACTGCCACCACCTTTAATGCTCTGACCAAAGAAGGCGATTACCTCGGTGGGGCAATTACTGCCGGGATCAACCTGGCTGCCGAGGCCCTCTTCACCCATGCGGCCAAACTGCCGCGCATTGACCTGCAAAAGCCTCCGTCCGTCATTGGGCGGAATACCACCAATGCCATGCAGTCAGGCCTGATTTTTGGCTATGTCGCCATGACCGAGGGAATGGTGGAACGTTTCCGCCAGGAACTTGGCCCCAAGATGAAGGTCATTGCCACCGGTGGCCTGGCTGAGTTGGTGGCGAAAGAAACGCCGGCCATCCAGATCCATGCCCCCTGGCTGACCCTCGACGGGCTGCGGCTCATCTGGGAACTCAACCGCCCTTGACAGCCCGGTTGTTTTTGCGGATAATAAAGCGCAACAGGCGAGCCTATTATATTAAAAGCAATGACAGAGGAAAGTAGGTCAGCGAAAGCCGACAGGGAGATGCGGGCACAGACTGAGACCCGCATCCGGTGGAAACCGACCGAAGTTCCCTCTTGAGCCGCTCAGGGGAACGCCCTTCATGGGCCTGTAGTCTGAGCCGTTATCCCAGCGTTAGCAGGGAGGCTGATGATGGTCAGCGACAAAGTGAGCCAGTCCTTCAACGATAGCTCAGGATGGCTAATTTGGGTGGTACCGCGGGAAAAGCCCTCCCGTCCCAGAGTGGACGGGAGTTTTGTTTATCGGAGGTGATGTATGCTTGAAAAATTGAATGAAATCGAACGCCTCGGTTTGGATGCTCTGGAAGCAGTCTAGGACGAAGCCGCGCTGGAAGCCTGGCGCGTGGCGCACCTGGGACGCAGTTCTGCGCTGATGCAACTCTTCAACGGATTTGGGCAGCTCACAAAGGAAGAGCGACCGATGGTCGGTCAACGCGCCAACGAGGTGAAAAAGGGTCTCGAACTGGCATTCGCATGCCAGGTCCGAGGAGATATTGCAGGCGGCGCTAAAACGCTCGCTTGAGCAGGAGCGGCTGGATGTCACCTTGCCAGGACGGCGCGTCCCGCTGGGCCGTCTTCATCCCGATACCCAGATTCTGCGTGAACTGTATCGCATTTTTGGCGAGATGGGTTTTCAGGTCTATCGCTCGCGGGAGGTGGAGAGCGACGAATACAATTTCCAGTTGCTCAATTTTCCGGTCGGGCACCCGGCGCGTGATATGCAGGATACCTATTTTGTGGAAAGCGAAGGACGTGGCGACAACCCGATTGTTTTAAGAACGCACACTTCTCCGGGGCAGATCCACGCCATGCGCGAGATATTCCGCCCGTAACCCGCACAACCCGCCGCCAGTGCGGATTGTGCTGCCGGGAATGGTCTACCGCTACGAGCAGGTGGACGCCCGCCATGAGACACAGTTCGACCAGATCGAAGGCCTGGCGGTCGGCCCGGGCATCA
The DNA here is from genome assembly GCA_963760315.1 of uncultured Chloroflexia bacterium. Lineage (GTDB taxonomy): Bacteria > Chloroflexota > Anaerolineae > Anaerolineales > Villigracilaceae > UBA877. The sequence goes on from CAVXCK010000002.1 coordinate 345,851, forward strand.
CCTTCAGCGATCTGAAGGGCACACTGGCTGACCTGGCTCGGCGGCTTGTTTGGGCAGAATGTCCGCACCCGCTTCCGGGCTTCATTTTTCCCGTTCACCGAACCGAGCGCAGAGTTTGATATTGAATGTTTCCTGTGCGGCGGTAAAGGATGTAATGTTTGCGGGGGCGGCTGGCTGGAAATCGGCGGCTGCGGCATGGTCCATCCGGTCGTCCTGCTCAATGGTGGCTATGACCCGGAGCGTTACACCGGGTTCGCCTTCGGCCTTGGCGCCCAGCGGATCGCCATGCTGCGATACGGGATCAATGACATCCGTTATTTCTGGGAAAATGATTTGCGTTTCCTTGAGCAGTTCTAGGAGCAAGAGATGAAAGCACCTTTATCCTGGTTAAAAGATTTTGTAGACATTGATATTTCGATTGCCGAACTGGCCCACCTGCTCACCATGGCTGGCATGGAAGTGGAAGAACTCCAAATCATCGGTCTGCCCATGCCCGCCCCCGGCAGCGTGGATGCGCATCTCTCCGGCTTGGAATGGGACCGCGAGAAAATCGTTGTTGCCTCCATCTCGGAAGTATATGCCGCATCCCAACGCCGACCGGCTGGTGCTCTGCAAACTCTTCGATGGTCAGCAGGAACATATCGTCCTGACCGGCGCGCCGAACCTGTTCGAGTTCAAGGGGATCGGCCCGCTCCCGAAAGCGCTCAAGGTGGCTTATGCCAAGGAAGGCGCCCAGATTTACGACGGTCATCAGGAAGGCCAGGTACTGACCAAACTCAAACGCGCCACCATCCGCGGCGTTGAAGTCGTACTCGATGGTCTGCTCGGAGAAGGAATTGGGCATCTCGGACGAGCACGAAGGCATCATGTTCCTCGATGATGATGCCCGGCGGGGACTGCCGCTGGCGGATACCCTGGGTGATGCGGTCCTGGACGTGAAACTGCTGCCAAGTTATGCACGCTGTGCCAGCATCCTGGGACTGGCGCGTGAAATTGCTGCCATCACCGGGAAGGCCTTGAAAATGTCATATGATGTGCCTCGCCCACCTGCTCACAGAAGGAAAGGATTGAAGGATGGTGCGGCGAATTTGCAGAAATCGAGATTACCGACCCTGACGATGAATCCGCGTTTTGTTCTGGGACTTATCAAAGAAATTGAAATCCGTCCCAGTCCGGCTAAAGTCCAGCGGCGGCTCAAGATGGCCGGGATGCGCCCGATCAACAATATCGTGGACGCCACCAACTACGCCATGCTGGAAATCGGCGAGCCTCTGCACGCCTTTGACTATGATGTGCTGGTTGAACGCGCCAAAGGTAAACAAGTCAGGATCATCACCCGCACTGCCAAACCCGGGGAAAGCCTGACCACGCTCGATGGCGTGGAGCACAAACTGGACGCAACCACCGTCCTGGTGTGCGATGAAGCCGGGGCTCTCTCGATGGCTGGCGTGATGGGCGGACAGGAGTCCGAAGTCAGCGACAAGACGCGCAATATCCTGCTCGAAGGCGCAGCCTGGAACTTTATCAATATCCGCAAAACCGCCCGCACCCATGGCCTGATCTCGGAAGCCTCCTACCGCTTCTCGCGCGGGGTCCATCCGGCGATGGCTGAGCGCGGTGTGCGGCGCGGGCTGGAATTGATGAAAGCCTGGGCAAACGGTAAGGTGGCTCCCGGCCTGGTGGATGCTTACCCGCTTCCTCCCAAAGATCCGACCATCGAAATCACACCTGCCGATGTGAAACGCTGGCTGGGTGTCGAATTGTCCATAAAGCAAATGAAGTCCATGCTGGAACGTCTCGAATTCAAGTGTACACTGAAAGCAAAACAGTGTTTGCTGGTGACTGTTCCTGACCATCGCCTGGACATCGGTGAGGGCATCACCGGAAAAGCCGACATCGTCGAAGAAATTGCCCGCGTTTACGGTTACGACAACATCCCCGAAACTCGCATGGCAGACGAACTCCGCCCCAATTGGGCAACCCGGAGCTCGACAAGGAAGAACATCTCCGTGACCTGCTGGTGGCTCAGGGATTGCAGGAGATCGTCAGCTATCGTCTCACCACCCCCGGGCGTGAGGCGCGCCGACTGCCGCCCGGTACCCCGCCCGACGACAAGCCCTACATCCGCATTACCAACCCAATCACTCCCGATAAGGCCGTCCTGCGGCACAGCGTCCTTGCCAGCGTGTTGGATATCGCTGAGCGCAATGCCCGTGTGCGCGAGCGGTTGGCGCTGTTCGAGATCGGCCCTGCATTTCTGGCTTCCGAAGAACCTGGGATTTCCCCGACGAACTTCAGCGTCTCGTCATCCTTCTTGCCGGTTGCGCGCCCTGCCCGGGTGGCAGCCTGCGGATACCGGTCCGATGGACTTCTACGATCTCAAAGGTGTGCTCTCCACGCTGCTCGGTGGCTTGCGCATCCCCGAGGTCCTGTTTGAACCGGCTGAGCACCCCAGTTTCCATCCCGGGAAATGTGCGAAAGTATTGTCCGGTGAGAGGCAGATTGGCGTCTTCGGGGAATTGCATCCGCAGGTGCGCGGGCAGTATGACTGGCCGGCATCCTTTCGATCCCCGAGTTCTGGCTGCTGATCTCGACCTGGATGTCTTGCTGCCGCTCATCCCGCCGCTCCGACCAGACTGGCGCTGTCCCTACCCTCCCGCCTGTGCTCGAAGATCTGGCCATTGTAGTGGACGAAAGTGTCCCGGCTGAACGCGTGGCAGAACTCATCCGCCAGACCGGCGGCAAGGTGGTGACCGAAGTGCGCTTGTTTGATGTTTACCGAGATGAGAAGATCGGAGCGGGCAAGAAGAGCCTGGCTTATAGCCTGACCTATCAAGCCGTGAATAAGACCTTCTCAGATAAAGATGTGGCCGGGATGCGTGCCCGTATCCTCCGCCGCCTGGAGCAGGAATTGGGCGCGGTGCTGCGGAGTTGATGCGGAGTACTTACCCTCAAGTGCTTGCATTAAGTACCTGTCGCATGTATACTCAAAACATAATTAAATCATTCTAGGAGGATGACTTATGGAGAAGAAACCTAATAAAACTGGGCGATCGTTGGTACCATTGCAGCGATTTTGCTATGTGGCTGCCCGGGCTTGTCGCTGTGTGTGGCTGGAATTGCCGCACTTGCAGGGCTCGTTCCTTATACGACAACCGTCAACGGTAACTCAACCACGGGAACTATCCCGGTCTGGATGGGAGTCGTTGGTTTGTGTGTATCAGTGATCTTTGTTGCCATCGCAGTCGTAGTCCCGGTGCTGCTCCTCCGCAAGAAGAAGGATGCAACCCAGGCTGCTTCTGTGGAAGTCCTGCCCCCGCAAGAACCCCTACCCCCGGCTTCTTAACTTTTATATTACATGATTGCGGCGCTCATCTTGGAGCGCCGCAATCCTTATATATTTAAGACCAATCCAAGAATTTTCTCTCGCCGCCTGGAGCATATTTTCGGATAGGTCTTTATCCCATTTCCACGGCAATTCCCAGAAAACAAATACTCTTCTGGGTGGGGAGATTCACTGCGTCACTCGGCAACCATCGGATGCGAATAATAAGCAAGTATGGAATTTTGAAATCTTAAGAAGCAATAGACCCTGTAGGTTCCTGACCTTTCAGGGTAAATTTAATTTGCAGAATTATCCTGGGGAACTATCGACTTCAATAGCGCCAGTGTTTCCTGCTTGCCTCCCACACCATTCTCCCCGGCGGGACCGACGCAGGAGGGGCAACCGTCCTCACATTCGCATTCCTCCACCAGTTCCAGAGCACGCCTCACTAACTCAGTGTGGATTTCAAACAATTTCTGGCTGAAACCGATCCCTGCCGGAACCTGGTCGTACAAAACCACTGACGGGTGGCCGAAGACAGTGGAGGATGGGTCAGTGTATACGCCCAAGTCGCCCCTGTCGCACATCAGGAATAGCGGGGCCAGTTGTCCGAGCACCGTCGCCAGGCCGGCCAGCCCGCTCTTCATACGCAGGTTGGTTTCAGCCTTGCGGTGGCACGCGGGCAAAGCGTGACCAGATTGACCATGCGATTGGCTTCAGCGGCGGAGAGGAAATGGCGAAAAGGCACCTTGTGATGCACATCATGTTGACGATTCCCGCTCTCGACCGCGCCGCAGACCTGGCAACGGTGACCATCCCGAAGCGGACGGCGTCCCGCAGGCGGTTCCAGCCGGGGCCGTAATCGTTCGGGTCGTTGGTCCAATTTCCGGCTGCGCGCAGCGCCTCGATGGTCTGCTCGGAAATCGTCAGCCAGTATCCGGTCGTCTGCAATTCAGATGGCGGCAGGTCGAGTGGTTCCTCGCCTAGGTTCTCGCCGCCCAGCCAGGCTGCGTTTGCGGAAACCGGTCACTTGCGTGGTGACCTGGAGTTCGCCATATCCTTTGGTGCAGGATTCCCCATCCCCTGAGGGAGTTGGGCAGGGGGCACGATCCATCGTTGCCAGCAGGTTCACTTCGGTCTGGCGTAGCGGCTCGGTGAAGTAGTCGAGTGCCACCGGGATGAGCGTGGCGGTGTTGCGGGTCAGGTTGAGATCCTGGACAAAATACTGCTGGCCTTCGTGCAGGTAGATGGCGTTCGGGTGGATCATCCAGGCTGCGGAAGCCAGGTCTACTTCGCCGAGGATGTGCGCGGCTTCGACCGTCCTCGATATGCAGGAGCACGTTTTCGGGCGAGGCTGAGCGCAGGGAGACCGCCGCGGCCGGGTAGGCGTCTGCCATCCAGAAATATTGGTCGCCTGAAAGATGCAACTCCCGGCTGTCCGACTAGAAAATCGAGGAATTCTTTAAGCTTTTCAGCAGGCAGGTCCCCGAAGCCTTCTCCCGGCTGGAAGGGCAGTTCGAACGCCGCACAGCGCAGGTGGTTGAGCAGGATGAGCAGATGGTCGGGATTTACCAGCGCCTGTTCGGGCGAGCGGGCGAAAAAGTATTCGGGGTGGTGAGCCAGGAACTGGTCGAGAGGGTTGGCCGTGGCGATGAGAACTGCCACAGCCGGGTCATCTCCGCGGCCCGCTCGACCCGCCTGCTGCCAGGTGGAGGCGATGGTGCCGGGATAGCCGACGAGCAGCGCTGCCTCCAGACCGCCGATATCAATACCCAGTTCAAGGGCATTGGTGGCAACTACCATTCGGATGCTTCCGTCACGCAAGCCTTTTTCGATTTCGCGGCGCTGGGAAGGGAGATAACCGGAACGATAACCGCGAACTGCCTCCCGTACTCCTCTATTTCCTCTGGAAACGGGTGATGTATCCGCGCATTCTCCGAAGGTGAAAGACCTGGAGGGGATACTTCCCTGTATTTGTTTCAGAAGAATTTCCACTGACCGTCTGGAACGGGCGAAAACGACTGTTTGCACATTCTGCGCCAGTAAGTCCTGTGCCAGGCGGACGCTTTCCTGCGTCGAACTTTTTCGTATTCCCAGAGCCGGGTCAACGACAGGCGGGTTGTAAACGAGAAAATGTCGCTCGCCGCGGCCGGAACCATCCACATTCACGAGCGTGACCGGGGACTCAATGAGCTGGCCGGCCAGTTCCTGCGGATTACCGATGGTGGCGGAGGTCAGGATGAACTGCGGGCTGACGCTCCGTAAAATTTCGCCACCCGTTTAAGCCTGCGGATCACATTGGCCACGTGTGAACCAAACACACCCCGATAGGTGTGCATTTCGTCCATGACGACAAAGCGCAGATTGCGGAAGAAGTCACCCCAGTTGGTGTGGTGGGGCAGAATCCCGGTGTGGAGCATGTCTGGATTGGTGAAGAGGATATTGGCATTCTTGCGGATGGCTGAACGGTGGGACTGCGGCGTGTCGCCATCATAAATCGCGGTTTTCAGATTTTTGATCGAGGCTTGAAAAGAATTGAGGCTCGAAAGCTGGTCTTGTGTGAGAGCTTTGGTTGGAAAAAGGTAGAGGGCGCGGGCTTCTGGATTTTCGAACAGCGCAGCCAATACCGGGAGATTGTAGCTGAGAGTTTTGCCGCTGGCGGTACCGGTAGCAAGGACGATGTTCTCACCTCGACGGGCTGCTTCCCAGGACTGCAATTGATGGCTATAGAGTGAGACGATGCCGTGAGCGGCAAGCGACTCAGCCAGCACAGTTGGCAGGTCTGCTGGGAAGGGACGCAGATCGGCGGAGCGCGGCGGATTGGTCCGCCAGATGGGGAGGTTGGGGGCGGTTTCCGGGTCTGTACGCCAGCGGGAGAGCAACGTTTCGATGGACATGAGTGGAAAGATTATACCCGGTGAGGTGTTATGAATAAAGCCTGTGCGTCCCGTCCCCCGTCCGGGAACCGGGACTGCATGGGGTTCAGGCCTCACCTGAAAATCAACATCCAAATTTACATACACCCCGCCCAGGTTGAAGCGTTGAGGTACGAGTAATCAAATATTCACAAGGTGGGGCGCAATACATCGTGCCCGTAGGGGTTATTGCGCCCCTGCGCACCAACCGACCGAGGGTTTAGGCTCACGGTTGGCTTCATTAATTACAGTGTGATCTACTTCTGGCACTTCGGGCAGAAATAGCATGCACCGCCCAGGTACTGCATTTTTTCCACGATCTGTCCGCACTGAGGACAGGGATTGCCGGCTGCGTGGCTGTCCATTAGACGAACGTAACCGCCGGGTTTGCCAAACAGGTCAGTTTCGTCGTTGCGGCCGCCTTTTTTGATCACTTCGTGGACTGTGTCCGTGACAGCCTTGTACAGATCGCCGCGCTGGTTGGGGGTCAGGTCTGTCAGGGAGCGGCGCGGGTGGAGACGCGCGTTGAACATGATGTCCTGTGCAATGGCGTTTCCTAGGCCGGGGATGAGCTGGTCCTGTGTCAGTAGGTTTTTTACACTTCGTTTCTTGCCCTGTCGAAGTTCGTCGATCAGGGCAGTGAAATAGTCGAAGGTGAATTCCGAGTCGATCGGGGTGGGGCGCATGCCTTTGATGTAATTGCGTTCCAGTTCCTGCCCGGCTTCATAGAGTTCGATCGCGCCCCACATGGCAGTCATACCCGTCAGAGCCGAGCCATCGTCGAAGGATACGAACAAGTGGTATTTCCCGGGCAGGGGCGCGCCTGGGGTGTGGTACAAGACCTTTCCGCCGCACTCACCCAGGAGCAAACGGTAACCAGGCTCCAGATCCAGGGTAAGCCAGCGGCCGCGCACGCGCGCCGTGCCGACGTGTTTGCCCTGTGTCAGTCGTGCGAATTCCTCGGGTGACCGGTTATACCAGACGAATTTATGAGGTGAGTTCCCAAGCCTTCCCTGCTGGATGGTTTTCCCGACCAGGGTTTTGTTCATCTGGCGGGCAAGGTTTGTGTATTCAGGAATTTCGAACATATCTACCTCTGCATGGTTGCTCTCTTGGATTAACTTGAACTAGACGGAATATAGAACATAAATTCTAAATTGTCAAGCCCCCGGAATTGAACTTCGGTCAATAGTACCTTATTGAAGATCTGGCAACAACCTCCTTTTGGGTTGGCTCATAAATAAACACTTACTTCATGCTTTCGGACGGTTTCTCCCCGGCAAGGGGTTTTACCTTGCTTCCCAGGATGCGGAAGGCCACCACCCCGACCACGAGCGGGAACCAGAAGGTGATAAACCGGTAGGTCAGGGTGATCAGCGCCGCGGCCTCCAACTTGACCCGTAAACTGGTGAGGACCAGGGTCATCACACCTTCCATCACCCCCAGCCCCGCCGGGGTTGGGGAAACGATCAGGAATAGGTAACTGATGGCGAACCCAGCCACTAGTGTACCCACGGTGAAAGGCGTCCCTAATGCGAGGAAAGTAAAGGCCAGCACGCAGAGGAGCAGGGCAAAATTGTTCAGTGAGTACAGGAATGGCCAAAGCAGTTCCTTGCGTTTGCCGCGTAGCATCGTAATACCCTCGGCGATCTCTTGGGCAAAGAAGTGAGCCCGTTCCTCCTGCAAATAATCCCGGTGGATGAATGGCCGCATGATACGGTTGATGACGCGCGCCAGCCAGGCAAGCGCACTTCCCAGCCGTTCCGCGGATTTATAACCCAGGTACAGGAGGAAGGCCACCCCTGCCGCGATGGCGAGCAGGATAGCGGCGGCCGTTAGTTCCCCGGCGTTGAGATTGTTGCGGCGGAGCAGGACGATCAAGCCGAGCGACAGGATGCAGAAAAACGCTAGGTAATCGAAGAGAATGTACAGCACCCCCACCACTGTCACCCGGCCGGTCGAGTGGTTCCGCCGCTGGGCGTCATCCAGGAAAATGGCCATCCCACCGATGCCCACACTGGGCGCTACCACGTTGATGAAATTGGCCGCGGTTGCCACCAGGACAAGATGGGAGCTGACCTCTTTCAACCCCACCAGGCGGTATAACACGCTGTAAACCGTTGCTGAGTTGTACAACCAGATGATTTCGATGATTAATGCCGCGATCAAAAAGCGGTAGTTGCTGTGATGGAGGGTATCAAGGATGTTCTGCAGTTCGGAGAAACGAAGGACGACAAACCCAATGGCAAGGAGCAGAACCAGCGCAACGATGATTTTCCTCATGCCGGAATTATACTGGATTTTCCTGATTCACTGAAATTACCCAAATGTAGTGGACGAGCGCCGATGAATGCCAGCTTTCCTCCAGGATGGTGGTTTCCTGATTAAATATTCTCGCGTTTCTCCATTTCCCCAACAAAATGCCTCCTACAGGTCAATGTTCTGCGGGAGGCATTCAGGTTTATTCAGCTCTTTTCGGTTATCTGCGGCGGCGTCCCAGCCCAAGAACTAAGCTTGCATAATAGAGTAATTGCATCACTGCCGTCATTAGTGCAGCGACATAAGTCAGAGCGGCTGCGTTGAGCACCGTGCTGACGCCGCGCTCCTCGTCAGGGCTGGAGATGATACCCGTCTCGGTCAACAAATGGCGGGCACGGGCGGATGCATTCAATTCCACCGGCAGAGTTGCCAGGGCAAAGATCGCACCTCCGGCGAAGACCACCACTCCCAGCCAGGCGATATCCACGCCAAGAGCCATTCCGGCATAAGACAGAAACAGGCCGAGCATGATCAATATCCAACCCAAGTTCGAACCGATACTGACCATTGGCACCAGCGCAGAGCGAAAGCGCAGCGGAAAATAGCCTTGGGCATCCTGCTGGGCATGTCCCAGCTCGTGGGCTGCAACGGAGATCGAAGCAACGGATGGATTTTCCGCGACGCTCTGAGAAAGGTGGAGGATCTTGGTGTGCGGGTCATAGTTATCTGTCAGGGTTCCAGCTATACCTTCGAGCTGAACTCCCTGCAATCCTCCGGCAGCAATCAGGCGCTGGGCAGCCTGGTAACCGGTCATCCCGCTGCGAGTCTGAATCTGGCTCCATTTCCGGTACGCCGATTTGACGTACCATGAAGTAATTAGCATCAACAAGAACGCGGGTGCCATGCAAAGAAGATAGTTGATATTCATCAATTTTTCCTCTCAGATAAGTCCCTATCTGATATCCTTTTATTCTCAACCAAACCATGGAGTACTTACGGAAATGGGCAAACAAATTCTATCATGGGTTGGATGGTAAACTTTAAAATGAATTACGGTTGCGGGTGCAACAACAACTGTACGGCCGCATCCAACTGTGGGTCGCGACCGGCTGTGATATCCGCCTGGGTCATCGTCACGACCACATCCGGTGTAAGCCCAATCTTGTCGATGGTGCGCCCATTGGGTGTCAGCCATTTGGCGCTGGTGATGCGGGCCAGTGCCGCCATCGGAAAGCGGGAGCCAGTCCTGCACTGAACCTTTGCCGTAGGTTAGTTCACCGACCAGTTTGCCGCGCCCATCGTCCTGGACTGCTCCGGAAATGATCTCGGAAGCCGAGGCCGTGTAGCCGTTCACCAGCACCACCATTGGGATGGTGGTTGCCAGCCCGCCGGGGTTGGCGTCATGCGGGGTTTTCGAACCATCACTGTATTTTTCAGTAACAATAACTCCATGATTAATGAATTCAGAAGCAACCGCAATACCCGCATCAAGATAGCCGCCGAGGTTATCCCGCAGATCCAGAATCAAGCCGCTCGGGTTCTTGGCCATTAGCTGGCTCAACTGGTCGTGGAAATCGCTGGCGGCGGTATCGCCAAACAGCGTGAGTTGGATATAAGCGATGTTGTTGTCAAGCATTTTGCTTGTGACAGCTGGGGATGACGATGTGGGCGCGTGTGATGCGTAAATTCAAGGTGCTTGTCAACTCCCGTGCGTTGTATTGTCAGTTGAACCTGGTTCCTGCTGGGCCCATCACCTTTGTCATCCGGACAATATCGGGATCCATACCGGTCACATCCTGACCATCCACGGCGATGATCTGGTCTCCAGTTTGCAAACCGGCCTTTTCGGCAGGATATCCGGGGATGGGTCTCGGTGATGGTAAGATAATCGCCTCTGGTATCCACGTAAGCGCCGATGCCATCAAATTCGCCCTTGCATGTAGAATTATTGGCATCGGTTGTTTCCTGTGGGGTCGAGTATCCGGTATGTGGGTCACCCAGGGCGTTCATCATGCCGCTGATCGCGCCCTGTATCGAGTTTGGTGTTATCCACCGGTTGGTCCACGTAGTTCTGGTGGACGAGGTTCCAGGCTTGCCAGAAGGGCGCAAACTGCGACTGTAAATCGGCCGGCGTGCCGCCCTGGTTATTGCTGTTGGGTTGTTGTCAGCGATGGTGTTGAAGCAGGCTTCAGAACCGGGACGAAATTCCCGACAACGAAACCGCCACCAAAGAGGCACACCACCAGGACAATCGCCACAAAAGCGATCAAAACTGAGCGCAAGGTTTTATTTTGCATAGGAATCTCCCATTAAATTGTACGTTACTATAACATGCCTGGATTAAAGCAAAATGAAATATGGTTCCGTCCGAAGGAATAACAGTCTATCTGAAGTCGCACCAAATGTCGCTGAAATTTTAGCAGCTGGTGTAAGAACAGCGTTAGATTCACCATGCCGAGTAAACCAGGTAAATCGATCCATTTTATTGAGGGCATGCGTCGGCATCCTCGCCTGCGGCATCTTTCCCCACCAGGATCGTATACAAACCCAGGCTGCGGGCGGCACGTGTGATGCGGGCTTGGTCATCGAGCAGGGCGCAGGTGTGCGGGTCTGGTGAGCCGGCGGCTTGCAAGGCCAGTTCAAAGGATTCCGGCATCGGCTTGCAGTAGGGGGCAAGAGTATGCACATCCAGAATGCCATCGAATAACCCCTGCAAGCCCAGGACGTCCAGCACCCGGTTTGCATGGGGGCTGTCGGCGTTGGTGAAGATATATTTGCGGGCTGGGAGGCCTTCGATAACTCCGCGTAGTTCCGGGTCTGGGTGGAGATGCGCTTCCAGCGGTACATTATGGACGAATGCCAAATAATCTTCCATATCCACTGTGTAGTTTGCCTGCAGGCCGCGCAGCGTGGTGCCGTACTCGTGGAAATACTGTTCGCGCAGCACCTCGATTTGGTCTGGAGGAAACCCCATCCGCTCTTGCATGTAGGTATTGATGCGCTCACGGATGGCTGTCCATAACCCGCTGGAGGCTGGGTAAAGTGTCTCGTCGAGGTCGAAGAATAAGGTATTAAATCGCATGGGACAATTATAACGCAGGTCGCCAAGACGCGAACCTTGATTCGAATTTCCAGGAGAATTCCTGGCGGCCCATCGATTCCTGTGGCGTCTTCTACGGCTTGGCGGGAAAAAGAATTTTGAAGTAGAATAAAGGCATGACCATCCGTGTTCTACCTCCCGAAGTTGCTTCGCAAATCGCAGCCGGCGAAGTGGTGGAACGCCCCGCTTCGGTGGTGAAGGAATTATTGGAAAATGCCCTGGATGCCGGAGCGAAATCCGTGACCGTGAATATCACTGCTGCGGGCCGGACCCTGATTCAAGTGGCCGATGACGGGGCAGGTATTCCGGCTGATGAGTTGAGACTGGCTGTCGAACGCCACGCGACCTCCAAACTGGTCTCTGCCGAGACTTGTTCCGCATCGCCACACTTGGCTTCCGCGGCGAGGCGCTGGCTTCGATTGGCTCGGTTTCGCGAATGACCATCACTTCACGGACGGTCGGATGCACCTGCCGGGGCGCGCCTGCATGTGGAAGGTGGGATCATCGGCAGGCTGGAAAAAGTCGGCGCACCGGTAGGGACGGTGGTCAGCGTGGAAGAACTGTTCTACAACGTCCCGGCGCGGCTCAAGTTCCTGAAACAGGATATGACCGAACGGCGGGCGATTGACGCCCTGCTGACGCGTTATGCCCTGGCTTACCCGCAGGTGCGTTTCAAATTATCGGAAGGGAATACTGCCTCCCTGCAGACCAGCGGCGATGGCGACCGGCGCGCCATCCTGGCCACCCTTTACGGCGTGGACACTGCCCGGCAAATGCTGGACGTGGTGGCGGAAGAAGGACGGACTTTAAGTTATCCGGCTTTATCAGCCCCACCGCGCTGACGCGCTCCAACCGCAAAGAAATCACGTTCTTCGTCAATGGACGCTGGGTGCAGGATACGCCCTTGAATGCTGCTTTGCTCCAGGCATATCACACCCTGCTGATGGTGGGACGTTATCCGCTGGCGGTGTTCTTTCTGGAAGCTCCGCCGGAGGAAGTGGATGTGAATGTCCACCCGGCCAAGGCGGAAGTGAGATTCCGGAATCCGGACAAAGTATTCAGTTTTGTTCAGCGTTCGGCACGGCGGGCTTTGCTGGCATATGCTCCGGTCCCGCAGGTGGCTCCTGCAGAATTTGTGGGGGAGTGCGCCTTCCCAGCGGCAGATGGATCCGGCGTGGAGTCTGGCGCATGCTGAGCAGTCAGCGGTCAAAGGGCAGGATTCAGAAGGGCAGTTCAACCGTCCTCACTCATCACGACAATCATCCGCATTTGAAAAAGTGCCGCTCCTGCGTCTCATCGGCCAGATCGGCGCGACATATCTCGTCGCCGAAGGCCCGGATGGGCTGTATCTGATTGACCAGCACGCTGCTCATGAGCGGGTTTTGTTTGAGAAATTGATGGCCCAGCATGAACAGAAGACCATCCCCTCGCAGGCGCTGCTGACGCCTGCGGTGGTGCACCTGCCGCCCGCCAGCGCAAAATTGCTCGAAGACCAGTTGCCGGTATTACAGCACTTTGGTTTCCATATTGAACTATTTGGGCAGAACAGCTATCAGGTGCGCGCCATGCCGAGCCTGTTTGCAGACTCCGACCCGGCAGCAGCCTTGCTCGCTCTGGTGGAAGATTTCGAAGAAGACGAAACCCCGCTGCAGAATGAACTCGAAGCCAAAATTGCCGGGCGCGTCTGCAAGCGGCTGGCGGTCAAGGCTGGGCAGGTTCTCGCCTCCGACGAACAGCGCGCCCTGCTGAACGACCTGGAAACCTGCGCCTCACCGCGCACCTGTCCGCATGGCAGGCCGACGATGATCCATTTGTCTGTGGATACGCTGGAGAGGCAGTTTGGGAGGAAGGGCTCCAGGTAATCCAACTCACGGCAACTATGAAGTAAGTAATATGCAATCTCTCTGGCTCGAAAACCAGTCACTTTCACTGCGCGACATTCCCCGCCCCAATAAACCTGGCGAGGTGCTCATTCGTCCGGCTTTCGGGCATTTGCGGGACGGACCTGGAACTTACCCGTGGATATTACCCCTTCACGGGTGTGCCCGGTCATGAGTTCGTTGGCGAAGCAATCGGATCTCCTGATAAATCCTGGATGGGCAAACGCGTCTGTCGGGGAAATCAATGTTAGTTGCGGCGAGTGCGAGCAATGCCAGTGTGGCCATCGCACCCACTGCGAGAACCGCACAGTTCTGGGCATCGCCAACCGGGACGGCGTACATGCCGAGTATACGACCCTGCCGATTGCAAACCTGCATCATGTCCCCGATTCAGTCCCGGATGAAGCTGCGGTTTTCGCTGAGCCGCTGGCGGCTGCGCTGGAGATCCAGGAGCAGGTGCAAATTCACCCAACAGAGCGTGTCCTGCTCATCGGGGCTGGGCGGCTGGGTCAACTCATCGCCCAGACGCTGGCGCTGACCGGCTGTGACCTGAGAGTGTTGGCGCGCCATCCGCACCAGAGAGCGCTGCTGGAAAGCCGTAAAATCAAGGTGATTTCGGAAAAGGAAGTTCAGCCGCGGCGCTGGGATGTGGTAGTGGAAGCCACCGGGTCGCCCTCCGGCTTCGGACTTGCGCGGCAGGCAATCCGTCCGCGCGGAACGCTCGTGCTGAAGTCCACATATCGGGGCGAAATGAATGTCAACTGGTCTCCATTCGTGGTGGACGAGATCACCATCGTCGGCTCGCGCTGTGGCCCGTTTGGCCCGGCGCTGCGGTTGCTGGAGTACGGCAAAGTGGACCCGACGATTCTCATTGCAAAGCGCTATCCACTGGGGCGGGCGTTGGAGGCGTACGAAGACGCCAAAAGATCAGGAATGTTGAAGGTATTGCTAGGATAAAAATCCGGGATGCAGTTCAGGCAATGCATCCCGGTTGGTTTATGTGCCCCTCGTCAGTTATGCGGAACATACAAGTCTAGGATAGAAATCAGATCGCGGGCAAGGATCATCAGGTACTGGGCGTCTTCGGAGAATATCTCAGGGTTGATTATGCCCCATTTGCTTTTCAAACTCCAGGATTGCCTCGGCCAGTTTGGTGAATTGCTGGGCGGTCAGGCTATCGGGGCGGGTGGAAATAGCCGTGGTCTTCATGCGGGTGGCTGAATAAAGCAATTCGGGTGCGGGGGTGATGGCGATCAGCGGGGTCTGACCGAGGAGTTCTTCCATCTGTGCCATATTGAGCTGGGTATCCGAGCGAATGCGGTTGACCACAATGGCATGGATATTTTGCCTTGCTGCCTGTCAGGTCAGCAAGATCGTTGATGAGTGCCTTGGAGTGAACAACCGAATTCGTCACCGGTTCCACCAGCACCAGAAGAATATTGCAGGCAGCCAATAATTTCTGGGTCAGGGGTGTCAGACCGGCTCCCAGGTCGAGGACCAGATAGGGGGTCAGATAACTCATCCGGTTGACCAGTGCTTCCATCAATTCAGGGGCGTTTACCAAAAGCCCATCCTTCGCCTGGACCGAGCCAAATAGCAGACGGAGTCCGGTTTTATGGGTATAGAGTTTTTCCTGGATTTTCTGGCGGGTCATGTCTGACAGGTTGGCAGGAAAGGAGTTCGCTCAGGACCCTGGGATTGGCTTCACCCATGTCTGGGCCGAGGGTACCCATTCCCGGGCGCAGTTCTGCCACAATAACATCGCCTTGGTCTATAATGCGGAGGGCATCCCCCAAATTTACAGCCACTGTGGTAACCCCTTGCCCTCCGCGAGGCGCAAGTACGCCGATGGTCAGAGAACGTTTCTCCGGCGCCAACGGGCCGGTGGGGATTTTTCCTTTACTGGAACGGGCGAGCAAGGCTTTGACGTGTGCGCTTAGTTCGGAAGGGTGGGTTGGTTTGGTCAGATAATCGTCAGCGCCGGCTTCGAAGCCGGTCACTTTATCGTCTAACTGCGTCTTGGCGGTGAACATAAGAATGGGAGTGTTGGCCGTTAGTGCATTGGCACGCAGGCGTTTGGCTACTTCGTAACCGTCCATCTCTGGCATCATCACGTCCAACAGGATTATGTCAGGATTTTCTGCTTCAGCTTGCGAAAGACCCTGCTCGCCATTGGCAGATGCTATGATCTGGTACCCCTGTTTCTGAAGCATCATTCCCACCAGTTTCAGGGTATCAATATCGTCATCAATGATTAGAATTTTCTCGGCCATAGAACAACCTCCGCTAATTTTAATAAAGTCTAGCATAAAGTAGCTGGACAAGCAAGCACATTATTGTGGAAATAGTCGATTTCTGTTTTGATCAGCAGTACAGGTTGTGTTCCAAAATGTAATCGGAAACCGCTGGTCGGAAGGAAATAGCGGAAGGGTCGGCCATCAGCCACACGCTGACGGATTTCATGAGCGGCGATGTCAAGTAACGGAGCATCCACAAACCGGACTTTGGCTGCCACGCCGGGGATGATTTCATCGAGTGCACGTAGATCTATGGAATCACCAGGACGGTGCATCACGCCAATATAATGAAGCGCCCTAACCAGGTCTTTAGGGCGATGCCAGGTAGGGAGGTTGCGAAGAGAGTCGCCGCCCATTACGTAGACCAGGTTCGCGGTGGGGTTTTGTTCTGAGATTATTTTCACCGTATCCAAAGTATAGTGCGGACCGGGACGATCCATTTCAATGGTGGATAACTCGAACTGGTGATTGTCTGAAATGGCCAATTTGACCATTGCCAGGCGGTGTTCGAGCGGGGTTATTGGCTGGCCCCACTTATGGGGTGGATTGGGAGTCAATATCCAAAGTAAACGGTCGAGTCCGAGTTGGGCGTGTGCCTCGGCAGACAGGATGAGATGACCAATATGGGGCGGGTCGAATGTGCCGCCGAAGAGTCCGATAAGTCTTGCCATGAATGTAGTATATCATTATGGAAGATTGAGGTTTGATGAAGTTCAGTTGATTTCCCCAGAAAACCTTAATTGGCATTAAGCAAAATTTCATCGAATCTTCATAATCGTTGGTTATACTATAAAAGTATTCAAGAAGTTCATGAGAATTCCGTGGATGAAGGAATAACAATGTTGGTGATGGGGTTACGCCCGACCAATATCCCTTGATGATCTCAGCGCCATGGTAATTCCCGGAGAAACAACTAAAAATAGGAGAAATAAAAAAATGAAAAAAGTATGGAAATGGATTATCGGTATCGTTTCTGGGACTGGTCGTTCTTGCAGTCCTGATTGGCATTGGGTTCATGGTTCGCGCCAATTTCCATGGCTATCGCGCCGAGGCCTTGGTTCCTCGTGGTTTTTCTGAGCGCGGCCCCGAGATGATGCCATACAACGGATTTGGCTCGCATATGCGTGGTCCAGGAATGATGGGCTATAGCTATGGTTTGATGCCTTTAGGTGGATTCATCGGAGGACTGTTGTCGCTCGGATTCCTAGCTCTTGTGGTGCTGGGAATCATCTGGCTGGTGAGACGCCTGAGCACGCCGAAGCTGGTTGTGGCACCTGCTGCAATGCCCGTCCGCCGTTGTCACTCCTTGTAAGAAGTGCGGCAAAGCAATTCAGGATGACTGGAAGGTTTGCCCGTACTGTGGCAAAAAAGTGTAACCAGCCAGCGCAGCCATTCAATCATAATAGAAAATTCCAAGCCTCCGAGGTGTATCTCGGAGGCCTTTTTTGACGGCGGAGAGATTTATGTCTCTCTTTTTTCTTTGAATATTCCTGGATGACCACCGGGAAGGAGTGCGCTTTTATCACCCTCGCTAGCAGCAAAATTTATGTTCTTCTTTACTCAATCCTTTGATAATTCACCGCTAGAATGCATAATGTGGCGGATTGTGATTCGTGATAAACTCTCACAGACTTATGAAGCCAAAACACTGGTTCGTTTTTATTTTACTCGGCGTGATTTGGAGCGCCTCCTTTCTGTGGATCAAAATCGCCGTGCAGGAAGTCGGTCCGTTTACACTGGTCGGGTTCCGCGTCGGCTTCGGTGCACTGACCGGAATCCTGGCCACCATTTTCCTGCGCACATCATGGCCGCGTGACCGCCGCACCTGGGTCACCTATGCCATCCTGGGCATCACCAGCGTTGCCATCCCCTTTGTCCTGATCTCTTGGGGCGAGAAGACCATTAACTCGGCGGTGGCGTCCATTCTAAACGCCAGCGTCCCTCTCTTCACCATCATCCTCGCTCACTATATCCTGCGGGATGACCGCATGACCGCCCAGAAAATACTCGGTCTGCTGGTTGGCTTCGGCGGCGTGGTTGTCTTGCTCAGCAAGGATTTGCAGCCAGGCGGACATAATTCCATACTCGGGCAAGTCGCGGTCATCATTGCTTCCCTTTTCTATGCCGGGAGTACTGTTTTTGCCCGACTCAAAACGGAACACGTTCCCGGTCTGGTGCGCGGTGCCGCCCCGCTGTTGACCGCCAGCGTAGTGATGTGGGCGATCATTCCTGTTGTTGAAAAGCCGGTTCACTTGCCATCCCTGCCCATCACCTGGGTGGCACTGGTCTGGTTGGGTGTACTCGGCTCCGGACTGGCGCTCTTCTTATGGTACTATCTCCTGCACGAGATTGGTCCAACCCGCACCACACTGGTCAGTTATATCTTTCCATTGGGCGGTGTGATCCTCGGTGTTATTTTTCTCAGGGAAGAACTGAGCTGGCAATTGTTCCTTGGAGCGCTGCTCATCATTGCCAGTATCGTGATTGTAAATTGGAAATCCCGAAAATGATTATCTCCAGAGTACAGGGAAACCATGCAGATGGCTTGATTTTCTCCAAGTTCTCCACTGGCGGCTCCCGGCATCCCCGGAAATTGCGTCTGGAGCGAGTGTGCGCCCGACAAGTGCCCTTCCGGGGCAGGGCTGTGGTCTTCACATGGAAATGGCATGACTGATTTTCGTTCCGGTTTTATTGCCATCCTCGGCAAACCCAATGTGGGCAAGTCCACGCTGGTGAATACACTGCTCGGGCAGAAAATCGCGGCCGTCTCTCCCCGCCCGCAGACCACCCGCCGCCGTCAACTCGGCATCCTGACCACTGCCGACGCCCAGCTCGTTTTTGTGGACACGCCCGGCGTCCATACCCCGCGTCACAAACTCGGCCAGTTCTTCAACCAGGAAGCCGAGGAAGCCCTGGACGGCGTGGATATCATTCTCTTCCTGGTGGACGCCAGTACCGAGCCGGATGAGGACGACCAGCGGATTGCCAGCCTGCTCTCTATGCTGCGCCGCAGGCCGGACTTGGTGCTTGGGCTCAATAAAATCGACTTGGTCCCGGCTGAGACTTTCGAGAAGCGTCGAGCGACGTACCAGGCTCTCGTCTCGACTGCACTCGGCGCTGGTGCATCTGCCATCCGGTGCTGGCATTTTCGGCGACGAGCCGTGCCGGGCTGGACGAATTGATCGCTGCCCTAACTGCCCGTCTGCCGGTTCGCCCGCCGGAGTTTCCCGAAGAACAACTGACCGACCTGTACGAGCGTGAGATCGCTGCCGAGTTGATCCGCGAAGCGGCACTCATCTTCCTGCGTGACGAGGTTCCGCATGCCCTGGCGGTCCGCATGGATGAGTTCACCGAGCGCGGCGAAAAGGGCGCTTTCATCTCTGCCACGCTGTTCGTCGAGCGCGATTCACAGAAGGGCATCATCATCGGTGAAGGCGGGGCAATGCTCAAAAAGATCGGCTCGGCGGCACGTAAGGAAATCGAAGCCATGAGCGGGCGCAAGGTCTTTCTCGAACTGCGCGTCAAAGTGTCGAAGAACTGGCGTGATGATGAGGATGCCCTGCGCCGGTTTGGGTATAAAATCAAGGGATAAGCCGGGACATTCTCCCCGCATATGAGATAAAAGGAAACCATGCTGACGATGCTCTTGTTAATTGCCGTGTTGGTCGCTGCAGCGGCGATTGGGCGGCGGTTGCAAAAGGCTGGAAGAAGATCGAATACTTCGCCAAACCTGCCACGATGGTGCTTTTGTTCACCTATCTGGCGCTGGCTGGCGGGTTCGGAGCAACCCCGCTGATCTGCTTCGGGTTGGGGATCATCTTCTCGCTGGCAGGGGATATTATTCCTGATGCTCTCCAATCGCTGGTTCATCGCCGGGTTGGCGGCTTTCCTGCTGGCGCATGTGTCCTACATTATCGGACTGAACACGCCGTTTGGGGATATCTCGCCGCTATGGGCAATTGTCATCGGCATCATCCTGGCGTTGGCAGCAGCCCGGGTCCTGCGGCCCATCCTTGCCGGGGTGCGCGAGAAGGGATGCAGGGGCTGGTTGTGCCGGTGGTGGTTTATGGAACGGTCATAACACTCATGCTGCTTTCAGCCATCCTCACCTTTTACCGGCTCGATTGGAAAACCTCCGCCTGCCGGGCTGGTGAGCCTGGGAGCCATCCTGTTTTATTTTTCCGACATCATCCTGGCATGGAACAAGTTCGTCAAACCCATCAGGAATGGACGGGTGATGAACATGGTTGCGTATCACCTGGGGCAGATCGCCTTGATCACCGGAGTGATAGTCAATTTGGAGATTTTCTAGGTAACCGATTGGCAGATCGATAAATCTGAAAGTGAGCCAGAGTATCTGGCTCTTTATTGGTACGACCCGAATCACTAGTTTTATTTACATTCTATTCATTGTTTCTTGAATAGGCTGGAACCCTTCTCCCAGGCCTCGTGCGCCACGCCGATGACCATGAATGCATGGGGATCCGCTTCGATGAACAATCGTCTTCAATTGCTGGACCTCGGAGCGGGTGACCACGCAATAGAGCACGGACCGCTCTTCGCCGGTGTACGCGCCTGTGCCCTCCAGGATGGTCACGCCGCGCTCCATCTCAGCCAGGATACGGTCAGCCATTTCCCTGCATTTATCCGTGACAATCAGCGCCGTGCGGACGGTTCCCGCACCCTCGAGGGTACTGTCCACCACCAGACCGGAGACGTAGAGGACGATGAGGGCATATAGCGCCTTCTGCCAGCCGAAGACAAATCCTGCGGCCAGGATCACCAGGGTATCGGTCATCAGGTAACTTTGAGTCATCGGGATGCCGCGCCAGCGGTTGAGGATGCGGGCGAGGATGTCGGACCCGCCGCTGGTCCCCTGCGCCCGGTAGACCAGCCCATAGCCGATTCCGCTGACCACCGCCCCGTAGAGCGAATTGAGCACCAGGTCATTGGTGATCCCGTCTTTAGGGAAGAACGGCAGCCACAGGACTGCCTCGGTGAAGATGGAATAAGCCAGAACAGCCACAAGCGTCCGCAAGGCGAAGCGCCGTCCGCCCAGCAGGCGCCATCCGAGCAGGAAGAGGGGGATGTTCCCGATAAAAACCATCAGGCCAATCGGCCAGCCGGTGAAATGATTGATCAACTGAGAGATGCCGCTGATGCCGCCGCTGGCCAGCTGCGCCGGGACCATGAACAGCCGCAGGCTGACCGCCTGGAGCAAGTGCCGGTCAGGATAAGGATATAGTCACGGATGGTGGGCCAGTACTTTTCTTGCATCATAATTTCCTCACTTGGCCAGTCTCCCTCCCGGAAACATAACCGGGACATTGTTCAGTGACCTTCCCCTTCGGGAGACGATGTCGGTGGAGATGATATCACCCAAGGAAATCTGATATCCCCAATGCGCGGATGAAATAACGGGTGCCCTTACATTTCTGTAATTTCGTTCCCGCCAACTCCTCGATCATCCCGACCACCGCCGAGTTATCCAGGTCGCCCATGCCATTCTGGAGCATGGCATCGTAGAGTTGGGCGTCCACAGCGGCGGAGGGGAGAGGGATGCCATACTCGCGGGCTGTTTCGAGGATGATATTCAGGTCCTTGGCCATCATGTGGGATTTGAAGCCCGGGAGGCGGTTGCCAGCAAACAGGCGCGGCGGTTTGACATCCAGCGTCCAGCACTGGGCCGCGCCGCCTTTGATCGCCTCCACCACCTTCTGCGGGTCCACGCCGGCTTTCTGCGAGAAGATCAGCAGTTCGCCCATCGCCACCATCTGCGCGGCGACCATGATCTGGTTGGCGGCCTTGGCCACCTGCCCGGCACCTGCCGCACCGACGTGGGTGATCGTTTTGCCCATCGCCTGAAGAACCGGCATGACTTTTTCCAGCGCATCCGCCGGCCCGCCGACCATGATGGCCAGC
Organism: uncultured Chloroflexia bacterium; assembly: GCA_963760315.1. Classification (GTDB taxonomy): domain Bacteria; phylum Chloroflexota; class Anaerolineae; order Anaerolineales; family Villigracilaceae; genus UBA877. The sequence continues at coordinate 367,549 of CAVXCK010000002.1, forward strand.
GTCCCGTTGCGCGCGCCAACATCCCCGCCGGAGACAGGGGCATCCAGGGAGAGCACACCCTTGTCAGCCAGTTTCGCTGCCAGCCTGCGCGCGGCTGCCGGCTTGATGGTGGAATTGTCGACCCAGATGAGACCGGGGTGCGCGCCCGAGGCGATCCCGTTTTCACCGAGCACCACTTTCTCCACATCCGGCGGTGTCGGGCAGGTTGGTGAAGACCACGTCCACCTGGGCGGCAACATCGGCGGGGGAAGAGGCAGCCTGTGCGCCTTCGGCAACCAGTTCGTCCACGGCGAGCAGCGAGCGGTTATGGATGATGAGCGGGAATCCGGCTTTGAGAATATTGCGGGCGATGGACTTGCCCATCAGCCCCAGGCCGATGTAACCGACTTTCAGCATGTGTTCCTCCTCGCGGTTCTGAAGGGATTATACCGCGCCAGAAGCGAAACCGGCCTCCATAACGGAGGCCGGTTCAGGGTCCGGAAGGAAGCGTTTACTTGATCTCGTAAACGATGGTCACCGTGGTCGTGATCTGCATCGAGCCAGCCTGGACGGGCACGCTGCTCGCTCCGGCGGCCATTGCGGCACGGGCATACTGGAATGGTGATGGGGGCCGTGGTGTCGTAGTAGGAGATGGTCTGGACGTTGCCCAGGGAGACACCGGTGGCGCAGGTCAGTTCGTCGGCCTGCTTGCTGGCATCCGTTAACGGCGGCCAGAACGGGCCTGGGAGAGGGCGGCGGTCTTATCGGCCACGTCGAAGGAGATGCTGTTGATAGTGTTCGCCCCGGCAGCGGACGCTGGCGTCGAGCAGGCCGCCCAGCTTGGTGAGGTCGCGCACGGTCACGTAGACGGTGTTGTCGACCATGTAGATGATGCCGGTCATCTTGCCGTTGTTATCATACTGCTGCTGCGGGTAGATGCTGAAATTGGTGGTCTGGATGTCCTTGTCTGCCACGCCGGCAGCCTTGATGGCAGCAATGACGGCCTGGGCACTTGGTGTTGTTGGCGGTCAGGCGACGGAGGCGCTGGCATCCTGGGAATGGACGCCAATGTTGATGTAGGCGATATCGGGGGTCAGGGTGACCATGCCGGTGCCGGTGACGGTGATGGTGCGCTGGGGGGGCTGGGGCTGGACGGTGATGGTGGAGGGGCCGCAGGCGGCAAGAGCGATGGCCAGTACCAGTACAGCGATCAGGAATAAGAATTTGGTTTTCATAGAGAACTCCTTGATTGGTTGGAATAGATTGTACACCAGTAAGACGATGGAAGCCGAGGAAAGTTCCCGAAAGAGCATCGGGACGGTGTCCCGGGAGTACACCTGCACTTCACCACACCTGCCCTGGCGGGCGGTGCCAGAGAACGCAGCGCGGTGCGAGTGTGGCGTGCGGGCGGGTCATTCTACAACTCGTGTCGGCGAAGCAACCGATAGCGGCAAGAAGCCGCCTCGGTTTGTGAAACCGCCCGCCGCGGAGGGGATGATATGCTTCGCGATGACCGCCTCAGCCGGTGCAAGCCCTGCGAATTAAAGTCACTTTTTTCGAAAACGACGCGGAACGAATCCCTTTTCTGATAATCGGATGGTAAAGTACAAAAACCCTGCGACTTATCCCTCGGGGATCCCCAGAGGGGAGGATATGCTTTGCGAATGCTGCAGTACGCGCGTGGCGGCAGAAATCTCTTGAAGTCCCTTGCCGCACCGTGATTATAGCACAAACGTTCTGCTTCGTCAAGTATAAATTTCTGGCAAGGGGATAAACAAAAGCCATTGATCGTGGAGCGGTTCCATGCAGGGCATTTGTGAAATAAATCCCAACATTGAAAATCTGAAGAAATATCCGTATACTGATAATGAGCACAGAGTTTGGTGGAGTGCCCGTCTTCTCTGATTGAAGGATGATTTTGAAGGTTATGAATGGTTTTCATATAAATAAGTGGTCGAAATGGATCCTGATAAGAAAATGTTCCTTATTATTGAATTCTGAGGACTCTCAGAAAAGGAGGACTTGAGAATGTCTCTTAAAACCGTAACAGGATATGCAGCCAAAGCGGCAGGGCAGGTCCTCGAATTATTCACTTATGAGCCGCAGGAACTGGGAGAGCACGAGATCAGGGTTTTCATCACCCACTGCGGGGTCTGCTACACCGACATCCAGGGCATCGATGACCATTTCGAGATCAGTACTTTTCCGTTCGTGCCCGGTCACGAGATCGTCGGGACTGTGTCAGAGGTAGGCGGCGCAGTTTCCGGGTTGAAGACAGGTGACCGGGTGGGCATCGGGTGGCAGGGCCGTTCGTGCATGCGCTGCGAGTGGTGCCTGCAGGGGGAGGAGCAACTCTGCCAGGACATTGACGAATGTGGCACATGGAAACCGTACGGCGGATTCGCCTCCTCTGTTGTGGTGGATGGCCGGTTTGCCTATCCCCTGCCTGCCGCCATGTCTTCCGAAACCGCCGCCGTGCTGATGTGCGCCGGCATCTCTGTCTATACCCCGCTCCGAAGGTACGTGGCGGGAGGGGCAGAAGGTGGGCGTCGCCGGCGTGGGAGGCCTGGGCCATCTCGCCATCCAGTTCGCGCACGCCCTTGGCTGCGAAGTAACTGCCATATCTTCTTCCCCAGATAAGAAGGAGCAGGCAATCAAGTTTGGCGCGGACCATTTCATCCTTGCGGAGGATCAAGACAGCATGCGGCAGATCAGGCTCAGCCTGGACCTGCTGCTGTATACTTCTCACGGCAAGAGCGACTGGTGGTCCCTGCTTTACAGCCTGAAGACCAGCGGAAGGCTGGCCATCATCGGTTTCACGGACGATCCTGTGGCGTTCAACCCGATGGAACTCGTGGTGCACGAGATGTCGATCACCGGTTCTTTCCTCGGCAGCCGGGCTACCATGAAGGATATGCTCTCTTTTGCACAGGCGCAGGGCATCGCACCCGAAGTGGAAGTGATGCCGATGTCGCAGGTGAACGAAGCACTCCGGAGGGTGAGGGGGAACCAGGCGCGCTACCGGGTGGTCCTGGTCAATGACACGGTCAGCCCGCCCGCGGCAAAGGCGGGTACAAAAGGAAGGAAAGAAGCAGCGACATGAATAAGAGGATGGAAGGGAGGGAATCCATAACCATGATTCCATCGGGGACCACAATCAAGAGGTCGGTTTTGAGCCGGGAAACGAAACCCGGAAGCGAGTGGCATTCGAAACCATCAAGGAGGTAGCGGCAAATGGAAAAGAAAGGCGTTTTTACCAAAATTCTGGCAATCGCAGGAACGGTGCTGGTGTGGTTCCCCATCCTGGCGCCCATCCTGCTCTCTGCAGTCTCATTCCTTGCCGACCGCAGGCTCCGGTTCGACTATCTCATGCCTGCCGAACTCTTCCCGTCCGCGCTGGCTGGCGGAGCGCTGCTGCTCTGGGCGGCGCTGCGGGCGCGGACCCAGCGGAAGCTGCTCGGCTGGAGCCTGGGGGCAGCGGTCGTCCTGCTGTTTGGAGGCCAGGGGCTGGCGGTAGTCACGGGGCTGGCCTCTGGGGAAAGCGAACCAACAGGATGGAAGATGGCGATCGTCCTGGGAGCAATCGTTGGCTATGCCCTGGCGCTGGTGGCTGCCGGCGTGGGCGGTATATTATTGCTACGCGATCTATTCAAGCAGTCCCGTGAGGCGGGAGTTTGAACAGATCGGAAATATTGCGAGGCGCAACCTGATTCCCGGATCTCCAAATCTTAGGAAGGTCCTTGAGAAAAAGGTGCCTAGACTGGCCTGCGGACCGGTGTTATTGGGCAAACTTGCCTGTGAATTTGGACAGGATGGTTTAGGAATTGACCATCCCTATGCCCAAACAGCGGTCTCCAAGGAGGATAGTATTCAAGGCCGCTTGAGGGTATTTTGACCATATAGTCTATATTATCCATAAAGAACAACAAAAAAATCCCTCAGCAGGGATTTTTTTGTTACGCGTTATCATTCCCAGCAACCAGGAATTTATGTGGATGAATTGCCTAAAATATCACAAACAATATAGATAACTCATCATACTTGATCATATTTTATGGTATTCTAGAAGAGGATGGACACATTTTAAGGTCATAAGTAGAGGAATCGATAATCTAGAAGTCCAAACCATTTCCAACCCTACCCGCTTCTCTTTATATTAAATGAATAATCTCATTGGACAATCGTTCGGACGCTACCACATCCTCGAGCAAATTGGCGAAGGGGGAATGGCGACTGTCTACAAGGCCTTTGACACACGCTTGGAGGTGGAAGTGGCCGTCAAGGTCATTCGCACCGAACGGCTTTCCCCGGAAATCTCCGAAATCGCCCTGAAACGTTTTGAACGGGAGGCGAAGGCTCTGGCAAAGCTTAACCACCCCAATATTGTAAAAGTGACCGATTACGGAGAGTTCGAAGGGAAACCGTACCTGGTGATGCCGTATCTGGCAGGAGGCACGCTCAAAGATCTCATGAATTCTTTCGGCGCGTTCCCTGGCCGGCGGCGGGGCGATTGATCTTACCAATTGCCAATGCCTTGGAATATGCCCATCAGCATGGGACGATCCATCGTGATATTAAACCTTCCAATATCTTATTCACTGATTCTGGTGAACCCATGTTGTCCGATTTTGGTATCGTCAAGATCATGGATGATGACGACATCGTCGAATTGACCGGTGCCAATATTACTATCGGTACCGCGGAATATATGGCGCCGGAACAAGTGTTCTCGAAAAATGTAGATCTCCCGAGTGGATATCTATTCTCTGGGAATCGTTTATTATGAGTTGGTGACTGGTCACAGGCCTTATCAAGCTGATACAACCATGGCTGTAATGTTCAAGCATGTTAATGCACCGTTGCCGAGGCCAACGCAATTTGTACATGATTTGCCCGAAAAGGTTGAGCAAGTGATTTTTAAAGCCCTGGCGAAGAAACCTGAATACCGTTACGCCAGCATGGCCGATCTGGCTTCTGACTTGGAAAGGATTAGTATTGGCCAACCCATCGCGGGAGCGAAGATAACCACTCTTGCCGTGGAACCTCCACTCGGCGCACTCGAAGACCGCCCAGTGAAAGAAGAATCCCCCACAGCAATATTACCGCATGGAATGGAAAAGGATATTGTAGAAGCCGGAAATGCAGAAGAGCATCCTGAAGAAGCAGAGATAAAAATGGTGGGCCGGTCAGAAAGCCAACGATCGGATGATCGTGTATCAATGAGTCCACTCAAACATCCGACACCTGAAAGCGCGGCTGTGATTGAGAAGAATACACAGCCTGCAGCCCAACTGCATATGAAACGCAGGGTATTGATATGGTCAGGGATATTGGTTCTCGCGGGGTTCGTCGTGGTAATGGGTGCCGGGCTGTCAAGAACGATTTCGAGATTGAATGCGCTCGAAAATCGCACTCCGGAGCCAACTCAAACTCTGGAGCCGACCCGGACTCTGGAACCAACCTGGACTCTGGAACCTACCTGGACTTTGGAACCAACCTGGACTCCTACCCTGCCAATCGCTGCTGGAGAAGCACGCGTGGATCAGGTCAATGGCAGTGGAGCCTCAGTAGGGCCAGGCCAATATTTGGAAAATGGATCCCAATTAGATAGTGGTGACAGTGGTGTGCAGATCATCATTGGGGAGTCCACAACTTCGCCGAGTATCTTATATCTATTCCACAAAACAGTGGTACGAGTTTTTTTGGGCGGATACTGGCTCCGACCTTGGAGGAGGAACGATCTATATACACCCTGGCTCCGGAAACGGGGAGGTGGATTTCATAGCCTGGAAAGATATCACGGCTTCGGTATTGGGGGGCCGGATGATTGTGGATAATCAAGGGAATGATATTTGGATCTATTGTTTTGAGGGTACTTGCCGGCTGGATCATGGATTAGAGGGTTTCATCGTCCCGGTTGATGATAAGCAAATTTTTCATGTGAGCAGTGGACAGAAAGAAGCTGCAGTACAGATGGATTATGATGAAATTTGGGAATGGAACAAGCAATGTAATTATTGCATGATTGACATCATTCCATCGCCGACGCCAGGACCATTAAGATCCCAAGTGACCCCCACCCATTCAATTCCTGGCAATGGAGTAATTGGAGGACCCCCCTCCCCTACGCCCTTACCGAGTGCTACACCCTTACAAACTAATCCACCCTTACCAACTAATCCACCCTTACCGACTAATCCACCCTTACCGAGTAATACACCCTTACCGACTAATCCACCCTTACCGACTAATCCACCTTTACCAACTAACCCACCCTTACCGACTAATCCACCCTTACCGACTAATCCACCCTTACCAACTCATACACCCAAACCAACTCATACACCTGTACCACCCCCAACCCATAAACCTCCTACCAAAACACCAATACCACCACCACCAACATTAACACCGTAGCACGGAACAACACAGGTCCATCAATTGCTCATGGATTTAGTGGGGCATTTGTCACAGAATTGCTCATCAACTATCAATATATTCCAGCCATTGTTGTAATGATTGGACTAGTAGGTGCACATTTATTATTAAATTGGTATGTTTGTTGTAAGACCAAGAAAGAGCGATACGGCGAACGAAGAAAGAGATTTCGCCGAAACTTTGCTATGATATGAACCGTAAAAGATAAAATTTAGTGGCACTGGCTGAAGAAGCAACGGGGCTGGCCTCGGGGGAGAGCGAACCAACAGGATGGAAGATGGCGATCGTCCTGGGAGCGATCGTTGGCTACGCCCTGGCGCTGGTGGCTGCCGGTGTGGGTGGCATATTATTGCTGCGCGATCTATTCAAGCCCTCCCTTGAGGCGCGCATTTGAACAGATTGATATCATTATGAGACGCGCCCAATAACCCCGGCTGAAGAGGCAACGGAACTCGCCCGGGCGGATGCGCACTTTGCGGATCAAGAACATTTGCTGGGCGTTTCCAGTGGATCAATTCTGGCCGTAATTGGATTCCCCTTTTCCAAGCAAGAAGAAAACTTCTCTTCTACGGATGAAGGTATATACCAGTGTTTGCCTTGTCAAGAGTATTAAAGCCCGGCGAAGTGCAATGCTTCTTCATAGTAGTTGACCAACTCCGAATAGAATCATATACTATTCTCAAAGTGTATGATATTTAAGTTTTACATACCAAATCATAGTTGGGCCTAAAGAAATTATTTGGAGGAGATTATGAAAAATGGATGATGTCCCATGTGTGATTCAAGCGAAATTTACGAAAATACAGATATAAGCTTTAGTGTCAATGGAAATGATGTTTCACTGAGCGACGACACGGGAAGAGAACCATTAGTTTTCAGTTTTGTACCATATGTGTGCATGAATTACGGATTTACTTCAATGTATGTTGGGGATATGGATGATATTACAAATCTACCAAAGACCAAGGGATGGAAAAAGGTTACATAATTCCGAAAAGATAACAATATTATTTATGATATGAGACAAGACGGATTTTGCTGGGATACACTGGAAGATTCAATTCCCAAGCGGTCCTGCAGGTCAGCAAGGCTCAACTCACCTGACCGGATCAATTCTAAGATTTTGATCCTTTGCAGGGTTAGATAAAGCCTTGAATATTATTATCGAATCATATGATAAGATTAGGGCCCGTCAAGGGTGTTCTTTGGGAATCTCTGAAATGGGGAAAGATATTGGGCTAGACTGGCGAGAGGAAAATTCAGGTAACTGAGCTGTCGTAAGTATTTCGGGAGATATCGTTACCACCCCACAGGGGATTCCCGACCTCCGCGTGCTAAACACGGGGTTCAATGACTGCTGCAAACTGGTCATTCAGGTGGCCAGAAAGAGTATTCTTATGAAAATTGATTTGGTCAGGAAACAAAATGGAGAACCGTTTACTGGTTGAGGTGGAAGAAGAATATTCACCCATCGCCCGGCTGATCGAGTTGGGGCGGCAAAAGAAATACGTCACCTTTGACGACATCCTGCATTTCTTCCCTGAAGCCGAAAAGGATATCGAGCAATTGGAGGAGGCTTTTTCGGCACTCTTGGGCGCGGGAGTTGCATTCATTGAAAACACCCCCGCCAGTGAAGCTCCAGAGAATGAATTAGCTGCTGTGGAGCCACGTACGTGCCGGAGGCAACCCATACCTCCCCGCCCGCCGCGGCGCCGATCCCCGCCTGGACCGTCCGCTTGGCCAGCGCCCAGGAAGAGCCATCGTTCGCGTCGTCGCCCGTGGTGCTCACGCGGACGATCGTGCTGGGCCCACTCGGCCAGACCGTGCCGTCGGATTCATCCGCCCCGATGTCCACGTGCGACGCGAGGAACCGGCTCTGGCCGTCCATGTCCAGCGGCGCAATCAGGTACAACGTATCCGAGCCGGCGTCCACGCACGGCGAGTCCGGCTGGATGTGGAAGTTGCCGTAGAGCGGGCCGGCCAGCTCGGGTCCACGGACAGGTTGCCGTAGGTCCCGGTGGGATCTGTCATGCCCAGGTAATTGCCCCCGGGATTCCCATAGACGCAATTGTTCTGCAGGCCATACGGGCTTCCCTGGACGCCCGACGAGTTAAAGGCGATGATCGTGTTGACCACCGTCGGGTACCCGGTAATGTAGACCCCGCCGACGCCGTGGCCGTGTTGTACACAATCGTGTTGTACGCGATCGTAAGGGTGGCCGCCGTGCAGTGGAGCCCCCCGCCCCCGTTGCGGGCGGTGTTCCCGCAACCACGTTGTTGGCAATCGTCGCCGTCGCGGTGTTGCCGCAGAACACGGCCCCACCACGGACCGCGTCGTTGCCGATCAGCGTATTGTTTGAAATGGTCGCGTCTAGCACAGCTGTAACAGTAGATGGCCCCGCCGCCGTAGCCGCCGCCGCTGGCACTGTTGCCCTCGATCGTGTTGTTTACAATGGTGGCATAGCAGTTGTTGTGGCAGGCGATTCCGCTTCCGGCATCGCAACGTTGCCCGTGATCGTATTGTTCGCGATCCGCGGCGAGCCCCCGGAGCAGTAAATCCCGCCGCCGTAGTTACCCCCCACGTTGTCCGTAATCGTATTGCCCTCGATCACCGGGGACCCGCCCTGACTATAGATGCCGGTGCCGTTGTTGCCGCTGATCGTGTTGTCGAGGATCGTCGGTGAGCAGGAGGAATCGGAACAGTTAATCCCGCCCCCGTTGTTGCCGGTAATGGTGTTGCCGATGATCAGCGGCGAGTAAGCCAGGCAGTGGTTCCCGCCCTCGCCAGCGTTGCCGCAGCCGGTGATCGTGTTGTTCGCAATGACCGGCGAACCATAGCAAGTGATCCCTCGGCAATCACGAATGGCAAACCCGTCGATCCGAGTCGAGGCCGTAACCCGGAACCCTGCCGTGACCCCGCCGCCTTCCAGGATCGTTTCGTTGGCCACCCAGTCTCGCTCAACAGGGCGGTTTCGCTGCCGGCAAATCCGCCATACAACCTCACCCCCGGTACGAGCACAATGCTCTCCTGTACGGCCCGCCGCTACCCAGACCTGCCGGCCCGCCCCGGCGGCACTGAGACCCGCCTGGATGGTGTGCTTGGCCGTCGACCAGGTCAGGCCATCGTTGGCGTCGTCGCCGCTCGGGGAACATGAATCCGCACGAACTGGAAGCTCGCCGGGCCAACCTGGACGGTATTCGAGTTGCTCGTCGGCGCATACCCCACACCCAAGTACAGGGTCGGATCGCCCGGCCGCATACCCTGGCCATAGACCGCCCCGGCCATGGTATTTGCGTCGGCCACGCCGAACTCCCCGCTACGGTCGTTGTGCAGGACCACTCCGGCGAGCGGATGTCGACCCAGCCGTCATTGTCCAGGTCCGCGATCTGCAGATCGACCGGCGTCTCGAAACGGGCGTTGGGTTCGGACAAAAAGAAGGCCTTCGATGTGAACTGGCCCATGCCGTTGTTCAGCAGCACCGTGACCTGCGGCGTTTCGCGATCGGCAACCGCCAAATCGACATCACCGTCGTTGTCCAAGTCCGCCGCCGCAATCGCCTCAGGGTCGGAGATATTGCCGCTGGTCATCACCAGAACTTCGATGCCCCGGGGAAAGAGCAGATAGTGGAGCGGCGCATAACACAACATAAAGCCGTACGGATCCACACCTTCGGCCACCGACGAAGCAATCGGGCTGTTCACCTTTTTGGGCAGCAGGACAATCGGGCTTTGGGGACTTTTCAGGAGCCGCTCAGCCTGTTCACTCACGATGGCATATTCTCGTATCTTCTTGATTGAACCGGCCATCATCGCGAAGGGCTTATGGTCTCGCTTTTTTCGCGCTCGCAACCGCTCAACGGCCTGGTTATTCATCGCATCGACCGCAAGGTGAAATCCGCCGATCCCTTTTATTGCTACAATCTCGCCGGCCAGAAGCAGTCTCGCTGCCTCGGCAATAACCTGCTCAATCTGAGTCTCGATTGTCTTGCCTTTGCTGTCCGTCAGCCAGATTTTCGGCCCACATGCGGCACAAGCAACCGGCTGAGCGTGGAAGCGACGGTCGGTGACGTCCGTGTATTGAGCAGTGCATTTGTCGCACATCCTAAAAACCGACATCGTGGTATTCGGCCGGTCGTAGGGAATGTTCCTGACGATGGAATATCTCGGCCCGCAATTGGTGCAGTTTATGAAGGGATACCCGTACCGAAAATCCTCTCGATCAGCCATTTCCGCCAGGCAATCCCGGCAGGTCGCAACGTCGGCGGTAACCTGCGACAGCAGCGGCCCCTGCGAATCGCTCGTCCGGATGAAAAACCCGTTTTCGGCCTCGACAGCGGTATATCCACTGCACGGCAGGATTTTATTTCGGCCAGAGGAGGTTTGTCGGCGTGAGACTGGAGCCGGACGAGGAATTCGGCAATCTTTTCTTCTTCGCCCTGTAATTCGACCGTTACGCCCTTTGTGTCGTTATAGACAAAGCCCGATAAGCCCAGCGATCTGGCTATCCTGTACACAGCAGGCCGAAAACCAACGCCCTGCACCCGCCCCGTTATCAATACTCTTTGCCTTTTATTCAAAACTCTGCTCTTGTCCTTTCGACAGCTTTTGATACGCCCGCCCGCATCCGTGGTTCTTTGAGAAGCATTATAACCCGGCGGCATATAAAGGACAATCGGCTACTGCATGAACAGAGAACGTACTGCCGGAAAGTGAAAAGCCCAAGAGCGAAAAATTTGTTTGCCAATATCGATCACATCTGTTAAGATAGCCAAAATACGGGGCCATAGCTCAGTTGGGAGAGCGCTTGCATGGCATGCAAGAGGTCGTGGGTTCGAATCCCATTGGCTCCATTTGCCGTTAGCCCTACACGGAACTGTTGCTGTCAAGCCAAACTACGCTTCTTCCGAGCTTGTCGGTCTGCTGCAATTTTTCTCATTTTCCCACACCGCGTACTGTGAATTGTGGCAAACATAGGTTAGAATGGCTGATGACCGTCATTGACCTGATGATTGAATATTGAGGCCATGGGAGAAGAAACCAAACAACCGGCAAGCAAGCTGATCTCGCAACAGAGAAATCAGTTGAAGGTAACTGTCCTAACCAGTTCAGAAGGCCGTCTTTTATTGACGGGAGCCGCTCTGGCCTTCATATACACCGCGTGGCTCGGAGTCAAGCTGCTCTCTTCTCCGGATGAGTCCCAGATTCTGATTGGAATAACCGCCACAGGAATCATATTCGGCCGAGCGGCCAGCATGGCGTTCGGATATTCCCTCGGCCTGGGACACGGCACCGTCATCACGATCTGTATAATAATTGAGACAATTCAGGTGCTTGTTCTCTATCCTTTATTCGTGTTTAGCTGGCGGCATCTCCTGGTGATGAACCGGCTCAGGAACGTTTTCGAGCGTACTCAAAAGGCGGCCGAAAGGCACAAGGACAAGGTCCAAAGGTATGGCGTCATCGGACTGTTTGCCTTCGTCTGGTTTCCCTTCTGGATGACCGGCCCGGTCGTCGGCTCTGTGATCGGGTTTCTGCTGGGACTGCGAGCCTGGGTCAACATGACCACCGTGCTGGCCGGGACCTATGTAGCGATCTTCTGCTGGGCCTTTTTTCTCCGCCAACTGCACGAGAAGCTGGCGGCGTATAGCTCATACGCCGGCTTGATCCTTATGGCCCTGCTGGTCCTCATCATCGTCCTGGGACATTTCCTGCTCCGCACGCTTGACAAAAGAAAAAAAGAAAGGTCGAAAGAACGAAGCTCTAAACCCTAATACCTATAATCCGCTAATTCTCTAATCCACGCCCGCCCCCAATCGAGATCAGGTGGGAATAGGTACGCAGGTACATCTTGCCATCGGCAACGGCGGGGGTAGCCTGACTCTTCTCGCCCAACGAATTGACTGCTACCAGCTCATAGGTTGGGGCGGCCTTCATCACGATAACATCGCCTGCTCTATTGATACAGTACAGCAAGCCGTTGACCCAGATCGGTGATCCGTAAAACTTGCCGCCCGGCTTTTCACACCAGAGCGTCTGGCCCGTCTCCATACGCAGGCAGGAGACATCTCCCTGGTCGTGAAAGGTAAAGAGCAGCCCATCTTTCGCCAACGGCGTCGGGACGTACGGGGCGGATTTGCCCGTGAGCTTATATACCAGGGCGGCCTGTTCGGGATGGTTCGCCGAGCCGGACCGGACCGCAGCCAACTGTAGCCCGACTGCACCTTTGCCGCACGTGCCTATGAGCAAATCACCCGCAATGACCGGCGAGCTGACGACGCGAGCCGGCAGTGCCGACGGCACTTCCCATATCACTCGCCCCGTTTGCGGGTCGATACCCGTTACGCCATGAGCCCAGCTTGTGAAGATCAACTGAGGCTCGCGGCCATCGGGCGAATAGACACAGGGCGTCGAATAGGATATTTCAGCATTGTTGCGATTGGTCGTCCAGCGTGTCCGGCCCGTTTTGCAGTCCAGGGCAATCCATGAGCTCTCGTGCTTCCCGCCCTCTGGCCCGCTTCCCCAATGCTCATGAGTAAAGACGACGAGGTCATCCGAAAAGGGCGGGCGAGGTTCCCGGCCAAATCGGGAATACACGCCGCCCAGAGTACGCCGCCAGACCTCCCCGCCGTTGTGGTCCAAAGCGGCGAGAATCACCTCCCCGCTCGTCTGCCAGAGCACATAAACACGGTCTGCATCGACGACCGGTGTGGAGGTGGCGTAGCTGTTGTCGGCGTGGTGGCGATAGGCGGTGAGCTTGTATCGCGCGCTCCACAACGTATGGCCGTCGGAAACGTCGAGGGCCAGGAGCATACCGCCGGGCGACTGGGGGTCCTCACAGGTCACGAACACTTTGTCCTTCCAGATGACCGGCGAGCCGTGGCCTCCGCTCGGCAGCTCTACCTTCCAGTTGTAGTCTTTTTCCGTCCACTTGGCCGGCATCGTGGGGGCCGGGCTTATCCCCTGCCCATTCGGGCCGCGAAACCGGGTCCACTCCTGCCCCTGCACCGCGCCGGTTAACAGTACACCCAAAAGCAAAGAACGGCTCCATCCACCCCATCCGGGGCCGGAAATTTCATATTTTCGTGCTCGTCTCATCATGCCCTTTCCTGTTAAACTATCGGATGTCTGTCTTTAGTGTTCTGACCTCTGATTCTTGATGAAAGGTTACCACGATGTCGAGTTCTTCGCAAGCCCCAAAAGCCTCGCAGACAAGACCATCGCGCCGGCATCCAGCGGACTGTCACGCCGGAGGTTCACGGCTTATCTTTCCGGCCTCGGCCTGACCTCGACCCTGCTGACCCGTACCCTGTGGGCACAACTGCAGGAGGAAAAAGCCACAAAAATCACCAAAGAAATGCTCCGTGAGGCGGAGCGGCTGGCCGGCCTGGATTTCACGGATCAGGAGCGGGACCTGATGCTCGACGGGCTTAATGACTATCTCGAAAGGTACAGAAAGCTGCGAACAGTAGCCCTGGACAACAGCGTCCGCCGGCCCTTCGCTTCGATCCGGTCCCGCCCGGAACGGCGTTCGAGAAGCAGCGACGACCCATCAGGATAAGCACGGCACGCGAGCTCCAGTTCCTTCCAATCTCGAAGAATTAGCTTTTTGGCCGGTTACCGACCTGGCCGGGCTTATTCAGTCCCGCCGGCTCAGCTCCGTACAACTGACGAACATGTATCTGGACCGGCTCAAGAGATACGATCCGAAGCTTCAGTGCGTCATCACGCTCACCGAAGAGCTGGCCCAAAAACAGGCCAAACGAGCCGACGAGGAGATTGCGGCGGGCCGCTATCGAGGACCGCTGCACGGAATTCCCTGGGGGGCGAAGGACCTGCTGGCCGTCAAAGGATACAAAACCACCTGGGGCGCAATGCCTTACAAGGACCAGATGATCGATCTCGATGCCACCGTCGTGAAGCGTCTGGAAGAGGCCGGCGCCGTGCTCGTGGCAAAGCTGACTCTCGGGCGCTGGCCTGGGGCGACGTTTGGTATGGCGGAAAGACCAGAAATCCGTGGGACCTCGAAAAAGGCTCCAGCGGCTCATCCGCCGGGCCTGCCGCCGCCACCGCCGCCGGCCTGGTAGGCTTCTCCATCGGCTCGGAAACGTGGGGCTCGATTGTCTCGCCGTCAACGATTTGCGGAGTGACGGGGCTGCGGCCGACATTCGGACGCGTCAGCCGATACGGCGCAATGGCCCTGAGCTGGAGCATGGACAAGATCGGCCCCATCTGCCGCACGGTGGAGGATTGCGCCGTCGTCCTCGACGCCATCTACGGCCCCGATGATAAAGATGTTACCGTCGTGGACCTGCCTTTCAACTGGGACGCATCCGGCGACGCAAAGACTCTCAAGGTTGGCTACCTCAAGAGCGACTTCGAAAAAGACCGCGAAGACGCACAATGGAAGGCCAACGACCAGGCGACACTGGACGTGCTGCGCGACCTGGGTTTCAATCTGGTCCCGATTGAGCTGCCGGACCATCCCATCGAGGCGATGGCGCTTATTCTGAACGTCGAAGCGGCGGCGGCCTTCGACGAGCTGACACGAAGCAACCGGGACGACCTGATGGTTCGCCAAATCCAGAACGCATGGCCCAACCGGTTTCGCGAGGCCCGAACCGTGCCGGCCGTCGAGTACATCCAGGCGAATCGCCTGCGAACGCTGGTGATGAAGGCCATGCAGGAGCGGCTGGCCGTCATCAACGTCTATGTGGGCCCTTCGTGGGAAGGGCGGAATTCTCTGCTGACCAACCTGACGGGACATCCCGCGGTCGTCCTTCCCAACGGATTGACGAAGGAAGGGACGCCGAGCAGCATTACCTTTATCGGCCGGCTCTACGGCGAGGACAAGCTCCTGGCCGTCGCCAGGGCCTACCAGGACGCCACCTCATTTCATCTGCGGCACCCTGCCCTTTAAGAGAAAATATCGAGCGCAGCGGCACCGCGCCTACTTGTCGGCTTTTCGCTCGGCGACGGAAAGAGCTTTGACGGCCCATTCGCGCAACGTCTGCGGGTTCTCAAGAACGTCCACCGGGACCTCATAGTATTGCATGACGGACCGCTTGTCGGGATAGGGCTGGAACGGCCCCATGCCCGCTGCCTCATAGTCGGCGCGGTTGGAATCGTCAACTTTGAAATACAGGACGTCATCGGCAACCAGGCCAAAGAACAGACCGTCACAGTAGAGGCCCGCCCCGCCGAACATGCGCCTGGGCAAAACCTGCCCCACACAGGCGAGCTGCTCGACCACGTATGTCAGGTATTCATCGCTAACGGGCATTTCATCTCATCCGGAATCGTCCCCCGTCACGCCCGGCCCGGGATGGGCACGACGTTTTCCTTCGGGATTTCCACCGTGCCTTTCTCGAAGTCCTCGGCCGTCGGCTTCAGCGTCAGGTTGTACAGCTCGGGCTTGGCGGCCGGGTCCTCCATGATTTCCTTCCAGGAGACCTGCTGGCCGGTGTAGGCGGAGATTCGGCCCATGATCGCCGTGGCGGTGGATTCGGCCACAGCCCTCGCCTGGTTGACAGGTCTGCCCTTGTTCACGTAATAGAGCGTGTCGATCTGCTCCTGAATGTGACTGCTCGGCCCCTGGGGCAGGTCGGCGGGAATCGGCGATTGCTGGGGCTTTGGGTAGTCGCTGCCGTTGGTGCGGCCCTTCTCGTAGACGAAGTCGTGCCCGGTCCAGTTCCAGCAGCCGTTGACCTGGCGGCACATCGAGTGGATGTGCACGCCGTCGCCGTAGTCGTAGTCCACGCTGAAGAAGTCATACATGTCGCCCGCGGGGCGCTGGCACGACCGCCGAAGCCGACCGCGCTGACCGGCGGGCCGCCGCAGAACCAGTTCGCGACGTCAATGTTGTGGACGTGCTGCTCGACGAGATGGTCGCCCGACAGCGCAATCCAGTTTTGCCACGTCCGCACCAGGTCATCCGCCGTCTTCGGGATTGATGGGCTTGGTCGAGAACATGCTGCGCGATACAGAACGAGACGCGGCCTGCATAGAGTCTGCCCAGCGCCTTCTCCACGGCGACGGCCTGGTGGGTCTTGATGAAGTTCCAGTCGTGGCGCATCTCCGTGCCGGCGGTGACCACCAGCCCCTTCTTCTCCGCCTCCTCGCCCGGCGGCAATCACCCGCCGGCAGCCGGGCGGATCGACCGCGACGGGCTTCTCGATGAAGGCGTGCTTGCCGGCTTTGACGGCGGCCTCCAGGTGCAGCGGCCGAAACAGCGGCGCCGTCGCCATCAGGACGATCTGCGCGTCGGTCTCCATAAGGGCCTGATAGCAGGTGGGGCCGCCGAAGCACCGTTCGGGCGGGACGTTGAACTGCTTTGCCCGCTTGCAGCGCCCGCTCCTTGAAGTAGTCGGCGACCGCGACGATCCGCACGTCGAAGCCGAGAATCTTGCCGGCCTCGAGCGCACCTGCCGCGGCGCCGCGGCCGCGGCCGCCGCAGCCGATGAGTCCCACCTTGAAGGTCTTGCCCTGTCCCTTGGCGGTTGCTCCGAGAATGGTGGGTGCGCTCAAGGCCACGCCTGCGCCCAATGCCGTCTGCACAAAATCACGTCGCGATAGTTCTGGTTGGCTTTTTCATAGGACAGCTCCTTTAATAGCGTACCATATACGTTTGGGATTTCTCACTATCGGTCCGAAAAAATATCTTCTGCGCATTTCGGTTCAACATTGTACCAGGAATTCGTTTGAATCCATACCGTCGGAATCACAATTATAGTTTTAAGGTATGGACATTCGGCTGGCGGAAGACTACAATCGGACCACTCAAGATAGGTCCAAGAAGGAGCAATGCGATGGACAATCGTCAATTGTCAATTTTGTCGGTCCTCTGTCTTCTGGCGTGCGTCCCTTCAACGGCCAATAGTCAATCGGCAACCGATTCGAAGCGTGTTTTCCGGGCCGGGGCGGCGGCCGGTAATATTACGCCGCCGCTGGATGAGCCGATTGTGGGGGGCTGGAATTCGCCGCCGGGGACGCACGTACACGATGAGCTGTACGCCAAGTGCCTTGTGCTCGACGACGGCCGGACGCGGCTGGCCTTTGTCATCTGCGACAGCCTGGGAATCGCACGGCAGGTCGCCGACGAAGCGAAGCGAATGATTCACGAGAAAGCCGGCATCGCACGAGAGAACATCATGATCTCGGCCACGCACACGCACTCGTCCATCAGCGCGACGGGCCCCAATCGGCTCGTGGCGGACAAAGAGCTGAGTCCTTACCAGCAGTTTCTCGTCAGGCGGATCGCCGACGGCGTACGCCGGGCTGTGAATAATCTGGAGCCGGCCAAAGTCGGCTGGGGCAGCGCCCGGGAACCCACGCAGGTCTTCAATCGGCGTTACTTCATGAAGCCCGGCACACCAACCCCCAATCCTTTCGGCGGGCAGGACAAGGTCGTCATGAATCCCGGCCGGGGCAATTCAAACATTCTCAAACCAGCGGGCCCCACTGATCCGCAAGTGGCATTTCTGTCGGTCCAGTCGATTGACGGCCGGCCCATCGCCCTGCTGGCCAACTACTCGCTTCACTACGTCGGCGGAGTGCCGGGCGCCGCGATTTCCGCCGATTATTACGGCATGTTCGCGGACCGCATCCAGCAACTGTTAGGCGCCGACCGGCGCGATCCGCCTTTTGTCGGGATTATGTCCAACGGAACCAGCGGGGACATCAATAATATCGACGCGCTCCACAAGGAAGAGAAGCGATACGCCGCGTATGAGAAGATGCGAGAGGTGACGAACCTTGTCGCCGAAGCCGTTCACGAGGCGCATCAGAAGATCGAGTTTCACGATTGGGTCCCGCTCGGCGCGATGCAGGAGGAGCTGACTCTTGCGGTTCGCAAGCCCACGGAGCAACAAATCGCTTACGCCCGCAGCGTGTTAGAGAAGCCCAAAGACGCCAAGCCATACCACCAGCATGAAAAAGTCTATGCCAACCGTATTCTCCAGATGGACAACCTGCCCGACAGTCGGCAGGCGGGTCGCCGGACGAAGTCTCTATTATCCTCCAGACGTTCCGCGTCGGCGATCTTGCCGTCTGTGCGATTCCGTTCGAGGTATTTGTTGAGATTGGGCTGGAGATTAAGGCCAAGAGCCCGTTCGTACAAACGTTCACGATTTCGCACGCCAACGGCAGCTACGGCTATCTGCCGACCGTAGAGCAGCACGAGCTTGGCGGCTACGAGACGTGGTTAGGGACCAACAGGGTAGAACTCCAACAGCGCCGAAGATAGTTCGCACGCTAATCAGCATGTCACGCCGTTTGCACTCCGGAGCAGATACGGGAATGAATGATGAAACTCTGCTGCCGGCCGATGAACCTATTTTAGCAGGAGATTTGCCATGACAGTTATGACCCTTGTTCAGAAAGACTTCTTTCGCCTGATTGCCGTTTTGTTGTTTGCCGCCGGTGCTGCGACGGAAGTATTTTCCGCCGAGGAGCGTCCGGTTCCCGAGAAGCTCGCTGTCAAAGACTTTCGGCCCCAGTCTATCTACAAGGTGCCCCGGACAGCCGTGGAGAAAGCCAGATACCCTGCGATTGACATGCACGCGCACCCATACGCCAAGACGCCGGAGCAAGTTGCCGAATGGATCCAAATCATGGACAACGTGGGAATAGAGAAAGCGATTATTCTGACGTATGAGACAGGAGAAGAATTCGACGCCATCTACGCCAGATATGCAAAATACCCCGAGCGTTTCGAGGTGTGGTGCGGGTTCGACTACACCGGCTACGACAAGCCGGGCTTCGGGCCGGCGGCGGTTAAGGAGCTCGAACGCTGCCACAAGCTCGGCGCAAGGGCGTCGGCGAATTGGGCGACAAAGGCAAAGGGCTGTTTTACAGCAACCCCACAAAGGCATGGGGAATGCACCTCGACGACCCTCGCATGGACCCGCTGTTGGAAAAGTGCGCGGAGCTGAAAATGCCGGTTAATATCCACGTGGCCGACCCGTACTGGATGTATCTGCCCATGGACGCAACAAACGACGGCCTGATGAACGCCTACAAATGGCGGCTGGATAACCAGCCGGACATCGTCGGCCATGCGGGCATGATCGATATCCTCGAACGCGCGGTTAAGCGGCATCCAAAGACGATTTTCATAGCCTGCCATTTTGCCAACTGCTGCTACGACCTGGACCGCATCGGGCGGGTGTTTGACCAGTGCCCTAACCTGTACGCGGACATCTCCGCGCGATACGCCGAGACGGCCGCCATCCCCAGATTCGTCGGCCGGTTCTACGAGAAGTACTCGAACCGTCTTGTCTATGGAACCGATATGACCGCCAGCGCGGATACGTACCGTTTTACATTCCGGATTCTCGAATCCGCTGACGAGCACTTCTACGCGTGGAACCACTCCAGCTACCACTGGCCTTTGTACGGCCTGGCCCTGAGCGATGAGGTTCTCAAAAACGTATATCGTGACAATGCACTCAAGATACTGAAGGATTGATCTATGAAACCGCAAATTGATCAACGTCGTTTCATTCAAACAAGCGGGCGTTTCCTGGCCGCCGCTGCTGCCTCGCCGGCGCTGTTGACCCAGCCGGCTATCGCCAATGCCGAACAATCCGTCTCTCGCTATAAAAAGGCCGTAGGCTGGGGGATGATTGAAGGGGACTTGTCCATCGAAGACAAGCTGAAACTGGTCAAAAACGTCGGATTCGAGGGCGTCGAGACACCGGCTGGGCTTCTCAAGAAGGACGGGCTGGACCCGAAGGACCTGGCCCGAGCCAGCCAGAAAGTCGGCGTCGCCGTGCACGGGCTCGTCGGTTCGGCCCCGGACCTGACGGCGGCCATCGACGAAGCAGCCATTTACGGCGCGACTTCGGTCCTGCACGTGGCCCGGCCGGACCCCAAAGGCTCGTTCGTGGCCAATTACAAAGCCACGCAGGAGACCATCCGAAAAGCCATTCCGCACGCCGAGAAGAAACGCATCCACATTCTCATCGAGAACGTCTGGAACACCTTTCTCATCGAGCCGCTGACGATGGCGCGCTACATCGACGAGCTGAACAGCCCATACGTTCAGGCCTATTTCGACGTGGGAAATGTCGTGCGCTGGGGCTGGCCTCAGCACTGGATCGAGGTCTTGGGCAAACGCATCATCAAGATACACGTCAAGGAGTACAACCTGAAAGTAGCCATGAGCGAGGGGATGAGCAAAGGCTTTGACTTTCCGATAGGTCAGGGCAGCATCGAATGGGACAGGGTGTGCGGGGAATTGAAGAAGATTGATTACCGGGGCTGGGCAACCGCCGAGGTGAACGGCGGCGACCGAAAACGCCTGGCCGACATATCGGAGCAGATGGATCAGGTCCTCAGTCTATGAGACGTGTATTTCGGATGCTCCGCCGTCAAGTGTCCCCAAGGGAGATACTCGGCGAGAATCAAGAATCGCGCAGGATGACCCAGGCAATTGCCTGCGCTGCCAGGCCAAGGCCAAGAATGCCGGCGGCAAACCAGTAGGGGCTGTAGAGCCCGATGTTTGCGGAGAGGTACCCCCCTGCTCCGGAGCCGACGACGACGCCTAACGAGAGGGTCACTTCGTGTATCGCCATCGGAGCGGAGCGTTTCTTGCTGCCGCAGGCGCCGTAATAGAGGTGAGAGCTGTAGGCAAAGCCGAAACCCAAGCCCATGATCGCAAACGCGGGGACAAAAGCCCAAAGTGTGCGGCCGAAGATAATCAGCAAGAGCGAGAGGGCAAGAACCACCTGAACGCTGAAAAGAAGCACCGGTTTGAAATGCCAGAAGCCCAGACGCCCGGCGGCGGTCAAGGCGAGGAAGTTGCAGATTCCGAAGACCGTGACCAAGATTCCGAACTGCGTTTCGGAAAATCCCAGACCGGTGAACAGCAGCGCAAACTGTGAACGCGCCACCCCCGCGCAGGCCCAGGAGCAGAACATGGCAATGCGGGCCATCCACTTGAACCGCAGCAGCGTCGCCGGATCGAAGTGGATTTCCGCAGCCGCGACTGGTCCGGCCGAAGCAGCAGCGCCGCCCGATTCGTCGCGAGCCAGACAAAGCAGGACAAAGCAAACTGCCAGGCCCATCGCACTTGTCGCGAGGGGTCCCAGAGTGCTCATATCGACCAGCGCACCACCGATCAGAGGGCCCATGATGACCGCAGCGGACCACATCCCGTTGTAAGTCCCGAGGCGCCGATTCAAGACGGCCCCCTCGTAGTCGGCGGAGACCCAGGCCATCAGAAACGGCCAGAAAAGGGACATGGCCGCCCCGGAGAGCGTGCCCGCACCGATCGTCATCCAGATAAGCGCCGGGCTGCCGAGCCGGTTTCGAGCTACCGCGTACCAGACCACGACGACCGTCGCAAGGGTCGCCAGGAACATGGCGGCCGCGGCAAAGCGGGTTGCACGGCGGGCGTTCAGATGACCCAGCATCGCTGCGGCGTACAACAAGCACACCATATAGCCTGCCATGTTGGCGGCCCAGGCGAACCCGACGTGCTCTTCGCTGCCGCCGATGTCGCGCACGATGAACGGCATGGCCGTCCACAACACGTTCAGACCCATCGCCATCGCAAACGCCGCTGCGTACAAGGGCCAGACGCCCCGCCCCGGCCGGGAATTTGGAATTTCAGATTTCAAATCTTGACTGTCGTCAGACAACTTTCAAACTGTGCCAGACATATCTAACACCAAACGGTTCGACAGGCTCACCGTCCTGAGCACAGTCGAAGGAAAGAACAGCATTGTACTACGATGCACACGTATCGCAAGAGGACAGATAACGGGATTATGACCGTCCCAGGTGAGAAGAGAAAATCGACATTTTAGGGATAACAGGGTAGATCATATCCCCTTAGCAACAATTCATCTTTGGTCGCATAGTCAGGGCCGAGCCAGTCTAACATCAGCGGGGGCAGTCGGGCAAGCGGTAGTTCGGTCTCAGGACGGACTTCTTTGATAATCTGCCACGGAGTGCGATAGTCCTTATTCATGTTGTCCCGGACGAGGTTATACCAAGCCTGATAGCTGGCGACTCGCTGGTGGAAGTCTTTGACGCTCTCGAAAGTCTCCAGATCGTAGAATTCATCCTCGATGGTCCGATGCACCGTCTCGACGTCGCTGTTGTAACTCCAGGCCCGCACGGGGATGCGTTTATGGGTGGCGCCAAAGCCTTCCACGATTCGCTCAAAGCCGTCGCGGCTGCGGTCCTGCCGGAAACAGCCGATGAACTCCGAGCCGTTGTCGGTCTGAAAGCGAGTGTGTTTCAAATCCAGACCGTTGTCGCGGAGATGCTCGCACAAAAGCCGGATGAACAAACAGGCGCTGGTGGCGGACTTCTCACGGCTGAAACCCAGGAACATCAGGCCGCTGCGGACCTCGCGGGCGGTGAACTGGTAGCGGGGCAGCTTAAGCGTTTTCATCGCAGGCCAGTAATGAGGGATATCCTTCAAGTCCTTGCTATCGACGCTAAACTGCCCGAAGAGCGGCCACCGCTTCTTGATCGCGGCCAGGTCTCTCTTGCGTTGGTGTTTCTTGCGACGCTTTTGGATCAGGCCGTGCTCGTGGAGGATACGTCGGATCGCTTCATGGGAACACGGCAGGCCGTGCAGGCGTTTGAGCCGTTGGGCCCCCATGAAGGGATAGCGTCGGCGTAACTGCACCACCTTTCGCTCCAACAGGGCCGAGGTCTTATGGGGGCAGCTCAGCGGGATTCTCGGCAGCTCATCCAGGCCGGCCAGATGTTCCTGCCGGTACCGCCGCAGCCATTTGCGAACCGTCTTGGCGGTCGTGGCAAAGACCCTCGCCGTGGGCTTGACGCCATAGACCAGGGCATGCTTGATCAGGCGTAATCTCAAATCGAACTTGTCGGCTTTGTGTTTCATCTTTACAATCTGCTCATCATAGTTCAGCGGTTTCATGTTGGGGCCTTTCAAAAGACCGTCATGGTCTCTGCAAGGGCCCTGCCCTTTCAAGGGCCGATTTTGTTATGGGACCCACGCGGCAGGGGCTAGCCCCTGCCCCTCTCCATCTCCTTCAGCTTCTGATAGCACATAGAAGTCATACACCTTATCCTTCTAAGGGGGATACGATGTTCCTTGGACATCCCATAATGGGCAAAGATTCTTCTTGACACAAGGGCAATTGATTTGGTAAATATGGATTATATTGGTTTTGTGCACTCTCGGCGAAAGGAGGTGATGTCGAGTCGCGGGAAATCGTCTTGGACAACCACAAGTATTAGAAGGGTGAAATCCGCAAACATATATCAACATTTCTTCTGAAGGAGGTAGATTATGTATAAGAAACTGGTTTATTCGTTCTCTATTGCCTTGGTGTCGAGCCTGGTTCTGACCAGCGCGGCTCGCGCTAAACTGGTCGGCTGGTGGAGGCTCGATGAGGGTTCCGGGACCACCGCTGTTGACTCAAGCGGCGGTGGGAACGACGGCACGTTCAGCGGCAGCCCCCAGTGGACAACTGGGAAGGTGGGCGGTGCGCTCAGTTCGACGGCGGCGACTATGTGAGTGTGCCCGGCGGGGCAAACATCCGGCCGAGGTCCATTACCTTGATGACGTGGGTAAATTTCAGCAATGTCACCGTGGCCGCGATGGAACGGCAGGATTACATCTCCAGAGGCGACGATTACGCCTTCTCGCTTCACGAGTGGGCCGCCGACCAAAAGATCCACGGCATCGTCACAAGCGCAGGCGGCTGGTCAGTGGTGAGCGGCAATACTACCGTGCAGCCTGATAGATGGTACCACACCGCAATGACCTACGACTCGGCCAGCCAACAGCTCCTGCTCTATCTGGACGGACAGCAGGATGGATCGCTAAGCGTCCCGGCCGGGCTTGAACACAGGCTCGGAGGCGCCTTGACCATAGGAACCTATTCCGGTCGCGATCTCCTCGGCAAACTTGACGACGTTCAAATCTGGGACGAGGCCCTGTCGGAAGGCCAGATTAAGGGGGCTATGCTGGGCGGAGGTTACCCGTATGCCTACAGCCCCAATCCGCCTGACGGCGCGCTGCACCCGGATACCTGGGTGTCGCTCTCGTGGAAGCCCGGGGACTTTGCCGTCTCTCATGACGTGTATTTGGGCGATAATCCCGACGATGTGAACAACGGCACGAGCGGCACGTTCCGGGGCAACCAAGGCTTAACGTACTATGTGGCCGGCTTCCCGGGATTTGCTTATCCGGACGGCCTTGTTCCGGGCACGACTTATTACTGGCGAATCGATGAGGTCAATAATGCCGACCCCAATAGTCCGTGGAAAGGCGATGCCTGGAGTTTCTCGGTTCCGCCCAAGAAGGCCTATAACCCCGTCCCGCCTGACGGGGCCGAATCTATAGACGTCGACTGTCAAGCTGAGCTGGACGCCGGGCTTCGGGGCCAAATTGCACACCGTTTACTTCGGCACCAATTTTGACACCGTCAGCAACGCCGTCGGCGGACTGCCTCAGGCCGTTGCGACCTATAGCCCCACCGGGCTCAAGCGGGCCAAGACGTATTACTGGCGGGTCGATGAGTTCGACGGCGCCGCTACCCACAAGGGCGACGTCTGGAGCTTCACGACGCAGGGTGCCGTCGGGGGCCCGAATCCACCCAATGGTGCCGTCCAGATAAAGCAGACACCGATTCTAAGCTGGACTCCTGGAGCCTACGCCGCCTCGCATGAGGTGTACTTCGGCGTCGATGCAGAGGCCGTCAGGAATGCGACCAAGACCTCACCCGAGTTCAAAGCCACCAAGGCCCTCGGCTCCGAGAGCTATGATCCCGGCAAACTGGCCTGGGAGACCACCTACTACTGGCGTATCGACGAGGTCAACAGCACCAATCCCGACAGTCCGTGGACTGGTAGAGTCTGGAGCTTCACGACGGCTGGTTTTGCTATCGTGGATGATTTTGAGGACTACGATGCCGGCGATAACCAGATCTGGTACTCCTGGCACGATGGGCTTGGCTACGGCGCACCGGGCAGTCCGCCCTACTTTGCCGGCAACGGAACCGGTGCGGCGGTGGGCGATGAGAACACCGCTTCCTTTACCGAGGAAACCATCGTTCATGGCGGCAGTCAGTCGATGCCGCTTGCTTATGACAACAATAAGCAAGGCATGTCCAAGTATTCCGAGGTCGAGCTTAAGCTGGCCAACGCGAAGGACTGGACCGAGGAGGGCGTTGCGGAATTGTCGATCTGGTTCAGAGGGCTTCCGGCTTCCGTCGGCAGCTTCGTGGAAGGCCCGGTTGGGACCTACACGATGACCGCCTCCGGCACGGACATCTGGGACGTCGGCACGGCAGGCAACTATCACGATGAGTTCCACTTTGCCTACAAGACGCTCACCGGCGCCGGCTCGATTGTCGCGCGGGTTCAGAGCGTCCAGAACACCAACGGCTGGGCCAAGGCCGGCGTGATGATTCGCGAGACGCTGGACGGCGGCTCGCGGCACATGTTTGCGGCCATTACGCCGAGCAACGGCGTGGCCGCCCAGGGCCGTCCCGATACGGGCGCTGCCAGCTTCAACGCCAATCAGACCGGCGTGACCGCGCCGCGCTGGGTGAAGTTGGAGCGTGACTTGGCGGGCAACTTCACGGTTACCCATTCGGCCAACGGCACGACCTGGCAGCCGGTCACGGGCGCTACGCCGCAGAACATCCCGATGGGCTCGAATGTCTATATCGGTTTGGCGCTGACGAGCCACGATGCGGCTCTGACGTGTCAGGCGGTGTTCACGAACGTCACGACGACCGGCACGGTCAGTCCGCAGTGGGCGCACCAGGACATCGGGATTGCCAGCAACGCGGCTGAGCCGCTGTACGTGGCGGTCTCCAACAGCGCAGGTCAGCCTGCGGTGGTCGTCCATCCCGATCCGAGTGCGGCGACGATAACCACCTGGACGGAGTGGGTCATTCCTCTGCAGACCCTCGCCAATCAGGGCATCACCCTGACGAACGTGGACCGGATCGCGCTTGGCTTAGGCACCAGGGGCAACATGACGGCGCCCGGCGGCTCGGGCAAGATGTACTTCGACGACATCCGCCTGTATCGGCCGAGAACTGCTCCTTAAGAGTTGCTCGCAGCTCCTCGTCCATCGACGAGTGATGAGAGCTTGACAACGAAGTGTTTTGCCTCGATGCGGGGCATAGCCGAGCGTTCGGGCTGCTGTGCCCCGTTTGTTTTCCGATGCTACCACCAGTTCCGAGACTGAACTTCATGTGTCAGACAAGGCCCGATTGGAGCAACACAACAAAAAAAGAGCCCCTGCCTTCCAGAGAAGCTCAGAGAGAAGTCAGGGGCTCCACAGGAGCTGCAAGCATCAAGCTCGCAGCCCCGAATCAGTAAAGTCGTAAGAGCGACTTGGGGGGACGCAGATTTTCACCCGGAGAATCCTCCATTCCCGTGTAACGTCTCCGGGATTTTCCGTATGTATGGAGTGCGTGGAGTGTATGAACGCGCGATGTGTAGAGCGGGCCTTCGCTCAAACGAAGGACATTTTATCGATTCAGAGATGATAAATTTGAAGGGAGCCGGATTATGGCAGAAACAAACCAAAGCCCCGAGAGTCTCGGCGGCGAGCAATCGCCACGGCCCGCGGACACCAAACAACCTGCAGTCGTCCAACAGGCGGGCCATACCAAGGAACTCGACAGGGACGCCCGAATGTGGGCCATGTTCTGCCATTTGGCGGGCGTCGGCGGATTACTGCCCATCGTGCCGGTCCTTGGCAGCCTCATCGCCCCGCTGGTCATCTGGCAGATAAAGAAAGACGATTTCAAGTTCGTAGATGAGCAAGGCAAAGAGGCACTGAATTTTCAGATCTCGATACTGATATATGCCCTTGCGGCTGCGATTCTCTGTTTTGCATGTGCAGGCTTTGTGCTTGCTGCCTGCCGTGTACATTTTGGACGTCGTCTTCCTGCTGATTGCGGCGATCAAAGCCAACAATGGCGAGCATTACCGCTATCCATTGACGATCCGGTTCATTAAATAGACAAGTCACGATGAACCGCGTCTGGCGGGAAGGAGCGGCCCACAGCGGTGATTTTGGGAGGCGCTGGGAGTCCCCAGAACGCGGAGGGCACCACGCCGCGCGGATTTCGCGGCCTGCTGCGGTGCAAAACGAAGATGAGCATGTTCCCGCACTCTCGCCGACGAATGATTTCCCCCCAGGGTGTGAATTTCCTTGCCGATGCGCTATTGATTTGGTAGCATGGGTAATCGCTAAGCCGCCAGACGAGCGGCTTTCACCTTTGGGAAAACGAGTATGGCCGCCAAAAAGACCGCCGCTAAGAAGGATAAACGGTCAAGAAAACGCAGGGCCGCCGGGAAAGATGTATCCAACAGATTGAAAGACCTGCGAAAGAAGGCCGAACGCGGGTTCCCACGGGGGGCAGCGCAGCCGGAGCGGATGTCCAAGGCGGACGCTGCCGCGACGATTCACGAGCTTCAGGTGCATCAAATCGATCTGGAGATGCAAAACGAGGAATTGCGCACGGCAGCAAAAGCAGCTCGAAGACAGCCGGAGCAAATATACGGACCTGTATGATTTTGCCCCCATAGGATATTTCACCTTTGACAAAAAGGGGTATATTATCGAAGCCAACCTCACCGGCTGTCAGATGCTGGGCGTCGAAAGAATCAAATTGATTGAAAAGCCGTTTAGTTCTTTTGTGAGCAAAGAAAGCCAGGACAAGTTTTATCTGTATCACCGGGCGGCTTTAACGCCTGGCCTTAAACAAACTTGTGAAATCACCCTTGTCGGGAAAGACGGACAGAAATTTGAGGCGCAGCTTGAAAGTATCCCCGCGGCAGACGCCGAGGGCAACCTTACCCTGTGCCGCACGGCCATAACCGATATCACCGAGCGAAAGCAGGCAGAGGCGGCGTTGCGGCAGAGCGAGCACCAGCTTGCCCGCTCGCAGGAGATAGCACACCTGGGCAGTTGGGAACTGGATTTGGTGAATGACCAATTGTCCTGGTCGGATGAGGTTTACCGGATCTTCGGGTTGCAGCCGCAGGAGTTCGGCACCACGTATGAGGCGTTTCTGGAGCGGGTGCATCCGGACGACCGAGGCGCAGTCGATGAGGCGTATTCCGGCTCAATTCGTGAAGGAAAGGATGGTTATGAGATTGAGCACCGGGTGGTGAAAAAACCAACCGGCGAAATTCGCTATGTCCATGAAAAATGTGAACATTTCCGTGATGACTCCGGAAAGATCATCCGCTCAGTGGGAATGGTGCACGACATCACCGAACGCAAGCACGCTGCCGAACAGCTCGAAATGGTGGCCAAGTTTCCTTCTGAGAATCCTTCTCCCATATTACGCATCGCTTCGGACGGCACGATATTGTACAGCAACAAGCCGGGCTTAAGCCTGCTGGAAGAGTGGGGCCGGGGCGTGAGTCAAGAAGCGCCCCAAGGCATGGAGCGAGCAGGTTGCCCGCGCGTTGGATTCCGGACAAAACATCGTCAAGGAAGTCACGTGTGGCAAGCACATTGTCTCTTTCGTGGTGGCTCCGGTGGTGGGGGGGGGATACGTAAACCTGTACGGCCGAGGACGTCACCAAGGAAAGAAAGGCGAACCGGGCCCTTCAAGAAGCACGCGAACTGGAGAAGAAGGTACAAGGGCGAACCGCGGAGCTGATTCACACAGTGGGCATTCTTCAACAGGAGGCCGAACAGCGAATGCGGGCTGAAGAGGCCGTCAAGGCCGAACGGGAGCGCCTCAATGACGTTCTGGAGACACTGCCGGCTTACGTGTGCCTCTTAACGCCGGATTATCACATGCCCTTCGCCAACCGCGTCTTCCGCGAGCTTTTCGGCGAGGCAAGAGGCAGGAAATGCTTTGAGTTTTTGTTCAACAGGACCGAGCCCTGCAAGATTTGCGAAACTTATACGGTCCTCAAAACCAACAAGGCCCATCGC